>CAJTLY010000005.1 GCA_910577095.1 uncultured Alphaproteobacteria bacterium
TCTAAAGCTAATTATAAGCTTTAGAGCCATGTTCGAGCATCACACAACTTGCGTCACGAGACCAGGCACGGACCTCTGATACTTGGAATTATATGAAAAGCCAGTCCACAGACTGTCTTGTTGATCAGACCATACGGATAAATCCGAATGAAATTCGAAATGTCTGACCCGCGAGCGGCAACAGACGGATAAATATAAGGTAGCTTCAGTTGGTTTATGGCTGTTTTACAACCCCCCTGCGCGGATATCCGTCCCCACGTCACCCTTGTAACGATCGGAGAAGCCTCAGCTAACTCGGAAAGATATTACTTCACGCCCCTCAGGGATGTACGATGCCGTCTCAATGCCAAACTCTTAAGAAGCCGCAGTAAAACCCGAGGCCATTTGTTAATCAAATATGGTAACCGGATAGGGAGCTCTTTGTTAACGAAACGTGCAGCGTTTTAACGGCAACCGTTTGTCATAGCCCCGCCCGAAAAGAAACCTTCGATTATTATGGCTTCCTTTCCAAATCAGATATAAAATCAAAAACTTCTTATTTAAAATATATTGAAAGATGAGATTTCTGTTAATGAAAATATTTTTTGATATATCTGTGCAGCGTACTCCAACTGCAGTCGAATTGGCGGGCAATTTCGGCCTTTGACAGCTTTTGTGCCAGCATTTGTTCAATTTGCAGATGATATTTTGCCAGTTTTTGATAGTTAAATCCATAAGGCCGTCCGAGATGATGTCCTTCTGATTTCAGGCGTTTCAGTGATTCTCTGGTTCTTTGCGAAATCAACTGACGTTCAATTTCTCCCGCCAGGGAAAAGGCAAAAGCGAGAACTTTTGACTGAATGTCGGCACCAAGATGATAGTTTTCTTTTAATGTCCATATCTGGCACTCTTTTTCCAAACATTTCTGTAAGATGCCCATTACCTCCAACATATTGCGCCCGAGCCTTGATATTTCGGTAGCGATGATAATATCTCCTGACTTTATTTTTTGTAAAAGCTTGCTTAATTTGCGTTGTTTCAGTTCTTTGCGGGATGAAATCGTTTCGATAACCCACGTATTGATTTCCAACCGTTGCTGTTTTGAAAATTCTTTGATTTCGTGATGTTGGTTTTTAACGTTTTGACGATCGGTTGAAACGCGTACATATCCGTATATCATGGTCAGTTCCTCGTTGAAAGTTTTTTAACGGGGGAGACCATATCATTTAAACCACCGTTTATTTGCTCTACTTAGAAGTAGTAACACAATTTTTGTCTAATATCAATGTTTTTTTAATTTTCTTTATTTTCTGCCGGGTTCACAGAAAACATCCGTTGCTCTTCTTTCATGATTTTTTTTCCGCCATAAACGGTGGTTTATGGTGGGCTCAACAACATCAGGAAAGGAAAATCAAAATGGCGAAGTTACGTAATTCAACTAAAGAGAATCCCATTTCTCAGGAAGAGGCACTGGAATTTATTACCAAAAATCCGGAAGCGGTTTTTGAAGTTGAAAAAATAGGTATTGCCGTCGAGCTGACCAAAGCTCTCGGCGGCGAACAAGTTCGTACCGTTGTTCTGGCGCGCGACGGCCGTACGGTTGAAGAGACGACAAATGTTGCCGGTGAAGGCTTTGCCATTGACAGCCGCCGCTGCATTAACGGCGGTACGGACCAATATGCTAAAAAACCGGCCAAAGCGGGTCCAAACAATTATACGGTTGACGACGGCCGAACCTTTGAGGAGTTGAAACCCGGGGAAACGGCTAAAGCTCACACTGTCGGCGGTGAAGTCCGCAAAGCCATTGCCGCCCCGGAGGATATGTATCTTAGTACCACTTGGGGAGAAGTTCAGTTTGTTGCCAAAGGCGGTTTGGTAACTTTTATGGGCGATGAGGCAATCGGTAACAATAGCCCGTGTGATTTGGTGCTGCGCGAAGACGGCAAAAAAGCTTCTATGGTGTTGACGGCGCCCGGCTACAACATCCGCAAAAATTATGAAGCTGTTTTCGGCAAAAAGCCCGAAGGTGCGGTTGATGAATTTTTACAAATTGCTGTCGGAGAAGATCGCAAGAATCCGTATATTCAACGCGGCATGTCCAACAATTTCCAACGCTGAGCCATAGCTTTGCCAACTTTTGACGGAAAGGACTGCCGATGTCTAATGAGTATTTTGTTGATTATCCGGAATTGCTCAATCTGAATATTGACTATGCAAAGGATGTTTCCTTGGCAATTGACAGAGTTGGAGAACGTTTTGTTCCGGTCATGTCTTATCGCGGACAGGATCAGCGGGCAGGTGAAAATATCATCCGCAATATTGAAAAGATGATTTCAATCCGACCCGACGAAAATAACGGCTTGCGGTTATTTATCGGTCAAGAGCAGTTTGCTCGTTTTGTCGAAGACAAGCAAGCCGGACAGATCCGTTTGGATACCGAAGCACCGCAAAAACATTTAACTTCTTTTGAAATGCGGATGCTGGCGCGACGGGAACAGCAAACGGTCTTTTCTCGTGACGAAATCAGCGGTCTGGCTCACAGTACGGATCTGCATACTCATTTTGCCGGTTGCCTTTCGCCGGAAGATTTGATCGAAGCCGGGTTGGAGCATAATATATCCATCCCGGCAGATTTGCTGAAAAAAGCAGGTATTGATCTGTCCCGTTACAAGAGAGACGGCAATGACAACGTTTTGTTAAACGATTTGGCGGCCAACCGCGATGATATTGAAAAATATGCAATTGCCATGCGTATTCCGCTTGAACAGCAGGAAACGTTTAATAAAATGGAAGAAATTTACGTCATGCGCGGGCCTTTTACCAAAAATGCGGAGATGTTTCCGACTCTTCTGCGCAAAGTTGCAACTTCTCATGCGGCTGCCGGCATTAAATACGCCGAATTCTCGCTTTCGTCGGTTATCGGTGATCTCGGGGTGTTGGAAACTTTGCACAAGGAATTGCCGCAGATTGAACGCGATACCGGCTGCAAAATGCGTTTTCTGGCGGCAATGTGGCGCCATTCGGACAAAGAATGGAATCAGGATGAAGTAGACCGCATCAAGGCGGTAGCAGCCAGTCCTTATGTGGTCGGAGTTGATTTTATGGGACACGAAACAAACCCGACCGAGGCCTTTGGCGATGAATTGAAAGAAATTGCCAAATGGGCGGCTCTTCATGATCCCGATTTTGTTATGCGGGTTCATGCAGGAGAAAATCCTTTATTTCAGGACAATGTAAAAGAGGTGCTGAAAATTGTTCAGGCAGCGACCAAGGAAGCGGAAGCCGAAAACGGCCGCCGTCTGAGGTGTCCGGCCGTTCGTATCGGTCACGGTTTGTACGGTGTGGACGAAGAGTGCCTTAACCTGTGTCGGCAAACCAACGCGGTGATTGAGTTTAATATGGCGTCCAACCTCTCTCTCAATAACATTGACGACATTACTGCGGTGCCGTTGAAAAAATATGTTGATCACGGGGTGCGCTGCGTGTTGGGTTCGGACGGTATGGGCCTTTATTCGACTTCGCCTCAACAAGACGTGATTTTGGCACACGCAGCCGGACTTTCCCGCGATGATCTCGTGCAAATAAACAAGTTTGAGGAGAGATTGATTGCCAAAGCCGATCGCCGTTTTGAGCAAAAACAAAAGTTGCTTGACAGTCGGTTGGCGCGCGGTGCCGCTTATGCTTCCGTCTTTAAGCCGGTTTATTCGACCGCAGACGGTTTGCCGCATTATACCGATGAAGTTTCAAAACGCAAAAATGAAGAAAAGGCTAAACTGCAAAAGTTTTTAGATTCCGAAATTTCGCGTATCGGTGCCCAAACCGATGAAAATGTGGTTTATGACGTATTGGAAAATCGGGTTCCGATTTTGGTAACCGGCGCTTCGGTAAAGGCATGGCCGAACATTTCGGCCGAAAATCAGGACGAGATCCGGACCGCGATGCAAGTGCTGGTAAATGTGATTGATCCCGAAAAAGCTTGTATTCTCACCGGCGGAACCAACCACGGGGTTGAAAAGCAGCTGCACGAAGCGGCGCATAATCGGAATCAAAAATCGGATAAAAAATTGGCCGTTATCGGAACATTAACCGAAGAAGCCGCTTATACCGAGTTGGCGAGTATCGAAAACAACACCATTACCCACGCCGTTGTTTTGGAATTGAACGGCCGTCCGGCCAAAAAATGGTTTGATTTGCCGGATACGGTTTTGGATATCGTTGAAAGGCGCGGCGGTGAAATGATTGCTGTCGGCGGCGGCGGCGTTGTTCGTGACATGATACAGCGTGCCCATAACATGAAACTGGGTATCAATCTGATGGACGGTCCCGAAGGCGCTTCAACCGATAAGGCTGCAATTATGCCGGAATATGCCTTCAAGGGCGCTCAAGGGCTGATTACGAAGCTTTATGCCGGGCATCCGGAAATCTTTAACCGAGATTTTGATCCGGCCCAAGTCGACGAGTATGTGTCTTCGGCCCGCAGACAGCAGCGTTCTCTGGCAAATATAGGACAGCTGAAACAACGGATGGGAATCAGGAATAAAAATGCCGCCGATCATTGCAACGTTGATGCAGAAGTGGTTTCTTTCCTCAAAAAGGATTGTGAAAAACAATAAAATCCCGATTTTCTGAACCTGAAGAATCAAAACCGGAAAGATCTTGCATATATATTCTGTATGCTAAGGTTTTAATATGCTGCAACGTTTAGAACTAATGCCGTGAAAAAGATTGTTTTGGGTTTTGATTTGGGAATCGCTTCCGCCGGTTGGCAAAACCAAATCTGAGCGAAGCCGCACAATTGAATGCGGAAATTAAAAACCGGATTTTAAGAGTAGCGGAGATGAATTGCCGGAGTATCGCCTGTCAGATTTGGAAAGATCGGTTATTTCAATTTCTGTCGCAGATATTTGGCGGTATAGCTGTGAGGAGACTGGGCAACTTCTTCCGGGGTTCCTTCAGCCACAATTCTGCCGCCGCCGTCGCCGCCTTCGGGGCCCAGGTCGACGATATAGTCGGCCACTTTGATAACATCCAGATTATGTTCAATCACCACCACCGTATTGCCTTGGTCGACCAAGGTCTGCAAAACCTTCAACAGGCGGTTGATGTCTTCAAAATGCAATCCGGTGGTCGGTTCGTCGAGGATGTAAAGCGTTTTGCCGGTTGCACGTTTGGAAAGCTCCTTCGAAAGCTTGATTCTCTGTGCCTCACCCCCGGACAAAGTGGTTGCCGGTTGTCCGAGATGAATGTAGCCGAGACCGACTTTGCGCAGCAGTTCAAGCCGGTTTTTGATTGACGGGATCGCATCAAAAAACACATGCGCTTCGTCAACGGTCATATCCAACACGTCGGCAATTGATTTTCCTTTATATTTGACCTCCAGCGTTTCGCGGTTAAAACGTTTGCCTTTACAGACGTCGCAGGCAACGTAAACGTCGGGCAGAAAATGCATTTCGATTTTGGTAACGCCGTCGCCTTTGCAGGCTTCGCAACGGCCGCCGGCGACATTGAACGAAAAACGCCCGGCGTTGTATCCGCGTGCTTTCGCCTCCGGCAAACCGGCAAACCAATCGCGGATATAAGTAAACAGGCCGGTATAGGTTGCGGGGTTGGAACGAGGCGTGCGGCCGATCGGCGACTGATCGATATCAATGACCTTGTCGATGTTTTCCAGCCCGCTCAACTGATCGTATATTCCTGCCGGTTCGCGGCTGCCGTTGAGTTCCTTGTTAACGGCCTTAAACAGGGTTTCTAAAATCAAAGACGATTTCCCGCCGCCCGAAACCCCGGTGATGCAGGTCATGGTGCCAAGCGGAATCTGCAGGTCGACATTTTTAAGGTTGTTGGTCCGCACGCCGCTGATGCGAAGAAAATGACCGTTACCGCGGCGTCTTTGATGCGGAACCTCTATTTCTTTTTTGCCGGTCAGATATTGAGCGGTCAGGCTTTCGGGATTTTTCAAAACCCCTGCAACGGTTCCTTCGGCCACCACATGACCGCCGTGTTCGCCGGCGCCCGGTCCCATATCGACCAGATAATCGGCGGCGCGGATGGCGTCTTCGTCATGTTCGACCACAATTACCGTATTGCCGATATCGCGCAGGCGGGTCAGCGTTTCGAGCAAGCGGTCATTGTCGCGCTGATGCAGTCCGATCGAAGGTTCGTCAAGCACATACATGACGCCTGTCAAGCCCGAACCGATTTGCGAAGCAAGACGGATGCGCTGCGCTTCGCCGCCCGACAGGGTTCCCGACTGCCGGGACAGGGACAGATATTCCAGCCCCACGTTGTTCAAAAAGTTGAGCCGGTCGGTAATTTCTTTAAGAATTTTGCGGGCAATTTCCTGTTTTTGCGGGCTGAGTCGTTCCTCGGCATGTCCAAACCATTCGCGTGCCTGTTTGATGGACATGGCGGAAACGTCCATAATGTCGGCGCCGCCGATCTTGATCGCCAATGCTTCCGGTTTGAGTCGTTTGCCTTGACAATGTTCGCACATTGCGGCCGATTGATATTGAGAAAATTCGTCCCGGATCGCCTGAGAGTCGGTTTCCATAAAACGCCGTTCCAAATTGTTGATGACGCCTTCAAACGGTTTGTGGGTAACAAAGCGGGAATAGTACATCGGCACCGTTTGCGAACCGGAACCGTAAAGAATAACGTTGCGTGCCTGTTCCGGCAGCTCCTTCCACGGCGTTTTCATCGAAATGCCGAGGTAACGGCATAACGATTCGAGCGTATCGGTATAAAAGCCGTGCTTGCGGCTGTACCACGGTAAAATGGCGCCTTGTGCCATTGAAAGGTTTTCGTTGGGAACAATCAGCTCGGGGTCCATATACAGCCGTGCGCCGATACCGTCGCAATGAGGACAGGCACCGTAGGGATTGTTAAACGAAAACAGCCGCGGTTCGATCTCCTCAATCGTAAAACCGCTCACCGGACAGGCAAACTTGGAAGAAAAGGTGATGCGACTGCCCGAAGCGGCGTCTTCGGCAAACAGCAGCCCGTCACTCAGTTTCAGAGCCGTTTCGACCGACTGGGCCAGACGGGTTTCGAGTCCCGGTTTAATCACCAGACGGTCCACCACCACTTCAATATCATGTTTCTGATTTTTGTTTAACTCCGGCAGTTCTTCAATGGCGTATACCGTGCCGTCGATTTTAAGACGCTGGTAGCCCTGACGTTGCAAACTTTCAAATTCTTTTTTGAATTCGCCTTTTTTGCCGCGGGCGATCGGTGCCAGCAACAGAATTTTGCTTCCCTCCGGTAATGCTGCAATGCGATCGACCATTTGCGAAACCGTCTGAGATTCGATCGGCAACCCGGTTGCCGGCGAATAGGGGGTGCCGGCACGAGCCCAGAGCAAACGCATATAATCATAAATTTCGGTTACGGTACCGACGGTAGAGCGCGGGTTGTGAGAAGTGGTTTTCTGTTCGATTGAAATTGCCGGCGAGAGTCCTTCGATCGAGTCGACGTCCGGTTTTTTCATCAGTTCGAGAAATTGACGGGCATAAGAGGACAGACTTTCGACATAGCGGCGTTGTCCCTCGGCATAAACGGTGTCAAATGCCAGCGACGATTTTCCCGAGCCCGACAGTCCGGTAATGACGGTCAGCTTGTTTTTCGGAATGCTGATATCAATGTTTTTGAGGTTATGTTCCCGGGCGCCCCGGATTTCGATAAAATTGTTTTCCGCCATCTGTTTTCTCCAATCGGACAATATAACCGCGAAAGAACAAAAAGGCAACAAAAAAGCTTGTCGGAACAAAGTTTCGGTTTGGAATAATTTCAAAATTATAACCTTGGTTGAAAGATTTTTTAGTTTTATGTCAATAAAAAGAGATCATTGCTTGCAGGTTATAATTTATTGTATAAACTAAATACTGAACTTTATTTTATAAATCAGAAGATGGTTATGATTGATTGTAAGTACGCTTTTTTGCTGGCCTGTGGTCTGCTGTGGTCTTTTTCGGTGCGGGCCGATCTTAATATTGCGCTGATTGCTCCCACCGACGGCGATTTCAAATATTTCAGCGAGGAACTGGTCAACGGTGCCAAAGTGGCCGTGGACGAGATTAATGAGTCGGGCGGTTTGTTGGGAAAAAAGATCAATCTGATCCAAATTGACGATCCGTGCGACGACACCCTCTCACTGACCACGGCTCAGATGATGGCGGTCAATCGTTCTCAGGAAGATAAAATGCATTTGGTGCTGGGACCGCATTGCAGCAATCAGGCGGAAAAAGTCGCCGATATTTTTGCCGCGGCGGAAATTTTTCAGATCTTGCCGATCGGCGGCAGCCCGGCCGTTTACAAAAAAAACTATCGCAGCCTGATCGAATTTGTCGGCTCGCCGGAACAACAGGCGGCCGATTTCTTCCGCTATTATACCGAAACTTATCCCGGACGCCGGCTGGCGGTGGCCTATAACGGGCAATATCCCGAAATGCTTGCGGTGGCCAAAGAAATTCAGCATCTTTTTACCAAAGCGGGACAAGGCAGCCGTTTGAAAGCTTTTGATACCGGCGAGTTTAACGGTAACGCTCGTCGGATCGCGCAAACGGTTAAGGCCGGCAATGCCGAAATTTTGTTTATGCTGGACCGAGCCGAACCGACAATGGAAACCGTGCGTCAACTGAAAGCCGATAACCCCGGTTTTGTCATTTTTACCAACCGCTATTTCAGCAGCCGTAAATTTGCCCGAAAGCTGGGAAGTGTTGCCGAAGGAACCTACCTTTTGTCCTTGCCGCCGTTACAGGGAAATCCGAATTTTGCCGAAGATCTGGTGCGGCTGCGTTTATGGGGGATCGAACCGGAAGGGCTGATGGCGTATGGTTATCTTTCGGTAAAGCTGTGGGGACGGACGGTCAATCAGGCCCAGAGTTTTGCCCCCGCAAAACTGGCTCGCAGCCTCAATAAAAAGCTGGTGCAGACCGGATGGGGCAACGTTGTTTATACCGACGGCATTCCCGATCGTTCGTTGAAATATGCCATTTACCGTTTTGAAAACGGAGAATATGCACAAGTCTATTGATTTTTTGCTTGGATGATAAAATATTTTCCCCTATAGTCGTGTCAGTGATCAATTTTTTAATAAAGGTATAAAATAATGGTTGGAAGTATCAACAAGGTAATTTTGGTCGGCAATCTCGGCGCCGATCCGCGTGTCAACACCACCCAAAACGGCAGCAAAGTCGTTACTTTGAGCGTTGCGACGTCGGACAGCTGGAAAGACAAGCTTTCGGGCGAAAGAAAAGAGAGAACCGAATGGCATCGTGTGGTTGTTTTTAACACCCAGCTGGCAGATGTGGCGGAAAAATATCTTCGCAAGGGTTCGAAAGTATATCTCGAAGGCCAATTGCAGACCCGCAAATGGGAAGATGCCAACGGTCAGGAAAAATATACCACCGAAGTGGTTTTGCAAAACTTCAGTTCCAACCTGATTATGCTGGACGGCCGTGGAGAAAGCGGCGGTGACGTGTTCTCCGGTTCCGCCTCCGCTTCCGGATGGGATTCTGCGCCGGCTGCCGGCAGTTCGTCCGATTTGGATGACGATATTCCGTTTTAGGAAGATAACAAAAATTTTGCCCCGGATTTTCCGGGGCTTTTTTGTTGTCCGGTCCGAGATTGTACACCGACACATTTAAAACCGCCGGAATTGAAGGCGGTTTTAAAATGCCTATATTATACAAAATTGCAATAGGAGTGCTTTTTGATGGATTATGTACTGATTTCTTTTCGGATGCTTCTTGTCTTTATCTTGGTTCTGATATTTTTTCAGTTTTCCGGTAACAAACGCCAGTTTACCCAGATGACCAGTTTCGATTTGATCAGCAATTTTGTCCTCAGTTCGATTCTTGGCGGTTATTTGTTTAATGCCAATCTGAGTTGGATCGATTTTATCTACATTGTTACCATCTATTTCGTTATCAGCGGCCTAATAAATTATTTGGCCAAAAATACGATATGGGGCAGGGGAATGGTGATCGGTACACCGACTGTCATTATTAATAATGGCCGTTTATTGCCTGAAAATCTGCAAAAAATGAATATGAACATGTTAGATTTCATGTCCTTGCTGCGAACCAAAAAAGTTCATTCGCTGGAAGACGTGAAACTGGCGCAGATTGAGGTCGGCGGTGAATTAACGGTCGTACTGCAAGGAGAGAAAGACTTTTCCTCTGTTTTGATCGAAAACGGTAATATTCATAAAGAAAACTTGAAAAAAATCGGAAAAGATAACGGCTGGCTGCAACAACAGCTGAAAAAGCGAAAGCTGGTCATAAAAGATGTCTTTTTTGCCGAATGGTTTGAAGATGACCTGTATGTGATAAAATTCAAATAGCAACATCTGCTCAAAAAAGAGCAGGTCGGAACAAAAAAAATCCTCTGACCGTTGTGGTCAGAGGATTTGTTCTGGATTGCCGGAGTTCAACGGCGCGATTTACGGGGAACATACCGCGGAACATATCTTAATTGACTCTGAATTGAATCGTTTAAGTTTTGTCCGCGCATATTTTCCAGTCGGTTGCACAGATCAAGGGTATCTGCCGGAAGGCTTCGTCCCATGCTGTAAATGCCGCCTAAAGCACATTCCGCAAAATTGATGGCGTTTTCGAGACTCAGTTCGCCGTTATTGTCGAGCAGAATATCCCCGAACATAACGCGTTCTTCCAAGTCACGGCGTTTTTGCAGCTGCGGCAGAATTTTTCCTCCCGAGCGCACTTTTTGATCCATCAATTTTTTCAAAGTTTGTTTGGCCTCGTCGCTGTGGGTCACGAAATAGGCGTTGGCTGCATTTGCCAGTTCTGACGGAGAACCGTCTTTTTGGCGGAGAATGCCGCTGCCGCAGTTGTAAAGGAAGCTTCCCATTGCAACAATTTCAGCATTGGACATGGAATCCATTTCCAAATAAACCGTCATATCTTCGAACATTTTGCCTTCGACATGAGTGGTGAAATAGTGCATGAGTTCTTCTTCGCTTTTGATGCGGTCACCTCGACGAACCGGTTTTCCGTCCGGGCGAACGGTATTTCCGAATCCGATGGTCCATACTCTTCCGTGAGGATCCCAATAAGCTCTTGCTTTAACACCTTCGCAGTGAGCGATCAGGCACAGCATATCGTACTCTGCGGCACGAAATTTTGCGAGCCTAGTCTCTGCCGGCGAGACGGTGTCAAGTGCGAGGCTGTCATTGACAAGAGAGTCACTGACAATACTGTCACAAGGAACGCTGTCATTGATCAAAGCTTCTGCAGGGACGGCGATTGTATCAATTTTTTCCAGAGGAACATTGATGCTGTCGGTTACGGAAGCTCTGGTTTCTTCTCCGCTGAAAGCAAAGAAAATAATGAAAACAACGAGACTGATGACAGAAAAAAACTTTTTCTCGTCCATATAAATAATTTTTTAATTTTTCTATAAAAATGAATTGTAAAATTACTATAGCAAAAGTAGGCAGTTAGGTCAAGCGGTTGATGAAAATATTTTTTGTTTTCGATCGAGTTCGTTTTCTGTTCGTTTCAGGAAAGGAGGGGCGGGCATCATAAAAAAAATCCAACCGTAACGGTTGGATTGGGAGGGGAAACTGTCAACTAATCCGCATCGCCTTCCCAGGGAAGAACGATTGGATCAAAGCCGATCGCCTCGCGCGGAGATTTGATCTCTACTTTGCTGACAGAAGTGACGGTTTTGCCTTCGCTTTCCGCGACGACGCTGCATTTGAGCAAGGTACGGCTGAAAGGTTTTCCGTCAATGATTTCGTCTTCCAGTGATACGAATTCCGGATCCTGCGGCAGAAAACGAACTTCGGCGGCCGGCATCGGAAGTTTTTGTCCGTTGCACAGAACAGAAGCCTTTTCGGTGATGAAGGATACAGGTACGGAAAAACTTGCAAATTTGAAGATATAATCCGTCTTTTGTTTTTCGGTAACGATGTTTCCTTCAGTGCGGCAGTCAAGCAGCGTTTTCTCGGTTGCGGTGGAAAATAGTGCTGATTTTTCCCGTCGAATGTCGGTCGACAACAGGCTGTCGGTTGCCGTGACATATGCAAGGTCGGTTTCGAAAACGTGTTTCTGATTAAGATGCCGAACTTCCAGCCAACTGGTGTAGCTGGTGGCCGTAGATGCCGTAATGCCGGATGCTTCGATACACATTTCCGCCGGAAATTCAATTTCGGGTTCTTCGGTGAAGACGCAACTGCTCATCATTGCACTCAGTGCGATAAATAAGCCAAATTTAAAAAATCTCATAGCTAAAATAATTTAAGTTTACTGTTCTTATACTACCACAAAAATAAAAAATTTAAATAAAAAATTAGAAAAAGGAGAATTAATATAAGATTATTGTTTAGTTGCAGGGAGTTATCTGCAAGAGTCGAATAAAAAAGCTGATCAAGAACAATAGAAAACTTGACAAAAACATGATACGGTTTTACAATTAATCTTGTAAAATCTAATTATTAAAACTATGAAAAAAATTATTGCAAGCTTGGCAATTGCCGTTGTTGTCGTTTTGGGTTGCGCATCCTGTACCCAGCAGTACACAGCCAGAAATTTCGGCGGAAACATGACCATTACGCTTCAGCCGGGAGAAAAACTGATGATGGCAACCTGGAAAGAGGACAACCTGTTCTATCTGACCGAACCGATGGAAGAAGACTACGTCCCCAAGACGAAGATTCTTCGTGAAAGTTCGTCTTTAGGCATCCTCGAAACAACGATCAAGTTCGTTGAGCAGCGGTAGCCGGGCCGGAATGTCTGCATCTGCCTGTTAACGCGGGTCGTGTGACGTTCAAACCAATAAAAAACACCCTCCTAAACGAGGGTGTTTTTTATTTAGTTACGAGTCCCGGTAAAACAAAGTCTAGATTTCAATCAATTTATACTCAGCTGCAATATATTCTGAGCCGTCGGCTTTGTACAAAACAGCGTCTTTACCATTGTCCAGACAGTAGCAACCGTCGCTGAAAACTTCGCAATGCGTCAGGTTGTTCGCCACTAACGTGCCGTCTGCCTTATATAAAGCGATGCTGCCGTCATTTTTCAGACAATACCAGCCATTAGCAAAAACAGAACAATCTTCAAGTTCGCCTGCGACCAAAGTGCCGGCAGAATCATATAAAGAGTAACCGTTTGTATATTCGAGGCAATACCAACCGTTATCAAAAATGGAACAGTCTTCAAAATCCTCTGCCACCAAAGTGCCGTCGGCTTTGTATAAGAAACAACCGTTCTCATTTTCCAGATAGTACCAGCCGTTAGCAAAAACAGAACAATATAACAGTTCATCTGCCACCAAAGTGCCGTCAGCTTTATACAAAGCAATGTGGTCTTTTGTATGCAGCCAATACCAGCCGTTGTCGAAAATCTCAAAACTTATAATTCCTTCTGCAACCGAAGTGCTGTCGGCCCTGCACAAAACATAGCCACCTTCGGTTTTGAAAAAACTATACCAGCCGTTCTTATAAACTCGGCAGTTTCTAACTCGGCTTACGATCAACGAACCGTCGGGCTTATATAGAGCAGCGCCTTGTTCCGTATCCAGCGAGTACCAGCCGTTAGCAAAAACAGAACAATCTGTAAGTTCGTCTGCAACCAAAGTACCATCAGCTTTATACAAGGCAAAGCGACCTCTTTCGGCACAACGATACCAACCGTTTTTATAAACGCAACATGTCCAAACCTGGCCTACGACTGTTGAGCCGTCAGTTCTGTATAAAACAGCGTCTTTACCATTGTTCAGATGGTACCAGCCGTTGCTGAAAACTTCGCAATAAGTCAGTTTGTCTGCCACCAAAGTGCCGTCTGCCTTATATAACGAATAACCATCTTCATCTTCAAGATGATACCAGCCGTTATCGTAAACAAAATAGCCTTTTATGTTTTTGTTGCATTTAATTTTTAAAACCGATTTGTTGTCATGTTTTTCCAAACCGATAAATTTTGTGTTATGACCGTAAACTGCTTGCAGTACGTCTTCTAACTTTTTCATATAATAATGTGCCACCTGCTTTACTCAGTGGGCTTTATTTGATTAATAATTTATTTGTAATGTAAAATTACATATACGTTATCACCATATATATTAACAATCAAGTGAATTTAGACAAATTTGCTTTTTTGTCATTAAATAACGTTACCGGGAAAGAAGATAACAGAGAGGTTTTATCACGATGAACGGATCGGGTTATAAAAGATAAGAAACTGAACAGCGGAACAGGCGTTGCGCCGTTTAAGCGGCAAAAAAAGATCCCGAACTTGCATTCGGGATTAAAGTGGCGACCCCAACGAGACTCGAACTCGTGTTACCACCGTGAAAGGGTGATGTCCTAACCGCTAGACGATGGGGTCATCGAAACTAGGTGCATATATACAGATAAAAAAAATAAAGGTCAAGCATTTTTTTTGCAATCATGTAATTTTTTTATTTAAATCCGATCATGCCGGTAAAGACGTTTTTTTGCCGCAAACCTAATCATACTGTCGGAAGGGGCGGCGGGGCAGTCGGACGTCACGGTTTTTGGCGCCGCCGTCCAAAGCCGTTAAAATGGCTGCCGTATCGGCATAAAAACTTTCGTCCTGATATTTTTCCAAGGCTTTCCAAACGCTTTGCAGTTTAAATTTATCTTGTCCCGCAATCGCTTTATAAACCTTGTTAATCGCGTATTTGCGGCAAATTTGCTTGCCTTTGGCGTCGGTTGTGCCGATCAGGTCGTTGATTTGTTTCTGAACTTTCAACCGGTGTTGACGGCAATAATCTTCCGGCCGTATGTTTTTGATTTCGTGTTCGCGCACCAGCCGTTCGTATGCAAGATTGACATAGGTGTTGCGGAAAGAAAGCTTTTTCAGCAGATCGTCGCTTTGAAACTGAAAGCCCCACCGATTAAGCCCGTTTAGATCGCGTTCGCGTTTGCGGCGGTGAGTTTCTCCGATTTCCGCAGCCGCCTTTTCCCAAATGCGGGCCAGTCGGTCATTGGCGGCCGCAAGTGACAGTTTCTGCTGCAAACCGGCAATTTCGCGGTCGGTAAACGAATAATGCGTGACCTGTTTTTTCAAAAATTGACAGGTGCGGGTTTCGAAACCGGAGGTTATCAAAGCGCGTGTCGGAACGGTTGCCGTCAGTGCCCCGATAAGCTTTTCCAGTCCTTCGGCGTCGCCGTAAAAAACTTGTTGCCGCACTTCGTCAAACAATTCGGGATGATCGTTGCCGTTCTTCAGCATGGCGCGTCGTGCCAGTGCCAGTTCGGCGGCATAATAACCGATATTTTCCGAACGTGTGGCGCAGCAGGCAAAAGTCCGGCAAAAAAAGTCAAACCGGGCGGCTCCCATGTCGGGCGCCGATAAAACGTATTGCTGCAAAACAAGATCGGCAGCGCCTGTTAAAAGCGCTGCCTCTTGCAGACTTTGCATTTCTTGAACTGTGTTTTCAAAGTCGTCGTTCATTCTCAGTATCCGTTGTAAGGAACCACGCGGGCACGGTCTGAGCCGCTGCCGTAAAGAACCATACAGCGCTGGCCGACTCCCAGCAAAACGTCGCTGCCCTGAGTGACGGTCACCAGTCCGCCGCTATCCAGTTGAACCACATATTCGTAACCGGTTTGGCTGGATAAGCCGCGCTGGGCAAGGTTTCCGGCCGCACCGCCGATCAAAGCGCCGCCGACGGCACCCAAAATTCCGGCTGTGCTGCCTTTGCCGATCTGAGAACCGGCCACACCGCCGGCAATACCGCCGATAGCGGTCCCGGCCGAATTGTCGCTGTCGGCAACCTTAATTTGGCGTACCGATACGATTGTTCCTTTCAAAACCCGGTTAACCGATCCGACCGCCGCCGAGTCATACTGGTTGGCACCGATCTGAGACGCACATCCTGACAAAACGGCCAGTATCGGCAATAGCAGGACAATTGCAAATCTTTTCATTCCTTTTCCTCCGCTGTGTTAAATTACTCTGCTTTTTATATTATCTACAGATTGAGTTTTGTCAATGGCGGACTATTGCCAAATAAACTTAACTGTTATATATTGTGGGACGCGACCGGATACGGGCAGTGATTGTACCGGGAATTCGGCGATTGAAAATTAATTTAACGGGAAACTAAAAATGTCAGAAAGAACTAAGGTTGTAAAATTGTTGTCTTCGGACAGACCTTTGCCGGAAGTGCTGGTAAAAGGATGGGTAAGAACGCGTCGTGACGCCAAAGATTTTTCGTTTATCGAAGTCAATGACGGCTCCTGTCTGAAGAATATTCAGATCATTGCCGGCAATAATCTGCCCAATTACGAAGATGTCAAAAAACTCACGACCGGTTCTTCGGTGGCGGTAAGCGGTGCCTTGGTCGCGTCGCAGGGCGGCAACCAGAAATATGAAATCAAGGCCGATCACATAGAGATTTACGGGCTGGCCGACGATACATATCCGTTGCAAAAGAAAAAACATACCGACGAATATCTGCGCAGTATTGCCCATTTGCGGCCGCGGACCAACAAATACGGCGCGGCGTTCCGCATTCGTTCCGAGTTGTCCTACGCGATTCACAAATTTTTTCATGAACGCGGCTTTCGTTATGTCCATACCCCGATCATTACCGCCTCGGACTGTGAAGGTGCCGGGGAAATGTTTCAGGTAACGACGTTGGATATGAATAACCCGCCGCGGACGCCGGACGGAAAAATCGATTATTCGCAGGACTTTTTCGGCAAAGAAGCCCGGTTGACGGTTTCGGGACAGCTCAACGGCGAAATGTACGCGACGGCGTTGGGAGACATTTATACTTTCGGTCCGACTTTCCGTGCCGAAAACTCCAACACTACCCGTCATGCGGCCGAATTTTGGATGATCGAGCCGGAAATGGCCTTTGCCGATTTGACCGATGACATGAATTTGGCGGAAGACATGGTCCGTTACTGCGTGAAGCATATTATGGAAAACTGTGCCGAAGATCTGGAACTGTTTGAAAAATTTGTGGCGCCGGGTCTCAAAGACACGCTGGATACGATAGTCAATAACGACTTTGCCCGCATTACTTACAGCGAAGCGATCGAGATTATGAAAAACTCGGGCGAGAAGTTTGAATATGCGCCGGAATACGGAGTGGATATGCAAACCGAGCACGAAAGATTTCTGGCGGAAAAATATTTCAAGCGACCGGTTATCGTCCGTGACTATCCCAAAGAAATTAAGGCGTTTTACATGCGTTTGAACGATGACGGCAAAACCGTGGCGGCAATGGACGTTCTGGTCCCCGGGATCGGCGAGCTGATCGGCGGTTCTCAGCGTGAGGAACGATATGACGTTTTGGTCAAACGGATTGAAGAAATCGGCATGACCGAAGCCGATTACGAATGGTATCTGGATTCGCGCCGTTACGGTTCGGTTCCGCACGCCGGTTTCGGACTTGGTTTTGAACGGATGATGCTGCTGGTAACAGGTATCGGCAACATACGCGACGTTTTGCCGTTCCCGCGGACGCCGAAGTCGGTTAACTTTTAGGAGAAAACGAAGGTGCTGAAATATTTTCTGATTTTGGCGGCAGCGTGCCTGCCGTTTTCACTGCAGGCGCAGACCGAAGCTTCGGACATCAACGTGGTTATCTTTGCACCCAAGGCGGAAGATAAACCGGCGGCGGCCGGGCTTCCTTCCTGCAATCAGGCGCCAATGCTGGCTGCGGTTGCTGCCGAAATCGGAGAATATCAGCAGGCGCATCCGGCCAACAGCATCGTCAATCGCCGCAAACAGGCGCTGATGATCAAAAACCTGAAAGATTTTGAAGAGATTCCGGTTGCGGATTTTGATAATTCCGCCAATTATGAAGTGGCGCGCGAGCTGGTAATGACAAAAGTCAATTATCGCATCAGCGAGGAGAATATGCGTTTGTGCCGCGGCAATTCGGACATTTATCTGCTGATCTATCCGGAGGGACACGGGTTCCGGGTGCAGATTCTCAATTTTATTCCGGCAGCGGCGAACGGTAACGAATTTTCGATTTTTTATGCCGACGAGCAGCCCGAAATCAAAAATGACGCAGCGGAAGAAAATGCGGCGGCAGAAAACACTGTGCCGGCTGTTGAGACGGCCGAAACGCCGGTGACCGAAACGGAAAAAACAACGGAATAGGCGTTTTTTTTGCGGTCAGCCTATTGAAAAAATAGAAAAGACGGCTATAATCACATTTTGTAAAACAAAAGGACAGGTGATGACAATGAGCGGAAATTCTTCAGTGATGGTGGTCGACAAATCGGCGCAGCTGCCGGTTTTGGCCGATCGCAACGGCTTGGTGTCGTATTTTGAGAAAATTAAGAATTTTCCGGTATTGAGCGAGGACGAAGAAAAAGCGCTGATCGTTGATTTTAAGCAAAATCATAATCTGGAAGCCGCGCACCGGCTGGTGGTTTCGCACCTGCGGCTGGCGGCCAAAATTGCGCTGACCTACCGTCATTACGGCCTGCCGCTGGCCGACCTGATTTCCGAAGCCAACATCGGGCTGATGCAGGCGGTGAAAAAATTTGATCTCGAGAAAAAAGTACGTCTTTCCACCTATGCAATTTGGTGGATTAAGGCGGCGATTAACGATTTTATCCTGCGGTCTTGGTCGCTGGTCAAAATCGGTACCGTGGCGGCCCAAAAGAAATTGTTCTACAATCTGGGCCGTATCAAAGCCAAGTTGGGCATTTATGAAAATAAGGCGCTTGAACCCGCCGTCGTCCGGCAGATTGCCGCCGAACTGGTGGTTGACGAAAAAGACGTGGTGGAGATGAACCAGCGTCTGGGCGGTGATACCTCGCTGAATGTAAGCGTCGGCGATGCGGATGACGATCTGGAAAGAATTGATATGCTGGTTGACAAGCGGCAAAATGCGGAAGCTTTGCTGGCCGGCCGCCAGGAAGCGGCGCAAAAACATAAAATGCTGCAAAAATGTCTGGAAAAGCTTTCGGACCGCGAGGCGTACATTATCCGCGAACGGATGCTGACCGACAAACCGCAGACGTTGGAAGATATCGGCGTCAAATTTGCAGTCAGCCGCGAACGCGTGCGTCAGATTGAGAAAAAGGCGTTTGAACATCTGGCGGCGTTGATGAAAGAAGAAGCCGCCGCGCTGACGGCCTGAAAGGAAAAATTGACTTATGCTGAAGAAAAAAGAAAAGCCACAGGAATTTGAATTTAGCGGCGAAATTGCGGCTGCCGAGATCAGAGGGTTGGAATTCCGCGACAATTTTTCTCCTTCGGAATCGCTTGACGGCATGCAGGAACGGATGGAAGAACGAATTAAAAAAGTTCGCAAAATCAAAAAAAATAATATATTTGTCAACCCTTTTCAAAGTTCACAAGACTGATTTCGAATGAAAGAAAGCTTTTTTAATCAAACGGTGCGGCGTCTGGCAGCGGCCGGGATTGCCTCGCCGCGGTTGGAAACCCGTCTTTTGCTGGCGCGGGCGGCCGGACAGCAGCCCGAAACCCTTGATCCGGGATTCGAGCCCGACCCGGCTTGCCTGGAAGCGGCGGAAGCGTTGTTGCGCCGGCGTCTCAATCATGAGCCGCTTGATAAGATTCTGGGCTGTCGGGATTTCTACAAATATACTTTTGCGGTGGACGGTCGGGTATTGAGCCCGCGCCCTGACAGCGAAGTGCTGGTCGAAGCGGCGTTGCAACTGATCGATGAGCATAAATTGTCTTCGGTGCTGGAATTGGGCGTCGGTTCCGGCTGCCTGCTTTTGAGCCTGTTGGCCGATTGTCCCCGGCTTGCGGGAA
This sequence comes from uncultured Alphaproteobacteria bacterium, assembly GCA_910577095.1. Classification (GTDB taxonomy): domain Bacteria; phylum Pseudomonadota; class Alphaproteobacteria; order RF32; family CAG-239; genus JAFUYI01. The sequence continues at coordinate 19,722 of CAJTLY010000005.1, forward strand.
CCGGGGCCGACAAATCGACGGCAGCTTTGGAAGTGGCGGCGGCAAATGCCCGGCGGCTGCAGGTGGAAAACCGCGTGCGGCTGGTTGAATTTGATTATTTTAACGATTATCTGGAAGAACGCTTTGATTTGATCATCAGCAATCCGCCTTATATTCCGAGTGCAGAAATCGCCGGTCTGGCGCCGGAGGTGCGGAAGTATGATCCGTTGACGGCGCTGGACGGCGGCATTGACGGCTTGGACCACTACCGGCAGATTGCGCTGGTGGCGGGCGGATGGTTGAATCGAAACGGTTTTTTGGTGTTGGAAGTCGGTATCGGGCAGGCCGAAGAGGTTGTTGCGGTTTTTGAACGGGCCGGTTGGCGAGGACTGAAGGTTTTGACGGATCTCGGCGGAATAAAACGTTGTGTAATTTTAAAAAAATAATTTGCAATTCGTGAAAAAATCTGTATTATTTCCTGTGTAACGCTTATTTGATGACTATGATAATCGGCGTTTTTTGTTTCCAAACCAAACTTTATAATGACAATTTGACCGGAGTGGCCCTGTTTTTTGGCGCTCTTTAACCAGATGTTTACGGTACATATATGAAAAAAACGAATAACAAATATCGCAATAACAGCAGCAACAATACAATTTACTCTCTTAACTACAAGTTTGACAGCAATTCGATTGCCGGAAAAATATGCGGCACCGCGTTGGACCTGATCAAACGTTACAACGACTTTGCCAAAGACGCACAAAGCAACAACGACTATGTGAACGCGGAAATTTTCCGTCAATATGCCGAGCATTACCGCAAAATCGTAACCGAAATCAACGAACGCAAAAATCAGCAGCGCCAGGCAATGCCGGGCGAAACGGCGGAGAACCGCGACAATGCCGAAACGACGGCCGCGGAAACGCCGGCGGAAAAAACAGCGGCGCCTCAGTCTGAAGTTGCCGCACCGGTTGCCGTAACGGAGACGCCCGCGGACGAAACCGAAAAGGTTGCCAAAATGCCGCGCCGTGAAGTGCGAAAGTCTTTTAAGATTATCGAAATCAGTCATGCCAAGGCCGACGAAGCCAAAGCGGAAAACAACGCCGAAAAAGATCCGGCTGCCGAAGCGGCGGCACCGGCGCCCAAACGGGTTTATCGCCGCCGGACTGTTGCCGCAACGTCTTAAATTACATTTTTTATAAGGAGGTAAGCCTTGTATTTTCTTCTTGCCTTTTTAACGGTTGCCACCGTCGGTGCGCTCTTAAGCGCCCGAACGTTGTGCGGCTATAACAACATTTCCCCGTGGTGGAAAGTTCTGGCTTTTGTCCTTTTGTGGCTGATGTGGTCGGCGCCGATGATTTTGGGATTGGTGCGCCGCAAGGGATGGCTGGAAGGCCCGCTTTACAATGCGGTGGCCGGGGTAAGCTATTTCCTGTTTGGTTTTGCCTTTATTTTATTTGCCTTATTGTTGTTTCGCGATGTTTTGTGGGGGCTGATTTACGGTTTTTCCCGTTGGCGCGGGCAGGCGTCTGCGGCCTGGAGCCCGGTCAACCTCAGCGTTCTGACCGTTGTCAACCTGATAACGCTGGCCTTGGCGGTACTGCTTTCTTTTTATGCGCTTTATCAGGGAATTAAGACGCCGCGGATTGCCGAGGTGATCATTGAGACCCCGAAGATTGACCGCGAGATCACGTTGCTGCAAATTAACGATATGCATATTGACCGCAGCAAGCCGGTGCGCTGGTTTGCCGAAATGGTCGATCTGGCGAACGCGCAGCAGGCCGATCTGATTGTAATGCCGGGAGACATTGTTGACGACCGCGTCGAGACGATTATGCCGCAGCTGACGGAATTGAAACGGCTCAAAAGCCGCTACGGGGTTTATTTTTCGCCCGGCAATCACGAGTTGTATAACGGCCTGGCGGCGATTCAGCGGCAACTCCAAAAGATGAATATTGTCTGGCTGGCGGGAGAAGGGCAGCAAATTGCCGACTTGCCGCTGTATTTGGCCGGAATTCCCGACTTGCCGGTATTGCGCGACAAGGCCGGGTATGAGCATATTCTGGACCGGGCGTCGGAACGCGATTATAAGATTTTGCTGGCGCACAATCCGATCAATGCGGCAGAGTACATTGAGCGCGGTTTTGATTTGCAGCTGTCGGCGCACACTCACGGCGGTCAGATTTTTCCGTTTCATCTGCCGGTGAAATATGTCAATCGTTATCTGGCGGGGCTGTACGAATTGCCGGGCGGAAAACTGTATATTTCCCGGGGTGCCGGTTATTGGGGACCGCCGATGCGGCTGTTGGCACCGTCGGACATGACCTTGATCCGGCTCAAACCGGTGACGGCGTCGCGAAAGACCGTCAAACCGCCGGCGTTTGAAATTTTACCGACCAACAATGCAGAACAGGCTTGCATTTTTGATGCCAAAAAGGTATAAATAAAACGTAAACCAAAATTATTAGCGTTATGGATATGAGTACCATTCTTTTGATCGGCGCCTTGATGATTGCGCTGGTGGTTGTCAGTATTCGTTTGTACCGACGCCCGGAATGCTCTTGCAGCAAAGATCACCGAGAGGAAAACGAATGCTGCCGAAAAGGGCTGCAATTTCTCTCCGAGTTGGCCGAAGCCGGTTTGCTTGCCAAAAAGGTTAAAGACAGCCGGCATCAACGAGAGTTGGAACGGATTAAGACCGAGTCTCTGTTGGAGGAGATCCACTCGTTGATCTTCTTTGGGTATGTGTCTCCCGAGAGGCAGCGTGTGTTCAAAGAGCGCTTGGAAAGCAAAGCCCGCGCTTACCGCGAACAGGCCGAAAGCGACAGTTACGAAAGTGAAGAAAAACGCGCAGAGGCCGAAGTGTTTGAAGCGTTGCTGAAGGAACTGGAAGGATCCTGGAAGCTGGAAGAAACCAACGAAAGCGCCTAAAAAGGTATGTTGAAAGAAAAGCGTTGCTGATGACGGCAACGCTTTTCTTGTGTGGTTTGCCCGTTATTTGCCAGATCTTCGGTCGGTTTTTTCCTCTAACTCTTGGCCTGTCCTTTCACTCTTATTCCTTTATTTCCTCCCAAAAACTCCTGATTTTTGGGCCGTCTTCATCCATTTTTCCGGGCCGGTGCCTCCCTTGAACCTGCCGCCGGTACTCTCAACCTGCAGCTCATCCTCTCGTCAATAATCTAACTCTCCCTTCGTCACCTGCTCACCGTCCATCCTCTCATCCCTCACACCACCGATTTTTTTCTTTTGTCGGTCCGCCGCTACCCATTCATCTGCTCACCGTCCATCCTCTCATCCCTCATACCACCGATTTTTTTCTTTTGTCGGTCCGCCGCTACCCATTCTTTCTTCGTTCGCAGTTTCTTTCTTTGCTCGCTGTCCCCCCTCATTTCCTCCCAAATCCTCTGATTTTCCGGCTGCCTTCAGCCACCGCACTTCTCGTCACGCACCTCTCACCGCCAACCAGCCTTCTCGAGCTGCTGCTCATCCTCCCGTCGTTTCTCTTTTTCCCCGCTTTTCGCCGTCTCATCCTACCGCATGCGCCGCTTTTTCTATCCTTTCTCCGTCCGTCGGTCTGCTTTACCCCATGTGTGCGGGAGAAAGGAGCAAAGGTCTCGTGAAGAAGCGGCGGGCCGTCGGTTCGCGGCGGGTAGGGGTGAGGATGATCGGGGAAGGGCGGAAATCCGCGGGGGAGTGTCAGATGCGGAGGGTCGTCGGTTTGCGCGGCGGGTAGGGGTGAGGATGATCGGGGAAGGGTGGAAATCCGCGGGGGAGTGTCAGATGCGGTGGGTCGTCGGTTCGCGGCGGGTAGGGGTGAGGATGATCGGGGAAGGGCGGAGGTCCCGCTGACGATGATCGGGGAGTTTTTGTCGTTCAAACGGCTGATGCTTTTGGCATGATTGCGAGGTTTTGAGGAAAATATGCCGAAATGCGGGGCGGAAAGAAATTTGGCTGTCGCCTAACATCAGTCGTATAATATCCGCTGAATAACATCCCCAAAAAAAGGCCCCGGGTTGGATGTGGGGGGCCTTTGGGGATACAAAAAATATCGTTGCCCCGAGAGCAACGATATTTTTAAAAGAGCGGCAGGTATCAAGCGGCATTAGTGCTTTTTGGCTGCGAGCATGACCTCCGTAAGGAGTTCGCGGTCACGCCAGTCTTCTCCCTGATTGTGGAGTTCGATCTCGGCCAGCAGGCGCGGATTGTCTTCGATGCCGCGGAAGTAGAGCTCCAGGTCGAACATGGCCGTCATGTAGTCGTCGAGTTCGTCCGGGTCGTTGGAAAAGGGCACCGAGAAGGTGTCTGTTCCGAAGCTCATAGACACTTTGCGACTGAGACGACAGCGGAAATGGTGCTCTATCGTATTTCCGGCAGCGAGGCTGTCAGACAGGGAAAGAACGCTGAACATGAAAACGATGGTGTTGTTCTCGATGCGGCTTCCGAGGTATGCTTCCGAGTAATCGGGAGGAAGGAGAGCCAGTTCGTTACAGGGCGCGGTTCCGTAAATGCGGGCATATTCTGCCTTTTCTTTTGTTCTATACATATCTAAAATAATTTAATGTTCATTTATTTTTATAGCTTATTCTTGTGACAAAATCAAGCGTTTTTGTCAAAATATAATATTAAAAGAAGCCGGGTTGGGCGGCGGTGGGGGCGAAGACTTTTGACCGCCTGTTATTTTCCGAAAACTTGCATCGTCGGGTACTCCGTTTTCTGCCTGCCGCCGTGTTCTTTTCTCTCTTACCGCTCGGCGCTGATTCGATTTGAACTTGTTTATTTGTGTCGCATCAACTAAAACGTGTGATTTGAAGGAAGGGGAGGCGTGAGGCTCTTGCTGTCAGCCCGTCATCGGCGTTTGGCATCATTGCTTCAATTTCGGCTTGCTAATTTGTGATATTTTACCTACAATAAAATCCTCGGCAGAGCGGGCGTCTGCAAGAGACGGGCATTGTGTCCCGTCCGCAGCGTCCGGCAGTCGGGGGAGCCCCGGATAGATGTCCAGAAATCGTCCGGTTTTAAAAATCCGGGGAGTCATGGCTACGTATGATTTGCTAACTCCCCCGGCCGCCTTTTTCAATTTTAACTTGTCAAATTTCTACATTTTACCTACAATAAGCCGGTCTCACGGTCGGGGGAGCCCCGGATAGATGTCCAGAAACCGCAAGGTTTTAAAAATCCAAGGAGTCATGACGAGGTATGATTTGCTAACTCCCCCGACCGCCTTACCGACAACGGCACGCCGCCGCCGCGGAAACGGCCGTGCGGCTGCGAATGGCGCCGGTAATTTGCTTTGTTGTTCAATTCCCGCTTGCAATATTTCAAAAATTCGTTTAATATATTGTCAACCGATAATCAGGTGACGCTCCAAATTATCCAAGCAGAACCTGATGAAAGCTGTTTCGTCTTCCGCAAAGAAGGCGGAGCAGAGCGGATGCCCAAACTTTTGCCGCCTTTGGCGGCGCCGGGTTGAATCCGTCGTCAGCGCCCAAAAAAAGGGCGCGGGGCTGTGCTAAGCCTTTGCGTGGTCGGTGGTCTCGGATATTCCACCGCAAATTGTTATCGTCGGATAACAATAATATATCCCTCTGCCGAATGGCCGGGGGAGCTTTGGATATATGTCCAGAAACCGCAAGGTTTTAAAAATCCAAGGAGTCATGACCACGTATGATTTAGCAACTCCCCCGACCACCTTCGTTTCGAAAGTGGTTTTTTTGTTGCCCTCGGGCGGCAGAAAAGCAACTGTTCCCAGACTGGATAACAGGTGGTCATTTTATTGTTTTAACGATAAAAAGGGAATTTGTTGCAATGGATATTTCAAGAAAATTTCGTGCCCGCCTGTTGGAGGGAGAACCTCATCCGATTGACGTGCATATCGGTCGTCGTTTGTGCAAACTGCGCCATAATCTTCATATCAGCCAAACTGCGCTTGCCGACAAGATCGGCCTCACTTTTCAGCAGATCCAAAAGTACGAAAAAGGTGAGAACCGTCTCTCCTGCAGTCGGCTGTGGATGATCTGCGAAGCGATGGAAATCAACGTTTCGAGCTTTTTTGTCGGTATCGACGCCCAGACTTTGCGCAAAAGTCGCCGCTGGCTGGAAAAACTGTCGGAAGAGAAAATGAACAAACGCCAGTGGGAAGCTGCCCAAAAATGGGAAGCGGTCGAAGAAAAAGCGCGCCAAAAAGCGGCGGCGGCGAAGACCGCAATCTCCAAGGGAGAAACGGCAGCGTCCGAGGGACGGGCGGCAGCGGCGAAAAGCGCGGTTGCTGCGAAAAGCCGGGTTAAAAAGCGGGCGGCAGCGTCCGACGTCCAACCGCCGGCAGACCAAAAACCGATCCGACGAAAGCGGTCATAAAACCAAACCTCCGTCAGTGTTGACAGTATGTTGTGCACTCGTCGTGGTTGTAAAATGACGCGGTTGTGACCATGCGCCTTCCGTGACGGATAGTTGCGTACCCAAGCATCAGCGCTATTAATCCCCGCCACCCAACCACCGGTGCCACCCTATATTCCGCCGGGGCAACCCGCCTCTGGACCGCCGACGCTGTCTCACACCCCACCGGAAGCAACACCGCCGAAACTCCTCCCGCCATGGGAGAACCAAAAACCGATCCGCCGCGAGTGACCCAAAAACCAAACCTCCGTCCATGCTGACGGTATGTTGTGTACTCGTCTTGGTTGTAAAACGACGCGGTTGTGACCATGCGCCTTCCGTGACGGATAGTTGCGTACCCAAGCATCAGCGCTATTTTTTTCCCGGTGCCGGTGAATTATACACGATAAAATTGTAAAAAATGACGCGGCTGTGACGAGTTTTGTAAGGGTGTCGTCTCCAAACCATCGACAGCATCTCCTCACCTCTTAACCAATAGCACTACATCCCAGCACGGACACGCCCACCTCCGATCCACACCCCCGCTACACGCCCGATATCGCCACAAGCCCACCTCCGATCCACACCCCCGCTATACGCCCGACACCGTCACACGCCCCTTCCGATCCGCACCCCCGACACCCCCCATCTTCTTATCCATGCTGCCATTTCCCGGTCTTCTCGATTGTAAAGCTTTTGATATCCGTGAATAGGCGGTCGATGACAGGGGGAAAAGGCGGTGACGTTTGGAGGACGAGCGAAGGCCGAAAGAAAAAAGAAGATAGACGGCCGGGAGGAGAGCAAGAGAACGGGAAGTGTGGGGCGTGACAGGGGGAAAAGGACAATGACGGATAAGTGTTTTCCGGCAATGGAAGGCGAGGAAGAGGAGAGAAAAGGCAGGTAGAACAGTTGTCGGTAGCGGCAGAAGGAGAGAGGAAACGGATAGAAAAGAGGGAGGGAGAAAGCGACGGGCAGAAGACGGAGTGGAAAAAGCAGAGAGACGGCCGAGTGGAAAGTGAGAAAAGGGGAGTATGCTGCCGCCGCAAGGATCGAGGAAAGAGCGGGCGAAAAATTATGGAAAAGAAAAAAATAGAGAGGAACGGCGGAGGGACTGCCGTGGAAGTCTGGGAAACGTTTTTTGCCGGTGCCGGTAGATTATACACGATAAGATTGTAAAAAATATGGTTATAACCATACGCCTTCCGCGATCGGCCGCTGTGGTTGTTTTTTGTCGTTGCTTTCGGCAAAAGAAGCGGAGAGGGAACGGCCGGCGGCTATTCCCACTCAATCATCGGATAGTCGTCTTTGCCGCCCGGCAGTTGAAAGTGCCACCATTCGCTGCTGATCGGTTCAAAACCAACCGAGGTCATGATCTTTTTCAACAACTCGCGGTTGTTGATTTCTTCGGCATAACGGGTATCAAGAAAATCTTGCCGCGCTTTTTCCAGATGTTTGTAAAAAGGCTCGGTCACTCCCTTGGCAATTTGTTTGGCATATTTTTTCTCATAAGCGTCCACTTCGGTCGGAAATTTGAGGTTGCGGCCTTTGAGGTCGGTCAGACAGCAGTCGATCGCGGTGCCGTAACAATGCAGACTGTTTTCGGGACGGCTGGCAAAAAAGCCCTCTACCGGCACCAGTTCCAAAAAACGCCGATGGGCAACCGGCGGCCGATAGGCGTCGCGGATACGTAGTTTCAGTTCCTGATCCGCCAGCTGCGAAGCCAACTCCTGCAGCCGCACCGCCACGTCCAGATGAGCATAGGCGCGGTCGCCGAAACCAACCTCTTTATATACCGGACGCATCACCATATTCTCTGAGGTGGCGTACATCATGTCAATAATAAAAAAGCTGCCGCTGATTTCGGTAAGGTTGTTTTTAATCAGAAAATTTCTGTCCATCTGTTTATCCTTTCTGTTGCCACGATCCGTTGTCGTTTTGCTGCCAGTAAAAAATATCGGCGTTTTGCTGCTTGAGCTCTTTCCACATTTGCCGCGCCTGGGTCAGACTCTCCGGCGCATTGCCGTCAAAGATGTTAAAAACCCGTTCAAACTGCTGCATCGTTTCCCATCCGCAACGGGCACCGTCGACCAAAAACAAAAATTTGGCGTCGTTGGGGACGTCGTCGCCGGCGGTCAGCCAAATCGGCTGCAACTCTCCCGAGCCGTCCTTGCGACTGCCGTGGGGCAGAAAAGAAGTGTCGTTATAGGTCCATAACAGCGCGTTCAAAAAATCGACCCGCTCGTCGTTGCCGATCTTCACCGCAATTTTGTTGCCGGTGGCATAGGCTTTTTCCAGCAGTTTCGGCAACACGTCCTCCAGACGCTGATTTTGCAAATGATAAAAATCGACCCGGCTCATGGCTTTAGCTTTATTTGTAAAACGTTGATGTCATCCTGCTCGGCATTCTGAATCATCAGATGCAGCGGGCGTTTTTGCTGGCGCGCTTCCTCAATGTGCTCCAGAGCCGCCCCTAAGGTAACGCAGTCTTTGAGGTCGGTTTTGATGATGATGTCGCCGCGTTTGATGCCCTGACGGTCGGCATCGCTGCCCAATTCCACCCCTTCGACCAACAGTCCCATCGTCGTCGGCGAAAGCTGCATGTTTTTAACGATCTCGGGCGTGATTTCCTTAAGAATCAGGCCGGTTTGTTTTAAGATTTTGCCGCTTTCCGAGTCCGGCTTGACCTGTTCGCGCGGTGCCGCTTTGGGCGATTTCGGCATATTCTCCACTTTGACCGTCAGCGGTTCGATTTCCTGATTGCGCCAGACGATCAGCTGAATCTCTTCGCCGGCCGGCGTTTCGGCGACCAAGCGCGAAAAGTCCTTGCAGCTGTTGATTTCGTGCTGTCCGAGACTGATGATCACGTCGCCCGCCTGCAAGCCGGCACGGGCAGCCGGTCCGTTTTCGGTAATGCCGGAAACGATGATGCCCTGCGCGTCTTTGAGGTTGAGGCTGCGCGCCAGGTTTTTGGTGTTGGGTTGTACCCGGATGCCGATCCAGCCGCGCCGGACTTCGCCGCTTTGTTCCAACTGTTTGACGATCCATGCCGCCAGATTGGCCGGAATCGCAAAGCCGATCCCCATGTTGTTGCCCGAGGTGGAAAACAGCGCCGAATTGATGCCGATTACTTCGCCTTTGGTATTAAACATCGGGCCGCCGGAACTGCCCTGATTGATGGCGGCGTCGGTCTGGATGAAATTGTCATACGGTCCGGCGGCAATATCGCGCGATTTGGCAGAGACGATGCCGGCGGTTACGCTGCCGCCGAGCCCGAACGGATTGCCGATCGCCAGCACCCAGTCGCCGACCCTGATGGCGTCGGAATCGCCGAAAGTGACTTTGTCGAGCTCAAACGGCGGTTCAATTTTGATCAGCGCAATATCGGTTTTTTCGTCGCCGCCGATAATGTCGGCTTCGGCTTCCGTGTTGTCAAACAAAACGACGTTAACGACTTCGGCATTTTCAATCACATGATAGTTGGTGATGATATATCCGTCTTCGCTGATAATAAAGCCCGAGCCCAGCGCCACCCGGCCTTCCAGCGGATCATAATATTCGCCGTCATCGGTGGCGGCGTCCTTTGCGCCGGGAATGTTGATCCGGTCGGGCTGCTGGATGGTGGAGATGTTGACCACGGTCGGGATCAGCTTTTCCGCCAGATCGGCAAAGGACGGAAAACCGTACTGTGCCTGTGCCGGAAAAACCGCGCCCGCAATCATTATTGTCAGCCAAAGTCGTAATTTGCGCATTTTCTTATCTCATCGATTGGCGAAAAAATTGAAAGAATTCGCTGTCGGGAGACAGAACCATTGCCGCATTGCCGTCGGAAAGCGCATTTTTGTAAGCTTCGAGCGAACGATAAAAGGCATAAAATTCCATATCCTGGCCGGCGGCGTTGTTCCAGATCATAATTGCCTGTTCGTCGCCCTGACCGCGAATAATCTGAGCCTGTTTGTTGGCGTCGGCGAGAATAAGGGTTTCTTCCTTGTCGGCGCTGGCCTTGATCTTTTGTGCCGCTTGCGAGCCTTGGGCGCGGAACTCTTTGGCCTCGCGTTCGCGTTCGGTTTTCATCCGTGCGTTAATCGCCTGCAAAACTTCCAGCGGCAGGTCGGCGCGCCGGATGCGCACGTCGGCGACGCTGACGCCGATTTGTTCGGCGTCCACTTTAACTGCGGCGCTGATGTCGTTCATGATCTGGGTGCGTTTTTGCGACAGCAGTTCCTGCAAAGTGCTGCGGCCGAGGATTTTGCGGATTGAAGAATTGACGATTTCCGCCAGTTTGCTTTGCGCCTGATATTCGGTACGCACGGTTTTGTAAAAACGCAGCGGATCGACAATCTTATAACGGGTGAAACTGTCAACGTCGAGACGTTTCTTGTCGTTAAGCACCACTTCTTGGGCCGGCGGATCCAAATTGAGCAGGCGGGCGTCGTAGAAAACCACGTTCTGAATCAGCGGAATTTTCATTTTCAGGCCCGGTTCCTTAACCACCCGGATCGGACGGCCGAATTGCAGAACCAACGCCTGTTCGCCCTGATTGACCGTATAGATGCTGCCGGCGGCAACTGCCAGCACCGCAATGCCGAGAGCGGCCAAAATATACTGAAGTTTACTCATTGGCGGTGCCTCCTTTGGTTGTTTTCAGCCCGTCCAACGGCAGATAAGGCAGCACGTTGGTGCCTTTTGCCGAAGGATCGAGAATCACTTTGTTGGAATTTTTAAGGACATTTTCCATCGTTTCCAGATACATGCGTTTGGCGGTGACGGCTTTGCCTTTTTTATAAGCCTGATAAACCGAGTTGAAGCGGTCGGCTTCACCTTTGGCTTTGTTGACCACCGCTTCCTTGTAGGCTTCGGCACTCAGCAAAATTTTCGAAGCGCGCCCGCGGGCATTCGGCACCACTTCGTTGCGATAGGCTTCGGCTTCGTTTTTGAATCTTTCCATGTCGGCTTTGGCGCGCTGCACTTCGTTAAACGCGTCGACCACCTGCTTCGGCGGATCGGCTTTTTGCAGTTTGACACGCACAATTTCTACGCCGGAGCCGAAATCGTCCAACACTTTTTGCAGTTCCAGCTTGGTGTCTTCTTCGACTTTGCCGCGGTCGCCGGAAATGATCGGCATCATTTGCGACTGGCCGACAATTTCGCGCAGAACCGATTGGGCGGCCACGCTCACCGTTTGATCCGGGTTGCGCATGTTGAACAGATAGTCGCGAGCGTTCTTAACCCGCCAGACCACGGTCAGGTTAATGTCGACGATGTTTTCGTCGCCGGTCAGCATATGGCTCTCGGTAAAGGCGCGCGAAACGTTGGAAACTCGGTTGCTTTCGGCCACGCCGAGATTAATGCTTCGTTCTTGGGTCATGCTGACTTTTTCTACCGTTTCGATCGGGAAGGGCAGATGATAGTGCAGTCCCGGCTCGGTGGTGTCGACATATTTGCCGAAGCGCAGCACGACGCCCTGTTCGTTGGTCTGTACCTGATAAAAACCGGAAGCCAGCCATAAGGCAATGACGCCGGCAATAATCAGTTTGGGACCGGCGTCAAGCTTGAGCCCGCTTCCGCCGGTTTTGGGTTTGCGAAATTTCAGAACTTTTTCGCTGTTGGACTCGCCTTGCCACGGGCCTTCGTCGTTGTCGTCCCACGGTCCTTTGTTTTCAGCCATATTTTTACACCTCGTTGTTTATTGTGTTGCTTTAAAATCATATATAATATAAATACAATCTAAAAACAATTAATCATATGACAATATCAACAGGAGAGAGTTAAGTGGAAACCGATTTGCGACAGATCGTCGCCCGATATTTTGCCCCGGAAACGATCGAAAGCGTCAAAGTGTTTAACCGCCGGGCAATCGTCACGCTGGTCAATGCTGTCGAAGACGCGTCCCGGGCCGGGGAGTTGGAAAATGCCTTAAAAGAACGTCCCGAAATTGACAAGGTATCTGTTGTTTATACTTCTGCCCGCCGGGAAGAAGGCGACAATCACTGGAAAATTCCGGGGGTTAAAAAGATTATTGCGGTTGCTTCGGGCAAAGGCGGAGTCGGAAAATCGACCACCGCGGTCAATCTGGCGCTGGCGTTAGCCGCTCTCGGCAAGAAAGTGGCGTTGTTTGATGCCGATATTTACGGGCCGTCGGTTCCGACCATGCTGGGGTTTGAGGGCGTTTCGCCGATTTCGTACGACGGGCGCACTTTTGAACCGTTTGAAAACCTCGGGCTGAAATCGATGTCGATCGGCAGCCTGATTGAACGCGATACGCCGCTGATCTGGCGCGGTCCGAAAGCCTGCGGCGCATTGCAGCAGTTGCTGACCGAAGTGAACTGGGGCGAAATTGACATTATGGTGATTGATATGCCCCCCGGTACCGGCGATATTCAGATTACGCTGGCGCAGCAGGTAAAACTTGACGGTGCGCTGATTGTTTCAACCCCGCAGGACATTGCGCTGATTGATGCCGTCAAAGGGGTTAACATGTTCAAAAAGGTTGACGTGCCGATTTTGGGCATTGTCGAAAATATGAGTTATTATCTGTGTCCCGACTGCGGACATAAGGAATTTGTGTTCGGCGAACACGGTGCGCGCGAAACCGCGCAGCGTCTGGGAGAAAAGTTTTTGGGCGAAATCCCGCTGAATATTAAAATCCGCAGCTATTCCGACGGCGGCACGCCGATTGTTTATGCCGAACCCGACAGCGCGTTCAGCGAGGCTTACCGTGAAATTGCCGCTCAGATCGCCGCGGCCCTCTGATTGTTGAGGAAAAAAGGATCAAAGTCCGGATCGTTCCAAACGACCGGGCTTTTTTGATGCGTGGAGCAGTTGGGCAATGGTTAATTATGGAAAACAAAAGATAGCCGGGGAGTTTGTGAAGCTGATAGCGAACTGACTCTCCGAATTTTTAAAACCCATAAGGTTTCTGAACATATATCCAGAGCTCCCCGACTACAACCTGAATATAAACTTAAGATTGACAGATGTCACGCTTTTTATTTGTATAAATTATTAGATGTGGACAACTAACAATAGAAAATATCGAAATAGCCGCAGAAGAAGAAAAAAATTTTTATTAATTATAATAAGTTATGTAAAAGAACTTCTGAACTTACCGCTTTGGCGGAGAAAAAATTTTTATCGGAAAAACAACCAAAAATAGAAAAACAGCGGTAAAAAACAGCGGCGGAAAATAGATTGCCGTTTTTGCCACAAAGCCAGATTCGTGGTGGTACGGTCAATTGTCCGGATTGCGGTTTTCCTTTTCGATTTGTTTAATCCGAAGCAGGAGGTCGTCAATTTTCAGTTTGAGAGCCGGTGCCGGGTTGTGCCGCAGGGCGTTCTCTGCCTGTCTTTTGGCCATGGCAGCGTCGTTGCCGAGCAGACTGAACTCGGCGGCGGCATAGCTGGAGTTGGCAATGTCGTTTTGGAGGCCGTAGGTGCGTGCCAGCAGCAACCAGGCATAATTCTCGCGGTTATAAATCAAAACCTGATTGAGCATCCGGATGATTTCTTTGAGTTCGGCCGGGCCGGGATTGTTTTCCAACATTGCCTGCGACAAATTGATCTTGAACAGGGAGGATGCCGGCTGTCGTTTCAGGGCCTGCCGGTATGCGGAAACGGCGGCGTCAATTTTTCCGGTTTCCAGCAGCATTTGTCCTTTCAATTCCCAAAAATACGGATTTTGCGGTTCGTCGTTGATGAGACCGTCGATTTTTGCTGAAGCTTCTTTCATCTTCAATTGTTTGAAATAGGCAATCGCCTGAGCATAGCGTGCCGGGACGGAACGGTCGCCGGCCGGGTATTTGAGAAACGTTTGGCGGGGTTCTTCGGTATAAGCGAACAGTTTGGCTTTAATGCGCTGAAACTCTTTTTCCTGCGGCCCCTGTCGCGGTGCTTTGGATTCGCGTGACGCTTTTTCCAAAAAGGAAATCCGTTCGTCGGTCAGCGGGTGAGTGCGGTAATAGTCGCGTTCCGAAATTCCTTCCATCCGGTTCTTTTTCTGAATTTTTTTCATAAATTCCAGCATTCCGGCCGGCGACTGGTTAATTTTTTTCAGCAAGGCGACCGCGGCTTCGTCGGCGCTTCGTTCTTCGCTGATTTGATAAGTCAGCATCGAATTGATGGCCGAGCTTTGCGAGCCCAAAATGGCGGCAATGCTCAAATCGGCGCGGCCGGCGGCGATTCCGGCCAAACTTCCGACCACCATCGAGGCCAGGCTGATATTTTGGATTTCGCGTGATTTTATCTTATGGCGTAAAATATGGCCGCCTTGGATATGCCCGGTTTCGTGAGCCAGAACGCCGGTCAGCTCGTTTTGGCTGTCGGCGGAGATGATGGTGCCGATATTGACAAACATCCGGTTGCCGTCGGAAACAAATGCGTTCAGTGTAGGATCGTTGACAATGTAAATTTGTCCGGGATGAAAAGTTACCCCCGCTGCGTCAAAAACCGGCCGCAACGTCTGATGCAAAAAGATTTCGGTTTCTTCATCGGAAACCAGAGAAATGGCTGCGGCGGTTCCGCAATTTAAAAAAACTGACAGCAGCACAAGACTGCATGCCAGTTTTCTGAAGTTGCCCAGAACGTTGATTATCCGTTGATGAGTTTTTTCCACCACGCAACCTTTCTTTTTTCCGTTTTATTTTCCTCTCCGTTTTCCGAAGATGTAGTCATTTCGTGGCTGTTATACAAGATTACGGCTTCTTCCCGAACCGGTTTGTTTTCGTTTTCCTCGCCGGAGGCTTCCGAATTGCGGTGATTGTTGCGCCGGCGGTCAAAACGATAGCGGCGGTCACGGC
Organism: uncultured Alphaproteobacteria bacterium; assembly: GCA_910577095.1. Taxonomy (GTDB): domain Bacteria; phylum Pseudomonadota; class Alphaproteobacteria; order RF32; family CAG-239; genus JAFUYI01. Next base: position 34,865 of record CAJTLY010000005.1, read on the forward strand.
GTCCGCCGCGGCGGCGGTATCCGTTTTCTTCTTTTGCGGCGTCGTTCTCGTTTCTATTGTTATTGTTTTCGCTTTCAACTGCAACTTCTGTTTTTTCCGCCGGGGTGTCATTGTTGTTGTCGGAAACGGCAACCGCCTTTTCGGGCTCGACATATTGGTTTTGTTTGGCTTCTTTTACCGGCTCTTCGATCGACTTGACCTGTTTGACCCGCTCAATTTTATAGTCGGCAATATTCTTGATGCTTTCGTCGGCGGTGATGACAACCTGCATTTTGTAACGTTGTTCGATTGTTACCAGATCGTTGCGTTTTTGGTTAAGCAGATAAACGGCAACGTCCCGCGGCAAAGAAATTGTGATTTTGGACGAACGGCTTTTGTTGCCTTCTTCTTCAAGTGTGCGCAAAATGGAAACGGCACCCGATTCGATCGTGCGGATAATGCCGCGACCGTGGCAGTGAGGGCAAATCTGATAATTGCTTTCAAAGAACGAAGAATGCATCCGTTGCCGCGAAATTTCGAGCAGGCCGAAACAACTCATTTTGCCGATCTGCACCCGGGCACGGTCTTTTTTCATCGCCTCTTTCATCCGTTTTTCGATGGCCTGATTGTTTTTGGCTTCGTCCATGTCAATAAAGTCAATTACCACCAGTCCGGCCAGATTGCGCATTCTCAGCTGTTTGGCAATTTCGTCGGCGGCTTCGAGGTTGGTTTTGAGAGCGGTTTCTTCCAAATCCTTTTCTTTGGTTGCCCGTCCCGAGTTGACGTCGATTGATACCAGCGCTTCGGTCGGATTGATCACCAGATAGCCGCCCGATTCCAACTGCACGTTGGTGTCGTGCAGTTTGTCCAGCTGAGCTTCGATTTGAAAACGCTGAAACAACGGAATATCGTCTTCTTTGCACGATTTAAGCTTTTTCATGCTGTGCGGCGATAAAATTTTCATGAAATCACGGGCGGCTTGATAAGCGTTGCTGCCGTCTACGATAATTTCCGAGATTTCTTTGGTGAACATGTCGCGCAACGCCCGTTTGATCAGATTGCCTTCCTCATAAATCAAAGCCGGTGCTGCCGATTTGAGCGCATCAAGCCGGATTTGTTCCCAGGTACGGATCAGGTAATTGTAGTCGCGGACGATATCCGACTTGGTTTTTTCTTCGCCGGCGGTGCGGACAATAAGAGACATGTCGCTGGAGACCGGCAGTTCTTTAATAATCGATTTAAGCCGTTTACGGTCGGAAACATTGGTGATTTTGCGCGAAACGCCGCCGCTTTTGATCCGGTTGGGCATCAGCACGCAATAGCGTCCCGCCAGCGAAAGGTAAGTCGTCAAAGCGGCGCCTTTGTTGCCGCGTTCTTCTTTAACCACCTGAACCAGCAGAATCTGACCTTCTTTGATGACGTCCTGAATTTTGTTCTGATGAAACAGTTTGCGCATTAAAATCAGTTTTTTCTGCACTTCAAAATCATATTCGCCGTCATCATCGTCATCGGCGGCAACTTCATCATCGCCGGCAGCGCCGACAACATCGCTTTCGGAAGTGCTGTACGCACAGTCGTCATCTTTTTCACAGATTTTTTCTTCGCTTATACCGGCGCTTTCGGCTAAAGTCTTGACTTCGCTTTTAACCTCTTCCGGAGCGGCTTCTGTGTTTTGCAGCGCATTTTCGGCCGGTGCGGCTTCCGCTTCGGTTGTTACCGGGACGTTGTTTGTTTCGGCTGGGGCCTCTTCCTGAGAACGACGGTTTTTGGCAGGGCGTCCGCGACGGCCGCGTCCGGTTTTTTGGGCGCCTTTTTCGGCGGTTGGATTCTCTTCGGCAACCGCAGAAGCCGACGAAGTGCTCTCCGGGTTCTGTTCTGCGGAGGCTGCCGGTTCTGCCGGCTGAGGAGCTTCGGCAGTTACGGCGATTGCCGTTTCTTCGGTAACGGCGTCTTCCGAAAGTGTTTTGTTTTCTTCGGCTTCTGTTGTTTTCGCTTCGACGGCGGCCTGGACGCGCGCAGCCGCTTCGGCGGCTTCCTGTTCCAGCCGTTGAGCGCGTTTCAGCGCTTTTTCTTCGCGGATGCGGGCGCGCTCAAGTTCGCGTTCCTTAATGGCCTGTTTTTTGTTTTCGATCATGGTGTCGATTTCTTTTTCCATCTCGGCCATGGTCTTGTCGTCTATATTATAATAGTCCGGATGAATTTCGCCAAAGGCCAAAAAACCGTGACGATTGCCGCCGTAATCGACAAAGGCCGCCTGCAGTGACGGTTCTATCCGCATGACTTTGGCTAAATAAACGTTGCCTTTGATTTGTTTTCTGCTGCTCGATTCGAATTCGACGTCTTCAAGCTTGTTGCCGTTTACCACCACAACACGTGTTTCTTCGGGCTGGGTGTCGTCAATTAACATTCTTTTGGTCATATTTTTCCTAAACTCCGTTGCTTCCGCCGTGCCGGCGGAAAAAAATTATCATTGTCGGAGAGAAATTGCCTGGGCAAAGACAGGAAGTTTTCCTGTCGCGGCGGAATATGTAAAGTCGGTGTACTTCCGCGTCACCGTCCGTCCGGGTGTACCTGTGGTTCCCCAAAATCGGCGTTTTCCTGTTTTGCGGCCCGCGGATAAACGTTTTGTTGCTTGTTTATTTGTATTTCGAATACCCGTCGGGTCAGAATCTCTATCCGGTTCAAACCTCGTTTCCGGTCCGATGTTCGGCACGCTTTTCACTTTGAAAAACGGCGGCAACCGGCATTAAGGGCTTTAAGAAATATCAGATCACGTTATATTGCCCTTAAGCGGTTAAAAGACACCTGACCTACAGCGACAATATACTGCCTTATCTAAAATTACAATATGAATTTTAATTTTTTTGTTTCGTGTTTTTAACAGATTGGTAATAAGTACGGTTTATAATTGTCAAAACTGTGTTATAAGCCAGAACCATAATGAACGGATTGACCAAAAAAATATCGGCGGCTTTCTGCCGGATGCTGCTGTCGTTGACGCTGATCGTGTCAACGGTCGTTTTGTGGTGTCCGTCTGCCGGTGCGGCCGGGCGGATCAGCGGTCTGCGAATCGGTCAGGGAATCGGCAGTGTGCGGATCGTGTTTGATGCCGACAGCGAATTTGATTATAATGTTTTTCTGCTTGACGGTCCGAAACGGCTGGTGGTGGATACCAAAAACGTATATGTGGGCAAAGCGCTGGAAAAAACCAAAGACAGCAATAATCTGGTCGGCCGGGTGAGAGTCGGCGACATTCGCGATTCCAAAACCCGGGTGGTGTTTGATCTTTTGAAACCGGTGGTTGTCAAAAAAGTGTTTATGCTGCCGCCGCAGTCGACTTTCAAGTGGCGGCTGGCTGTTGACGTAACCGTGGCTTCGGAACGTGAATTTCGCCAAAAGGCCGGCATAGACAACGCTTACGGCAACAAGAGTTTGTCCTCGGGCACCTGGCATCATGAAGAGCCGGCGGTCAAAGCAACGCCCGCCGCCCAAAATCGCAAAAAAGTGGTGGTGATCGATGCCGGACACGGCGGTCATGATCCGGGCGCAATCGGTTACTCGGGCGTTCATGAAAAAAATATTACGCTGGCGATGGCCAAAGAATTGAAGAAACAACTCGACCGCAAGGGAAAGTACAAGGTTTATCTGACCCGCAGCGCCGATGTCTTTATTCCGTTGCGCAAGCGGGTGGAAATTGCGCGCAAGCATAACGCAGACCTTTTTCTCTCTGTTCATGCGGATTCTGCCCTGAACCGCAAAGCGACCGGCCTGTCGGTTTATACGCTTTCCGAAACCGCTTCCGACAAAGAAGCTGCGGCGCTGGCCGAACGTGAAAACAAAGCGGATGTGATCAGCGGTCTCAATCTGGTCGAGCAGTCGAAAGAAGTGAGCGACGTGCTGATCTCACTGGCTCAACGCGAAACCCGCAATCGTTCTTCCGAATTTGCCAAATGCTTGGAAGACGAAATGCGCAAATCGGTCAAATTGATCAGCGACACTCACCGTTTTGCCGGTTTTGCGGTTTTGAAAGCGCCCGATGTGCCGTCGGTTCTGCTGGAAATGGGCTATCTTTCCAACAAAAACGAAGAACGCCTGCTGCGTCAGGAAAGTTACCGCCGCAAGCTGGCTGTCTCCGCCGCCGCCGCCGTTGACCGTTATTTTGAAGATATGAAGCACAAATCTCTGTTTTGACGGCTGATAAAGTGAGAAAATTTATTGTCGTTTGCAATAAAAACTGCTAAGAGTGTGTGCATGGTTTAATCTGTGGGTGTAAATATGTTTAAAACGTTGTCTTCCATTCTGAGCACTTTTTTCTTTTTTGCTCTGATTCTTCTGGTCGTCATTATCAGTTATCTTTGGCGCTTCAGCCAGACTCTGCCCGATTATAGGCAGTTGGAAAAATATGAACCGGCGGTAACGACGCGTTTGTTTGCCGGTGACGGACAATTGCTGAAAGAATATGCGGTGGAGCAAAGGTTGTTTATGCCGGTCGGCAAAATTCCCGATCGCGTTAAGCAGGCTTTTATCGCCGCCGAAGACAAAAACTTTTATACGCACTCTGGAATTGACTATTTCGGAATTATCCGCGCGATCTTGCGCAATCTCAAAAACATCGGCAGCGGACGCCGTCCCTCGGGGGCATCGACCATAACCCAGCAGGTTGCCAAAAACTTTTTGCTTTCTTCCGAAGTTTCTTATGTGCGCAAAATCAAAGAAGCTTTGTTGTCCTGGCGGATTGAACAGGCCTTTTCCAAAGATCATATTCTGGAATTGTATTTAAATGAAATTTATCTCGGCAATCGTTCCTACGGGGTAGCGGCAGCGGCACTGAACTATTTTGACAAGCCGTTGTCGGAACTGACGGTGGAAGAAGCCGCTTATCTGGCCGCATTGCCGAAAGGACCGAACAACTACAATCCCCATACCCGTCACGAAGCGGCGGTCGGCCGTCGCAACTGGGTGATCGGACGTATGCTTGAAGAAGGCTATATCGACGAAGTGACGGCCGAAGAAGCCAAAGCGCAGCCGTTAAAAGTGGTTGAACGGGATAACCGTTTCCTCAAACATGCCGATTATTTCAGCGAAGAAACCCGGCGGGTGATTGAAAAGCAGTTTGGCGAAGAGGCCCTGAACGAAGGCGGCTTAATTGTCCGCACCACCGTCGATCCCAAGTTGCAGGAAATTGCCACCCGGGTTTTCCGCGAAGAACTGCAAAATTACGATCGCCGCCATGGTTGGCGCGGCGCGTCGGCCAACATTGCGCTTGAAGACGATTATATGTCGGTGCTTCAAAAAACCGATTTGCCGTCCGGTGCCGACAAATCGTGGCAAAAAGCGGTAGTCACGCTGGTCAATAATGCTCAGGCGCAAATCAAAACCGCAGACGGCGTCGAGGGCGTCATTCCGCTTTCGGTGCTTTCGTGGGCCGGGAAAAATTTGCCGAATCAGGCGGTCGGCAACGCGCCGAAATCGGTTAAAGAGGTATTGAACGTCGGTGACGTGGTTTGGGTCGAAAAAGTTGATGAAGAAAAAATCAAAAAGCAAAAACTGCCTGCTCATACGTATAATCTGCGTCAGGTTCCCGACGTCGACGGCGGTCTGATCGCGATCGATCCGCATACCGGCAGGGTTTTGGCAATGGTCGGCGGTTATTCCTACCGGCGTTCGCAATTTAACCGTGCCACTCAGGCGCGTCGGCAAACCGGTTCTTCTTTCAAACCTTTTGTATACCTCTGCGCATTGGAAAACGGTTATTCGCCGACCGATCTGATTTTGGACGCGCCGTTTGTGCTGGATCAGGGCGCGGGATTGCCGAAATGGAAACCGGTCAATTATTCCAAAAAGTTTTATGGTCTGATGACGCTGCGCGAAGGTATTGAAAAGTCGCGCAATCTGATGACTGTACGCTTGGCTCAGGAAGTCGGAATGGATAAAATTTCCGCTTTTACCAGAAAAGCCGGCATCAATAAAAATCTGCCGAAGCTGTTGTCAATGTCGTTGGGGGCCGGAGAGACCCGGCTGGCCGATTTGACCGCGGCCTATGCGGAAATTGTCAACGGCGGCAAGAAAGTGACGCCTTACCTGATTGAGCGTATTCAGGATCGCTACGGCCGTACGATCCTCAAACAGGATGATCGGATTTGCGACGGTTGCAATCATGAGGTTTGGCAGGAGGGACCGACTCCGGTTCTTCAGGACAACCGGGAGCAGTTGTTTGACAGCCTTTCGGCCTACCAGATGACGTCAATTCTCGAAGGGGTGGCGGTGCGCGGTACCGGTGCCCGTTTGCGGGCTTTGAAAAAGCATCTCGGCGGCAAAACCGGAACCACCAACGACAATAAGGAAGGCTGGTTTGTCGGTTTTTCGCCCGATTTGGTGGTCGGAACGTATGTCGGGTTTGACGAACCGCGTTCGTTGGGACGTCGCGAGACCGGCGCCAGCGCAGCGTTGCCGATTTTTTACCGTTTTATGGAAGAAGCTTTGAAAGATCAGCCCGATATTCCGTTCCGCATTCCGGCCGGCATCAAATTGGTACGCATCAATTATCATACCGGCAAGCCGGCGGTTCCCGGAGATTCCGTGGTTATAACCGAAGCTCTCAAGCCGGAATTCAGTTTTGACAAAGCGGCCCAGCGGGTTGTCGGCGGCAATTCCGATGACGGGGAGAGCACAGACCGCGGTGATTTTAAGCAATTCGGAAATTCGGACGAAACCGAAAATTTCCAGTTGGGCACTCAATATTAATCATCTTAAGTTAAAGGAAGAAATATGCAGGCAGAAGTTTTAACACTCACCGAAGAAATCAGGCAGTCCCTGGCACTGCTGAGGAGGTCTCTTTGACTATGACAATGCGGTCTTGCGGCTTGAGGAACTCAATGCGCTGACGGCGGCGCCGGAATTATGGAATGATGCGGCACGGGCGCAGAAACTGTTGAGCGAAAAAAATGCGTTGGAAGAAAATCTGACTTCGCTTCGGCAAACCGAGAGTTCCTTAAAAGATCTGACAGAGCTTTGTGAACTGGCGGAAGAGGAAAATAATCAGGAACTGGTAGATGACATCATTGTTCAGCTTCGCGAGCTGAAAGCCCACAGCCGCCGCGGCGAGTTGGAAGCGTTGCTTTCCGGCGAGGCGGACAAAGACGACGCTTTTCTGGAAATACATGCCGGCAGCGGCGGCACCGAAGCTCAGGATTGGGCGGAAATGCTGCTGAGAATGTATACGCGCTGGGCAGAAGCTCATCATTATAAGGTTGAATACGTTGAAGAAGCGGAAGGCGATGTCGCCGGTTTGAAATCGGTCACGGTTAAAATATGCGGTCATAATGCCTACGGCTGGCTCAAATCGGAAAGCGGCGTTCACCGCCTGGTGCGTATCTCGCCTTTTGACAGCAACGCCCGCCGCCATACCAGTTTTGCTTCGGTGGGGGTTTATCCGGACATTGACGATGAAATACATATCGAAATCAACGAATCCGATTGTCGGGTAGACACGTATCGTGCTTCGGGCGCCGGGGGGCAGCATATTAACAAAACCGATTCGGCGGTGCGGATCACCCATATTCCGACCGGCATCGTCGTCCAGTGCCAAAATCAGCGTTCCCAGTTTCAGAACCGTGACGCGGCTTGGAAAATGCTGCGTTCGCGCTTATATGAAATGGAGTTGAAAAAACGCGAAGCCGCCGCCGAAAGCGAACGCGACACCCAAGGAGACAACGGTTGGGGCTATCAGATCCGTTCTTATGTTCTGCAGCCCTACAAGTTGATTAAGGATTTGCGCACCGGGGTTGAAAATTCGGATGCCAAAGCGGTTTTGGACGGCGACATAGACTTGTTTTTGGAAGCGGCTTTGGCTGATAAGGTAAGCAATAAATGAAGAAAGTGTCCAACCGGCTCTATATTGCCCGCAAAATCTTCGACTATACGGTTGTGCTGCTGCTGATCGGACTGTTGTTGTTCATTTGGCAGTTGTATCGCGGACCGATTACGGTTCCGTTTCTGAAACCGTATATCATCGCTGCCCTCAATCAGGACAACGAAAACGCGGAAGTTACGGTGGACAGCGTGAACATTGAACTGGTCCGTTCGATTAAACCGATCAAGATCATTGCCCGCAACGTCGTTTATGAAGAAAATAACGGCCATATGCAGGTGAATGCGCCCGACGTCGCGGTCTCGTTCAGCATCAAGGCGCTTTTGCAAGGCGTGATTGCGCCGAGTTCGATTGAAGTAAACAATCCGTCGGTTTATATTTTTACCGATTACGGCGTGCAGGACAAAAACAAGGCTTCGGAAGTCAGCCGTCGCCAGATCGACTATTATGTTACGGCTTTTGAAGAATTTCTGGAACGTTTTAATTCTCCCGACCGCACTTATTCGGAAAGCTATATCAATGATATTGCCATTAACAACGGCAAGGTTGAGTTTCATGAAATCGATTTGGGGCGCAAATGGGAATTTGCCGATCTCAATTATCGTTTTGAACGTAATTTCAGCGATATCGAAACCGAAATCGGCGGGGCGGTCAAACTGCGCGACAAGTTGGTCAATGTAGGAATGGAAGCGCGTTACCGGCCGTCGGATAACCGGTTGGCGGCACAGATTTATTTTTCTGATCTGGTGCCGGCAGACATTGTTGACACTTATGTTGACGGCAGCGGCAGACGCGACTGGTACAATGTTAACCTGCCGATCAACGGCAAAGTTGCGGTACTGATCAATTTTAACGAATTTCTGAAAAATCGCGATAATCTGATCGAAGCGGTAGACACCGCATTGGAAAAGATCAAATTCCAAACCGAAGGCGGGCGCGGTTATATTTTGTTTGATGCCGAAGACGAAGCCTCGAAATACGATATTTCTTCTTTTATGCTTGAGGGCGAAATAAACGGCGGTTTAGACAAGGTTGCCGTTAAAAATGCCGATTTTTACCTCGGGTCGCAAAAGGTAACGCTCGACTTCAATGTTTCGGGGCTGGCGGATTATTTGCTGAAAAACTCCAAGAAAAACCTCAAATTGTCGCTCACGGCCGCTATCAAGAAACTAAAGCTTGACGATTTGTACACCTATTGGCCGCGTTACATCGCCCCCGATGCCTGGGAATGGTGCAAAGACAGCATTTTCGGCGGTGATGCCCGGGACGCCCGTTTTAAATTTGATTTCGGCTATGACAAAAAGAGCAAAAAGTTCGGTTTGTCCGATTTGAGCGGCGGTGCCTATATTGCCGATTCCAACCTGCGCTATATTAACACAATGCCGGTGGTCAAAAACGTCTACGGTCAGTTTTCGGTCACGCCCGACAGTATTAACATCGCGTTGGACAAGGCTGTTTCCGACGGCATCATGCTCAATGAAGGAAACGTGCGGATTTATGATCTTGACAAATATAACAATTACATCGATATCCGGCTGGTTTCCGCCTCGTCCATCAGTGACGCTCTTCGTCTGATCGATCATCAGCCGCTGGCTTTTACGTCACAGATGGGGTTGAAACCGGATATGATTGAAGGAGAAGCGGAAACCGAATTGAAGCTTAATTTCGAATTGAAAAAAGACCTCGATTATGACGACGTTAAGGTAGCCGTTCGCTCAAAATTGCATAACATACAAATAAAAGATGCTTTGGACGGCCGGCCGATCACGGCGGAAGATCTGCTTTTGCAGGTTGACAATCAGGGAATGTCGGTCACAGGCAAAGCCGGTTTTGACGGCGTGCCGTTAAATGTGGTATGGGACGAAAACTTTAAGCAAAATAAAGATTATCGCAGCCGTTATAAAATAAGCCTGAAAATGGATGCGGCCGCCGCCAAAAAACTGGGGGTGGATTATGCAATGCTGAAAGCGCCGTATTTTGAAGGAACGGCGGATATTGATGCGGTGGCAACCGTGGCGCATAATGACGATCTGACGATTGACCTCAAAGCGGCGCTGGGGCGCTCGGCAATGAACTACAGTTTTCTCGGTTTTGTCAAACAATACGGCGCGCCGGCAGACCTTACGGCCCGGTTGGTGCTGAAAAAAGGGAAGTTGACCGCAATTCCGAATTTCAAGTTACATAAAAGCGGTTTTGACATTGCCGGTAAAGTCAATTTTGACCGGCAGGGCAATTTGCGGGTAGTGGATATTGAAAACATCAAGGGCCCCAAAACCCGCGCCAGCGCCAAGATCGAAATGCCGGCTTCCAAAAAAGGCATTGTCAAAATCAATATTTCGGGCAACGGTTATGACTTGTCAGAGTTCTTTAACCGCAGCGAAAAGAAAACTTCAGGCGGCGGCAATGACGATTCCGGGTGGGAAAATACGCCCGACGTTGACATTAATATTGCCGTTAACCGCCTGTGGACCAACTCGGACGTATCGGTAACCGGTTTTGCCGGCAGCGCCCAGTTGCGTAACGGCGTCGGGGTGCACGAAATTCATATGATCGGCAATTATGACAATAACCGAAGCATGAATTTGAAAGTTGACTATGTTCCGCGTCCCAACAAAGAATGGTTATTGTCCGTCAGCAGCAATCATGCCGGAAATACGTTGCGTTTTTTAAGGATATATAACGACATGCACGGCGGCAATTTGCAAATCGAAGCCAAACGCGGCGCTGACAAACAGTTTATCGGCCATGCCAAGATCCGCGATTTCAGCCTTCATAACACGCCGGTGCTGGCCAAACTCCTGACGGTGGCGTCGTTTACCGGAATGGTCGATTTGCTGACCGGGGAGGGAATGACGTTTTCTCATTTTGATGCCCCGTTTAAATATCGAAATCATATATTATCTGTAAAAAATGCCAAGACTTACGGCAACGTGTTGGGCTTGACTTTCAGCGGTGCATATAACACCGCCAACGAGGATATCAGCATCAAAGGGATGATTGCTCCGGCTTACGGACTAAACACGATGATCGGAAGAATTCCGCTGGTCGGAAATCTGTTGGCAGGAAAAGACGGAACCGTATTTGCGGCCAATTACTCGATTACCGGCACTTCTTCCAACCCCAAAGTCAGTCTTAATCCGCTTTCGGCCTTGAGCCCGAACTCATTAAAAGATGCGGTAGCTTCGGTTTTCGGAGGAGATGACAATGACGGATTCTAGGTATAAAATCGGCATAGACTTTCACGGTGTTATTACGGAGGCACCGGTTTTTTTTCGTGATTTTGCGGCGTTGGCGTTGGATAAAGGATATGAAATTTATGTTATTTCCGGCGGTCCGCATTTGGTGGTTCAAAATTTTCTGAACGCGTGGCACATCGGTTATAATCATATTTTTTCGCTGATTGACCATTTTGCCAGCCGCGGCCAGGTAAAATATTTTTCCAACGGCAATTTTAAGGTCCCCGACGAGTTGTGGAATACGGCGAAGGCCGAATATTGCCTGAAAAACAACATTGATATCCAAATTGATGACACTCCCAACTATGGTGCTTCGTTTTCAACGCCGTTTTGTTGTTACAATCCCCAAACTCATACTTGTGAAATCGGTGGCAGAACAATTGATTTCAATACGTCTCCGGCGCGTTCGTTAGAGGAAATAGAACGTTTTTTACAACAAAAAAATTAAGGTTAAAACAACGTCCTCGAAAATCGGGGCGTTTTTTTATTCCTTCTGATCGGCAGCAAAAAAGAGCCGTAAATACGGCTCTTTTTTGTTTTTGTGTTTCGGTTACCAGCTGTAACTTAAACCCAAACCGAAGGTCGACGCCTTGTAGTCGTCGCCGAAGGTGTGGTTCGCCCAGCCGTAAGCAGACAGTTGTTCGGTGAAGCCGTAACGGCCGCCGATCTCAATCCGGCCCAGCGTCTGGTCGTCGATTGTGTTGACTTTGCCCAAACCGGTGATCCGAACTTCGTCACCGTCAGTAACGGTTTGCACAACGCTCGGTTTGACGTAAAGGTTGGCATAGCCTTCATCCATTACAAACGCCTTCGTCAATTTGACACCGGCTTCCAACTCCAGCTGACGCAAAGTGTTGTACTTCGCAACCTTGCCGGCGCTGTCGGTGGCGTCGTCATAGTCTACCTGCGTATAGAAGGCGCCGACGCTCGGGGTCAGATAAACGGTTTTGTTTAACGCATAGTCATAACCCAACTCAACGCTGCCGCCGAACTCGGTACCGTCGGTATCCGACTTGATGCCGTCTTTGGTCTTCAGATCAACTCTCTGGATACCGCCGTATACGGTGGCAAAGGTCCACCAGTTGTTGCGGTCATAACGGTAGTACAAACCGGCAAGATAACTGTCGATATCGATTTCCGATCCGATAGTCGAGTAATGATGCTTGCCGTCACCGTTCATGTCATAGTTACCTTTACGGTAAGATAAGAACAGGCCCAGTTTGTTGTTGAGATCGTGCTGCAAGTCGCCGCCGGCCTCTAAACCCCAGACCTCGGCGTCGATATCGGTCGGCGTCTTGATGCGAAGGGTATTGTAAACCGCATTGGCCCACAGATTGTGGAAGGCTTCGCCGTTCCAGTAGTAGTCATAGAAGCCGCAGCCCGGACAGTAGAAACGACGTCCCTGAACCTGACGACTGATGTTGCCGACCATCCCTTTGGTCTGCTCAAGAGCGGCTACCGGCAGACCCTGGTAGGCGATCACTTCCGGCGCCACTTTGCGATAATCAACCGACGGGGTCGGTTTGACCGGGATATTTGGAATATCCGGCAGTTCCGGGGTCGGCGGCGTCGGAACATCCGGCTTTTCCGGTTCAACTTCTTTGTCCGGGTTATCCTGATCGTTCATTGCAAAATACCATTTGTTGCTGTTGTCGGCAATTTGATCGTATTTGACGTCAAACAGATACGGGCTCTTGTAAACGCGCGAAACCACAAACGAGCCTTCGTTACCGGTGGTGTCGTTTTCCGATTGTGCAAACAGGATCTCGCCCTTGCCGCGGATGTCGGCATTTGACGAAGCGTGAACAATCATCTTGGTCACCCCTTCGACGTTGCCGGCAACATGAAGTTCGTCCGCTTTCATGTTATCGGGATCAACGTCGATATGCATAAAGCTGTCGGTGGCCGAATAGCCTTTCAGTTCGACGGTTTCCAGATAACCGTTGGCGATGTCAAACACCGCGTTGTTCAACGACAAAGAAGGTGCATCGGTGATCATCCCTTTATCATAGCGACCGCGGGCCAGATAGAGGGCTGTATTTTCAATTTCCAGAGCATCGGCACCGGCCACTTGATGGTTAAAGTCGATCCGTCCGCTGCCGTCACCGGTCATTTTCATCGTGTAACCGGCACCTTCCAAACTGTCATCAAAATTAAAACGACCGTTTTGTCGGGTATTGAAGGTCAGAGTCGTGCCGGCAGCAGCATAAATCGCATTTGCGCGGGCAATGTTATTACCGGTTTGAACCGTATTTCCAAAGAATTCCGATGTGTAGTTATCGGCTTCAAAAGTGAGGTCTTTATTGGTATAGATCGCACCGCCGTAAGCGACGGTTGCGCCTTGGATTTTATTGTTGGTGAAACTGACATTGCGGATTTTGCCGATGGCGGCAAAGTTGGCAATTGCGCCGCCGGCGGCGGCTTTGGTGTCGGAGACGGCTTTGTTTGAGTCAAATTGGGTCGAGTCAATCAAAACCAGATTGGCATTGTTGCTGTTGTTGTAAATGGCGCCGCCGTATGCATTGCCGACACCTTTAATGCTGTTTCTGCTAAAAGAAGAATTGCTGATTTTGTTGATAGATGTGATTGCCGTAATTGCGCCGCCATAAGCGTCTTTGCCGGAAACGACGCTGTTGTCGGAGAATTCTGTATTCTGAATTGTGCCTATTTTTCCGTTACCTGTCGTATAAATGGCACCGCCGGATGCTATTTGGGCAGCAGTAGTCTCAGCCTTATTTTGAGAAAACACACTGTCGGTAATCATATCAATTTGTTTCATCGAAGCAAGGGCTCCGCCGTAAGCAAAACCGGCGCCGGATTTAAGTGAATTATTGATAAATTTGGTGTTATCAATCAGTTTGATATTGCCGTTGGCGGCCTGATTGGAAATGGCACCGCCGGTTGTGTAACCGTTTTTAGCTTCGGCATGGTTATTTTGAAAGGTCGAATTGGTGATGTTGTCAATTTTGCCGAGAATGAAAATTGCGCCGCCTTGAGCATTGCCGGCCGAGGTGCTGGCGGTATAGGTCGTATTACGGTCAAACACGGTATTGTTCAAATGGGTAATGCTGCTGTAATTTGAAACCAGAAGCGCGCCGCCGATCGGGTTGGAGCCTCCGTTAACGGTGTTGCCTTCAAATACGCAGCTGTCCATATCGGTCATGACGGTGCCGACCGCGGTGCCGGTCTGATTCCCCAGCGCCAAGGCACCGCCGCCGCTGCTGGATGAACCGGCGGTGGTGAATTTGGTGTTATTGGTGTTGTTGAGAAACTTTGTGTTTTTCATCTCTTGTACATTGAGATTCATCAGTGCCATTGCCCCACCCGTTGCAAGGGTGGTGGTTGAATTTGAGTTGAGAACGTTATTGCGGAAAATCGAGTTGTTAATTGACGGAATATCAACATTTGCGACCATAACTGCGGCACCGTAAGGTTCCTGTCCGTATCCGCCGTTGATGTCGGGGGTATAAATGACAGTATAGGTATTGTTATCAAACGAAACCAGGGCGGAAGAATTGCGAATGTCAAGCCGGGAGGTGATATCGGCGGCATCGGCCGACGGAATGGTGGCAGCAAAAAAAGCGATTGCAGTTAGAGTGGAATTAAGACAGATTTTCAAAGTCATGAACAATAATCCTCTTACGATATAATTAAACGGTTGTTTTATAAATTTAACATATAACCGTCGTTTTTAAAAGGCAATTTATTATTGCAAGAAATCAGGAAATTATTTAGCAGGTAATATATCCGTTAAAAACAGAAAAAAACCGCTCCCAAAGGAGCGGTTTTCCAAGTAAAAGCGGTTAAGCTTATTTCTTTTTCAGGGCTTCGCCCAAAGCGTCGCCGAGGGCAGAACCGGTGGAACCGGTATTGGAATATTCTTCCAGCGCTTTCTTTTCCTCTTCGATTTCAAGGGCTTTAACCGACAGGCCGAGTTTGCCTTTTTTCTTGTCAACGTTTACAATTTTGGCTTCGATAACGTCGCCGACTTTGTAGTTGTTAAGATCCTGTCCCGATTTGTCTTTCGACATATCGGCTCTTTTGATGTTGGCGGCAATACCGTCAACTTCGACGTCAACGCCCTTGTCGTCAATGGCGGTGATGGTTGCTTTGACAACGTCGCCTTTCTTAAAGCCGTCCATGGCGGTAGCGTTTTCGTCTTCGGTCAGTTGTTTGATGCCGAGGCTGATACGTTCTTTTTCAACGTCGACGTCAATGATTTTGGCCTGAATTTCCTGACCTTTGGCATAATCTTTAACCGCTTCTTCGCCCGATTTGTCCCAAGCGATGTCAGACAGGTGGATCATGCCGTCGATTTCGTCGTTCAAGCCGACAAACAAACCGAATTCGGTAATGTTTTTGATCTTGCCTTCGATAACCGAACCGACCGGATGTTCTTCAATATAGGCAGCCCACGGGTTGGGGGTGCACTGTTTGATGCCGAGGCTGATTCTTCTCTTTTCCGGATCAACTTCCAGAACTTTGACTTCAACTTCCTGCGAGGTCGAAACGATCTTGCCGGGGTGAACGTTCTTGCGGGTCCAGCTCATTTCGGAAACGTGAACCAAACCTTCGATTCCGTCTTCGAGTTCGACAAATGCGCCGTAATCGGTAATGTTGGTTACTTTGCCTTTGTAAACGTCGCCGACCTTAAATCTTTCTTCGACGTTCTGCCACGGATCGCTTTCCAGCTGTTTCATGCCGAGGCTGATTCTCTGGTTGTCTTCGTTAAATTTGATAACCTGAACCTTAACGGTCTGGCCGACCGACAGAACTTCTGCCGGATGATTGATGCGCTTCCACGAAATGTCGGTAACGTGCAACAGGCCGTCAACGCCGCCGAGGTCGATAAACGCACCGTAATCGGTAATGTTTTTGACAACGCCGTCCAGAACCGAGCCTTCTTTAATTGCATCGATCAGTTCGGCTCTCGATTCGGCTCTGGTTTCTTCCAGAACAACGCGGCGCGAAACGACGATGTTGCCTCTGACCTTGTCCATTTTCAAAATCTGGAACGGCTGCGAAATGCCCATCAGCGGGGTGATGTCGCGGATCGGACGAATGTCGATCTGAGAACCCGGCAAGAAGGCGATGGCGCCGTTGAGGTCTACGGTAAAGCCGCCTTTGACGCGGCCGAAGATAACGCCGTTGATTCTTTCATTGGCGTTCATGGCTTTTTCCAGATCCTGCCATACTTCTTCGCGGCGAGCCTTTTCGCGCGAGAGAACGATATTGCCGTCGCGGTCTTCGTAACGGTCAACATAAACTTCGACGACGTCGCCGATTTTCAGTTCCGGATTCTGGCCGAATTCGCGAACCGGGATACGGCCTTCGGATTTGAGGCCGACGTCAACGGTAACGAAATCGGGGTTGATTTTAATGATGGTTCCTTTAACAACCGAGCCGATCAGGCCGTTATCACCGAACTGTTCGTTGAGCAGGTCGGCAAAAACTTCGTTGGTTTCGGGAATTTGAATTTCTGCTGTATTCATAAAGTAAAAACAATTCAAAATGCCATTCCCGACAGCGGTCGGGCGGACTTGTACGCGATTGATAAATTGAGCGCAGCGTACCCTGCACGTCAAAGTCAGCTCTTTTATATACTTAACGATTTATTTTTCAAGCATTTTCATCAGTCGTTAACCAACTTTTTAAATTTATTTTTTAAAAGTTGACTTTATGGAAAATTTTGTGTATTTTTGTCTAGTAAACAGATTTTTTATTTATTATTCATTTAATCCTTTTTAAGATGAAAAAGACAAATGTAATCGCAGTGCTCCGGTTTTTGTGTTCCCAAAAAGTGAGGAACTATGTTAATTCGGTCAAAGCCGGCATGGGGGATAACGGCGTTGCGGCGCTGATCAACGACCTCAAGCGTCTTTCTACCAGCGATATGCTGAGCGTGATCGACCTTCGCGGCAAAATTGACGTCGGATCGTTCGAGCAGGCCGTCGAGTTGTTCCTTCAGGAACCCAAAGATCTTTCGCGCGAAAGCCTCGAAGATCTGAAGACGATCGTGACGGCACTGGGTTTCGACCGGGTGTATCACCTCTTTACGGACAAGCATTTCCGCGGCAGCGGCGTGGAAGCGGTCAGAAATATTTTCGCCGCATTGACGCCGGAACAACGTCAGATGTCCATGGCCCATGGTCTGTTCCGCTATTATGGCGAATTGAGCGACAGTTCGTGGGAGAATTCACCCGAGATCATGGAGTTTCTGGCCAACCGCTTTGTCGTGGCCGTTTCTCTCGTTCAGAATACAGACGTCTCTCCGGAGCTGATCGAGTATCTGACCGACGGTTACGCTTTGAACATCGCCTATAACAAGTGTGTGAGCGAGAGAGACACCGAGTATGGCCTGTTGGCGGAAGTGATGGACTATGCATCGGAAATCGGTGTCGCCAGCTTCTTGAAGGACGAGGAAATCAATCTGGACCTTAAGCAGCTTCAGACGACCCTGTTCCTCAAGGAAAAGAAAACTCTCGTGAGCGTTATCAAAGCGGTCGGCTGTGCCAGTCCCGAAATCGAACGCAACATGCTGTTCAACCGAATCCTGCCGGAAGAGAGCGTCCAGTTGGACTTCTGCTTCCCGCAAAACTTCAGCATGCTGATGGAAACGTTCGGTGCCGAAAAGGTCAAATCTCTTTTCCCCGACGGCTACAAAAAGAGCTGTCCGTCTTTGTGGAACTGGGTGCTGACCGATCGTGAACCGGAAAAGGTTGACCGCAACAAATGTTCCGGTTACGAATGGTCGTTCCTGCTGGCTGATGACAAGCTCTGCAGCCGATACATCAGTCAGGGCGGCGAGCTTTCTCAGGAAGACATCCTGACCCTGCTCGGCTACGGCAAGGACAACCTGATCAAGTTGTGTCGCGAGAAGAAGTAGTTTTCATCTTCAAATTTAAGACAAAAAGAGGTTCCGTTGTTCGGAACCTCTTTTTGTTTCCGGCTGCGGCCGTAAAACGCTACAAAAAAACGCATCCTTGTCAGGATGCGTTTTGGAAGTTTGATTGTCGAAGCGGTAACCTATGACCGATTGGACTTGTTTCTGAATCTTCGCTCCCTTATCGAGTCGCTTAATATGCTGTAGACGGAGAGAAGAACAAGAAGCGCGATCGCGTTAATAAAACCGTAGAGAAACTGCCACATCCATCCGTCGGGAAGAGTGTCGATAAAGGTCGCCGGCCATCCCAGACACCAGAAGATGCCTCCCAGATAAAGAGTCAAAAGGATGGTGAAAAATACTCTTTCCATCCATGTTTTGCTGTACCAAAGGGACAGAGCGACGGCAAAAGGACCCAGAAAGAATACTGAACCGAGTACGAAGCTGATAAGCTGCGGAACGGCGATCGCAAAAAACGACGGAATGCCTACGAGAAGATGCCTCCATTTAAAATTTTCCATAGATGTAGATTTTTGGGGTTTAGAATTATAAAAGAAAATAATCAATGATTTTGTCTATTATAAAAAAAACCTCAGAAAACGCAAGCGAAATTTTTACCTTTAAAAAATAAAACCGGGACCGATTCGTCCCGGTTGGAAATACGGCAGTCCGCTTTAGTGCCGGTGGGCTTCAATGTAAGCGACCGTCTGTTCGGCGACTTGATCGGCCGTCAGCGCCGAAGTGTCGAGAATGACGGCGTCGTCGGCCGGTTTCAACGGAGCGGTTGCCCGTTCGGAGTCGCGCTTGTCACGGGCAATCATGTCGGCCAGCACTTTTTCAAAATCCGCAGCGACTCCTTTCTGTACAAATTCGTCATATCGGCGTTTTGCCCGTACTTCGGGGCCTGCAGTTATAAAAAATTTAATGTCGGCATCGGGGCAAACTACGGTTCCCGTATCACGTCCGTCATACACGGCACCGTTGGCCGGGGTTCCGTCGGCAAAAGTCGGGTTATGGGAAAAGTCCTGCTGCATTTTGAGAAGAGCGCTGCGTACCGCCGGATGAGCGGAAACAATCGAAGCTGCCTGTCCGCCGATGTCAGTGCGAAAATCGGGATGGCGGGAAAGTTCCATCATTTTGACAAAAGTCATTTCCGAAGCGATTCGGGCTGCCGAATCCTGATCATGAACATCAAGCTCTTGCAGCACCATTTCCAGTCCGACCGCGCGGTAAACCATACCGGTATCGAAGTAAGCCAAACGATATTTTTCGGCCAGGGTGGCGGCCAGAGTTCCTTTGCCTGCGGCGGCAGGCCCGTCAATCGTGATAATCATATTTTTATGCCTGTAACGAAAACTTAACTAACATCATTGTATATTCGGGTTAAACCATAAACTCAAGCCTTGGAAACGGGTTATACAGAATTTTATTTTAACCGGGGAAACGATCTTGTCAAAAACCGCCAAAGTCCGTTTGTTTGTCGACCTGCCGCTGATTGAGGGGCAGCCGGTGACGTTTGCCGAAGAACAGAGCCGTTATCTGGTCTCGGTGATGCGTCTGACCGTCAATGACGAAGTTTTGTTGTTTAACGGCCGCGACGGCGAATTTGCCGCCGTTTTGACCGCTGTGGGCAAAAAAAACGTTCAGGCCGAAGTCTGCCGGCAAACGCGGCCGTTTGCGGCCGGTGAGGATATCTGGCTTTTGTTTGCGCCGGTAAAAAAAGATCGTACCGATTATATTATCGAAAAGGCGACCGAGCTGGGGGTTAAAAAAATAATTCCGGTTATTACCCGTCATACCATTACGGACCGGGTTCGCACCGAGCGTTTTGCGGCTCAGGCCGCCGAAGCGGCAGAGCAGTCGCGGCGCCTTGACGTTCCGCAAATCGGCGAAGCGATCCGGTTGGAAACCCTTCTGTCGGGTTGGGAACCTGACCGGCGGTTGTTTTTTATGGACGAAAGCGGCCGCGGGTTGCCGGCGCGGCAGGCGTTTGCGGCTTATCGCGGCGCATCGGCGGTTTTGGTCGGTCCGGAGGGCG
This sequence comes from uncultured Alphaproteobacteria bacterium, assembly GCA_910577095.1. Classification (GTDB taxonomy): domain Bacteria; phylum Pseudomonadota; class Alphaproteobacteria; order RF32; family CAG-239; genus JAFUYI01. The sequence goes on from CAJTLY010000005.1 coordinate 54,871, forward strand.
GCTTTTCCGATGAAGAACTGGCAGATTTGCGCTCAAAGCCGTTTGCGGTCGCCGTCAGTCTCGGGCCGCTGATTTTGCGGGCAGAAACCGCGGTTGCGGCGTCACTCAGTTTGTGGCAGGCCGTCGGCGGTCATTGGGATGGAGAAGAAAAATGAAAAGGAAGAGCAGTGTCATTCCGCCGGCGCGCCGTGCGGCGGCCAAAGCCAAAATTCCGCTTTATCAAAAGGAGTTTTACAGTTGGTTGTACGAAAGTCCGCGTCTGACCGGCTGGCTGGATAACCAGCGGCTGCTGAATATTCTGACTTTCGGATTCAGTTCCAAAATGCTGCGTTCCTGCGCGGCGGAAGTTTCGGTTTCGGCCGACGTTTTGCAAATGGGTGCCACTTTCGGCGATCAAATCGGCGTCGCGGCGTCAAAAGTCGGCATTTACGGGCATTATGACCTGATTGACGTCAGCATGACCCAGCTGCGCCACCAGCGCAATAAGTACTGTTATCTTTATCCGTTTATGCGCTTTGTCAATCAGGACGCTTCGGAGCCGCTCAAACGGCAATACGACGTCATTATCTGCTATATGCTGCTGCATGAGGTGCCGTCGGCAACCCGAGCCCAGATCGTCAATAATGCGCTCAGCGCGGTCAAACCGGGGGGCAAAGTCGTTTTTATTGATTACAATAATTCGCCGATCTGGCATCCGCTGCGTTATGTCGTCAAGATTTTTAACCGTCTGTACCAGCCGTTTGCCGAAAAGCTGTGGAATAACGAAATCAAAAACTATGCCCGCAATCCGTCGGAATATTTTTGGCGCAAGACCACATTTTTCGGCCGTATGTACCAAAAAGTGGTTGCTACTAAAAAAGAAGGGCTGTATTGACAGCCCTTCTTTTGCTTTTTAGCACTTTGCCGCTGCTTTTTACTTAAACAGAGCTTTAATCCGTTCGGCAATTTCGGCTGCCGGATCCAGACGCTCCATGGCGGCGGTGTTTTCGACGTCATAGGCATTGATATCCATGGCATAACCGCCGTCAAACAGCGATTGAACAAAACGCTGGTGTTTGGGAGTCAGCCAGTTTTTGCCGCTGAAAACCATCACCGGTTTTCCGGATCCGCACGATTCGCAAGCCATCGAAACCGAATCTCCGGTGACGATGATGCGGTCGGCGCAAGCATAAAAGCCCATAATCGGGTTTTCTTTTTTTTCGCCCCACAGGTAGGTATAAGCCGGAATGTGGGCAAGTTTCTTCATAATGATGTCTTCGGCGGATTTTCCGGTCCGGCGCGATGACGTAATCAGGATCGAACCGCTGACCTGATTGTGAACTTTCAAAATGGCATCGGCCAGCATCTCGGCGTTTTTGTCGGTAAACGGTTTGTTTTTGATGGCGCCGCCGACCAGTATGGCTGTCAGGGGTTTCGGCAGCGAGGCAAAGGCCGGTGTCCATTTTTGTCGAGCTTCTTCAAGAGCTTGCGGCGAAATGCGATGCGCGCATCCGGTAATGTAAAGCAGATTTTCGCCTTCGGCTTTGCCGCGGTCGTGCTCAGGAATAACAATCAGATCCATTTCCGCGGCGCCGAATTTGCCGGGAAACATCAATTGAATGATTTTGGTTTTTCCCTTTGACGCTTTTTTCAACCATAAGGCGATCGGTGCGGTACGGCGGCTGATTGATAACACGGCGTCGGGAAAAGGTTCGCCTTTGATCGGCGCGCTTTGTTTGCGGTCGACGCCGATCAGGGTTTTGCGCCGGATGCAGTTCGGAAGAGCCGCCAACCGGTTATAAACGATTTTCTTTTCAATCACTTCAAACTCGTCGGCAATGGCCGGCAAAATTCCTCTGGCCTGTCCGACGCTGCCGGCCCGGTCGTCCATAAGTGCCCAAATTGTTTTTTTCATGTTTGATAACTCTAATATTTTTATAGTAAAACGATTCGTTTCCCATTATATTATTTGTATTGATTAACACAATGTTTTTTTTGAGAAAAGACAGGAGGCGGCAATGAAGAAACTTGCGTTGTTTTTGGCGGTTTTGATGTTGGGCTGTTCGACGGCCGCACAGGCGCAAATGACGGCAACCCGCGATGCGCAGTACATAGCGGTGCTGCGGGCGGTGGTCAATTACAAAATTGACGACGATGAAAATATCCGCAATATCGAACGGCTGCGCGAAGATCGGCGCTTTAACGAAAAGGTTCAGAAGATGCTGGACAAGCTGAGCAACGAACGCAGCAAAAACACCACCAACCGCCGGGTTTTGCAAATTCTTGAGCAGGCCGGCAAAGACCTGTATAATCTTTTGGATTAAGCTTTGTTTAACCAAGCGGTGGTATCTTTTGGCTATATTACTAACTCAAGACGGGGAAAATTGATGAAGAATTTAAAATATGCGGTGTTGAGCGCGGCAATTTTGTTGAGTGCCTGCCATTATAATGAAGTTTATTATGACGAAAGCGTTATTGCCGTTGAAGAAACGGCGGTTGAAAACGCCGGCGGCGAAGTTGTCGCAACCGCCGTTCCGGCCGAAAACAGCCGGCCGGACGCAACGGTAAAAACGCCGGTTGCGGAAAAAGAACAGCCTCGGGAAGAAGTTGAAGTCATGAATCCGGATCAGCCGGTCGAAAAGCTGGCTTACGATTCGGCTTATGACCGTTTTTTGGACAATGTGGTCATCAAAGCCCGTTCGGACAATTATGTAACCTATGAGTATAAAGACGTCCGGGTTGACGAACTGGCGCCGCTGGCTTCGCGTTATTGTGAAGAACACGGTAACCGCACCGCTGTTTTGCGCAGCGTCATTCTGTATAAAAATTATGCCCGCCGGGCGACTTTTGACTGTCTGCGCTTGCAATAGACTTTTAAAAATCCTATATAAATACCAAGTATGACAGGATTTTAAAAAGATCAGGCAAAAAGTTAAATGGCAAAAGATTTATACAACATTTTAGGCGTGTCCAAAACGGCGACCAAGGCCGAGATCAAATCGGCCTACCACAAGCTGGCCCGCAAATATCATCCCGACGTCAACAAAGACAATCCGTCCGCTGCCGAAAAGTTTAAGGAAATTTCGGCAGCTTATGACATTTTGGGTGACGAGGACAAACGCAAGAAATATGACAATAATGAAATTGACGCCGACGGCAAGCCCACCGGCTTCGGCGCCGGGTACGGCAATACATATTCCGGCGGCGGCAATCCGTTTGGTCAGGGCGGTTTCTATTCGTCTTCCGGCGATCAAAATGCCAATTTTGATTTTTCTTCCATTTTCGGCGACGACATTTTTTCGGCGTTCAACGGCGGGCAGGGCGGTCGGCACGGATTTTCGGGCGCTTCGCGCCGCTCCCGCAAGGGCGAAGACGTATCCTATACGATGCGGATCGATTTTCTGACCGCCGTGCGCGGCGGCGAACGGCAAATTGCGCTCGGCGGCCGCAATATCAATGTCAAAATTCCCTCGGGAACCGTTGACGGACAGACACTGCGTCTGAAAGGACTGGGAAATCCGGGGCATTACGGCGGTGAAAACGGCGATGTTCTGATTACGCTGAATGTCGATAAACATCCTTATTTCGGCATGGAAGGACAAAATATTACAATGGAGCTGCCGATTACGGTAAAAGAGGCGGTTCTGGGCGCCAAAATCACCGTGCCGACGATTGACGGCCAAGTGGCGGTAAAAGTTCCCGCCTATGCCGGCAGCGGCGACAAACTGCGCCTGAAAGGCAAAGGAGTTAAAAACCGCAACGGTCAGGGCGATCAGATTATTACTCTCAAGATCGTGGCGCCGCGGATTAAAAACGCCGAATTGGAAAAAGTACTGCAAACAATGCCGGATGAGAACATAAGGACTTTTTGATGCTGCTGGAAGCACTGCGCGATTTTGAATGGTACAACGAGCCCCGGGAAGTTTCTTTCAGTGACCGCGGGGTAAAAATTACCGCGTCCCCGCATACCGATTTTTGGCAAGATACCGTGCGTGCTTATCATAAAGACGACGGCCATTTTTTCTATGGCGGCCGGCGCGGCGCTTTTATGATGACGGCTTCCTGGCGGTTTGACAATCCCGGCGGTTTTGCCCAATGCGGTTTGATGGGGCGGCTTGATGAAAGAAACTGGTTCAAAATTGCGGTGATGTCGCGCAACAGCCAGCCGCAAAATATCGGCACCGTGGTAACCGTCAACGGCAATTCGGATATGGCTTTGGTACCGCTTGAAGGCGCGCCGGCGGACGTCTGGTTCCGTGTGCGCAAAAGTGCCGACGGTATTTATGAGTTGGCTTATTCGGTTAACGGGATTGTTTTTGCGGCAGTGCGGCGTTTCCGTCTCGGTAACGAAAGCGGCGAAATTGACGCCGGCGTATATATTTGCAGCCCTTCCGAACAGGCTTATACGGCTCTGTTGTCTTCAATTGAAAATGATACCTTGTAAAAACCGCCGAATTCCCGGCAGCTTTGATTGCAGCCGGGAATAAGTTATCCTGATTTTTGTCTTTAAAATTGCTGGGGTGCGGCTTTGGGGCGCCGGTCCTGCTCGATTTGGGAAAAACGTCAGTCGTAAAACCAGGCAATGCCGCATTTGAACAATTTGTCACACTTGCAGTGTATTGCGGCTTCGGCCGGCGACAGCGGCAGGTCGACCGCGGCATATTCGCCGTTGTCAAGATTGGAGGGAAAACCCCGCGGCGGAACGATGCCGGTCGGACTGATAACCAGATATTGCAGACCGTTGGCGCTGCCGCCCCAGTCGGTTGAAGCGAGCTGAGAACAGGTTTTTTCGGTCAATCCGTTATAAACCATCACAAAACCTTTATTGCGGGCAATTGATTTGACGGTTACTTCACCGTTCATGACATGAAAAAGCTTTTTCCCGGTTTCGTCTTGACGAACGCCGGTGACCAGATTGAGTTCAATGACGTTTTTATCCAAATCTTCATACGACCTCTGGTCGGCATACAAGTTTTTTATATTATGTGCAGTGGTGCTGATATCAACCACCAACTTATCGGTATTTATTTTTTCCATTGCTTTGGTATAACCAGCAATCCCACCGATCGACAAAACACCGATAATTGCCAATACGCCTAAAATTTCGATCATCGAGCGTCCTTGTTGGCAAAGAAGAGCGTGTCTCAAGTTTTAGTCTCCAAAACATTTAATTTCTCATGTCCTTATATACTATTTCACTCCGAAGGAAAATACAAGTCTTTTTATTTAATTCTTTAGGCGTTATTTTGTCCCTAATCAATTGAATTGCATTTGTTTTTTTTTTTTTTGTTACAAAAATCCGGTGCCTCGGCGGCCGTTTTTTGGGCCTTAACGGCGACGTCGGTTTTAAAATAATGTATCATTTGACGCAGACGATTTCAATCACACGTTGAGTGGGGTAAAATTTCCGATTCGTTACGATGTGGCTGACAGAATTTGGGAGTGAGCTCTGTCGCAGATTGTCGCTTAATCTGCTTGGGGAGCGGTTAAAACAAATACGGATATTGAAAACTGTTTTTATAAAAAACTGACGCAGAACGCGATGGTTTTGCATGCGCTGCCGAAACCAAAAAAGACACGCTCGACTTTATGGGGAGGAGACAACGCAAAAAATACTCCCGGGTTCAGTCGCGGGCACGGGATAAACTTCCGCCGGCTTACGCAAGTGGTCTTAATCGTTCCGAACTTCGCCCTCCGGTCCGAAAACTTTGCAAGCCTTAGGGCTGGTTCGGAGTGTCTGCCTCAACCTGCTGACGTAGCTTGTGTTACATTCAAAACATAAAAAAGAGGAACCGAAGTTCCTCTTTTTGAATTTCAACTTGGTGAAATTAGTAGTATTTCCACTCAACGGAGTTCTTGTCTGCGTTGTCGCTGCAACCGGCAGCAGCATCAGCCAACTTCAAAGGCAGAGTGGCCGCAGCTGTGGTGCCTTCTTTTTTGGTCGGGCCGGTGGTTACCGAGACCAAACCGGAACCGGAACCGGAACCCCAGTCGGCAGTTGCCAAAGCGACGCAGGCTTCCTTGCCGAGACCGTCAAACTTAACCGTGAAAGTTCTGTTAGAATCAGCAGCGGCAACGGTTACTTCACCGTTAAAAGCGTTATAAGCTTTTGTAGCGCTAGCCGCTGCAACGCCGTTCAGCATTTCTGCCCCGACGGCACCCATCTGAATGGCAACAGTAGTATTCAGACCATCATAGTTCGGTTGGCCGGAGTAGAGGGTACGAATGTTGGTAACGGTTGTCGATACCTGATCCATCGCTTTTGTCAGTTTAAATTTTGCCATCGCTTTGGAATAACCTGCGATACCGCCGACCGACAGCACGCCGATAATTGCCAAAACGCCGAGCATTTCCACCATGGAACGACCGCTTTGCTCATTCTTATATAAAGTCTTCATTTTTTTCTCCCAAAAAAAATCGTATTTCAAGTAATTATAATAGCTTAAAAATTGCTATAATACAAGTTATTTTTATCTCAGCGCATTCCTTTCCGCTACAAAATTATTCTATTGTCCACAGAACTTTAGAACCTTTGCGGCAGATTTTCTGTGCCTCCTGCCGGGCAACCGGCAATTTGTAGTTCTCTTCCCCCCAGCTGAACGTTTGACGGTTGTCACCGCTCACGACAGTGATTTGCAAGAGTCCTAATTCTTCGGGCCGTTCAAAGCGGTAGGCAGCCAGGGCAACGCATTCCCCCATGCTTAAATCGCCGTAAACGACGTCGAAACTGCGTTCTCCCGGCATCACGGTCTCTCCGTTTTCGCCGCTGCCGATTAAAACCGGCTTGCCGAGAGCATTTGTAAGTCTGCCTTTATGATAAGGCAGATTGGTTAATATATTGTTATCAACCGCCGATTGTGTGTTCAACCCCCAGTAGTCAATCTTGCTGGCGTAGTGGCAGCGAACCAACGCTGCCGTTTCGGCAACCTGAAGCGCGGCCTGTTCCGTTTTTTTGTTCGGGGTGACATAATGCCATACCATAATTCCGCTCAGCAAAACCAAGGCGGCAATCAGCAGGGCAATCGGTCGATTGTTGATTTTTTGCCGCATTCTACATACCCATCGAACTGGTGATTTGGTCTTGCATTTCAAAGGTTCCCATAACCGCCCAGGCGATAATGCCCGAAACCATCAGCAAGGCTACCATGTTCAAAATGCTGGCTTTTTGTTCAATGACGTAAGCCGATTCGTCCAGCCAGTTGTTGGCCAGATTTTCCAATGCTTCTTCAAAGTTGTCCATTTCCGAATAAATTTTCAAGTCGCCGATAATCTCGGCATCCGGAAATTCCAACTTGGTTTTTGATAAGGCCTGTCCCAGGTTGTCACCGTTGTTGATGAAAACCAGCGCTTTGTCAATTCGTTCTTTCAGATAGCGGGTCGAATCCTTCCGCAGGGCGCGCATCGCGTTCGAAACCGGGGTTCCGCCTTTCACCAGCGCCGACATCGCCAGCAGCCAGGTAATTCCCACAAACACCTTATACAATGACCATGGCGGCATGTGGTCGGCAATCGCCCGCGTCGGGCCGGTCCAAATACCGATGGTCAGATAAATCACCAGCATGATCGACGGCAAAATGGAAAAGGCAACAATCCAGTATTCCTGAATCCAGGATGACAGGTCCACCAGCGTTCGCGCCGTTCCCTGCCAGCGCGTGTTCGGCGCCGCGTCGATCATCGGCGGCACCATGTAGGCACCGATACCGTAAATAATCAAAACCACCATCATCATCAGGAAGGCCGGGTAAGAAATCGCGCCGATAATCGGGCGCAGCATTTTGGTGGTGCCTTCGGTTACCCGGATCAGGTTGTACAAAGCGCCTTCCAAGTCGGAAACGTCGCCTACTGACAGCATCAGACGTTCGCGGTCGGGTGCCCAGCCTTTAAGGGCGTCGGAAAACGACATACCGTTTTGCAGGCCGTATCCCCATTGCGCAATTGCAATTGCCATCGGTTCGCTGGGATTTTTGCCGTCGTTGGTAATGGTTGCGTGCAACATGTCCAGCGCGTTCATCAACGAAAACCGGTTGCTCATCAAAGAGGCGATCTTCCGGTAAATCTTCAACCGGGTAGCCCCCGACATCAGGCAGATCATTTTGGCATAGTAAATTTCGATGCTGTTTACTTTTTTCAGTGCCTGACTTAAATTAGAGGCCGAATCTCTTTTCTTCTCTTCCATCTTCTTTTCCTCTCTGTTTTAGTATACCGGACGCTGATCCAGCAGACCGCACCACCGTTCGACTTCGTCCAAATCAATCAATCCTTTTAACATCCGTTCCAACGCGGCGTCTTTTAAGGTTCTTCCGTTTAGGTCGCCGGTCCAGTAGTCAATCGCTTTGCGGGTTTCGCCGGCAATCATCAATTCCAAAAAAGTTCCGTCGGGCAAAATCATTTCCTGCACGCCCAAACGTCCTTTGATGCCGCGGCCTTCGCAGAACTTGCAGCCGGGGCCCTTCAGATAGGTGTTCTCAACCCCGAAATCGCCCAACGCGGTGCGCAGGCGTTTTACCGCCGGATAATCCAGCTTTTCTTTTACCGGAATACGGCAATAGGGACAAAGTTTGCGGAACAGACGTTGGGAAATCAAACCTTTAAGCAGTTCCGGGTCGCTTAACATATACGATTGCACGCCCATATCGCGCAAACGGGTTACGATCGCCGGTGCCGAGTTGGCGTGCAAGGTTGCCCAAACCAAGTGCCCCGACAACGCGCCTTTAAATGTCAGGCTGGCGGTAGCCAGCGAACGGATTTCGCCCACCATCAAAACGTCGGGGTCGGATCGCAATGCGGCTGACAAAGCCAGCGTAAATTGGACTGTTTTTTCTTCTTCGGTGTTGGCGTTGGTCACCGGCATCTGTCGGGCGCCCGGAATCGGATATTCCGGCGGATCTTCTACCGTCAGCAGGTTAATTTCGCCGTTTTTCTCTTTGATCAGTTTGATCATGTTTCTTTGCAGCAGGGTCGATTTTCCCGAACCGGTCGGCCCGGCGACGATATTCAGCCCCACCGGAGCTGCGCGCAGGCGGAAAAACAAATCCTGTTCGTATTCGCCGCAGCCGAGAGCCGCCAAGTCGTCGTTGCCGTCCGGGTTATCGTCGGCGTATAGCAGACGCATAACCAAATATTGCGAACCGAAGGCGATCGGGTTAAACTGCAGACGGATCGCCAACACGTTGTGCGGCAGCATCAGTTTGCCTTTGGAACCGCGCAGCGGTGTCGAACCCAGTTTTTGCGCGCCCTGAAATTCGTTTTGGGCATAGTTGGCGTCCGAAATATCGGCTGAGGCAAAGGCCGCACGTACAAATTGATCGCCCCATTCTTTACTGTATTCCATTTCCTTGATCATCACGCCGTTGGCGCGGAAAAAGATTTCGGTACAGTTGTCGGAAACCACGACGTGCACGTCGGACACTTTCATTGACGAGGCACGTTTGGTAATGTTAACGAAGTCGCGTTGCATTTGCAAACGTGCCAGATCTTCATCGTCTTCGGAAAAGACCTGATTGCGTTCGGCCATCGCGTAAATGGTTGCCAGTTCGTTTTGCGAAACATAGACCGGGGCTTTCATCTTGATCCCCTTCTTTTCCGCAATGCTCAGAAAGCTCAGAACCGGGCCGTCAAAACGGTGGTCCTTGGAGATCAATAATGTACCGTCGGCAAAAAGCGCCAAACGCCGGCGCGTTTCGTCGTTGATGTTTAATGACGAACCGTCCGGCAGCTTGCCTTTAGGCATAGTGCACAAGTAATTGTCGTTGGCAAAAAGACTGTCAATAAAATCCTTCGAACTTGTCTTCTTGGGCTGCTCGGCAGGAGCAGCCCCGGAGATATTAGCGTTTTCTTTGCCTTGTGTTGTGCTTTCTTCTACCATTTCTTTGCTATCTGATAAACATTCCTTGGCCTAAACTCGGAATTCCCTGAGTGGTGTTGATCTGACGTCCGCGCGACTGGTTGTTGTTGCCGCTGTTAGGGTCGTTGGGATCAACCGGCGCTTTGATGTTGATGTCGGACGGAACCGGTTCACGATCCAGAATACCGCCGGCGGAGAAATAGAGATAATCTTTTTCGTTATCTTTGACCGCACTGACATAAGTCTGGGCGATGTCATCAATCGTAAAACCGTTTCTCAGCGTGGTGCCCGGCTTAACCATAAAGACGTCGCCGTCGGTGTTAATCAGCTTTGCAGCCAACTCTTCGCCCTGACCGGTAATTTCCATAATCGCATATTCGCTGCTGAGTTTGATTTTTTCCGGTGCCAGAGGTGTTGTCATATCCACTCCGCTGATTGAGGTGGCAAACGGATTCTTCTTGCCGGTAGCGGCTTCGGCTTTGGCGGCCGCCAGCTTTTTCTTCGAAGATTCGATTTCGGCTTCCAGACGGGTTTTCAAAATGGAAATCTGGCTTTCGAGGTTGGCGACTTTTTTGTCATAAGCTACCCGCGCGTTTTCGGCTTTGCTCTTAAGATCGTCGGCCTTCTGCTTCAAAACCGACAGTTTCTTTTTGTTATCCGCCAAAATCTGTTTGGTTTCAGCGTCTTTTTTGGCCATCTGGGCATATACTTCGGCGTTTTTCTTGATCCATTTCTGGGTAGCGTCAAGCATGGTTGCCTTATAAGCTTTGACGATTTTTTCCTGACGCAGTCTTTCCAGAGCGGCAGCCGCTTCCTTCAGTTTGGTCTGTTCGGCGACCATCAGGCGTTCCTGCTCGTTTTCCCATTCGATTCTTTTTCTTTCTTCTTCTTCTTTACGAGCATCTTCTTCCTGCTGGGCTTTCAGGCGTTGAGCCTTAACGGCAGCAATTTCGTTCTGAACTCTTTCTTTTTTCAGTTCCAGATTCAACAAAGTCGTCTGCTTTTCCAAATCGGACATTCTGGCAAACAGGTCATTGCTGATCGAGGGGGAGATCGTTTCGTCAAAACCGCCGGTCGGTTTGGCGCCCAACAGCTTTCCGGTTACTTCCGGAGTAACCGTCGGCGGCACCGTCGAGACGGTTTTGGTCGGTATCGGCGCACCCATGGGCATTTTGTCGTTTTCGATCTGTCCCATGTCCATCATATCGGTTTCGTCTTCAATCGAAATTGTGGTTACCGATTCTTCGGAATCGTCGTCGTCGCTTTCCATCGGAATAACGTCCGTGGCGACGCTGTTGGTCGGTTGTGACGGCGAAATGAGACCGGCCCCCGGCAGCGAAACATCTCCCATTTGTTCGTCAAACAGCGATATTTCTTCCGGCGCGGATGATTCGTCCATCGGAGCAAGGGCGACCGTGTCGTCGTTCTCCATCAAAGTAACGGTTTGAGCGGCTGCCTGATCGGCCAACAATCCTGCAGCAACGACTACTGCCAAACCACATAAAGTATTTCTAAAACTATAATGCATAGATAGCTCCTTCATATTCCCAAACACCGGTTTCGGGGTTGTACATTATTAAATTAATCGTAAGTCCTGAAAATTTTGTTAACAAATTGCTCCAGACTTTAGGATTATAGTTTGAACTGAACTTAAACTTTACCGAACGGTATACGTTCTGTTGCGGAGAAGTATATACTTCGTCATTTAAGGCAACTTTTTGATCGATTGACTGGAAGAATTCGTTAAGATTGATCTTCAAGTCCATCATCGAACGTGTCGGTTCCGAAGTTTCGGTATTGATGTCTCCCAAGCTCAACGCCGCCATAACCGTATTGCCGTCGTCTGAAATGGAACGTGCGGAGAAATTCAGACCGGAAGTGTTTAAGGCTTTGTCGGCAATTGAAATCCGTCCGAACAATCTGCTCCAGGTCGTGCTGGCGCCGCCGGTCGTACAAGTGACGTTGCTGATTTTCCAGCCCGGAGGCATAATCGTTACCAAATCCAATATCTTGTCCTGACAACTGCCCATGACCATAGCTGCATCGGGAAGGTTCTCCCATGGCTTCGGTTCGGGAGGAATTTCTTCCGTTTTGACGACTTTCGGCGCCACCGGTACCATGACCGGTACCGTCGGCGTGGTGTCAAACAGACTCATAAACAGCTGGTAGAGGATATAGAGGACAATGAAAGCGCCGGCACCGGCAATAATATAAAACATCTTGCCTTTGGTGTTGATTTTTTGCAGCTTGACTTTACTGCCGCGAGACAACAAATCGTCGAGATCGGGATATAAAGTGTCTTCAATATTCCATTCCGGCGGAGCAATCTTCAGCTTCCAGTCCGGAACCATCAACATGCTCATGAACTGCTTCTTGGCATCTTCTTCCGAAAGATAGAGCATATCGCCGTTTGCCAGAATAACGTCATCGCGTACGCAGACATACCACCATCCGTTCGGTACTTTAAATACCGCAACAAAAGAAGGCTGGTCGCTGAGGGCAGAAGACAAGGAAATCGCACCGGTATTTTGTCCCGGTTTGTAGCCGTCTGCCGAAACGCAAATACCAAACTGTGGTGTTTTGCCTTTCTTTATGCAGTACAGATCGGCGCCTTCCAAAACGCCCTGCGAGGACTCTATGATTTCGGCCTGCGGCGCGTCCTGATTTTGCAGAGACTGCCAGAACAGGCTGGTAGCAAATTCCACGCCGCCGGATACGAAATGAGTACCCCAGCTCCGTTCCTGATCTGCTTTATATTCGTCGTCTAGCATTTTGGCATCGTCTAACACGTTCGTTTCCTTTTATCAGAAATTTAAGTCTAGTCGCGTACTCTGGTTTCCGGATTAAGCGGAGATTCCAGCACCACGGGGGTTAAAATAATCACTAAGATGCTTCTGACTTTTCCGGCCGTTGCGGTACCGCCCAGCAAAGAGTTGGTTGCAGAACCGACGCCGCGTTTTTCCGCACTGTTTTCGACGCGTTCATAACCTGTCAGCACCAGAGACTCTCCCGATTTCAGAGCAACTTCCTGAGTGAAGCCGCGCGATTCGATGATCGGGTTCTGAATATATTCACCGCCTTCGCTTTCGCCGTCGTTGCCGCTGATCAAATCAACTTTTTCCAAAGCCAAAAGGTCGGACAGCGTGAGGTCGAACTTGAGCAACAGACGTCCGTGTTCCAAAATGCGGGGCAGCACGTTCATCGTAAAGCCGGTTTCGATTTCTTCGGTTTCCGTCGACAGGTCATAAGTTCCGGAGTCGCCGCCGCTGTTGGTTTTGGTGATTTCGGAAATATAGTTCTGTTTCTTGACAACCTGAATCGGGGCCGATTTATTGTTCAAAGTGGTTACCGTACCGCTGGTAATCAGGTTGGTGGTCGCCTGGGTTGACAGCGCCTGAATGCTGGAATTAATGTTCCAGTTGCCCGGCATGATCGTCATTGTCAGGTTTTCCGCAATATCGGAACTCAGGCCGCTTGCCGCGCTGGCGAGACCGATCGAAGTCTTTCCGTCATTGAACAGAGTTTTCAAATTAAGCGAGAAAGTGTCCGAATCGTTGACGCTGACTTGCAAAACTTTAATGCTGATGGCAACCTGACGGGACAAACGCGTGTTCTGTTCATTAACAAAATGAGCAACTTTGCGAATATCGTTCGGGGTTGCGGTCAACGAAATGGTTCCGTTGGTCGGGTCCAGAGACAACTGGGCATCTTTACCGACCATTGAGGTAATCGATTTTTCAATATTGCTCCACAACTCCAGTTCGGCAGAGTTGGTCAGGGTGAGGGCGGAAGTGCCGCCGCTGCCTGAATCGGTTGACGAACCGCCGATGTTGGAGGTCAAAGATTGTTTGGTCGGCAGACTGTACAGAACAAAAGTTTTGGTCATAAATTTATAGAAATAAATTTCGTTCTTTTCATAACGCCACCAAATTCCGAAACGGGAACCGATTTCGTCCAACAGTCCGCTTAAAGGTCCGCGATAAGAAACCAGCATTTTGGTCGGATCGGCCCAATGGGCATTGATCTGGTCCGGAGACGGAACATTTTCCGCGGCAGATTTCAGAAGATCTTCTTCCAGATGCGGGGCAAATCTGACCTGAACCGAAGTGATTTTGTTAATCATGTCGCCGATTTCATATAAAGTGATCGGACGGTTGCTGATCAGGGTAACGCCTTCCTTGGTTTCAAGATAAGCGGGGATCGGGGCGCCTTCATATTCTACAATACTCTTATCGCCGAGCCATATCTCGTTTTTAACTCGAACCACGTCTTCCGGAGCGGCCTCGCTCGGAGCTTTGGCTTTTTCCTTGAGTTCGGTTGTTGCTTCAACTTCGCGTTCCAGCGTTGCGTCCATACTGGTCGCAATTGAGCAGGCGCCGATCAGAGCAATCAGGCCCAAACCCAAACTGTATTTAATCCAATTATTCATACGCATTCTCATCCTCCATAGTCTCGACTACCAAGACGCGGTTTCCTTTATAAAATGTAGCTATCGGAGCCGGACGTGCCCGGGCAAAAGCTCTTACCAGAGCCGAACTGACGTCGGCAAAGCGGCCTCTGAACATAGCGCCGGCCGTTAAGGTATAGTTACGGTTAGTGTTCCAAATCAGGCGCCAGCCGGCCCGGTCGCACCATTCGGTTAACAACAGCTTCAGGCTTTTGCCTTCTTCGGCCAGCCAGTCTTCGACCGGATCATCGGCGCTGTAACCTTCGCCGGAACCGCCTACGTCCGCGCCTTCGCCGATTTTTTCGTCCACGGTGATTTCTTCTTCATAATCAATAACCTCACCGTCGATTGAAGGCGGAATGGTTGCCGACATATTGCTTCCGGCACCGGATTGAACTATTAAATGATCGCGGGGAGTTCTTTCGCCGTATTCACGGTAATCGGCGGCCACTTTGGTATAGTTGACGAACTCGTCTTCAGCGGCGCAACCGGTGATTCCGGGAGTAGGATATTGACCGGCCGGGCAGGTCTGTTTGACGGTCGTGCCCGGAGCGGCTTGTGTTTCTGAATACTCATATTCATAATCGTTGTTGCTTGCGCAACCCGATAACAGCAGAACTCCTAAAAAACCGGCTGATATAAGAAATTTGTAGTTCATTTTCGTGTTTCCTAAGCTGTTTTTATTCATATTTTTAACCTATCATACATACTGAAAAAAAATAATCAAGCAGATATTCTACCACGACTGGTAATACAGACTCTGCCTTTTATTGTTTTCCGGCATATCGTTATTGACGTTTTCGTTAATCCTTAAAGTCCTGATAATAAACGAATTTGGCTCGCGGGAGGTGAAAACGGTATTTATTTTTCCGTAATCTACACCCTTATTAGTTAAAATATTGTGTAATAAGTTTAATCTTTTTTGCTGCAGTTCGAAAGAACTGGTGCGATCGATTCTCACTTCCAGGATAACGTTGGGATCCTCGATAACTTTGTTGGCGAATGCCTGAATCCATCGCAGGGTGGTTCCCGAAATTTCGGCGCGTCCGGGTTGGAAGGAAAGCCGCATTTCGGCCGGCAGGATTTTTGTCGGTGTTTTATCGCCGCCGAAAGCCGAAAATAAGCCTTTGCGTTTCTTGGCTTTTTTGGGTTTTTCAGTCGTTTCTTCGTCGGTTATTACGTTGTCGCCCTCATTGTTGTCAGAACTGCTGAACATCGAAGCGAGACTTTTAAACAGGCCGCCGCTTTTTTCCTCTTCGGCAACGGTTTCTTCTTCCGGTTCGGTGTTTTTTCGGTCAAGACTCTTTTTGGGAGAAACCAGTTGCGGCGTGAGGTTTTTGTCGTTAAGGATGTCTTCCGGGATCGGAATTAAGATGTTTTTGACCATTTCGGCGGTTTGAACCTGATTGGCTTCATCGGCCATAGCCTCGGGCCGATTGAGTATATCGGCGATTTCCGATTCGTTCATACCTTTGTAAAAATCTTCTTCCAATACATGATTGTTTTTCGGATTGCGGGCCCCTTTGGCAACGACCCAGGGACTTTCCTCGGTGTCGCGGGCAGTCATTTCGTGCCATTCGCGGCCGGAGATCCGGTCTTTTTCGAGAGTGGGCTTAACAGCGATTGATTCGACGTCCAGCGTTCCGCCTGCCGCCATGGCAATCTGGTTGTCCGGCGCGGCGGTTGCAATTTCTACCGAGGTTTCGCGGCCTTTTTGCTGACCGAACTCCAGCGGAATCATATGATCATTTTTATCCGTTTCGGCGGCGGCAAGGGCTGCCGGGGCTTCTGTCGGCGCAGATTCGATCGGTTGCAGCGAAAGAACGCTGTCTTCTCGGAGCTGAGGTTCGGTTTCTTGGGATGCCGACGCCAAAAGATCTTCGGCGTTTTTGGCCGTTTTTTCTATAGCCTGAACATCGGTTGTCAGGGCAAATGACGGTGTCTGTTCTTCAGTTGCCGCAATATTGCTTTCCGAGTCGTCGGAAGGCGATGTTTCCGGTTTGTTTTCCGCTAAAGTTGCATTCCGGGCAGCGGCAGAATATTCCAACGGAATATCGGCGGCATCTTCGACCGAACTGATGCTGATGCCGTTATCATTGTCGCTGTCAAAAACAAACAGATTTTTATCAATAAGAACATCCCGTTCATTCTTTCTCGGCAAAGGCGCTGCCAGCGAAAAAGCCTCAACCGGGGCCAGAGCCTGTCCCGAGACCGTCATATCGTTTTGGAAAAAGAGCGCAATGTTTTTTTCCGGAATGGATATTTCGGCGCTTTTCGGTTGTGCCGGCACGGCAAAAAGCTCATTAAACGCCCACATTGTGAACAGAGAAATGATAAAACTGTTAACAAATATTTTAAAAGTCTTTTTTCTCATTAACTTGACCCCTCTAATGGTTAACAATAAATTAAAATATGAGAATTGGCAAGCACATAATTCGCCGAATATTAAATTTTCGTCGTTTTTTTGGGGGGTGTACGGGGGTAGGACGGCAGTGGCATGGCAGCTGCATATTCAGAGTGATATATATAAATAAGTGTTTTCTTGTTTTTTGTTTCGGATAAAGCGAGGTTGGGACGGGAAACAACACGGCGGAGTCTGTCCCTTTTATTGTCCAAAATGAAGCTCAGTTAACTATGAATTTTTTGTTACAGGGATTTTTTGTAATGAAAAACAAATGGTTATTGAAAATGAATAAGAAATGATAATGCTGGTAATTTTGGAAAAAATCAGGTATCCTAAAAATGTATAAGTAAAGTACTTTTAATTAATTAAAGGAGAAAAACTATGCAATTTATTAAAAGAAATATCTGGACGCTGGCTGCAATGGTTTTGTTTGTAACCGTTGCTATGGTTGGCGATGCCGCGGCTGTTGACGGCACCAGCTTAATGACTCAGGCAAGCAAGAAGGTCTCTAACGTATTTGAAGCCGTTAGAACGATCATCTTCATCCTGGGTGGTTTTGGTCTGGTCGGTGTTGCTTTTGCGGCTATTTTCGGTAAAGTAAACTGGAAATGGTTTGCTGCTTTGGCTGTCGGTCTGGCTATCTTGGCTGCAGCGAACGCCGTTGTTCAATATGCGGCAGGCTCCAAAGCCGGTACGGGCGTAACTGATACCTTCGGTGTATAGTTGCCTGTATACTAACTGATCGGGAGGGCTGGCAGAAGTTTTGGCTAGCCAATGACAGCCCTCCTATTTTACTACTAACAAAAGAAGGAAAAAGAAGATGTTGTACGTAAAATTAAAGAAAATAATAATATTTGCATTGGTTGCGTTCTTAGCTTCTTCAATTTTATTTGCAACCAATTCTTACGCGGCATTGTTCGGCGATCTGACCTCAAAAGGTGCCGAGATCTTCAGGGGAATGCGCGAGATCATTTATGCGGTTGCCGGTTTCGGTATCGTCGCAATTGCCATCGGCGGTTTCTTCGGTAACTTTAACTGGAAATGGCTTGGGGCGATTATTATCGGCCTGATGGTTATCGCGACTACGGCCGGGATTATTAACTATATGGTGGAAAGTACGGTTATTACCCCGACCATGATCACTGATACGCTGATCAGCGGTAATGACTCGGGTCTGGCAAAATAGTTTGAACAGAGATTTTAGGAGGGTGCTATGCAAAAATTTAAGATAAAAGATAGGATGTCTGTATCTCTGTTAACGTTGCTGACAGCTCTGTTTGTCTGTTTTAATCCGGGCGATGCCTTCGCTGATTTGTTGGGATGCATGCAGAGCGAAGCAGAACACGGAATATTCAGAACCATTGCCTGCAAAGTGACCACGACATTATTTGATATTCGAAAAATTGTTTACATTTTGGGTGGTTTCGGGCTGATTGCCTTTACCTTTGCGGCGATTTTCAATAAAATCAGTTTTAAGCATTTGGGCAACATTGCAATCAGTTTGTTTCTGCTCTCGATGATGACACCGTTTATTGAATATTTTACTCAGGCGGAAGGTCACAAATTGCAATACGGACACTTCTTGCAGCCGGATTTCACCGAAGCCGATTACTCGGCGACTTTCGGCGAATGTCAGGGAAATGACTGCCCGACTTCTGTAACGGCAGCCGGCGGCGGAACCTCTATCGGCGGCGGAACTTCCGTTGGCGGCGGTGTCGGCGGTGGGCTGGGCGGCGGCGGACTGGTTCCCGGTGCAGACGGAAAAGTCATGCCGATTTTGCCGTCGGGTCCGGTTGGCAGCATTCCCGGTTTGTCGGGCGGCGTCGATTTGAAGACCATTTCGCTCAGCCCGGTCGGAACCAGCGGCGGCAGCGATGTTGATACCCGTACCGGTTGGCAGAAGTTCAAAGATACCATTAAGACGGTTAAGGACGAGGCTGTAAAAGGTTATAATACGGCAAGTACGGTTATCTCGGCAGCCAAGACGGTTTATACCGCGGTTGATTCGTCGGTTAAAGGAATCAAAAATGCCGGCAGCATCAGCGAAGCGATCACCGCCGGTGTCGGAGCCTTTGACAACTATACCACAGCTACCGGAGCGATTACTTCGGCTGCCGGAACGATCGGTACCAACTATACAGACAAGGAAGGAAAACCGAGTTTGGGGCAAAAAGTCGAAGACTTCTTTAAGGGCAGCAACAAAGGTGCCAATGAAGGAAAAGAAGTCACGCAGGATGTCGGAGTTATCAACGGAACGGCAAACGCCGCCAAAGATATCCCACAAGACATCGGAAATATTTTCAAGTAGTTTGTTGAAAATCCGAAAAGCACCGCCTGTTCTCCCAGGGCGGTGTTTTTTTGTTGCGTGGGCTGCAGTAATTGTTTTTCACGGATTTCTGTTGCGGTCAAAGCTGTTTTAACCCGGAAAAATGCGGAGGGCGGCGATGATGCGTTCGGATCTGTAGTTCTCATTTCGCCAAGCTTTTTTGTTGCATAAAAGAAACTTTTCTTGTAGAATCGAAAAATAAAGGAATGGATTGAAATGCGTGAACCAGTATTAAAAGCGGTAGCCAGTCCTCCGAAGATTCTTTGGGGGCCGTTTCTGCCGGTGCTGCTTAATCTCGGCGTCCAGTTTCCGATTATGTTTGTGTCGATCGGCGCTTTTGAGATTAACCCGATTATTTTCGTGGCCAGCATTTTGCTGGTGCACGGCATAATTGTATTGTGGGGGACCAAAGAACCGCATATCTCCAGTATGATTCAGGCCTTTGGTCAGACTTATCGTATAACCAAAAATTTGTATAAGACAAAGGGGAATAAATTTGCACCCTGATTTTGATTTTTTCAGCACGTTCGTGCAAGGGCTGAGCACTAAAGAAGTTATTGTTGCGGTGATTGGTTTTATTTCGGCCGCAGCTTTTGCCGGTTTGTGGGTTACTAAACTGGGGCACAGCATTTTGCCGCAGCCGAGTGAATCCAAAGTGGCGGATTTCCTGCCGTTTAATAAACTGATGTCGGACGGTATGACCATTCGTTGTTATAACGGTTCGTTTGCCCGTGTGTTTAAAATTGAGGGGCTGGATCTGGCTTTTGCCACCGAAGAGAAAAACGTCTCGATGCTCGAAGCGCGCAAATCCTGGATTGACAATATGTCGGATTTGCAGGTGACCTGCCGGGTTATTACGCTGCGCGAACGTATTCCGCCCGATGAAATTGTCGGCACTTTTGACAATCCGTTGTTGGAACAGGTTGCTTATACCTGGCAAAGTACGCTTAACCGGGTTTACAGCAATTCGCATTACATCATTATTTCAATTCCCGACCGGCCCGATGCTCTGAAGGATTTGAACTATGCCTCGCAAACGCTGATGGCAACCCTGAGTGAATATGGCGTGCGGGCGATGTTCGAAAGCGAAGACAGTCTTCCCAAAGACAGCCCGTTTCATGTTTTCAGCCGCATTTGCAGTCCGGTATCCAAACCGGATCCGAAAGTGCGTTCTGCCGAAGGCGCGGCGCTTAACGAGATTTTGACGGCTGACCATATCCACTTTACCGGTGAAAACGGCATTATCAAATTCTTTTCCGGAGATAAGGAAATGTATGCCGTTACCATGGGGCTGCGAACCTCGGGCGATTTTATGGACGAGTCGATGATCGTGTCTTTGTTGGCCATTGACTGTGAACTGACGATGCTGCACAACATTAAGCCGATATTTAAACCCAACGCCCGCGCGTTGTTGCTGCAACAGGCCAACATGGCGCGAATGACCAGCTTTTCCGGCGATGTGATTGCTCAGTACAATGAAGCGTTGTCCTCGATTGAAGACAGCGATGCCAATTATCAGGCGTTGACCGAATATGCGATGACACTGGTATTAAAGGGACACAGTTTGGAAGAAATAGACTTTGCCGAAGGCGAAGTTCAGCGTATTTGCCGTTTGTTCGGCGTGACTCCGGTGCGCGAAGGCTGGGTCAGCCAGGCAACCTTCTTCAACCAGTTCCCCACCTATGATACCTATCCGCGGACCTACCGCTATTTGTCGCGGGTTGTTGCGGTTGCGGTGTCTTTTGACAAGCCGTCCGAAGGTTTTGCCAAGAGCGACTGGGGTCCGGGCGCGATTTCGGTTTTCCGTACCACAACCGGTTCGGGTTATCGTTTCCAATTCCATGTTTCGTCGGAAGAATCTGCGGTGGCTCACTGTTGTATTATCGGTCCGACCGGACAAGGTAAAACGACTTTGCTGACGTTTTTGGCCGGACAGGCGATGCGGCACAAAGATCTGAAAGTGTTTTTCTTTGACCGTCACCGCGGTGCAGAAATCTTTACCCGTGCGGTAAAGGGTGCGTATGTCGGTTTTGACGGCGATGAGAAAAACGTGTCGCTCAACCCGTTTGATGCCGAGCCGACGGCAAACAACCGTGCCTTTTTGCGCCGTTGGATGAAATCAATCACGATGGTCGACGACGCTTTGTCGGAGCGGGAAATTGCCCGTGCGGTAACAACGGCGTTTGATTATCTGCGTCCTGAAGAGCGGGTAATGAGCAACCTCTATAAAAGCTGTTTTTCGCCGACCGGAAATATGCGCCGCGAACTCTTCCGCTGGGTCAATCCCGATCAGTACGGCAAGATCTTCAATGCTTCCAACGATAGCTTGGATCTGCATTCCAAACGTTTTATCGCCTTTGACTTTACTCATATTTTCGAAGACGAAACGTTGGCGCCGGCGGTCATCAGTTACATCATGCACCGTATTCAGTCGGAAACCGGTGAAACCGGGGTACCGTCACTGATCATGATCGATGAAACCGCGCCGATGCTCAAGCACCCGATGTTCCGTGACTACTTTATCATCGGTTTGCAGGAAGGACGTAAAAAACGTCAGGCTTATCTCTGCGCTTTCCAACAGCCGAACATTATCGACCGGTTGGGAGTGGGCGAAGTTATCCGCGGTCAGTGCCAGACGGTTATTTTCTTCCGCAATCCGCAGGCGATGGCCGAAGATTATGTCAACTGGAACCTCAACCAGCGTGAGATCGACTTTGTATTCGGCCGTTCGTACCGCGATTTCCCCTATGCGATTTTGCTGTCGCGTCCGGCAACCGGAGAATCGGTTATTTTGGATGTTAATTTGGGCGGTCTCGGACCCTATCTGAAACTTTATAATTCGGGACGCAAAAATGTTCTGTTGGTGGAAGATCTGATTAAACAATACGGCGAAGACAACTTTGTTACAAAATATTTAAATCTTGCCTGACGGACATAAAATAGATTTATAAAATAGTTTTTTTTTGCTATTATTAATATGACATAGACCAAGACGGAGGGTGGTATGGTAAATATTAAACGCATTGGTACGGGCATTTTGGGTGCAGGTGCCGGTTTGTTGGTTGTTATGGAAGCGCAGGCCGGATTGCCGACTTTTGATGCCGCCAATATTGCAGGAACGATCGGTATCGTCAAAAACGGTTCTGAAAATATTAAAGGAATCGGTGACATTACCAATAAAGTCGGTGAGCTGAATACGATTGTCGGCGATGCCGCCGCATCCGTTTCCAAATTTCAGGCCGATTACGGCGATGAAATAAACAAGGGTATTGAGTTGGCGAAAAAGGCAATGGCACGCAAAGCGGAAGCCGAAGCGGCCAAGGCCGCTCATGATGCCGAAGTTCAGGCACAGAAAGAAGCTTATCAGGCGGCGATGGACACGGTTGCCGAGCAGGATGTCGCCGACATGGAAGACGAAGCAGAGTTCGAAGAAGAATTTGTTGAAGAAGAGGCAGAAGTTGTCGAAGATTTGCCGGCCGATGATATGACAGCCGTTATGCCGGAAGAAGAAGGCGAAAAGGAAGAAGTGACGCCTCCGGTCATGAGTTCCGACGGTCGTGTATATGATGATGAAGAAGACGTCGGCGGCGAAAATCTTGACGGTGTTCCCGGGGACGGCGAAGAACTGGACGGAGTCTCAGGTTCTGAAGAAAATGCAATTGATAACAGTTCCGAAATTCCAGAAGCTGTTGCAGGCGGTAACATACCTGTTAAAGCGGAGGCTGTTGTCCTTCCCGAACGGGAACTTCTCAATACCGGTATCGCGACGGAAACGCTTCCGTCCGGTCGTCGTCCGTTTGCGCGGCCGTCCGTTGTCGGTTCGGAGACGGTTCCGGTCCGTGTTGCGCCGGCAGCGGTAACCAAAGGCGATGCCGCGGTCGTTCCGGCTAAACTCGAAACCGCTGTCCCGGCGGCAAAGAAAATCGAAGCCGCGCCTGCCGCTGTCGCACCGGCGGTCAGACGCCAATTCCGGGTTTCGCCGAGATTGAATGGCGTTGCGGAAAAAGTTTCGGCCAACACCTATCGGCATCACGAAGTTTTGGCTTTTGCCAGCGCCTCCGACAGTGAAGGCGTCGGTAACAGCTATATCGGCAACGTCTATGTCGTGCCGATGGCTCAACGTTGTTCGATCAGTGCCGAAACTTTTATCAAAAATGAAAAGAAACGTCAGGAATGTATTGAAACCATTATCCGTGAAAACAATGCCGACAACAGTTTTGATGCGGCGATCAGCATGAAAGAATGCCGTCAGATGGTTTATACGGCGGTTGTTTCCCTTTTGGCTGAGGCAACCAACGCCAAATACGAGGCGGCCAACTACAGCGACACTCTGGATGAGCAGGACAAACTGGCTGCAGATTCGACCGATGTTCGCGGTGATTTGACCGTGCTGGCGATGAGCAACTATCAAACTCAGCTTTTGCTGAACCGTATTTCGATGAATTTCTCTTCGCAGATTATTTTGGAAACGGTTGACCAGTTGTGTGCGGCGCGCAAAGACGTTTTGGGTGATTCTGATATGGATAAGGCTTCCGAAACCGGTGGAGAAAAATGATGAAAAAAGCATTTTTTGTTTGGACATTGCTTCTGGCACTCTTGAACGCCGGTTACGCCCGCGCCGACTTTGAGGCGGTGGAAACCGTACTCGGCAAGTTGGAAGACGTGCAGAAGGAAGCCCAAAACGTTCAGGAAGAGCTTAAAAAAGTGCAGGCCGGCATCAATGCTGCACGCCAGGGCGATTTCGGACCGCTGAAAGAAGTCAAGAGCAATATTCTGAACGATAAAAAGATCAATGTCAAAATGATCGGCCCGA
The DNA here is from genome assembly GCA_910577095.1 of uncultured Alphaproteobacteria bacterium. Lineage (GTDB taxonomy): Bacteria > Pseudomonadota > Alphaproteobacteria > RF32 > CAG-239 > JAFUYI01. Next base: position 78,684 of record CAJTLY010000005.1, read on the forward strand.
TTGCCGAAAAAGTCGGTGATGTTAAGGAACTTGAAGGTGCAGTGGAAGAAAATATGATCCCAAACTATACCGATAAAGATCAGGATGCCACTTTTTTTGTTAACAAAGACACCACTGACGCCATCCGCCGCGAAAGCCTGAGTCGAATGTATGCGTATGCTTTGGTGCTTCGCGTTAACATGGAGGAAGCGCGCACCAAAGGGCAGGCTGCGGATAAGCCGGTTACGGCGGGTGACAGCCGCGAGATTTTGCAGTCGGCGGCAACCAAAGAAGCGATGGAGAACGCCCGCCGTTACGCGCATATTTGGGATATGCAGTCGGCGATTTATGAATTGCAGCTGATTGAAAAGGCTCTGCTGTTCAGCAATAAAGACAAAGGCGAAAGCGGCAACTCCGCAGCGGAAGGAGACGAAAAATGAAAAAAATTCTTCTTGGTCTTTTTGTTTTAGGCACGGTGTTTTTGGGGACACCGGCCCGAGCTTTTATTCCGTTGCCGCCGTTTAAAATGGATGCCGGTGTCATCGGCAACGAAGTCATTTCCTACGGCAACACCACTTCTCAAACGGCAGGCAAAGGGCTGCAGCAGTCTGCAATTGTGCAGACGGCCATCACCTACGGCAAAGGAGCGAAAGAATTTTATGATTTCGGAATGAAAATGATGAAGGAGTTTCAGGGGATAGAACTGAACAATCTCGGCGAAATCATGAATAAATTGAGCGATATGGAAGCCGAACAAAGCAAGACCAAAGAAGAGGCGGCGGTTGAAATTGCCGCCAAAACCCGTGAAGCAAATGCAAAAATCGCAGCGCTGGACGAAAATACGCGGGAATTGAATAAGAAAATTGTCGAAGATCCCGCCAATACCGAAAAGTATCAGAAACAAATTCGCAAGAACGAAAAGGAAAAGGCCAAAATATCCAAAAAACTGGTTAAAGAAACCCGCCAGATCAATCGTAAAACCGAAACCAAAATCGGCAAGCTAAACGATCAAATCGGCAATATGAAAAATCAGGCGGCCGATCTGATTGCTTCGATAAAGATGATTCCGGCCGGTTACGATTCGACGGAAGACCTGCAAAAGACCGCTAAATCTCTGATGCCGGAAAAAGGTACCGAAGTTGATACTCATGTTTCTGCAACCTATGCCGCAATCTATCGTGCTGCCTATTACAAAGCGATGCAGCAGGCGATGGTTCGTTCAATGGCCATCAAGTCAAAAATTGAAAAGGACGATACGGCGGCAGGCAAGAAAAAAGTGTCGACGGTACAGTTTGAAAGCTTGGGCGGCGCTCTGGGGACCGTGGTGACGATGAAAACCGACAATATTCAGGCGCTGCTTAACTTTACCGAAATATTGCTGCAAAAAATGCAGTTGGACGTGGCGCGCGATCTGGCAACCGAAAACTTTGCAACCGTCGATCCGGTACAGGCTGCCGGGGATTTTAACCTGGACAACTATAAGTTTACGCCGCCGAGTGCCGAAGAACTGGAAGCGGCCGACGGCAAAAAACCGGAAAAGCTGGGTGAACTTGAAAAAGAGATTACCCCGAGCAGCGGAAAAATCCTAACCGACGGGTTGGCCAACATGCAGGCCGATGCAGAGTCCGAGGACAATCCGGCCAACACAACGACAGATGCGGGGAGTGGAAAAGATGAGAAAAAATAAAAAGTTTTATTTCGGAGTCCTGCTGGTTTCGGGAATGCTCGGCTTCGGTTCTCCCGCCAACGCTCAGCTGGTGGCCGGGGTTTCGTTCGACTTCCTCGGTGATGCGGCGGCGGCGGTCACTCCTGTTTTGGAACAAATTCAGACCGCGGCGGACGAAGCGGTGAAATATGCCAAAGAAAAGGTGACTTCCCTCAAAGCGGGCCTTGCTTCTTATTTTTCCAAACGTAAAAATGCCGCTGAAAAAGTCCCCGGCACCAAAGGGTTTGCCAAAAACAGTTCGGTAGACATCGCAAATGCGGATGCCGTTCAGACGGCGGTTAACGAGTTGTTCTTGCAATATCCGTCCGATGATCCGCGGGTTAACAAATTTTATGAAAAGGAAGCGCTTGAGTTTTATTACGACACCATGATCGAAATCCAGACGGCTTCCAAAAAGCTGGAAGCGCAGCTGGACAGCCTGCGTACCGAAATCGACACCTTTGCCAAAGACGCCGTGGCACCGTCCGGCGGCAATGCCGGTTCGATGTCGTCCGAAGATGAAAGCGGCAACTATTATAACCTTTATCTCGCTCATAAAAAGTTCAACGACGTCCTGAAGGTTACCGAAGAAGTCATGGCGTTGTATTCGCAATATTATGTTGCCCGCGCCATCTACCGCAAAACCATTCTTCCGGCGCCGTATCAGAAAGAAAAAGACCAAAAGCCTGGCAACGGCAAAAAGTCGGCCGCGTCGAGCTATTTTCACAGCCGGTTTGCCTTTGCGCAATTTGTAAGCGGCAGTACCGCCGCGGTGGAAGCGGAAGAGCCTGAAGACGAAGAGGCCGAAACGTCGGCAAGCGAATATACCCAAATTGACTTTACGGTGCCCGACGCTCCCGAAGCCAAATCGTTAATGGCCGGCAGTGAAAAAGAGTTGGCCGATTTGGGCGTTATTTCGAAAGCGCAGCGTTATTTGAACAGCGCTCTCAAAGCCCATAATACCATGCGCCTGCTGCCTTCTTACCGCACGGTTTTCGAACAGTTTGAATTGTTTAAGCAAATGCATGCCAAAGCCGCTCAGGCGGTGGCGACTTCCGATCAGTGCGTAATTCAGTATCTGGGACGCCGTTATAAAGAACCGGAAAAAGTCTGGTACGGGACCTCGAGTGCGCCGGCTGATCCGGTCAATTACGACAACCGTAAAGGAATATCCGGTTGGGCCGTGGCTGCTTTTCAGGTGGCGAACGCCGATAAAACGGCCGGTTTGGATACCGATTCTTTTGCCACGATTGACTATGGAAATCAGGCAGACAGCAACGACCTCACCGGCTTAAGCAAAATTACCGATCAGATTTCGGCGGCCGATGATACGAATGCTCTGGCTTCACCGAGTCAAAGCGAGGCTTTTTCCGATGCGGCACGGGAAGTTGAACTGATTACCTGGCAAATCGGCGCTCAGGCGGCAATGGTGCTGGCAGAGGATCAGTATTCGGCCAAGCCGGTTTACGGAAAAGCATACAATCCTTATCCTTTGTGGCAGGATCAGAAAAGCTATTACAATCAGTATATCAACGGCAAATACGAAAATATGAAAGAATATATTCGTAATCTGGATCTCAATGCAGTTGCCGTTCAGATTGCCGAAATTATCAATGACGGCCGTGAGGACGGAACCGCGAAAAGTTCGGCTCAAAAGGGATTGAACCGCCTGTCGGCTTACATTGCCAAAAACGGCGGCGGCAACAATGCCGGTAACGGCTTGATCGAAGCCAAGAAAGCGGCATTGGACAAGCTTGAACAGTCAAAAGAAACCGCCTTGAAACCTCATCTGGTTTCAAAAAACAAGCTTTTGGCACAGTTGGATCAGATAACCGCCAAAATAAGCGCTCTCAGCGATAAAATCAGTCAGGTTGATGCCGAAATTGCATCCGGAAACGCCAAAGCCGAAAGCGCACATGACAACATTAAACGGATGAACAAACGGGGCGCCACCGATAATTCGGTTTTATACGAAACCGCGGTCAGCGATTTTGCCGGCGGCAGCAGCCAAATGACCGATAACATGGCTGAAGCGACCCGTTTGCGGACCGAAGTCAAAAAGTACGAAAAACAGCGTGATGCTCTCAACCAAAAGCTGGCGGCGCTGGAAGAAAAAATAGCGCTGGTCGAAGAAGATTATATTGTTCGTGCCGCCGCGCTCGAAGCGGAATATAACGGCAAGCTGGCAAGCGCCGCTTCCGGAACGGCCAAAACCCCGAACCTGGCGGCGTTGGTTGATCAGCTCGGCGTCAGCGGTCTCGGGCTGGGTGGAATTGTCTCCAGTGCCGACGGTTTGGTTTCCGATGCCAAAAGCTATGCGATTAAGCTAATTGATCAGGCTCGTCAGGACATGTATAATCTGGGCGACGGTCTGTACGAAACCCGGAACAACGGCGCGGTGGTCAGACGGCATCAGGAACTGATAGACGAACTGAAAAAAATGCCGAAAAAGCAATTTGTGCGGGCGGCGATCTCAGCCGCCGGCGACAGCGGCGCATCGGCGATCGCCTCTTTGTTGTCGGGTGCGCTTTCGTCGGCCGTAACCGGCAATATTTGCAGCAACGTCGCTTGTGACGCCCCCGATGAAGCGTATTTTGTCGGTCTCGGTGCCAAAACGCGCGATTTTACCGCGCCCAAGGCGCCGGCGTTCAAACATTATCCGTCGCCGCGCGATATCGTTCATTTTGACTTGACTGACTATAAAAACCTCAAGAAAACCAATGACGGTGTCGTAACCAAAGCGTCTTTTCTCGGCTACGGCGGCGAAATTCCCGCAATCTGGCAGAAAATGCTGGCGGATGATGCCTTTGTCGAAAAGGGGTTGAATTTGAGTTCGCTGCTGGAACAGGGCGGCGAAAGCAAATACTTTATGCGCGGAACCTTGTATCCGTGCCGGATCGGCAGCTATGCGGTTGATATTGCCGCTTCCAAAGTTGACCTCAGTCAAACCAGCGGTCAATATCTGGTCAGTCCGAACGCTTCGCCGGCGATGCCTGTTTGTCAGGATATCTCTCTCAAGGGGGCGTTGGCTTATTTTACCGTAATCGATCTGGAGCTGGACAAGAGCGTGCGTGCCGGTACGCAAAAAACTCCGGCAGAAATCAGCCCCAGCGAGCTTGGTACGCTGTTGGCTTATGATGATCAGCGGCTTCATTTTAACAGTGCCTCCTACAATGTTTACGAACGGATGGTTCAGTTGGAAGAAAAGGCAAATAGTGAAGGTTTTGACTTTGAAGTGCGGGATAACGTTTATCAAAAGGCAATGTATTCGCGCAACCAAATCGGCGATTTTCTGCATTTTGTCGACAAGGAAAACACTATTCGCAAAAATGTTGACGAACTTCAGCTGAGCATCAACGATGCCCGCAAAACCATCCGGGAGATGCTGGCGGAGATGGGATTTAAAGTCTCCGATAACTTTAATCTTGCCAACGAAAGCGATTATAAGTATATTCGCAATAAGCTGAATCAGTACAAAAACAACATGATCGGTGCCGCGGCGTCGGAAATTTCGACGGTCAATCACAGCAACCCGGTGGTTAAGGAGCGCTATGACAAAGCGGACAACACCCGGGCAGCGCTGGTTCAGGACAAAGACGCGTTGATTAACCTCAATAACTCGACGGCAGCCGGCAGTTCGTTGGAAGAAGCGATTATCAGCGAAAGAGCCAACCAGAAGGTTATGGAAAAGGCTCAGAACGAAGGTTTGGATGCGATCCGCAAAGAGATAGACAATTACGAAAAACCGCTTTGCGCCGCATATTAAAAGAAAGTGAGCGATGAACAAGATCAGTAAAATCCTGGAAGGCAGCAAAATTCTGGCCATTACCGACAAGAGCGGAAGAGAATATCATTTTATCGGCAGCAAAGAACGGGAAAAAGTAAGTGCCAAAATGACGTATTACCTTTGGCTTTCCCGTTTCTTTGTCGTCACTTCCGCCGCGTCGCTGCTGTTGTTTCTGGCCGCTTCTCTGGCCTTATTCAATCTGGCGCCGCGGGTAACGGTAGAACCTTTTCTGATTATAGACCAGAGTTCTTCCGACGAAATTGTCCGTTATGAACCGATTGCCTATAATATGGCATCTAAGAAAATGATGATGGAAACCTTTGTGCGTCAGTATGTGCTTTATCGCAATACGATTATTAACGACGAACGGGAAATGATGGTGCGTTGGTATGCCGGCGGCATCGTCAATTATTTGTCGGCACCTCAGGTTTTTGACGAGTTTGCCAAGTATCGCGAAAGCATCTGGAAAGACATTACCGACAACCAAACCAGCCAGGAAGTGGAGATCATATCGATCGGCCGTGTCGGCGGCGACAAGAGCCCGGTATGGAAAGTGGACTTCAAAACTTATGAAGTTTCGGCACGGCGCCGCAATAACGAAACCGGAGCCCTGTTTTTGCGGGTTCATTACTGGACGGCGTCGGTCACCTCGTATTTTATTCCGGAACGTGAGTTTATGGGACGGCGCTTGCTCAATCCGCTTGGCTTTACCGTGACCAGATATTCGCAAAGCGAAGTGGAATTCTTGTAAATTTGTTAACCATTTTGATTTATAACACAATCAGATCAGAGTTTATTCAAAAAATGTTAGACTTTTGCGAAAAAAAAGTTTAACTTCAATATATCTTATTATAAACGAGGATATTTCGATGTACAAAAATTTAGTGTTGGTGTTGATTCTTTTGTTATTGTCAGCCTGCGGACTGTTCGGCTCGTATTATGAACCGGAACCGGTCGGCGTCGGTAAGGCTTCGGACGAACTGAAACTGTCGCCCTGCGCCTGTTTGCAGGTGGAACTGCCGAAGAATTTGCCCGACTGGTTTATTGAAACGATCTAAAGAAAGTTGCCGCGAATGGTACAGCAGTTGGGGGGAAATAATCAGAATCAGCGTCTTTTGGCCGGCCGCGGGCAACGTCCCGATTCGCCGGTGAACAACAAAGACGCTTTTGTCGCCAATATTGCCGAAAAAAGGTATTTGTGGACGGCGCGTGCTTTTGCGATTATCACCGCAGTCAGTTTGTGCTGCAATATCGTGCTGTTGCTGGCAATTGCGCAGGTTATTCCGTTGTACCGGGTTGAGCCGTTTTTGCTTACTTTTCAAAATAAGGAAGAACAGGTCTACAATATTCAGCCGGTTGATCGCAAAATGGAAGACGAAAAGGAAATTACCGAGGTTTTCGTGCGTGAATATGTTTTGCTGCGCAGCTCTTTTAATCTCGATATTCCGGAAGTGGAAGCGCGCTGGATGCCGGGGGGCATGATTGAAGAAATGTCGGCGCCGCAAGTCTATGAAGATTTCCTTAAAAATACGGCCAACCGCGCGTTGGAACTGATCCGCAGCCGCCACATGATCCGTGACGTGCGGATTATGACGGTTAACGAACTTGGTTCCGGCATATGGCAGGTTGAGTATGAAACCCGCGATATGTATCCGGATTCCAAAACGCCGGAGGTCAATTACTGGACAGCCAGTCTTAAGGTCGGATACCGCGGCAAGAGGGTGAAATACAAGGGAAGATTAAAAAATCCGGTCGGCTTTACAGTGTACCAATACTCGCTGACTTACAACAAAGTAAAATAAGGTGGATAAAGATAATGTTATCAAAGTCTGTTAAAATAAGTATCTTAGGTTTGTTCGGGCTCGCATTTGCCGTTGACGCTGCTGCTCAGGCCACAATCAACAGTATGGATCAGAACGCCGACCAGTCCCAGGGGCAGTATCAGCCGATGGATATGGGATATGCCGGGTTCAATTCGCTGGGAATGATGCAAAGCGCCTGGCTCGATCCGCTGCAAAATTTGGGTGAAGGTCAGAGCAAGCCGGCTTATTCCAAATATTATTGGTCGCCCGATCTGGTGCTGCCGCTGCGGTTGCGCGAAGGTATGATTACGCTGCTCAATTTTCCGGAATGGGAAATGATCGAAGATATTTATATCGGCGACAATGCGACTTTTGACGGACAGATTTCCGGTCCCAACACTTTGTTGCTTTATCCGCGCAAGGGTGCCAACGTCGGGGTCGATACCAACATTATCGTTTTCGGACGTTCCGGCAACCGTTACGTTTTTTATGTCCGCAGCGAGGGAATCAATACCGAAAGACTGACAAACGCCATTGTGGATATTGATGTGATTGACGGTGCCCGCAGTGGAGCCGGCAGTCTCGGTTCCGGCGGTTCGTCCTCGGGACGTGTCAATGCCAGCAAATATTACGGCGGCAGCGGCAAGTCGGTCGATTCCACTTTTACCAAACGTTTCCAAAAAAATGACTGGATTAAGAGTATTCCGCTTGATCCGACCAAATTCCGTTTTGACGTCGAGGTTTACGTTCCCAATCCGGATGACGTGGTCATTGCGCCGGAACGCGTATGGCGTGACGACATTTTCACTTACATCGATTTGGGGGAAAAAGCTCTTAATATGACTCAGCGACCGATCGTGACCCTGATCGTCGAACGGGTGGAAGTTCCGGTCGGTTTTCGTACCAAAGGGCCGAATAACCGTCTGATCATTGTCGAAGCAATCGGCGACATGGTTATGCGTAACGGTAAACGGATTGTTTGTCTCAAATTGCGCAAGTCGGATGAAGTCGGTTTGGAAAATATCACTTATGCCGATGACATTACGGATAAAGAATGGGATGTTCCGCCGGCGCTTCCGGGCGGCAGACAGGGCAAAGCCGGTTCAGCCAGCTATCCGGACGGATACGGCAGCAACTATCCCGAAGGGCAGTTTGACATCAACGTCGGTTCGGGCGAAATGATTGTGCCGAATTACGGCGGCGCTAACGGTAACGGCAACGGTGTTACCATCCGTTATCAGGCTGACGGCAGCGTTAATATGGGCGGCCGAGGACAGGGTAACGGCGGTGACTTTGACTATTCGAAAATGCGGCGCATCAAAAATACGCAGGAATTTGATGCGGCGGCGAGCAGTCTGGCCAGCCAATACCGTTACGGTTCGGGCTTTGCCGACGGCGGTTCCAACATTTCTATTGAACTCGGAACCGATGCCAACGTAGACAATCTGGAAACTTTGTGGGATAACTTGTCCTCCAAATATTCCAAAATTTTGAAAAATTATGATCCGTTCTTCTCGGTTGATGCACCGGCGGACGGCCAGGGTAAAGAGCTGTTCCACCTGAGAATCGGACCGGTTAAAACTCTGGACGAAGGTGACAGCGTCTGCAGCAAGTTGGGAAGAAACGGCGTCTTTTGCAGCGTAGTCAGGACCCAATGAGTAAAGAAGTTTTAACACATTCCGAAACCTATATCAAAAAAACCAACCGCATCATTCTTGCGGTTGGTATTACTTCTTTCGTCGTCTTTATCTTCGGATTGTATCTGCTGTTTTCAAGCAACGAACCGATCGACGAGTATGAAGAGCCGGTATTTACCGATAATGACGACGCCTTAAACGTCGGTGATGCGTTGCCGGTCCAAAACAGCATTGAGTTCAGTACGGTCGGAGATCAGGAGATTCCGCTTACCGCAACGCCGAATCCGGTGCCGCTGGGGCAGGTCGTGTTGGGAACCGATGCCAAAAACGTGTTGACGCTGGGAACCAACGGCAAAGCTTCGGTAATGATCATTTCGGTTCAGTTGGCCGAGGCGCCGTTTGACGGTTTTGAATTTAATGACAATTGCAGCGGTAAGCTGCTGCGCGGTAAAGAGACCTGTGACGTGACAATGAACTGGACACCGGTTATAGCCGGAAACGTTCAGAACAATTTTATCATCTCCTGGCATGAAAGCAATGTCTCGCAAACCAGTGCCAAAGCCGAAAAAGTTCCGGTTTTCGGCAATGCGGTCAATAAAGAAGACTGCAATTTTTGCGAAACGGTTCCCGGGACTTCCGGACAGACCTCTGCCGCCCCGACAGCCAAAAAGATGCAGCGGGCCATTGTCGGTCCGAGCGGTGAGGTGATCGGATATGCCGATGAGGACGGTTATGTTTACGACGAAGGCGGCAACGTGGTCGGCCGTGTCAACGAAAACGGTTTGGCGGTGGACGGCGAAGGAAATATCATCGGCGTTGCCAACAATCGCAAGCTGGTTTACGACGATAACAACAACGTGATCGGTTATGTCAATCCCGACGGAACCATGGTGGACGTTGACGGTAACGTCAACGGACGAATGTTGCCGGACGGAACCGTTGTCGATAACGACGGCAATGTGGTCGGCAAAGCGGTGGACATGGGTTATGTTTATGACGAAAACGGCAATATCATCGGCCGGGTTATGCCGGACGGAACCGTTGTGGACCTAAACGGTAACGTCATCGGCCGCGTTAACGAAAAAGGCGAGGTCGTGGACGCCAACGGCAATGTAATCGGCCATGTCACCAAATCGGGGCAGGTTGCGGTCGACAACGACGGCAATATCATCGGTGTGGTTATGCCCGACGGCAGCGTGGTTGATGCCAACGGAGAAGTGGTCGGCCGGGTCGACAAAGACGGCAACGTTATTGCCGAGAAGAATCTGGATGCCAAAAGCGCCCGCCGTCGTCTTGCATATGATAAAGACGGCAATGTCATGGGGTATGTTGACGAAAAAGGCAATGTGCTCGACTTTGAAGGCAATACGATCGGCCGCAGCCGTCCCGACGGAACTCTGGTGGACGTTCGCGGCAACGAAATCGGATCTGCCGGCGGCGAAGGCAATTTGCTGGCTTATGACGAAGACGGCAAAGTGATGGGCTATGTAGACGAAGACGGCAATGTCATCGGTGCCGAGGGTAAAAAAATCGGTCAGTTAATGCCGGACGGTACTTTGGTCGACGGCCAGGGCAATGTGATCGGCAAAGTTGATGCCAGCGGCCGACGTCTGGCTTATGACAAAGACGGCAATATCATCGGTTATATTGACGAAAACGGCAATGTGATCGATTTTGCAGGGAATGTGATCGGAAAAGTTCAGCCGGACGGCAGTATTGTTGACAATAACGGCAATGTGATCGGTCGGGCCGGTCCGTCATACCAGCGTTTGGCTTATGACAAAGACGGCAATATTATCGGTTATGTTGACGAAAACGGAAATGTGGTGGATTTTGACGGTAATATCATCGGCAAAATGCTGCCGGACGGGACGATTGTCGACGAAGACGGCAATGTAATCGGGCAGGCCGGCACGGTCAGCCGCAAGCTGGCTTATGACAAAGACGGCAATGTGATCGGCTACGTTGACGAAAACGGTAATGTGATTGATTTTAACGGTAATGTGATCGGTAAAATGCTGCCGGACGGGACGATTGTCGATCTCAACGGCAATCCGATCGGTGAAGTTGCCGGTTTTTCGCAAATTGTGCTGGATAAATTCGGTAAAATCAGCGGTTATGTCGGTAAAAACGGCGAAGTTTATGACAAAGAAGGAAATATCGTCGGTTATGTTGACGAAAGCGGTAATGTCGTCAACAGCACTCAGACGATTCTCGGACGTTTGATTCAGGAACAAATGATTCCGGTAACGCCGCAGGGCGAAATCCTCGGCAAAGTCAATTCTAACGGTACCGTTGAAAATGACCGTAAACAAATTGTCGGTCGTATCCTTTCCAACGGTCTGGTGAAAAATCCGTCCGGTTCCAAAATTGTGGCGCGTTTGGTTCGCGGCGGACTGGTGGTCGGTTTGGGTTGTAAAAACATCGGCTATCTGGAAAAAGACGGCGTTATCCGCAAAGCGAACGAAGACACGGGTTATAAGGTTAACGCCGACGGTGTGGTGGTTAACGAAAGCGGCGAATATGTCGGTGAAGTTGTGACGCCCGGACCGGTGTTTGACAATACTTGCACGATGATCGGCGAAGTTGATACAGACGGCATTGTTCGTGACAACGGCGGTTCTTATGTCGGTTGCGTCAATCCCGACGGTACGGTGTTGGATGAAAAAGGCGAGATCGTCGGCGGCGTTTCACGGTCGGGAATTGCGGTTTCGTATGACGGCAATTTCCTCGGTTCGGTCAACTCTAACGGTTTGGTCTTTTCGCCTCAGGGACAGGCGGTCGGTTGCGTCGGCACTTACGGAGACGTCTTTGACAAGAAGGGCGGGTACGTTGGCCGGGTGCTGAAAAACACTTATGCGTACGATTTGGAAGGAAACTTCCTCAATATGGTTAACGAGAGCGGACGGGTTCCGATGAAGGGCCGTCCGGCGGGCAGATTGTTGGCGCATAATGTGCTGGTGGACGAAAATAACAGCATTATCGGTGTCACCCTGCAGGAGAAAACCGCCGTGGTCGATCCGGCGGGAAAACTGATCGGACACTTGTTCCCCGACGGTTATGTGTATGACGCCAAAGGCGTTTCGATGGGCAAAATATACAGTGACGGTATGAGCTTCTATAACCATGTTCTGGGGCGGCCGGTTGCCTCCGGTCAAGTTGCCGATCCTAACGGCAATGTGGTCGGTCAGGCCGGCTACAACGGCGAAGTGGTTAACCGTTTTGGCGAAAGATTGGGACGCTTGGACGCGAAGGGAATGTTTTTTGATCATAACGGCGAATACAAAGGAGCCGTGCTCAAACGGGGAGCGGCAATCGGTTATGACGGTGCTTTCCTCGGCTACAGCCTGACCGACGGCCGGGTGGTCGATCTCGACGGCAAGACCGTCGGCCGCACCTCGGCTGACGGCAAAATCTTAAACGCCAAGTCGGAAGTGCTGGGAGAAGTCATTCCGGAAAATGTCGTTATTGACATTTGGGGAAGTTATAAAGGACGTGTCAACTCGCTCGGCGATGTTATTGATTTGAAAAATACCAACCTGACCGCGATTCTTCCCGGCGGTTCTACCGATAAAAACCTCAGCGTGCTCAAACGCGGCGCCGTCATAGACTTCGGCGGCCGGGTGATCGGTGCGGTGATGCCGGACGGTAACGTGATTGACGTGTTGAACATCAATATCGGCCGTGTGCTTTCGGACGGTAATGTGATCAACAATTCGGGTAAACTGATCGGCGAAGTTATGGATGGCGACGTCGTTATTGATGATGCAGATAAGGTGGTCGGCTATGTTAACTTTGCCGGTACCGTAACCGCAAAAACCGGCGAAGTGATCGGCCGCAGTCTGTCTTCGGATTTGGCCGTTGACAACAATGAAGCGATTTTGGGACGTATTTATAAAATCGGTACCACTATTTTAAGCAATGACGGACAATATGCGGGAAGGCTGCGTTTTGACGGCAGCGTGATCGGCCGAGACGGCAAGGTTATCGGCTATCTGAAGAGCAACGGTTCGTTCATCAATTTGGATAAAAAAGTTTCCGGCTATGCTCTGCAGGAAGTGGCTAAAAATCGGAGGAACTGAAATTGAAACTGAAGTTGGGCAAAATATTAGCGTTATCCGTAAAAACAGCAGCTTTCGGCTGGTGTCTGGCTTTGAATATTTCCGTTGCTTCGGCCCAGGAAATTACCGCCATTGACTTTAACGGCGACCTGATCGGTAAGGTTATTCCCGACGGTAAAGTTGTCAGCTTTGAAAATCAGCTGATCGGTAATATCACCGCCGACAGTTTGATTGTCAATTTTGACGGCAGTCTGATCGGCGGCGTGGTCCCGCGGGGCATTGCCATCGGCAATGACAACCGGTTGCTCGGCAAAGTCAACAATGACGGTACGGTACGCCTGGCTACCGGAAAAATCGTCGGCAAAGTGTTGCCCAACGGTTTGGTGGTTGATGATCGCTTTTCAATTTTAGGCGCCGTTTTGTTTCCGGGGTTGGTTTATTCCGACAGCGGCGAAACGGTTGGCCGATTGACCGGTGACGGACTGTATTCCAACCTTCAGGGACAAAATATCGGTTTTGTTTCACCTGACGGCTATGCTTATCGTAAAGTCGGCAATGATTATGTTTTAGACGGCCGCCTGATTTCTTCAAAGATGGTTATCGATGCAGTCGGAAAGTTTATCGGCAGCATCGCTCCCGGCGGCAAAGTGACGGATTTTGATGGTAAGGCGATCGGTCTGATCAAAGCAAACGGCTTTGCTTATGACAATCTTGACAAGGTCATCGGTCGGATCGTCAAATCGGGGTATGCTTTTGACAATAACGGAAAGTATATCGGTTTTGTGACCTATAACGGTGAAGTGGTTGAAAAAAACAAAGTGATCGGCCGCCTTTTGATCGACGGCACGATTGCAAATGACAAAGGAACCGTGATCGGTTTTATGACCGACATTTCGTCTACGGTAACCGATGCCAACGGCAAATACGTCGGCCGCATTATGCCCGAAGGGCGGATTGCGAAAGCGCGCAATTTTATCGGTCAGATCGGACCGCGCCGGTTGGTTTTCGGCGCCGACGGTGCTCAGATCGGTCAACTGGTCGTTTCGGGACCGGTTTTTGACTATCGCGGAACGCTAAAAGCCCATGCTTTGAAAAACGGCCAGGTCGTGCTTCTGGAAGGAACTCCGGTCGGTTCGGTTTACGGCAGCCGCGCTTCCGATTATAACGGTCGCAATATCGGCAAGACTTTTGAAAACCGGTTGGTTATCAACTCTTTGAATCAGGTGCTTGGTGTTAACGGGATCGGTTCGGCTTACAGCAACGGCGAGGAAAAGAAGTTTTTGTCCCCGTTCGGTTATGTTTATAATGCCGACGGCGGCATTGACGGCAATTTGCTGCCGTTGGGCGAAATTTATAATCTGAGCGGACAACCGATCGCCTCAATACATCCCAACGGAGAAATGATTAATAACAATGCCGCTATCAACGGACGTCTGACGCAATACGGTTACAGCATTGACGAACGTAATCTGGTGTTAGGCCGAAGCATTGTGGCTGACTATGCCGTCGATGACAGCGGCAACAGTTTGGGAATTTTGGCCGACGGGAATATGTTGCTGGACAAGTCTTTGAAAAATATCGCAAAGGTTTTGCCGGATGACGCAGTAGTTTCCGATCTGCAAAATCCGAATGCGATGATGCCGGTGATCGGTAAGGCGCGCAACCGCAGCTTGGCACTTGATTTGCCGGGGCGGTTTATCGGATATGTGGACAATAACGGCATTGTCCGTGACCGCGGTTCTTCGATCGTCGGCAAAGCCGGTGCCGGTGACGTGGTTTTTGACAACAATGGCCTGGTAACCGGCGGAGCGGTTGCCTATACGCCGGTTATTGACAGCCAGTGCGAATTTGTGGGCGTAGTGGCCGGACAGGGCGAAGTCCGCAATTACCGCGAGGTTAATATGGGGCATTTGCTGCCGAACGGCCAGGTGGCCTCGGTCAATAATGCAATTATCGGCCATGCGGTGGAAGCCGGTGCGGTAATTGACTTCAGCGGCAATATTGTCGGAACGGTTGCCTCCACAGGCAAAGTAACCAATTACGCCAACCAAAATCTGGGCTGTATCAACCAGCGCGGAATGGTGCTGAACGCCAAAAACGCAATTGTCGGCAAAAAGGTGGAAATTGCGCCGGTGATGAATTTCAACAACGTGATTATCGGACGTTCCGCGTTGGACGGTACGGTGGTGAATGCGCAAAATGCCGCGATCGGGTATATTCGTCCCGACGATTCGGTAAGCTCGCGTACCGGTTTGCCGACCGGGATTTTGTTCCGCTATCGTTTTGCTTTTGACAACAATAATAAACTGACAGGCATTGTTAACGACAAAGCCGAGGTGGTCAACAGCCGCGGCGAAAAAGTCGGGATCGTCGATTTTGACGGTAATGTGCTGGTTCAGGGCGTTAAATCGGGTTATGCCTTGTATGATTTGTATATCTATGACAATGACAACTTTGTCAGCGGCTACATTACGGCCGACGGGCAGGTCCTGACTTTGGGAAACCGGAACATCGGCGTGTTGACGAAAGGATTTTTGGTTGATCGGGCCGGGAAAGTCATCGGCCGCGGAAATCGTGATTTTCATATTCGTGACAATTTGAACGCCATTGTCGGCGAATTGCAGTTGGACGGCAGAGTTGTTAATTCGGATAATGAACTGGTGGGGACGTTAGGGACTTCCGGCGACATTATTTCGGTCGGCGGCGAAGTTATTGCCCGTGCCCGGCCGTTGCAATTCTACGAAGCAGAAAAAAAACAGCCGATCTATGATAAGGACGGTAACGTGATCGGCTATGTTCTGCCTCAGTTGCAGGCGGTTGACAGCAAGGGAAAAGTGATCGGCCGTATCGGAACCGACAACAAGGTTTACGATAAAGACGGTAAAGTTATCGGCTATGTCAATGCCGAAGGAAAAGTGGTTGATTCTCACGGCAATATTCTCGGTGAGGTGGTCGAAGGCGGTGACATTTTGGACGCTCGCGGCAATGTGATCGGTCAGTTGAATAAAGACGGTTCTGCCGTCAGCGCCGACGGTTCGGTAATCGGCAATGTCAAATTGGACTGGTACGAAAAACCGCAAGCGTCGCAACCGACGCAATTGCCGGAAGTCGGTGCCCGTACCGTTACCGACGTCGGACAGTTTAAGCGGTCACTGAATATTGCCCTGACGCCGGACGGCGAATATCTGGGTGATATTATGGAAGACGGCAGCGTTGTCGATAAAAAAGGATCGGTCATCGGCAAACTTCTGCCGGACGGTCTGGTTGTCGATGCTGAAGGTTCTTTGATCGGTATTGAAGAAGCGGCCAAAAAACAAGATACTGGCGAAATGTTTGTTCCGGCCGGGACCTTCGGTCAGGGCGGCGCTTACGGAACCGGAACCGGCGGTGCCAATTTGGGACCCGGCGGCGGCTTCGGTCCGGGCGAACGTTATGATCCGCAGCGTTCGGCTGCTCTGCAAACGGCACAAAACGAACGGCGGCAGGGAATGTATGTCGGAAAAATAAGTTCCGGCGTGCGTAAAGAGGTTTTTGACGGTTATCAGAAAGATTGGCAGGAACAGGGAATTGACAAGGTTATTTCTTCGTGGCGGGTTGACATGAGCGAGATGATTCTTGCCGACAAGCCGATTCCGGCGGTTATTGCCCGTTCGATCGATACTCAGAATCCGGTGCCGATCACCGCTTTTGTCGAACGTAATGTTTACGCCGAAGACGGCCGCAACATCGTTATTCCGGCCGGAAGCCGACTGATGGGCGAGCTGGGATCGGTCGGCGGCGGTTCGGAGACTTCTTCGGAATCGGCCCGTGTGACCATCTCGTGGCAGCGTTTGATTCGCCCGGACGGCGTCCTGTTCGTCTTTCAGGGTGAAACCGGCGACGCACAAGGCCGCGGCGGTGCTTTGGGATATCTCGATCAGCAGTTGGGTAAAAAATATTCAATGCCGATTATTACAACCTTGTTAACCAGCGCCACCAGTTATATGATGGCTACCGATGATGAAGATAACGGTTCCGAAACCGAGACTTCGCGCCAGCAGGCTGCAAACGACGCCCGCCAAAACTTCATTGATCAGATGAATCAGATTTTTGAACAGATTTTGGCCGACAAGACCAACATTCGTCCGCTCACTTATATTCCGGCCGGTACGCGTATTATCGTCTATCCGAAAGTGGATCTGTGGCTGCGTACGGCAGAACGTGATGCCGAAGCTTCGACCAACATGAAGAAGAAAGACGTGCTGATTGATGATAAGGAAGCTCAGGATCGTATTGCGACCCAGGCTGCCGAACGCCGTATCAAACAGGCAACGGGCGGCGGCGGTTCGGCGTCTTCGCAAGTTGTCTACGAATCTGAAAAAGCTCAGGTTCAGCCGGTGCTGCTGGAAGAAAACTCCGGTTCCAAGTCCGGCCGGGCGCCTGCTTCGTCGGTTGGCGCAACGCCGCCGCCGCCGCCGAGCATGGGCGGTACCCCGGTGCCGACGGGCTCTTCTTCGGGGTCCGGAAGCGGTGTGCCGCAGTTGTTTTAAGGAGGTAAAATGAGTTTTGAAGTATTGGAATCTGTCTTACGTCCGCTTTCTTACTGGTATAATCAGGAGAATATTGAAGAAGTTGCGATTAACCGCGCGGGGCAGGTATGGCTGCGTCTGCGCGGTAAGCGCGCCTATCCTTGGGTGATGTATAAAGATGAGAAGTTGACCAAAGAATATTTGACCGATTTGCTCTATATTGTTGCCAATACTTATGAAATTCCGTTTGATCCGATTGCCGGCAGTCCGGTAGTATATGCCAGCATTCCGGGGGAACACCGTTTTTCTGCCATTTGCGGCAAAAACGTGATGTACGATGAAGAGGATTTGACCGGTGGTATTGCCCTGACGATTCGCGTGCACAGCGACGACGTTGCATTCGGACTGGGTGATTACGGCCTCAAACAGGGAGAAAAGCTGCATCAGATCAATCCGCTCAAAAGTATTAAAGATCCGGAAGACCCGTACGAGCGCCTGCTGTTAAGCATTAAGCGCGGCGATCATATTCTGGTCAGCGGTGCGACTTCTACCGGTAAAACTACCTTTTTGAACAATCTGCTGAAGATCTTGGATATCCATAAACGGATCATCACGATTGAAGATACGCGCGAACTGCTGGTACCGCATCCCAACCGGGCGCATATTGTGATGTCTCGTACCGAACAGACCAACCAATTTGACTATGCCAAAATCATTGACTTGGTGGTTCGTTTTACGCCCGATGCGATTATCGGCGGTGAAATTTCCACCAGCAACGCCGGCGCGTTGTGGGAGTTGATGGGATCCGGGCACGACAACTGTCTGGCCACGATTCACGCCGAAAGTTCGACGGCGGCTTACGAAGCTTTCGTTGATCGTATTTTGCACACTTATCCGACCATGGATCGTAAGAAAACGATTGAAGAGATGCATCATAAGCTCAGAGTTGTCCAGATTAATCGTGACGGCAACCTCCGTGCAGTGACGGAAGTTACCTAAAGCTGACCAACTGGAAAAAAGGGGCTGTTAAACAGCTCTTTTTTATTGCAAAAGTGTATGTCGGGAGAGGTTGCATATTGAGCCAATCACCCGCCGATGCAGGCGCACAGTTGTCAGGACGGTTGGGATAGCTGAGGTTGGTCCAACTGTCTGCCATAAGATCTTACGTCCGCTATAAGTGTTTTTGAATCTGATTTAAAGTGCATTTTTTGTTATATAAACATAAGTTATAAACAACTATTATTAATCATTTTAAAAATTTTATTTCGTTTTATCGGACCTTAACTTATACAACAAAATGGGGATATTATTTTTTTATTCAACCACTAATTATTTGTATTAACGCTTAATTATGCCTGCGGAATAAAAACCGCAAAAAAGATTTTAGGCGTTTCTTTCATGCTTCATTTGGCTGCTAACCGTTGCTGCGCGCCGATTTGAACAATAAAAGCGGTTGCTTTTACAATTGTTTTTCGTTAATTTTAAAACATCGGCGCGAACATAGCTGTAGCATCCGTAAGGATGCGGAGCCGTAGAAAGCTCTAGCATAACCGGTATAGGATATAATACCGCAAGAACTGCCGGGATTTTTTTATTTCGGATAGTTCGTATATCCCCTGCCACCACGGTCGGGGAGCCTTGAGTGTATGTTCAGAAACCAAATCGGTTTTAAAGGTTCAAGGGATCATAGTTATGCATGATGTTTCTACCTCTCCGACCACCTTCCGCAGTTTAAGTTTTAGACAAAAAAGCTACGGAAGTGGTCAAATTTTATCTTTTAAAATTTGAGGAGCAGAACATGACTTACGTGACTAAGAACTACCGTGCCCGCACTCCAAACAATCAACCAAATCCGATCGACGTCTTTATAGGCGGCAGAATTCGCCATTTTCGCAAATTGCGTCGTATCAGTCAGGTTGAGTTGGCTGCATCAGTGGGAACAACTTTTCAACAAATACAAAAATATGAGAACGGAAGCAACCGGGTTTCCGGCAGCCGCTTATGGATGATCAGCCAGTCGTTGGAAGTGCCGGTCGCCCTTTTCTTCGAAGGGATAAACAGCAGAATCGGCCGCACGGCGGTAAGAGTGATCTCCGGAAATACCGAAGCACAGTACCGTCCGCCGGCTCAGTTCATACCCATTTGATCAGGTCGTTGGGACGATATTATTGACAAGTGAACTGATCGGGTTGTTTGACATGATTAAAACATTCGACAATTTGAAAACGATCGGCATGCCCGTCAGCCTCTCTAACAGGCCGTCAGGCGATAAGTTTCAGTATATATTATTACCTTGCCGTAATAGTGCAATTTGCCTGCTTACAGCCGTTATGGCCGAAAATCGGTGACCTTTGAGGACACTGCAAAGCCAGCGGTATGGCAAGGATATATTATTCCGACAAAAACACTCCCTGTTGCAGGGAGTGTTTTTTTATTTCTGATGTTAACCGCTTATTGCAACGGTGGGATATTGAGTTGTGCAATCTCGCCGGGACGAATTTTTATGCTTGAGTATCTCATATTGCCGGTCTCAATCATAAAACGTTGGCGTCCGGTGAGCTGAGCAGCCAAATCGTAAAAATCGCGGCCGTTCAGATCCTGACGTTGCGGATTCATGATATATAAGACACAACCCTGAGTTTTTTCGGCAACACCGCAACGTGCACGTCCCCGCGGCACTTCGGAATTGATGACAACGCCCTGAAGACCGTTCTGGACGGTTGTTGGGCCGCTGAGAAAGATTTTTGCAAACAAAATGCCGAACAATAAAAACACGGCGGCTGTGACGAAAACGGCAAAACCCGTATACAGGTCGCCGACAATCATCCGGTCTTTCCAGCTTGGCTGGGCGGGGGTTATGTCTTCGTCGCGAATAAAATTGCGTTCGAAATTGTTTTGCTGCAAACGGGAATCCTGCTGCAACGTCGGCAGATTGTCGCCGTCGAGAAAAGCGTCCAAACTGAAAGCGTCAACCTTCTGCGGTTCTGAAGTTGTCGGTGTTGTCAGGGCAGCGGTTGTTGCGGCCGGAACCACGGTTGTCTGAACCGGCCGGGAAGTCGGATTTTCAATCGCTTTAGACGGAACGGAAAGAGTATCGGCGCCGGTTGTCGGACGTTTGATCGGCCGCTTGACTTTTTTCAGTTTATGACGGACGGGAGCGCCACCGGAAGTATTATTCGGATTGTTCATTTCCCTATCTCCTTTTATTTAATGCCGGACACTTGTTTTTTGATCGTACGGATAATTCTCGGTACCATAAAGACGATCGTTTCCGATTTGGGGCTGTTGATGCCGAAAATTTGATTCGGAATGCCGATGATTAAAAAGTTTTCGCCCAGTTTGCTGCGAATGCTGAATTGTGTAATCTGTCCTTCGGTTCCTTCAAGCGTAATGTCGGAAAAAATTCGGTTTTGCGGCATTAATGACGATTTTGCCAGCAAAGACACCTGTGCTTCGGGCGATTTGCGGGCTGCGCATTTTCCGATGTCAAAACGTGCCAGCCACAGGTTCGGAACAATAAATTTGCCTTCCGCCGCTTTGACAACTCTTGCCTGTCCGGCCAAAAAGTTCTGCAGCGTTTTGAAGTTGAGATCGTCGGAAGTGGTCAATACCCGGCCGATAACGCCGGTTTTGGCGGTTTTGATGGTTCCGAAATCGAAAGTGTTTAACAGTTTTTGCCATTCGATGTCGTTATGGCTGTTATACGGATAAATGGTAAAAATGCTGACGTCATAAGCGATCAGGACCGGATTTTCTTCAAAATAGTCGAGCAAATCCTGAATTTTGGTTTTTAATTCGAAATCGCCGTCAAAGGTAATTGAGTAATCGGACCAGTCGGTGGTGATGTTGGTAATGCCGGATCCGCGCAAAACGTCCAACAAGGCCAGAATAATCGGCCGCGATTTTGGGACGTACAGAGTAAAGTTGGCTTTACGGCTGATGGTCAGCGTTTTGGTTTCGGCGTTATAGCTGTAATAAATTTCGGCCGCATCGGCAATCATCTTAATGACTTCGGACAGTTCCCCGCGCAGATTTTCGGCAGAAATGCTGGTATAAGGGGCATCTTTGGCCACCAGGCGGATATCGGCTTCTTTGGTCAGTTTCAACAGGGCTTTTTCGGCCGGCATCGTTTTAAAGGAAAAACCGGTTACTTCAAAACGCGGCAGCGGGTTGTTGACGCCGTTGCGCGAGAGGTTAAATGCCTTCATGTTATAAGGAAGAGCCGTGATCATTTCCTGAGTTTTCCAGTTGACGTTGCAGCGCAGCGGCGTTTCCAAATCAAGAGAACTGGCGCCTTTGGGCGTGCGGATCATATTGGGGTCCTGCAGGTTGATCACCGTGGCGGCGGAAGTCGGGTCGATTTCAACCGGTTCCGGCTCGGGCGCCGGTGTTTTACAGCCGCTGAGCATTCCGGCCAACATAACACAAACGGCGATTTTTTTGAGATTATAACAAGATTTAAACATTAGTCGGCTACTTTCCGTTTCAAAGAGTGATTGTTAATATTATTTTTTGTCGTCTTCTGCGGGGAAATTCGGAGTGACGTTATTTTCCTGCATTAGTTTTTCCATCAGTTGTTCCATTCCCATCCCGGCGCCGACGGTAGGATCGGCAGCTTTGTCGACGCCGCCCAATGCCTGTTTCATTTTTTCGACTTCGCGAGCGTCTTCCTTAATCATGTCGGGAGTAGAATTGCTTTTCAGTTCGTTCTGGTATTCAAGCAGCGTTTTTTTCAGGCCGTTCATGCCGCCGGCGATTTTACGTTCGACATACGGATAAAGTTCCTGATGTTGAAGGATATATTCTCCGGTTTCGCTGATTTCTTCCAACACATCAAGAATATAGCCGAAAAACGGATAATCTTCAATGGCGAGGTTTCCTTTGCGGACACAACGGGCGGCAATGCGCGAAACCGTGCGGTCATAATAGTCTTTCAGCAAAATATAGTTGTCAATATACCACAAATCGGAATTATTGGGTCCGGTTGTTTTGTTTGCTTCCATAATTTCTCACTCCCTTTGTGATAATTGTAGTGCGGCGTCTTTTTTTTGTAAATTGTTTTTTGTTTCAATTTACCCGATAATATCATTATTTTCAATATACGGATCGCGGAATTTTTCATCTTCCAGCCCAAGCAAGACAAATTGCGGCATTTCATCAAAGACAATTTCTGATTTTTCGGCAAATTCGGCCGGCGTTTCTGTCGTTTCAACCGTTGTTACGGCAGGAGCGGGCGCAAATTCGGGTTCGGCGGCAAAGTCTTCTTCATCGGTTACTTCTTCGTCGGTTACTTCTTCGTATTCCCACTCCCAATCTTCGCCTTCTTCGCCTTCGGCGGCAGCATCGGCGGGAACCTCTTCGTATTCCCACTCCCAGTCTTGGCCTTCTTCGCCTTCGGCGGCAGCATCGGCGGGAACTTCTTCGTATTCCCACTCCCAATCTTCGCCTTCGCCGTCCGCGGTGCCGGTATTGTTATCATCCCATGTCCATTCTCCGGCATTGTCGGCAACTTGCGAAGCGGCGGCAACATGTTTCGTTTGTGTCGTATAATCGGAAAAGTCGTTGGCGGAGATATCGGGTTGTTGAGACGTATTGCCAAACCCCCAGCCCCAATCGTCGTTCAAATCATTGTCTTTAATTTCGGTAGCAGGGGCAAAAGCTGACGAAGCCGTCATCAGTTTGAGCAACGTTTCCGAAATTTGCGGTTTTGTTTTTTCGACTGCCGGTTGAGGTGCAGCTTCCGGTTGGGAAACATTTTCCGACTTTGCCGGTTCGGGCTTGACGGCAGTTGTTGCCGCTGACGACGCCGGTTCAGGCTTGACTTCTGCCTGTGCAGGCGTTGCAGAGGACTCTTGTTTGGTTACGTTCTGAGACGGAACTGAAGGCGCTTTCTCGGCTGCCGGAGTCGAAACCGTTTTTTCTTGTTGATTGTTTTCGTCCGCCGGAGATGTTTCCTGATCGCGATTTTTCTTCTTTTTCTTTTTCTTCTTCTTTTTCTGGCTTTCTTCGTCGGTTTCCGATGCTGTCTCGTTGTTGTCGTCTTCGGGGACGAAGGTTGGAACCTGAGGCTGAACCGATGCCTGATGCTCTGAAACGGCAGTCGGTGCAGGTGTGACATCCGTAAAGGTCTGGACCGGTGCCGCAGCTGCGGGAACCGGAACCGTAACAACAGTCGGTTGGACGGCAGTTGTCTGTAATTGACTCAGAGCAGCGATAATGGCCTGAGTCGACTGCCGCTGGCTTTCCCGCAATGCCGATGAAATAAGTGCGGAGAATTCCTGGTTTTGGGCACGGGCAATATCACGGAACAAATTGGCCTGCATCCGCATAATTTCTTCGACTTTGAGGTTATTTTGCGTTCCTTGGGACAAACCGGTGTCTTTCTTGAGGGTTTCCAGCGTCTCAATGATGGTTTGGGCCGAATTCTTCTGGCTTTCTTTCAGCGCCATTGAAATAATGGAAGAAAACTCCTTGCCCTGAGCCTTGAGAGCCTGTTCGACCGATTCCATCGACGGTTGTCCTTTGGGAGACGTTGCGGCATACGTAATCGGCGCCGGCCCTTTGTCTTCGTTGATTTTCTTAAAAGAATCAATCAGGGCCTGAGTGGAAACTTTTTGGCTTTCTTTAATGGCAGTGGCAATAATGGAAGAAAGTTCTTCTTTTTGACTTTTGGTGGTTTCTTTCAGGAAAGCCGACTGAGCTTTGACCAGATCGTCGACGATTCCCTTCATTTGCAATGCGGCTACGGCTTCGCCGGGATTATCGCCGCTGCTGATAAATTTGATCTGATTGTTTTGTTCAATCAGTTTGGTAAGATTTTCCTGCAACTCCATAAACGACCGTGTGATGATTTTGTTATCTTCCAGACGTTTTCTTTCGGAGTTTTCCATTGCTTCGGCCAACGCCTGAGAAATAATGTTGGTGAAGGACTCATCGGCGATCAGTTTCATCGGACCGTCAAAACTGATGTTGGTGTTTTCGTTGCCGGTACCGCCGCTTGAGACGGCTGCCGGTCTGTTGTTTTGCAGTTCGCGAATGATTTCGGCGTTGGATTGGGCCAGACTGCTGGCTAAAATGCGTGCAAAGTTGTCGCTGTTGATAATGCCTTCACTGCTGCCGGTTGCAGAAATCTGTGCTTCGGAGAGAGCGTCCTGCAGGATGTTGCTGTTGCCTTTTTTATGATTGTGGGCCAGCGGTTCCAACCCTTTGCTTTTTTGTTCCAAATCTTCAAGATATTCCTGAAGGGGCGTGCCGCCCGGCAGGCTCTGGAAGATGTTTTTGACTTCCGGCGGCAGTTCCAGCAACATTTTATTGAAGGATTCGCGTCTTTCGTCGCTGAAGATATGTAATTGGCGGAAAATATTTAAAAAACGTTGTGCGACAATGATCGGCAATTCTTCACTGTCGTTTTTGCTCTGGCCAAAGCTGGCTGAACTGTTAATACCTTCTGCCACAGTCGTCCCCCCTTAAATTACAGGATATACTGATTACACCATAAAGTCAAATTCATAAATGTCAATTAAAAGCAATATCGTAAAAAACCACGAAAACGTGGTTTTTTACGATTAACGATATTTATAAATAGATGGCCACAATCTTGTGAAGTTTGCCGAGGTCGTTGTCATCCAGCTTGATTCTTTCGTCCGGATTCCAGCGAATGCCATACAGCTTGCCGTTATCGTCTTCTCGAATGCTGACGACCATCACTTCTTCGGGATCGACCTGATAAACGGCAATGTCGCCGACGCTGACAACCTCTTGCGGATCAACCAGCAGAACCGAACGTGCCGGCAGCAGACTGCCGAGACGACGGGTGCACAGGTTTAACCCGTAGGCTTCTTTTTTGCCGTTCAAAACGGCCGGACGACTGACCCATTTGATTTCTTTTTCGTTGTCGATAATAACGTTGCCGTCTTTGCCGGGAACACCGTAGACCGGAATTTTCTGGCTGTCGCGGGGAGCGGCGTCAAAGGCCGAAATGGCGCCGCGCGGGTTCGACAACAGTTTATATTTGGCGTCATTGCGCTGGATGATTTCTTCCAACATGCCTTTGCCGTCCAAATTTTTGATGGCGTCTTTTAATTCGTCGACCGTGTAGCCCAGCGATTTGGCAATGTTTTTCATTTCCTTGTCGGAAACTTCGCGCTGTCCCATTTCAATCCGGTGATAGACCGACAAGGTCATGTCCGAACTTTCGGCAACTTCGATCAAAGTCAGGTTTTTTTCGTTGCGGATTTGCCGCAAACCGGCGCCAAGCGTTTTCAGCCCGGCTTTCTCATTAATTTTGTTTCTTCTTTCTTGTTCCCGCCGCCAGGAGAGAACGACGTCTTCTTGGGAATTTTGTTCATTGACGAACAGATCCTGCATCGGACAATCCAAAAGTTCGGCTACCCGGACCAACTGTTCCTGATCAATTCGGCGATAGCCTTTTTCGATTTTGGAAATGGCCGAAAGGCTGACGCCGAGATGGTCGGCCAGCTCCTGCATGGAGCGTCCGCGTAATCTTCTGTACATTCTTATCTGGTTGGGGAAAATAATTTCTTCCATAATTACCACCTTTGCATCTGTTACAAATCACTTTAAATTTTATGTAAATAATAATCTAACTTTACAATTAATCAAGAATTTTGCACAAAAGATGACAATTTTGTGCAAAAAAAAACGGCAGAAAACTGATTTTCTGCCGTTTGGGGCTGTTTTTGCCGGACAACCGGCTATTTAAACTCTTTGAACGTATAGGCCTTGTTGCCTTTTCGGCCGACTTGTTCCGCAAATTGCTTCATCGCGTCCTTGGAGAACATAATCTGGTCTGCCGGAATGTTGTCGGCAAGGTCTCCGTTTGAGTACAAAGGCCGTCCGGAAATATCCGAATAGTGTTTGCTGAAGGAGTAACGGTCTTCGGTAACCGTTACCTTGCTGCCGTCGGCTTCCGTCCGTTCTTCGATATAAGACTTTCTTTGAACGATGCCGTCGGTTGCAAAGCCCACGCCTTTGCCGTCGGTACCGATGGTTCTGAATTCGGACATCACGCGTTCGTTGGCGCCGAAAGTCAGCGAGAACGAAGAACGGCTGCCGTCCATGTTGACCTGGTTGACCGTCCAGACTTCGCGTCCTTCCTCATCCGTCGATTTTTCGACTTCGCGACTTTCGAAGGAATTGCCCAAACGGGCACCGCCGTAAGCCTCGCCCATACGTTCGTTCATGACCGTCTGGATAATCGTCAGCTGTTTGTTTTCTTCACTTTGCATCGAATTTTGCATAAAGTCGTTGATAACTTGACGATTGACGGTTCCGTCGCTTCTCATCGCATATTTCAGCAATGCGGCATTGGTTTTGCTTTTTTCGCTGACCTGGGTTCCGCTGCGATCATATTTACGGGTAACCGTCGCATAGGCATCGGTTGACGTTTCGGTACGTTTGCCTTTGCGGCTTTCGGTGACAATGTTCATCCGCGTGTTGCCGTTGGCATCGGTACTGAAGCTGCGATATTCCTTCTTGCCGCGCAATTTCTGCCAGGCGCTGGTGGTGTCATACATCACGTTGCCGTCGGCGTCTTTCATCTCATTGCCGTTTTCGTCATAAGCCCTCGATCGTACCGGATTGTTCGTGTTGGCGCCGCCGGGCAGGTTGTCACGGTCTTGGGCCGCATTTTTCCACGAATTGATCTTAACCTGATGATATTTCTCGGCAATGATGCGGCCGGCCGCAACTCCGGCGGTTTTGGCCCCTTTGACAATCGGTTTGCCGATCGCCATCCCCGGACGTTTCAGGAACATCTCGTTGGCAAATGAACCGGTTCTGCCGCCGATGTCGCCGCTGTTCTGGAAGCTTATTCCGCTGGCAAAACCGTCGGCAAATTTTTTCATTTCGCCCAGTACGGCCCAGCCAAGCATACAGACGCAAGCCACTTTGACCACCTCAACCATCCACCAGAACAGCTTGATCAAAATACCGACGTCGCTGGTAATGATCTCACTCAGGGTATCGGCGGCGATTGAAGCGATGATATAGATGATCATCGACAGGAAAATGAAGCTGAAGACAGCGTTGAGGAAGATCTCCCAGATCTTTTGCAGGTAGTTGGCGGTGATCTTAAAGGCAAAGGCGCCCAAAGCTGCCGGCAACAATGCGACTGCAATCGACAGTTTGAGAATGCAATCCACCAACAGGAACGGATAAATCAGCAGCAGCATCACCCCGCCGATATAGAAGAGGAAGCTTGTGAGCAGATAACCGAGATTCGGAAAAACATAGAAGACCGCGTTTTCCGAGCTCCATGCCAAACACCAGCAGACTCGGCCGAGCGCCAAAATGTCGCTGATCTGATCCTGAATCGCTTTGATGGTGCAGAGAATGCCGGTACCCATTTCCGGTGACAAACCGCCTTGGTCGCTGCCGACGACCGACAGGTTGTCATCTCCCAGTGAACAGGTATCGGATATTTTTCCCGCCAATTGAGCTACTTTCAGCCCGGTGGAGAAAACCGGGTCGACCGTATTTGACAAGATTGCGGTCAATCCCGAATTGAGCAGGATAACGACGACCAAAACTCGGAAAGCCTGATTGAGCAGTGTCTTAACATAGATTCGCGGTTCTCTGATCTCCATCGTCGAAACAAATTTGATGGTAACGAACGAGAGCCATAATGCAAAGGCAACCAAAACGACCGACACAACAGCTTTTGCCAGAGCGTCAAATGCCTGTTTGGCCATAACGCTGGCGGTGTTAAACAAAATTTCGAAAGGTTTGCAGAAGAAGCATCCCCATTCCCGCTGGCTGTTGCGTACTTCTTCGTAGGGTGCGCAACTGTTCGATCCTTTTAACGGCGTTTCGGAGTTGTTACTCTGAGCAATCGAAATGGCGGTAACTCCGGCTGCGGCATCAATCGGAGTCGAACTGGAGGCGGCAAAAGTCGCATCTTTACATTTTGACAGTCCGCTTGAAGGAAGGGGCGTTTTACAGTTACAAACCCCCTGAATCTGATCACACATCGGGTTAACCAAGGCATCGCCGGGACCGCGCAGTTCAAAGTGAAGGTGAGGGCGTCCGCAGGCGCCGCCGGTACCGCCGACATAGCCGATCAACTGGCCTTTTTTGACTTTGACGCCGGGTCCCAAACCGGCAACCGGTTTGTTGGTCAGGTGTCCGTAACGGGTGGTGTAAGTGCCGTCGCAGCCTTTGTGTTCAATGTAAATGACGTTTCCGTAACCGCCGCCGCTGCTTTGGCAGACACCGCGCGCCGGTTCGGGAGTTCCGAACGTAAATCTTTTGATGACGCCGTCCATTGCCGCGGTTACCGCCGTTCCCATGCCGGCCGCATAGTCCATGCCGTTGTGGTTGCGTTTGCGGCTCCAACCTTCGTTACGGTAGCAGACGTCTTCCGGAATACGGGCGACGTTGGTCACCGGCATGGTGTCAATACAGCTGCCGGCGGCTTTGTTAGCGTTTTCAATACATTTTGGACTGATGTCATAACGGGCTTTCCGACCGTCCGGACAGTCCGGTTGGACGTTTCCGCCGCTGGTTTTAACTGTGCAGGAACTGGCGGCCGGGGCATCAAAAGATACCAAGGCAGCGAATGCAAGCATCATCAGAAAGACGACTCTTCTTATGCTTCTGTCTTTATATGTCCGTGTCATAGTCATTGCTTCCACCTATTTCTTCTTTTTGTTGCCCGTACCGAAAGTTTTGTCGGCAGCACCGCCGATTAAGTCGTTGTCCGAGTCCTGCTGCTCTTGCGGCTGCTGGCCGGTCGGTATGCTGTCAACCGCGTCTGCAGCCTTGTTAGCCGTTTTACCGATTTTGTCGGCAAACTTGTTCATCTTTTGTCCGGCTTTTTTCAGTTTGCTGGCCACTTTTTCGACTTTCTTCATGCCTTTACCGGCTTTTTCAAGCGTTGCGCCGGTTTTTTCCATAATTTTGCCCATCGTCTTCATGGCTTTGGCCGCCATACGTCCGGCTGTCAAAGCCGCCGAAGACGCAGCGGTTGCGGTGTTGCTTGCAGCAGCGGCAGTTTCGGTAACCGGCGCCGCAATACCGAAGCTGGCGACCGTACCGGCATGCGCCGCCCCGGTAATGCCCTGATTAGCCGCCTTAATGCTTTGATCAGCCGATGCCAGACTTTGGTCAATGTTGTCTGCCGCAGCTTGAAGCTGTTTACCGCCTTCTTTCATTGCCTGTCCGCTCTTCTGCATTGCATCGCCGGCCCCGGTGCCGCTGCCTTTGTTTGCATCTTCCATCGCTTTTTTATCTTTATTGGCATCCAGACCGGTCATGGACTTGGCGCTTTCCATCGACGACGGTTTCTTCTTCTTGCCGCCTTCTCCGTTAAGTTCGCCGTTGCTCAGTTTGTCAACGCCGTCCTTGATCTCTCCGGCTTTGTCGAGCAGACTCTTGTCATCTTCTTTCTTATCGCCGCCGAATATTTTGCCGGCAATCTTGTCCATACCGACCGAAGCCTGATGTTTAGCCACTTTGCCGGCAAACTTGACCGGTTTCATCGCTTGTTTCTTGGCAAAGTCCGTGGCTTTGGTCATTCCCATATGCATCGGACTTGCGGTTTTGAAAATGTTGTCGGGGAAGAATTTGTCGACATAATCGCTCATGGTCGAACCGATCAGCTTGATGGCAAACAGGTATGCAAACAAAATGACAAGCCAGCCAAAGCTCCAGAACGACAATTGTTCGTTGATATATTCGGAGTCTCCGTCCTCAATGGCCGTCATCATTTTTTCGGTTCCGCCCATTTCGGTTGTCAGAAGCGTGTCTATACTGGCGTTCATCGCTTCTTCGGATCCCAGGTCTAGCGCATTGCTGACCAGTGCCAAACCTGCAGCGACCGTCATCCCTAAAAACAGCAGGATACCCGCGGATCTGAGAACAATGCTGAAACACGAAGCCAGCTTGCCTTTGGTGATGTTAAACGGCCACAAACCTACGGTGATCGGCATTGCAATAATGGCAAAGCCCAGTTTGAACGAGATATCGACCAGATAGTAGGCGACCGACAAAGTCATCATGAAACCGCTGAACCAAATGAAGGCGCCGCTGAGCCAAATCCATATGTTGGGAATACGCGCGATTTTCCAGTCGAAAGCGCCGGCATGCGTGGAGTGACAAGTGATCATATGGCCGATTTCCAAGTGGGTCGAAACCGTATAATCAACCGCAGCGATATATTGCTGCAACTGATTGAGGAAGTGTGCCGGAATCGGACCGTCCTCAAACAGGTAAACGCTGTCCAGTTGGATATCGGCAAGGTTAAGACCGCTGGCGGCCGAAGCGCTGGCCAGCCATGCAATACCGAATTGAGCGCCGAAGTTCATAAACGGAACAATTGCATAATTGATAAAGAAATCGACTCCGGCACGGATAACCAGATAAGCGCCCAGCACTTTAAAGGCCATGATCAGCAAGTCGTTGACCATTGCCGTCGGCTCCAAGTTTTTGAGCGACGACAACTGTTGCAAAATGTAAAAAGCAACCCACAAAATTGCTCCGAGCCACAAGAGCTTCGTCCCGGCTTCTTTCGAAACGTCGTATAAATAAGTGCAGGCGTTCATGAAACTGCCGATCAGAGCTGTGACTACATCGCAGGCGTAACAGCTTGATTTGTAAATGGCATCCATTCTTTCTTTGTTGCATTCTCGATTCGAGACGCCGAAAATTGTTCGGGTAACGAATTTGCCGATTTTGCCGACGACTTTGGTGGCAAGCTTGCCCGCCTGATAAAGCGGGTTGTAAGTGACCAAAATATCTTTCATAACCCCGTCGGGCAGCGAATCTTCAATCTTGTCAAGGCCGTTTGCAAGCAAATCGAAACCGGCGCTTAAACCATCGCCCACCAAACTGGAAACATAATTCCCGAGGGCATCCGGATTTCCGTTTAAGGTACGATTGACCGCACGCTTTAAATGCCGATATTCGCGGTTAAAAGCATTGGAACCGCCGGCCGAGTTATCCGGCTTTTCGCGGATAACCTTTGAACTCCCGGTCGGAACGGGCGATATGCCGTAAGTTTTGTTGGGGGGCAGGTCGACGTTTTCGGCATATGCGACGCCGGAATACGCAAGCGCGGCAAAGCAAACCAGCAGCAACAGCGTAAGATTTGCTTTCAGCTTGTTGAATATGTTAGTCCGCTTTGTCACTTTCTTATCCTTTCCCTAGCTTTCGTCTTCGTCATCGTCATCGCCGGCCAAAGCGCCCAGTTTCGATTTGACGCCTTGGAATTTTCCGTTCAATGCCCGCAGTTTAGCCGAGTTTGCCAACGCCAGTCCGGCACCGCCGGTAACGGCACCCATAACCGCCCATTTGCCGGTTTTGAACAATGCGGCACCGATTCGTTTCTGGAAGTTGGTATCGCCTTTGCCGCCGACCAGCGAATCGGCAATCGATTTTGCAATATCCATTGCGCCGACCAGCAAAAATCCGACCAGCAAAAGCATCAGCATCGGTTTGCTGAAATCGGTCAGCGACGTTTTGTCGCCTTCGATCAAATCTTTGTTATCTACCAGAATTTGCTGAATTGCCGCCATTGCCATCAGAATAACGATCGCAATACACATCATAAACGCCGCCGAATTAAGGATGGTCGCAAAAGCGGTTGTCGTCCATTTTCGCGTCGGTTTAAAGGCATAGGCCATGATGAAAATCGGCATCATCAAAACCATCAGCGCAAAACGGAAGACGCTGTCAACCAAATAAAAGACAAATCCGAGTTTGATAAAGGTAAACAAACACAGCATGATCAGTCCGCAGATCAGAGCCATAAAGCCGGGTTGGGTAATGATAACCCATCCGAGCTTAAATCCGAAATTCAAACGCTCGTTGACGGCGCAAATCATACATTCCATCATTTGTTTCGGGGCCAGCGGAAAACTTTCCGGCGTGGCCGCATCCACTTGCGCAACGGTGCAGGCGGCGTTGTACTTGGCTTCAACCGTTCCTTCAAAAGGTATATAAAGCCCCAGTGTTCCGAGACCATAGGACGAGGTCGCACTGCCGCCGCCCGGGTTCTTGGCAAAATAGCCCAGCATCTCGCTGCCGAGTTCCAAAAAGGCGTTGTAGATCGGGAAAATCAGCGAATTCAAAACCCAAATAACGCCGGTGGTTGACGTGGCCAGCATACCGCAGATGAAACATAGGAAAAATTTCTTCATCACCTCGGTCCACACTTCCGCCGGGGATTCCTCGGTAAAGGAACTGACATGACGCATAATTCTGAAGGCAAGCCAAACCGCAAAGGCAACCATCATTAAGGCCATTGCCCCCTGCGTCATATGACTGTACATTCCCATCGTAATGTGGCTGGTGGTGTCATAAATGGCACCGACGACCGAAGCCTGCCAGCATTCGCGGTGTCTGATTTCCAGTTCCTGACCGTCCTGCGTTTGGTCGACGGCGGAGTTGTCGCCTTCTACTCCCGAACAGGCAAATAACAGTAACACTGCCGGAATGATAATCAGCAACTTCCAAAATTTTGCTATGTTAAAGTTCTTTACCATCGGTAGTCCCCTTTGTTATTTCTGGTTTTTCAGCACTTCCAGCAGGCTGCTCAATCTGGATTCCGCCTTTTTCTTCTCTTCTTCCAGTTTCTTCATTTGTTCGTTATCGGTCCCGACCGTTCCGGTAGAGCCGGTTGTCGTTCCCTTGTCTTTAAGTTTCTTCTTAAGCTCTTCAATCTCAATTTGCAGACCGGAGATTGTTTTTCTCAACGTGTCGATTTCGGCACGGGCTTTTTGAGCATCGGCCTTATTGCCGCCCTCGGTTTTGCCGCGTGAGGTGCTTTCTGCCGTTGACGGCTTGCGGTCACCGCGTCCGCGGGTTGCAGCTTCTTCTGCTGCCGCGCCGAGTCTGTTCTTCGAATCGCCCACCAGTTGATCGGCTTGTGCTTTCAGCTCAGGCGAAGCCTCACCGGCTGCGGCAGCACCGCCGTCTCTCGTCAATGTTGAGTTATGAGTGTTTTGGTCGGTATTCGTCTCGCCAATTCTAGCACTACCGTCTCTCGTCAATGTCGGATTATGAGCGTTTTGGTCGGTATTAGTCTCGCCAATTCTGGCACTGCCGTCTCTTGTCAATGTCGGATTATGAGCGTTTTGGTCGGTATTAGTCTCGATCGGAGTTCTTGCTCCGCCGCTTTCTTGTCCTTCCGGGGTAATTCCGTTCCGGTTTTCCTGAGTACCCGACGGTGCGCCGTTTCTTCTCTCGTTGTCAGTTTGCGGCTGTCCGTTTTGTCCCGGTCTCCGTTGACTGCTTTGAGCATCGGTAGTGCCACCGTTGCCGCTGCCGCCGCTGCCGCCGTTGCCGCTGCCGCCGGAGCTGCCGTCGCCTCCGGTGCCTTTCAGGCCCAGACTTTTGCCGACGGCACCGACTCCGTTGTAAAACTTACGGCTGACAACTTCTTTGCCGCTGCGGATTTTTTCATTGATACCGCTGGCTTCGCCGACCGATTTACCCACAGCTCCGACGCCTTTAAGTGTCCGGGTTGTGCCCCACTTGGCTGCGCCGGCGCCGGCGGAAGCAATCGTCGAACCGAGGTTGCCCGGGCTGCCGCCGCTCATCTGGGCAGCCAGCGAAACCGCTTCCGAAGTCAGTTTGAAGCCGAAAATACAGCACAAGATCAAGAACAGCAGTCCCATCAGTCCGATGCTCATGATATCAACAATCGGTTTGACTTCATTGGAGTTAACCAGTTTCATAATGGCATCATAGCCGCCTTCGCCCCCGGTTAC
This sequence comes from uncultured Alphaproteobacteria bacterium, assembly GCA_910577095.1. Lineage (GTDB taxonomy): Bacteria > Pseudomonadota > Alphaproteobacteria > RF32 > CAG-239 > JAFUYI01. The sequence continues at coordinate 112,893 of CAJTLY010000005.1, forward strand.
GGCCTGTAAGCTCAGCTCAATGTTAACGCTGACCACAATGCCGAGGAAGACAAAGGTGAAAAAAGTATTCATAAACATATCCCAGCCTTTTTTGGTATAGCCGGAAGTCAGCTTAAACGGCCAAGCGGCAATCAGGAACGGCATCAAGCCGCCGACGACACCGAGTCGGATAACCGCATCAATCAGATAAAAGCCGAAAGCCAGACAGGTCAGCCAGCTGAAGACCCAAATGATCAAACCGCTGGAGAACATTGTCAGATCCCACAGACCGTACCAGTGAGCCGCCTCGTTGCGCGAAACGCACATCAGCGAGCTGCCGATCGATGTGGCGACAGCCAGTTCCTGCTGTACCGAAGTGACAAAGCAGTTGACTTTGGCAAACAAGGCTTCGCTGTAAAAGCCTTTTATGATGGTCGCCCCTTCCGGCATGTTGGTTGAAGCCGCGCAGTTCATGAACGAAGAAGCCGAGTTGCTGCTGGCGCTGCGGAACAAAAAGGCGCCGCCGAATTCCATCGCCGCATTCAACAACGGCTCCAACACCAGCCGGTAAAGTTCGGAAACATGGGTCAAAATCAGATAGGCCAGCAAAACCTTGAAACTCATGACCAGCAATTCCGAAACAAATTTCGGACCGTCCTGTTTGGTAAAAGAACTTACTTGTTTAAGCGTAACATAAGCAATGTAGAGGGCAAATCCGATCAGCATCAGATTTTTAAACCCTTCCGCCAATTGCGCATAGGAGACGATACTCATCGACTGAGCGGTATTGAACAAAATGACAAACAGCGGACACAGAATACACTTTTTGCTCTGTTCCAGCTTTAAGGGCAGCGGGACGCAGCCGTCCATCAAACCGCCGACGGATTTCATGTTGACATCCATATAAATTTTTTGTCCGTCTGCCGTTTCGTAAACGGCAGCGGCTTTGGCAATTGCTTTTGCGGAATCTTTTTGTTTTGCAAGTTCTGCCGCGGCGGCGTTGGCCGCGTCAATGTTGTCGGCGTTGTCTGCCGTTCTGTAGTCTTCCAACGATTCGGCAATCTTGCTCCGGCTGCGGAAGATGTCCGCTATACCGCCGGTAACGACATTCCATGCTCCGGTAACCGCGTTACTCGATCCTTTCCAACGGGCTGCAGCGGCATTGGCTGCCCCGCTGACATGGGCGCCGGCGGCTTTTGTAATACTGATGTTGCCCGCTTGCTCTTTGATGTCGCCCATATTAACGGCACGGATATTATCGGATTTATAACCGGCCCTTTCCGCGGCCGCATCTACTGCTTTCTGGCCGCCAAAACGGACAGCCTGTGCACCCATGGTGTCGTTGACGGCGGAACTGATGCCTAATGGGCTTATCGCATGAGCCGTACTTGGTAAAAATGCAAATAATCCCCATGCAAGGAGTCCAAAAATCAAGTATGGTTTTAATTTTTCAGTCATTGTCATTTCCTCTTCCCAAAGGGATTGCCAAATATTTTAAGCCCGATCAGTAACATAATAATCACCAGTCCGAGTGCGTACAAAAAGGCGTGTTTGAAGGTAAAAAATTGCCAAAAATCAAAGTAATACATAGCAGCAAAAGCCAGTATAACACCCAAATTTATCAACAATGCCTTCATGACATACCACTCCTATTTTTAGCAAGTATAACATAAAAAAATGCAAAAGATTGTTACAGTTTTTTTATTTTTTTGTATCTCTGCATTTTTTTAAAATTTTCCGTTTTGCAGAAAATTTTTACAACAGCGAATCGTGTGTTGATCTGCTGCCGGATTGATCCGCCAAGTTTTGATGTCGGTTATATCCTTTGCTCCCGGCAAAAACGAATCGCCGATTTGCGGCAAAAGTTGTTCCCATGATTTGGGAAGTATGCGGCGGATTAACGAGCCGATTCGATTGTGGGTGTTGATGATGCCGAATTCGATTTTTTCGGGAAAGCGGGAAATTTTCGCCGCCCGGTGCGAATCGCCGAGTTTCATCATCGGTCCCAGGATTACGGCGGCAATTTTGTTGTCTGCCAGACGTTCCCATAACCGGTATCCCCGATTCGGCGGGTTGATTTGTATGACTCGGCCGACTTTTAACTTTTTTTGCCACGGCGAATCGATACTAAGCAATTTTCTGACCAACAAACCGCCGATTCCGTCGCTGATAAAAGAAATCTCCTTAATGCCTTCCAGATTATTCAACAAAAAATCAATTTGTCGCAAATGAGCGTCTATGTCTTTGCGGGTGGACGGATAATTGACCGCAATCGGAACGGCCATGATTGATTCGACCATTTTAGACATTTGATTAAACTGATTTTTGTTTCCGCCCAAACCGTGAAGCATAATAACGGCTTTCTCTCGGGTAGGGGGGAGCTGGAAAATTTTGCTGCAACGAATAAACGCGTGTCGGCAGTCTTCAAAGCTGCCGGCAGCCCGTCGAATATCCCAGCTGTCAAGCAAACGGTATCGTTTGGTGATGCAATTCCTTTGAATGCGCCATTTCTGTGAGAAGAAAACGTCTTCCCAAAGCTGTCTTCCGCCCAGTGTAAAGAAAGTAAAAGCCATGTCAATTCAATCTCTTCAGTTAATTTACATACCAGTATAACAGAATATAACCGAAAATTAAAGCTAATGTTGAGGGATTCGCGCCCAACCTAGCCGTTTTTTGTATTGTGTTCGCTGTTAATTTACTATATGATATATATATGCGCTGAACAAGCGTGGGCATCTTCCGTCACGGAAGCTTGGCCGGAGCCGTAAAAACGGTCTCACAAAAATCTCATTTTATTCAACGGGTTATGAAAAAAATCGAAAAAAATCGAAAAAAACGCATTTTTTGTGTTGACAGATGACGAATAATTTTCTATAAACCCACTCACCGACGTTGAGACGATAACGTAACGATGTCGGGCGGCCTTAAGAAGGCGGTTATAAGAAAGAAGTAAATAAGAAGCTAGAGGATATGCGGGCAGTACTAAGCTGCTGTAAAGTAAGATAAGTACAGTCTGTATATTAAGGAACCTAAGGAAAATTCTTTAGAGTATAAGTAATGACAGGCTAGGATTAAATTTAATATGAGAGTTTGATCCTGGCTCAGAACGAACGCTGGCGGCAGGCTTAACACATGCAAGTTGAACGGGATTTGTGTGGTGCTTGCACCATATAATGAGAGTAGCGCACTGGTGAGTAACACGTGGGAACGTGCCTTTTAGTGGGGGATAACATCTGGAAACGGATGCTAATACCGCATACGCCCTGAGGGGGAAAGATTTATTGCTAAAAGGTCGGCCCGCGGTAGATTAGGCAGTTGGTGGGGTAAAGGCCTACCAAACCGACGATCTATAGCTGGTCTGAGAGGACGATCAGCCACATTGGAACTGAGACA
>CAJTLY010000006.1 GCA_910577095.1 uncultured Alphaproteobacteria bacterium
GGATTGAGATTGAACATAAAAAATATTTAGAGCGAAAATTGCGTGAATGTGACACGAAACAAGAACGGTGGCATGAGATGTATGCCGAAGCTAGTATTACACGGAATATACATAGCAAAAAAATAAAAGAACTAGCCCAAGAAAAAGAAAAAATAGCCGAGCAACTTTTAGGCTACAGCTACTTAGTACAACAGAACTATATAACACTTAAATATTTGACTAACCTGTATTTTTATGCAGACAAAATTTGGGATTTTCCGAAAAATGAACAAAAACAGAAGATTTTAAAATTACTCTGTTCGGAAATTTTATTAGACGGGAAAAATATAGTTATTTCAATGAGAAAGCCTATTTCAGCACTAGCTGAAATAGGCTCTTGTCAAACATGGCAGGGGCAGTAAGATTCGAACTCACGACCCTCGGTTTTGGAGACCGATGCTCTACCAACTGAGCTATACCCCTATTTTGCGGCAGTTTGCCGACACGTCTTTCTACATACACAACAATTTAAAATAAATCAAGCACTTTTTACGCCGCCTTTACAAAAAACGCTTTTGCTGCCGGCTTTTTACTCACCTTGTCTTTCGGCAGCGGAAACTTTTTATTTCGGTTTTTTCCATGCAAAGGCCAAGCCTTTCCCGTAATATTTTCCGCTTGCAATTTCCGTCCGGTTCTTTAATATCACTTCTGCAGCCGGAAACCGGATGCGGAGTATCGTAGCTCCTTTAGAACAAACAAGCAACTCCTCCAAGGGGAGCTGTCGACATAAGTGTATTTGACATACAACGAATAAGACAGACTGCGTTCTAACAGTTACGAACTCCCCGCCTTGATCTTTTCAAGGCGGTTTTGTTTTCAATTAATTCAACAAAACCAAGGGAGTTTTTAACAATGAAATCTCAATTGTATCTCAAACGCAAACTCGGGCAAAAACTGTCCGAATATCGCCACAATCATCACCTGCGGCTGGAACACGTCACCAAACGGACCGGTATTCCGTGGCAAAGGATCGACCGCCTCGAACTGGGCGAAGAAACCGGATGGCCGGTCTACAAACGGTTGCTGGAGTTTTACAACCTGGAAGCGACGGTTGAACTGACGGATAAAGTTCCGTTCGGCCGACCGAAGAACTGCAATCCCGTCAACTGACAAACATAAAGCGCCGCTATCTGCGGCGCTTTCCTCTTTTTTAGCGGCAACCCTCTATCCGTCTTCCAAATGCAGCAGTACGGATATGCTGACCATAACCACAATCAGTGTCGGCGTCCATACCGCCAACATTGCCGGAATATAACCGTTAATTCCGAAAGCGTAAATCACCTGTGACAGAAAGTAAACCATAAAGCCGGTCGAGATACCGCCGACAATCAGAAACATCACCCCGCCGCGCCGGTTGTTGGGACGCAGGGCAAAAACAGCCGCCACCAACACCATTGCGCATAACAAGAACGGCGAATTCCACAATGACATATAGCGCATTTGATGCCGCAAAGCCGAAAAACCTGCCAACTCGTAAAAACGGATCGTATCCGGCAGATTCCAAAAAGAAATTGCTTCCGGATCAATAAAATTTTCCTTTATCCGGTCAATTGTCAATGTAGTTTCGTAATCCACATTGTTGATTTTTTGCACCGGCTGTCCGGCCTCAAAAATCCGCACGTCTTTCAGTTCAAACTTATTGCCTTTCAGTTCCGCCGCATAAGCTTCCACTCTTTTAAGCAATTGCGACTGGCGGTCCATTTCCAACACGCTCACCCTTCTGAGCAACAATACGTCTTCTTCCTGCCGCACCGATTTCGCTTCCAATACCAAAAAGGTGTTTTCGTCAACCGCCTCGCGAATCCACAAGCCCTTGTTTGAAAACAAAACCGCCTTCGGATCTTTCGTCTTAAAACGATAATCCAGCGTCTCATAAACTTCGTACAGATAAGAAGAAACCGGATTAAGCATCGTGATATTGACAATACCGACCATAAACACGGCAGCCAGCACCGGCGCCAAAAATCCCCAGATGGAAACCCCGGCCGCGCGGATAATGACAAATTCGTTGCTGCGACTGACTTTCCAAAACGTGATCATCGCCGCAATCATCATAATAAACGGAAACACCATTTCAAAGGTGCGCGGCAACTTGGAAAAGGCCATTTTCAGAATAAAAACCAAATCCACGTCCGGCCGGTCGGCGGTACGGCGTAACAGTTCGATCACTTCAAACATCAGAATAACGCCGGTTACCATCAACAGAACCGCAATAAAATTGATTAAGATCTGTTTGGTCAGATATCGTCCCAAAATAGAAGTCGGATTCATCGCTTTCACTTTGTCTTGTTAAATTTGCTGCTCAGCATACCCAAAATTATGATGCTTGGCAAGCAGAGTTTATGCTTCTTGGGCTTCTTTTACCAACGCATCGACCAACGTTTTCAAACCGTTCAGCTGGCGCACCCGTTTCATTCGTTCTCCGGAAATGATGCGACGGATTTTCTCCACCGTATCTTCCAGTTCTTCATTGACAACCACATAGTCAAATTCGTCCCAATGGCTGATTTTTTCCAAAACCATATTCATACGCTTTTCGATCACTTCGGGGCTGTCGGTCCCGCGACCTTCCAAACGGCGGCGTACTTCTTTGATCGACGGCGGCAGCAAATAAATCGTCACCGCATCGGCACCGGCCTTTTCCTTCATCTGACGCGCCCCCATCCAATCGAGATCAAACAACACGTCTTCGCCGACGTTGATAAAACTGTCCACCTCCGAACGCAAAGTTCCGTAACGGTTTCCGTACTGCGAGTCGACATATTCGTAAAAAGCGTCTTCCTTAATCAGCCGATCATACTGCTGATCGGTAATAAAATAATAATCCACCCCGTCAACCTCATTATGACGTCGCGGACGGGTGGTTACCGAAACCGAAAACTTAATATGCGGATCGCGGGCAAGAATTTCCTTAATGACGGTTCCTTTGCCGGCACCGGACGGCCCCTCGATAATAAACATGGTGCCGCGGCGGACCTTCCGCAGATAATTAATAACGTCTTCCATTTTCTACTCCATATTTTGTACTTGTTCACGCAATTGCTCAATAACCGCCTTCAGTTCCATCCCGCGATTGATAATCTCAATATCCGCCGCTTTGGAACAAGTTGTGTTGGTTTCGCGATTCAGTTCCTGACACAAAAAGTCGAAGCGGCGTCCCAACGTCTGCCCGGCTTCCAGCAATTGGCGCGCTGTTTTGACATGCGCCGTCAGCCGATCGATTTCTTCGCGAATATCGGCCCGGTTCACTAACAAAACAGCTTCCTGAGCCAGCCGTTCCTCACTGATCGGATTTCCTTCCAGCAATTCGGCCAGCTGGGCGGTGAGCTTTTGTTTCAAAGCTGCCGGTTGCAAGGCAGCTTTACGGGCAATGTCTTTAACCAAAGCCTCAATCCGGTCGACTTGTTGTTCCAGCACCGACTTAATTTTTGCACCTTCCTGACGGCGGTCAAACTGCAAACGCACGCAACATTCTTCAAAACCGGCGCTCAGCCGTTGGCGGATCAACTCCAGTTCTTCCTCGCCAAAACGGTTTTTAACCACTTCAATCACGCCGTTTACTCCCAGCAGTTCACTGGCAGAGGGACGTGCCAAATCATCGGGATGGGCACGGTACAAATCCACCGCGGCACCGGTCAGGCGTTCCAGCAATTCGCGATTGATGTTAACCTCGGTATCGCTGCGTTCAAGCGTCACTTCAAGCGAAACATTCATATTGCCGCGTTCAAAATAAGCGGCGGCAATATTGCGCAGATTAAGGCTGATTTCATCCAGCCACGACGGCAGCCGGGTTTTCAGGTCCAGACTTTTGCCGTTGACGCTTTTAATTTCCCACACCCAGGAAAGCGAAAAGTTTCCCTGTTCCAAACTGCCGCTCTGGCGGGCAAAACCGGTCATACTGGATATTTGCAAAAAAGTTCTCCCGAAAAATAAAATTTTGGTTATTATAGAAGAAAAAGTTTAACAATACTTTATAACGGAATCAAAAAAATGGAAACAAAATTCAAAAACGTTCTCATCACCGGCGCCTCTTCGGGAATCGGTCAGGCCATGGCCCTGTACTATGCCGCTGCCGGCACGGAACGCCTTTTTATCTGCGGACGCAACCGCGAACGCCTGGACGAAGTTAAACGGGAATGCGAAAAATTCGGCGCCAAAGTAGACGCCGCCGTCGTCGACGTCAACGATCGCGACAAGGTCAAGCGCTGGATCGTCGGCAGCAACAAAAAAGCAGCGCTTCATTTGGTGTTGGCCAATGCCGGAGTCGCAACCACCGCCGAAGTGGAAGAAAACATTTACAACACTTTCAACACCAACATTTTCGGGGTTTTGCACACCGTTCTGCCGGCAATTGAAATATTTTCCAAACGACGGAGCAAAACACCGACGGCGATTGCCATGCTGAGTTCAATCGCCGGTTACCACGGCCTGGCCGGCTGCCCTTCCTACAGCGCCAGCAAAGCCTGCGTCAAAGCATACGGCGAAGCGCTCAGAGTATATTTGGCCCCTCGCAATATTCAAGTCAGCGTCATTTGTCCCGGATTCGTCAAGTCGCGCATTACCGACCGAAACACCTGCCCGATGCCGTTTTTCATGCCGGCAGAAAAAGCAGCAGCCATCATCGGACACCGGCTGGAAAACAATGTCGGACTAATCGCTTTTCCGTGGCCGATGCGCCTTTCGGCATGGTTTCTTTCGATTCTGCCCAACCGTCTCAGCAGCTTTATCGCTTCCAAATTGCCTTATAAAGTGTAAACGCTGCCGTACGATCGGTTTTTAAAAACCAAAAAGAGGAAACTTGCCGTTCAAGACAACTTTCCTCTTTTGATTTCTCTTTTCCTATTTCTTTTTTCCGAAAAAGGCCTTGCATGCCAGCACCGACATGACAATCAGCGCTGCCGAAGAAATCAGGGTGCCGCCGGCAAAATTAAATACCGCAACGGCAAAAAGATACACCGTCACATTTCTATACTCGCCGCGTCTAAAAAAGATAACAACCGGCGCTGCAAAGGCAATCAGAACTGCCCAGCAAATAATTTGAATCCATATCATATATTATATTTTTAATTTTCATCGAAAAAAGGTTAACATATGGTTCGGATTCTTTTGGCACAGAAATTTTCGAACATATGATTAACCTTAAAAATACGAAATTTTTTCAGTATGGATTATATGTTCGTTTCTTTGGCACAGAAAAGAGATACATATAATAATCAACTAAAAAGTAACAAAATCGTATTTTGTAAATTTGATTATAAACCTTTTATGATTGCTCCGCAACAAAAATATCTGCTCGAATCCCTCATACCGCTAACCGGGCGCAAAAAAACAGCCCTGAATCGACATCAGGGCTGTTTTTATCCGGCAAAGAATTATTCTGCGGCAATCGCGGCATCGGCCGACAAAATGTCCAACAGCTTTTTGGTCGCATCCGGCGCACTGATATTGTTGCAAATGGCATATTCGTTGGCCAGCCGATCAAGCGCCTGTTCATAAATCTGACGTTCGCTGTAAGACTGTTCCGAAAGGTTCTCGCGGCGATAAAGGTCCCGGACCACTTCCGCAATCGCTACCGGGCTGCCCGAATTGATTTTGTTTTCATATTCCTGAGCACGGCGCGACCACATGATCTTCTTGACCTTTGCCTTGCCTTTCAAGACATCAACCGCTTCATCCATGATCGACGTTTCGGAAATTTTGCGCAAGCCCACGCTCTCGGCCTTACAGAGCGGCACCCGCAGCGTCATCTTATCTTTGTCAAAATTAACAACAATCAATTCTAATTCAGATCCTCCGATTTTCTGTGTGGCAATATCGGCAACTTTTCCCACCCCGTGAGCCGGATAAACCACAAATTCGCCGGAATTGAATACAATTTTCGATGTTGTTTTCTTGTTCATTACTTGTTTTCCCATAAGTTAAACCAAATATCCAAATCTTCGTTTTTCTCCAAAACAGTGCCTACTATACCACATTTTAAAGGGTAAATCCAGTCTGTTTTTTTATTTTTTTGTCAATTGCCGCCGCTGACCGGAAACAACTGTGTCTGGCGAAGCGCTTCCCCCAAAACCATCGTCGCCGACACCGCCACGTTAATCGAACGCGCCGCTTCGGTCATCGGAATGGTTACACGGGCATCCACCGACTGATGAACCGCTTCCGGAACCCCGGCGCTTTCGCGGCCGACCATCAGAACGTCGGTGGGTCGAAACTCAAAATCGGTATAACACAGCGGCGATTTCGTCGTCAGCAAAACGATACGGCCGTATTCTTCCGGATGCGCATAAGCATAGCTGCAAAAGTCATCCCAGGAATTATGACGCCGATATTTGACCAAATCGAGATAATCCATGCCGTAACGGCGTAAAGCCCGCTCATCAAATACAAAACCGCAAGGTTCGATAATATCGACTTCAACCCCCATACAGGCACCAAGCCGCAGCATGGTGCCCGTATTTTGCGGCATATCGGGTTGAAACAAAGCCAACCGCATGATCAGGCGCCTTTTTTCAAAGCCATTGCTTCGGCCGTGGCGGCAGCGTCATATTCAACGTCAAAACATACCCGGCAGCCTTCGATCTCGGCCGCGGTACCGGCCGTGCAGTCGGTTTCCGTTTCCTCGGCTTTGGCCAGAACCTGTTCGGCAATCATCGCCTTAAACTTCTCCAGCGCCGTCGCCAGCTTTCCTTCCGCTTTCCAGCGCAGACGGATGCGATAATAGATTTCAAAATCTTTGTCTTTACGCAGACTTTGAACCATTCGCACAAAATCGCGGGCCATGCCTTCCTGTTCCAGGGTTTCGCTGACTTCGGTATTGAGAACGATCACCGCCTTGTTGTCGGCAAAAGCCTTTCCGGCTTTTCCGTTCAGAATCTCCAGTCTTTCCTCATACAGATCGGGTGTGAGGGCAATTCCCGCCACGCAGATTCCTTCGCTGCCGTTCTCGCTCCAGCAGGGAACGCCGGTCTTTTTGTATTCGTTATAGGCAGCCATAACCTTACCCATATCTTTGCCGAGCTTTTTGCCGAGCAACGGCGTATAAAGATAAAGCGACGGCGCGGCATAGGCTCCCACATTGCTGTCCGCCTGCACTTGTTTGACATTGAGTTCGTCTTTGATGATCTCTTTGTAAGCGTCGTTTAAAAAGCCCAAATTACTGCCGGCAACCGTCAGGTCGGAAAGCGGCAGCCGGTTACGCAGATTCTTCTCTTCACGGACAAATTTTCCGGCCGAACACAAATCCTGCACAAAGTCCATTTCGCGCACCAAGTTTTCATCGGCGTCAACGTCCGACAATTCGGGGTAATCGGTCAGATGAACCGAAGCCCGGGCGTCGACCAGCGCCTGATAAACATATTCGGTTGTAAACGGCATCAGCGGCGCCATGATCTTGCTCAAATTGACCAAAACGGTATACAGAACGTCAAACGCCTGTCGGTCGCCGGCCCAGAAACGATCGCGGGTACGGCGAATGTACCAGTTGTTGAGAATTTCCATAAACGCGGCAATTTCATTGCAGGCATGGGCAACATCATAAGTGTTTAACCCGTGCTTGACTTCTGTCGCCAGTTTCTTCAGCTTTGAAAGAATATAGTTGTCCAAGAACTCGCTTGAACGGCAGACCTCTTTGGCTTTATAACCTTCTGCGTTGGCGTACAGGGTAAAGAAATAAAAAGCGTTCCAGAACGGAATCTGGGCTACCCGGGCAGCCTTGACGATTTCCTTGCCTTCCTGATCAACCGCCAGATTGCCGCCTTTGAGCACCGGAGACGACACCAGGAACCAGCGCAGCGTATCCGATCCCATGCTGTCCAGCACCATTGCCGGATCGGGATAGTTTTTCAAACGTTTGGAAAGCTTTTGTCCGCCTTCGGCCATCAACAGACCGGTGCAAACGCAGTTTTTAAAAGCCGGGCGTTGGTGCAACGCCGTTGACAACACGGTAAGGGTATAGAACCAGCCGCGGGTCTGATCCATCGCTTCAACGATAAAGTCGGCCGGAAAATGGTTTTCAAACCACTCTTTGTTTTCAAACGGATAATGCACTTGCGCATAAGGCATTGAACCCGATTCAAACCAGCAGTCAAAAACGTCGCTCACCCGCCGCATCATGCTTTTGCCGGTCGGATCTTTGACGTTCGGATAAACCACGTCGTCAATATACGGTTTATGCAGATCGGTCACTTCAATTCCCGTTTTGGCTTTGATTTCTTCGATTGAGCCGAAAACGTCTACGTTGGGATATTTCGGATCGTCCGATTTCCAAACCGGGATCGGCGTTCCCCAAAAACGGTTACGCGAAATCGACCAGTCGCGGGCGCCTTCCAGCCATTTGCCGAAACGGCCGTCTTTGATATGCTCGGGAACCCAGTTGATTTCCTGATTGTTTTTAACCATCCGGTCGCGAAAATCTGTAACCTTGACAAACCATGACGACATCGCTTTGTAAATCAGCGGCGTATCGGTGCGCCAACAGAACGGATAAGAGTGGGTATACTGTTCTTTTTTGACCAACAGGCCGTTTGTTTTCAGCCACTGCATGATCGGTTCGTTGGTTTCGAAAACCTGTTTTCCTTCATAATCGGGAACTTCGGCGGTAAATTTTCCGGCCTCGTCCACCGGACAAACCACCGGGAAATTTTCATCATAGGCCCGGCAGGCGTCAAAGTCGTCCTGTCCGAAACCGGGCGCAATATGAACCACGCCTGTACCGTCTTCGGTCGACACAAACTCGCCGCTCAAGATCTTAAACGCACCCTTTTCTTTTAAGGCTGCAAAATAAGGAAACATCGGTTCATAAGCGGTGCCGACCAGTTCGGAACCTTTCAGGGTTCCGACCCGAACCGCGTTTTCCAGTTGCTTTTTATAACGTCCGAGCAGTGCTTCGGCCAAAATATACTTCTGGCCGTCCTCTTCCATCACCGCATAGGAAATATCGCTGCCCACCGCCAGCATCAGGTTGGACGGCAAAGTCCATGGCGTGGTGGTCCAGACCAAAATTTTCATGCCGTTTTCCAGCTTGAACATCACCGTGATCGCATTGTCGGTTTTGTCCTGATATCCCTGATTGACTTCAAAGTTTGACAACGGCGTTTCGGCAGCCCACGAATACGGCAGTACCCGAAAATCCTCATAAATCAGTCCTTTGTCGTACAATTGCTTAAAATTATTGATGACGCTTTCCATAAACGGCAGATCCATCGTTTTGTAATCGCGCGAAAAATCGACCCAGCGACCGATGCGTTTAAACATATCCACCCAGATGCCGGAATATTTCAACACGTCCTGACGGCAAAACTGATTAAACTTTTCAACCCCGAACTCTTCAATTTGTTTGCGTCCGGAAACTCCCAACTGCTTTTCAGCCGACATTTCGGCCGGCAGACCGTGACAATCCCATCCCAGACGACGATCGACTTTTTTGCCGTTCATGGTCTGAAAACGGGCCACAACGTCTTTGACATACGAAACCATAATATGTCCGTAATGCGGGGTTCCGTTGGCAAACGGGGGACCGTCATAAAATACGAATTCGTCGGCACCGTTACGGTTTTCGACCGATTTTTCAAAAGTCTTGTCTTCTTCCCAAAATTGGAGCACGCTCTTTTCAAGCGCGGCAAAATCCGGTTTTGCTTTCTGTTCAGCATAATGTTTTGTCATTAATCCAACACCTTAAAGTTTTTGATTGTGAATCTGATTGATTAGAAATTTTGAATTTGTGTATGTGCAAAAAAGTATATCCCCTAGGGGATAATAATCGAAACCGCGTATATCAAAAAGCTGCACATAAAAACCGTCCGCATTAAAATTTATTTCCGGCTTAACAATTTAATACAACAAAGTCGGCAAGTCAAGCGCTTATATCATCGGGCCGACACCGCTCTTTTTTACTTGTAAGGGATATAGTTTTATGATAATATTTTGTCTATAAATTTTATCAAAAAAGGAGTCCGCACATGGACAGCAAAAAAATCGCCCGCGGCGGCGTCAGCGTTGCCGAAACTCTCGCCAAATACGGCATCAAAGGCACCGGCATGATCATCCGCTGCGGCGCCGAGGCAACCGGCATACTCGTCAAGGAAGCCTGCAGCCTCGCCTCCCATTTTTCAGGTTGTTCGCTCGGCAACAACATCGGCGACTTTCTCATGAAAAAGACCAACGGACTGGTCAAGCATGCCACCAAAGCAGCGGAAAAAGGCGGCATCGCCGTGGTAAAGAACCTGGCTGATCGTGCCCGCAACGGATTGTCCTGATATGGAATGCGCCAAAGATTATCAGGCGATCATAAGCGCCGAAGGCAAGCTGGCCTTCGTGATTCCTGCCGGCATGACCGCTCCGGGAAACGCACCCCAAATTGTTTACAACGGCGGCAATTCGGCTTTGCTTTACCGCTCTTCCGGTGACGTTATGGTATTGGACGACCTTCACCCGCAGGTTCGGGAAGCTCTTGTCCAAGTCAGTCAGGCCGTCATTATCGAAACCGACCGCCAAACCGGTTACACATTGTACGATTACGCGGCAAACGTAAAAAAAATAACAACGCGATAAAAAACTTTTTTACAACCTTAAGACATAAGCTCACGAACGGGCAGCGGGCTCAAAAATTTCACCGCCAATGACCGGTTCAACCACACCGGTGGTTGAAGGAAAACTCACCGGCAGCCGGTAAAGGCGCCGTACCGCCCAAAAAGCGGCCGCCTGCGCGTCCGCTGCCTCTGCTTCCCAACCGACGTCCGACGCATTGCGGACCGACACTTCCGGCAAACGTTGACGCAAAAACCGCATCAAAGTCGGATTTTTGGCACCGCCGCCGCATACAATCACCTCCCGCGGCGGTTCGGGAAGATACAAGGCCATCGAATAAGCAACCGATTCAGCCACAAATGCGGTTGCCGTCGCCGCGCCGTCTTCCAGAGTCAGTCCCTCCAAATGTTCCATTTTTTCGGCAAATACCGTACGGTCACAGGCTTTGGGAGGGCTGAGCGCAATATATTTATGATGCATCAGGGTATTGAGGATTTTTTGATCGACATGACCGGTAACGGCCAATTTGCCGTTATAATCCATATACATGCCGCCGTGCTTGGTAACCCAGTCGTTAATCACCGCATTGCCGGGCCCGCACACGAAGGCTTTCATCTCGCCGCTGCTTCCCAACCAAACAATCTCCGAAGTTCCGCCGATGTCGACAATAACCAACGGCCGTTCCATTTTGGCGGCCAACGCTTCGTAATAAACCGGTGCAAACGGCGCCCCCTGCCCGCCGGCCAAAATATCGGCGTTGCGGAAGCGCGTCACGGTGCGGATACCGGTAAGATCGGCCATCAACTGTCCGTCGCCGATCTGATGCGTATAATGCTCCGACGGCCGGTGACAAACGGTATGACCGCCAAAACCGAGAACATCCGGCACCAACGACTCTTCCTGCACAAAACCGCAGACTGCCGCTGCCGCAAATTCACTGAAGGCAATTTCGGCACGACGGATATTAACCGCGTTTTCCGGCGAGTCCGCCCTTTTTCCCAACACCGAACGAATCTGATCCAGCAATTCGTCTTCATAAGGCACCGTCCGGGAAGGCCCTCGGCAATAAACGTCAACGCCGTCGGTTTCCGTCACCGCCAGCCCGAGTCCGTCAAGGGATGTAGAACCGACAATTCCCACCGCTGTCAAATTTTTAATATTATTCATGATTCATTTAAAAACATTATAACCATATTGCACTCCGAAAATTATATGCTAATATGCGTTAAGAATTTATTATAAAGGCGAGGAAAAATGAGTAACTTTAAATCCGAATTTCTGAATATCATGCTTGAACGCGGTTTTTACAACCAATGCACCAACGAAAGCGGTTTCGACCAATATTTGTACGATTGCGAGCAAAAAGGCGTTCCGGCGGTGGGTTATCTCGGTTCCGACCCTACCGGCGACAGTCTTCACGTCGGCCATATCGTGCCGCTGATGATGATGCGCTGGTTTCAAAAATGCGGACACAAACCGCTGACGCTGGTAGGCGGCGCCACCGCCCGCATCGGCGATCCTTCGGGCAAGGACAAACTGCGTCCTTTCCTCAGTGAAGAAACCTTAAATCATAACATCGAAGGACTGAAAAAATCTTTCGGCAAATTCTTGAAATTCGGCAACGGCCAAAACGATGCCGTCATGGTCGACAACTGGAACTGGTTCAAAGACATCAACTATCTCGCGTTTTTGCGTGACATCGGAACCTATTATTCGGTTAACCGCATGTTAACGATGGAAAGCGTCAAAACCCGGTTGGAACGCGAACAACCGATGAGCTTTCTCGAGTTCAACTACATGCTGCTGCAAGGATACGACTTTTGCGAACTTTACCAACAATACGGCTGCCGGGCGCAAATTGCCGGATCGGACCAGTGGGGCAACATCACTTCGGGAACCGAACTCGGACGGCGCAAATACGATGTTGAGCTGTTCGGCTTCACCAGTCCGATCATCACCGATTCGGCCGGCAAGAAAATGGGCAAATCGGAAGGCAACGCGGTATGGATCAACGACGAGAAACTGCCGGCCTACGACTACTACCAATACTTCCGCAACATCGGCGACAGCGAAGTCGGCAAATGCCTGCGCATTTACACCGATCTGCCGATCGACGAAATCCGGCGGTTGGAAGCTTTGAAAGATCAGGAAATCAACGAAGCCAAAAAAATTCTCGCTTTCGAAGCCACCAAAATCTGCCGCGGTCTCGAAGAAGCCCAAGCCGCTCGGGAAACTGCCGTCAAAACCTTTGAACAAGGCGGCATCGGCGGCGAACTGCCGACACTTGAAAAAGATTGCGTTACCGGGCTGCCGGTGCTGGATTTGTTTGTCGAAATCGGCTTCTGCGCCAGCAAAGGCGAAGTGCGCCGCCTGATCAAACAAGGCGGCATCAAAATCAACGATTGTACCGTCCATGACGAGAACTACCTCCTAAAAGAGGAAGACATTGTCGACGGACAGGTTAAAATCGCCCAAGGCAAAAAGAAGTTCGGTTTGGTCAAACAGACCTGTTGACAAAATTTAGTCTAAATGTTAGACTGCATTCCAACGAAACAATTATTAACCAATTATAAAACTCAATCGCTATGAACAAAGAAGCACGCATTAAAAAAGTGATGACCAGCAACTATCTGTACACGCTGTTTTTCGACGACGGGACTTCTCTTGAAATTTATAAGACCAAGTTCCGCGGAACCCGACGCCCTCACACCGGCGACCTGTTCAAACTGACGGAAAAGTCCCTGCCCGACGGAAAAACCGAGTCCAGAATGTTTCTGAACGGAAACGAAGTTAAAGGACAACTCCTTTAATAAATAAACATAGTAATAACCCTAAAAACATTTTTTTATGTTATTGGAAAGAACCTTAAAAATCGCTTCTGTCGAGAAAAGAGAAGACAGATACGGAATCTGGCCCGAGATGGCAACGCCGTTTTCGCTGCCTTGCCACATTTTCGGGGATCGCAAACCGCAACGCGGCGATACGATCGTGATCGAATACCGGGATGACGACATCGTCGGTGCCGTCCTGAACGAAGTCCGCATCATGTCGCCCGCCTGATCTCGGCTGCATGGCATCTGCCAAAGACCGCATGTTAAAAACATGCGGTCTTTTTGGTATTTTAAATTTTAACCCGGCGCAGCCCCGCAAAAAGCTATTGACAAGCCGGGAAAAAACGCTATATTACAGAAAAACTTGCGTTTAACACTAAAATTTTAAGAGTAAAAGACATGGCAAAAGCAATCAAAGTAAAAGTTAAAATGGAAAGCACCGCCGGAACCGGTACCTTTTTCGTCGCCGAAAAAAATCCGAGAACCCATCCGGAAAAACTGTCCATGAAAAAATACGACAAGAAGTCGAAAAAACATGAAGAATTCGTTGAAAAGAAGCTGAAGTAATCTTTTCTGTTTAAAAGTTGTCAATGCCGGTTTCTGACCGGCATTTTTTGTATCCGTTTAACCAACTCTCACCGACACCCGATCCGACCGACCGTACATCTGCCTATTTTGGATATTGACATCAGGCTTTTTTGGGGGTATTTTGTCTAAAGCACACAATTATTAACTAACAATTTTAAACGATGAAAAATGTCATAACTATTTTAGCGGTTTTCACCCTGATCGCTGCCGGCATCTGCTTTTACCTGTTTTCTTTCGCTGTTGCCATGATTTTCTTTGTCATTTACCTGGTCATTACCGGTATTTTCGTATACGGTTTCTGGCACGACGGGAAACTTCAGAAACAGTGGCTGCGGTCCCCGGTCCTCCCGGATTCTCCGCAGTTCGACGATCTGTTCTGGAGCATGACGATGTCCAACCAGGACTGGTACATTGAACATATTCTGAAAGACGAAGGCATGAAACAGTTGATTCAAAGGTACGAAACCACGATCCGCGAAATCTGGAACAACCGTGACGGGGAAATCTCCGAGAAAATCGAAAAGAGTTCCGTCTATATGAAACGGTTGAAGTCGATGCTGATCACGCAAGAATTCAACACATTGCGTCGGGACTGATCTTTTCACAAAATCCAAAGCACTGTCGACAACGTCGACCGTGCTTTTTTATTGCGCCTTTCCCAATATCTGTTTTTTTTGCTTGCAATTTACATCAAATTATTTAATATTACTTCAGCATTCCTAAAACCGAATGTTATATCTGGCAAACAACTTCAACTTGCCAGCCTTTCTCTGGAAGGAGTGCCGGTAATATATTGAATAACGACGGCTGTCATACCGACAGTTTGTTAGCTCCTTCCGCCCTGATTCAAACGATCTCGGCGGTTTTGTTTTATACCCGTTACTTTTTGCTGATAAAAGAATTGCCGCGAATATAAAAACGCCATGGCATGTCTTTGTATTCTTCCGCATAATCGATTCCGATCCGCGGCCGTGCCTCAAATTCATATTTATCCATACCGGGACTGATCCATACCGTATTGCCGTTCAAATCGATACCGTCGTGTTGCCGGCGGGTTATTGCCAGCGCCTGACACAGCTTTCCCGGACCGGTGGTCAGACAATTCAATTTTTCGCAACGGCGCCGTTTCTTCATTTCCTCAATCCCGGCAATCGGTTCCAGTGCGCGAATCAAAACCGCGTTGGCCGTTCCTTGCGGTCCCGCCACCACGTTAAATTGATTATACATTCCGTAAACAAAAAAGACATACGCACATCCGCCCGGTTTAAACATGGTGGCGGTACGCGGCGTCAGTTTATTCGGCCAGGCATGACAAGCTTTGTCACAGCTGCCGATATAAACCTCCAGTTCGGTAATCATTCCGGCCGTCAAAACGCCGTCAATCCGTGTACACAGATAAGCGCCTAACAAATGTTGCCGAGCCAGTTCAAAAGCGTCTCCCTGATAAATTTCTTTATCGAACCTCAAGCCGAAATCCGGTTGCATCCTTTTCTCCGTTGATGTATTTTTACCAAACTTACAGTCTTTTACGGCAAAAAACAACCGTTGTACTCATAAAATAAATCTTTTTTACACTTGACATCAAAATTTTAATTTATATATTGACCTGCTCAAATTGATTATTCTAAATAATTATTAACAATAAAAAACCTATCAAAATGAATCAAAATGTGTTTATTTTTTTAATGCTTGTGTGGGCCTTGTGCAATTTTTCAGCCTGCGGAACCCTGATTTTACGTCGTTGTACCAAAACTATTCAACAACAAAAAAAATGGAAACGCGTTATCAAAAGCAGTGTTTTTCTCAACCTCGGCGCAATGATCGCCTTTTCCGACAGTCTTGCCGGAAATTTCGGCTTGTTGCTTCTGATGATCGGAAACATCTTCCTGTCCTCATGGAGTATCAAAGCCGTCTGCCGCCAGTACGAAAAACAGCTTCGCCGGCAAAAATTTTCTTTTCAGGTCGATTGGATCAAGCACAACATTGCCTACGGCACGGTTGAAATTGACGGAATCAGATATCACGCCTTTATTCCTCCGGTATGGATGAACGAATACCGGGACGAAAACGGCCGTCTTGTTCCGGGAACTTTTAAAAAATATCCGGTCCGGTCGACACTGTCGGCACAATTCAAACGCTTCGTTCCGGTTTACGGCGACGGTATGCGGCCCATGGTGGAACTCGGCTGACCTCTGACAAACTCTGCAAAAGGAGCGGCATTCGCCGTCTCCTTTTTTTATTGCCGATATTTTGCAGATTTTAAGACATCTGTCGAAATTGCAGGCCTTTTTTACCGCGCACACGTTGAACACCTTGACTTTTTGCCGCGGTTGTTCCATAATTTGTCCATATTTTAATTATTAATACCAAATACTATGAAAAAATTTATCATTTATCGGCACGGAGAATATGACGATCGTCAAGAACTGACAGCTCAAAGCGCTCAGGAAATTTTTGCCCGGACTTTGTTAATCAAACAGCAAATCGGCTGCGCCGGGATGGTCCTTACCTCTCCCGTCTGTCGGGCAGAACAAACCGCGCGCGTCATTGCCTTGGCTATGAACAATGCCCGCATTGAAACCGAAGCGCTGCTGGCTGAACATATGTCCGATCACCCCCGCGAAGGCAGAGACAGGTTGATCAAACTGGCCGGAGGACAAAAGTGCGATATCATTGCCGTTGTCTCCCACCGTCCCAACATCAGCCGGATGTTTATGGTCGGCCTCAACCCCGGGATGGAAATTATTTTTGAGGCTGAAAGCTGGGGAGAGATTTTTGAAAACCTCGGCGGCAATCTCATCGCCCGCTCGCAAACGCCCCCTGACGAATCTTTATTGCAGCGTTATTTCAATCCGGTGTGCAGCGAAGAAGAACTGCAACAATTACGTCGGCTTGACTTTTTAGCACCGCAACTGTAAAAACCCGAATTCGGGTATAAAAAAAAGCGACCTTTCAGGGTCGCTTTTTTTGAGAATCAGCTTTCGCTTTTAACGGCGGACAAACTTGCCGGCACGTTCTTTACGGCGCTGTTTTTTCGGATTTTCCCGTCGGTCACCGTTAAACGGCGGCAGCCACGGAACCAGTTCGTTGTTGAACTTCATGTTCACCCGCCAGCCGTGACGATCCTGAGAATTGGGACAACCGGCATTGCGTTCGGCACGAATCTCCATGAACTCGGCAATCGACGCATAATCGGGCATATCTTCCGACATCGCACGCAGCGTTCCGGGAACGTAGGTCATACGCGGCATCAAAGCCTGAGCCAGCAGAGCATTGACCGGCCCCTGAAACGAGACTTCCGCACCGCCGCCCTCTTTGTCTTCGATCATATATTCATAACCGTCGCAGGCGGTAATGATCCTCATATAACCTTCGCCCAGCAGTACCAAGGTGTTGTTAACCGAGCGGCCGATCTCACGTAATGTGATGTGCCCTCTTTCCTCTTCTCCGTCGATGTTCCAGCGTTTGCCGTCGCCCTGCGTAATTTTATACATCAGAACTTTGGTGCTCTGGGTAATGTCGAAACGGAAAAAGCATCGGGTGATTTTTTTCTCTTCCATAATTCAGTATAGTTTAATTGGTTAATAATTCTTTGGATAAAACCAGTATAGCGGCAACAAACAATAGAATCAAGTTTTTTGTCAAATTTTGGATTGATTTTTTTGCCAGTCAATAACTACGATTTCAGGAACGCTTCCAAACCGCAGCGGCAACACGCTGGTTCCGATGCCGACCGTCACCAACATCTGACGTCCATCTTCCTCAATCAGCCCGCGAATATAGCGCTGCCCGTAAACCGAACTCGAAACCGGCGCCCCGATTCCGGGAATATAAATCTGGCCGCCGTGCGTATGACCGGCCAATGTCAAAACCACTTGCGGCGGCACCGCGGGAAAGACGTCCGGCGAATGAGAAAGCAAAATCACCGGACCTTCCGATCGGGTCAACGCCCGTTCGATATCGGGATGCCCGGTATCAAAGTCTTCTACCCCGGCCAGATAAAAAGAACCTCCGCCCGTCTTAATCGCCTGTCCTTCATTTTGCAGAACTTTAATCCGATTTTGTTGCAAGGCTGCGGCCATCTCCCGCTTCCCATACCAGGTATCATGATTGCCCAGCACGGCAAAAATGCCGTACGACGCTCTGATTTCAGATAATCCGGCCGCAATTTCCGCAGCAGGCATTGAACTTCGGCGCACATGACCGTTAGCCAGATCACCGCCCACCAACACCACATCGGGCCGTTGACGGTTAATTTCCGCCACCAGTTTTTGCAAACGGGACCGTTCGCCGGGTGCCAGATGAAGATCGGATACCCACACCATCCGTATATTTTCCAGCCCCGGTGCCGAGAACCGATAATGCCTGACCACCAGCAGACGCGGCTCAATCGCGGCCGCCCACAACAAAAGCAAACCGCCGATAACAACGCCGCTCCAAAACAATTTCCGCATCAGAGCTGATCCCGCATCGCAATTTTTTCCAATTCTTGTTTAATTTCTGCATAACGGACGTTTTTAAAAAATTTCTCTTTGTCTTTCAAAACCCACGCGGCCGCCAGCGGCGAAGTGCGGTCAAGTCGGTACCCTTGCTGCATCCATTTCTGCAAGCAATAAAAATTTCCCTGTATCGCCAAGGTTATTCCCACGGCATAACCGACATATTTAAAGTCCAAAAGCGGACAGTAACCGACTTCATTGTCAAACAACGTACAAAGAACCATTAAAACCGCCAGCCACAACAATCCGTCCTTAGACAAACCGCGGAAGAAAAAACCGAAAACCCCCAAGAGAAAAAACAACCAGCTGAAACCAAGATGCAGACGGCGGACTTTTCCGCTTTCGGGATGATAAAGGATTAAATTATAATTATCGGCCATGGCATGTTTCTCCGTTTTTATAAATTTTTTTCATCCAGATCTTTTTCACCAAAGCGGCGCTGACGGTCGAAAGGACAAATCCCGGCATCGGAACAGTCTCACTGTTTAAAGCCTTCTTCAGACAAATTTTGATCTGCAGCCAAGATATCAGCAATTTTCTTTTTAAGCAAGAATTTCCCCGCTGCCGGAACCGCAAAACAAAAAAAGATGACTTTAAAAAAGTTTTCCGTTATAGTGGCAATTGAAATATTCAACCCAAATGAGACGTTAGTGAAAAAAATCATATCTGCGGCAGAGGCCGGCAAATTAATCAGGGCAAATTCTTCTTTAATGGTCGGCGGCTTTTTGCGCTGCGGAACTCCGCAACGAGTGATTGAAGAAATTATCCAAAACCACACCGGCGGACTGACCCTGATCGCCAACGACACCTGTTACCCCGAATATGACCGCGGCCGTTTAATCGTTAACAAACTGGCTCGGAAAGCCATTGTCGCTCATATCGGCACCAACCCCGAGACCGGCCGGCAGTTCAATGCCGGCGAGTTGGAAGTGGAACTGGTGCCGATGGGAACACTGGTTGAAAGAATCCGCTGCGGCGGTGCCGGATTGGGCGGTTTTCTGACTCCTACCGGAGTGGGCACCATCGTCGAGAAAGGCAAAACGGTCATCGAAAGCGACGGGCGCAAATATCTCCTCGAAAAACCTCTCACCGCCGACGTTGCCCTGATATACGGCAGCAAAGTCGATTGTTACGGCAATGTCTTTCTTGACGGAACCACCCGCAATTTCAATACCGTTATGGCAACCGCGGCCGCGACCGTCATCGTCGAAGCCGACCTCATTTGCGACCGACCGCTCGACCCGGCCGAAATTACCATTCCGGGTATTTTTATCGATTATATTGTCAAGTAAAGGATTTCAGGATGCTTTCAAAAGAACAGTGCCGCGCGGTCATTGCCAAAAGAGTGGCTCAGGAATTTAAACGGGGAGACGTTATAACGCTCGGCATCGGGCTGCCGACTGAAGTTGCCAACTACATCCCGCATGAAGTCGAAGTCATTTTCCATTCCGAGAACGGTCTGCTCGGAGTCGGTCGTCATGATCCGGATGCGGGAGAAAATCCCAAAGTAACCAACGCCGGCGGCATCGCGGTAACCACCCGGCCGGGCGCCGCCTTTTTCGACACCGCCGCCTCTTTTGCAATGATTCGCGGCGGCCATGTCAACGCCACTGTTCTTGGTGCTCTTCAGGCAGATCAGCACGGAAATTTGGCCAACTGGATGATCCCCGGCGCCTTTATCCCCGGAATGGGCGGCGCCATGGATCTGGTCGTCGGCGCCAAGCGGGTAATCATCGCCATGGAACACACCAACAAAGGACAACCCCGCATCTTAAAAGAATGTACGTTGCCCCTTACCGCTGCCGGCGAAGTCGATCTGATCGTTACCGAACGCGGCGTCCTCGAAGTCACGCCCAAAGGGTTGGTATTGAAAGAAATCAATCCGGCGTTTTCTTTGCAGGAAGTAATAAACTCAACCGACGCCGATCTGATCATTGACGACACTTTGACCGACATCGCCGTTTAAACAGAAGGCAAGCACAAAAAAACGGGGAATTTCCCCGTTTTTCATTTGCCGGTAACTTTATTGTACCAGACGGATGGACTCAACTTCAATATCCGCCGGCGCCATCATATGCGTATCGATTTCGCCGCGAATCTCAACTCGGTCGTTGGGTGTTGCCTTAACGGTTTGCATATCGTCATCGTCAATTTCAACCTTAATCGAACCGGTCTCGTCTTTGAAGATGTATTCTTCGTCGCCTAAAGAGCTGGCAATATAACCTTCAAGAATAACTTCCGTATCATCGGGCAGATCTTTGACGTCGGCAACCGTAAGCTTTTTGGCACTCGGCGTATTACTGTTGTCGGCCGCTGCCGGCAGTGCCAAACCCGACAACAACAATGCTGCAAGCATCAATTTTACTTTGTTCATGATAACCTCCTTGTAAATATTGTTTTCTCCCCTAAGATAGGCTGTCAAATCGCAAAAACAACGGTTCTAAAACTTATAATCAAGCCCGCCGCACACGGAGCGGCAAAACTTTAAAAAAGAAAAAGGCTTTCCGTCATTGAGACGAAAAGCCGTTTTTCTGTTAACCGTTAAGCGATCACAACAGTGTTTCCTTAACGATTTCGGGACGCCACCACGAACTTCGATAGATGTCCGCGATGTAACTTTTGGGTTTGGATACTTTCCAGCCGTTAGAGGCGATGTATACAAACTCCCTTCCGCGACTTATCCGAAAAGCCGGACAAACAGAACGTTCTACCGCACCGCACGAAACTTCGGAAAAGATTCTGCGTTGCGCCAGATCGATGTACTTGTCGGCTCCGGAAATAGAGACCCCGAGACGAAATTCGGTTCCGGACGGGGAAACTTCGCGAATCACGCACCACTTCAACTTCTTTTTTCTGGGGATATTGAAATATCGCCGCAGAAAATAAAGAGAGTTGAAGAATTTCTTTTTCTTCATAAAAATAAGTTAAAAAATTAATAGAATTGTAGCGTTTCGTGCATTAGTATAGAATGAATTAGACAAAAAGTCAATCCTTTTAAAACGACAAAATTTTAGACATTTTATTGACATAAAATTTATAATATTATATGATATCCTTAATAAATTTAATGGAGAAAAAAATGGCGGCAAAAGAAAGCAAGAAACCTTCTATCGACAAAATTAACCTCGAAAACCGGATTTTGGCAGCCTTCTCACTGATGGAAATGTGCAAGACCGATGCCGAAAACATCAGTGCCGACGATCTGACGGAACTGTATCGGAAAGTTGCCGATCTCAATAAACGGGCCTTTGAAGACGAAACCGTTTTTAACATTGTTGCCGAACACGAGCTGGACCAAGTCAGCAACATCGAACAGCTGAAAGAAAAAATCCGCCGCAACCGGGTTGTTTCGACTTATAAACAACTTGGCTTTTTTGCTTTGTGCAGCGGATCGACGAAAGAACGAATCCCCGAAGCGCCCGAAATCCTTGCCACCATTATGCACAACATGGGAATCAAAAACGCCGACGCCCTCTCCGAAGCGATCGTTAACCGTCAGCTTGATGACGAAAGCGCCGACAAATTGTTTAAAGAACTCAACGGACGCCAGGGCGTTCTTAAAAAAATGCTGATCAGTGACTTCAAAACCTATCAGGATCAGAAAACCCGCAACGAGACCATCGAACAAATCCGTCCCGACTTGGAAGAATATACTTTTCAAAAGAACCCGAGCGTGGAATATCCTTTCGAAATCCGCAGCCAGCAGAAGGGCTTCCGCACCGCCGTACGCCAAAATTTCAACGAAGAAACCAAGCCGGAGTTTCTTAAGTTTTACGGCGCCATGATGACCGAAGGCAAAAACGCGGCTCAGGGAAGTTCGATCGGCAGCACCTATTCCGCCTTTTGCCAAATGATACAGGCCGACGTCGGCAAAGATGCCGCCGGTGCCGAGATTGACCGCGCCCTCGGGCTCTCGGCCGAAGACGCTGCACAGCCGGACATTGAAGCCAAACGAAAAGCCGCTTATAAAGAAAAATGCCTCGAACTGTATTTCAAAACCGTCGCCGGCATTTTGTCGCAAAAATACGAATACAACCGCAAACACAACATCGGCGGCAGTTGGGATATGTATTTGAGAAATATTAACGACAATTATATCCGCAGCCTCAACAACGGTGTCAACGACATCGGCTCGCTGGCTTTTCAGGATGCCGATTACAGCAAACAATTCATCAGCAAAGCCGAAGAATACAAAATGAACCGCGACATGCGCGACGAGACTGCTGATCAGCAAATCATCTCCGTTCACCACAAATTTCCGATCGGCGCCGCTTATGACGTTTATGACAGACTGTGCCCGCCGGCAACAGAAAAAGAAAAGATAGAAAATTGCCAACGGCTGGTCAATGTTCGCAGCAACAACGTTTTTGTCATCGGACAAGAAAAACACCAGTCGATGGAACCGCGGGGCACCGTGAAATTCGGCGCCAACCCCGATGCAACCCTGTTTGCCGCCCGCATCAACTGCCCGGGTTTAAGGAGCGTTATGCGCAGCCTGCCGCCCTATATGCAGGAAGGTATTGCCAAATACGTTAAAATGAGCGAGAGCGAAAAGACCAAAGACATTGCCGTGACCATGCGTTTTTCCGAACCCAAGGAAATTGCAGCCTTGCGCGAAAAACTCAGAAACGAGGACACTCACGTCAGCGCCGTCCAAAAATTTACCCGTTATTATAACGAGGGCAAATAGAAATTTACGTTTCATGGTCCTGTCCGCCCCGACGGCAGGATCATTTTTTGTCAGGATATCGGCATGGAACTTCAGCTAGCGCATTTACATCAACATTTTGACCGCCTACAGCAGCAATACGGCTGTCCGGAGCTTGACAGCATTTACGGCGCCGGCTGTATTGACAAACCGGATTTGTGTTTGATTTTTATGAATCCGACCGGTCGCAACATTGCCGCCGACCGCCAATGGAGAGGCTTGAAGGCGCCCTGGCTGGGCACCAAAAATTCGTGGAAATTGTTTCAGGGTATCGGGATATTGTCACAACAAACATTAACGGAAATTCAAAATAAAAAACCGGCCGACTGGGATGAAGACTTTGCCGAACGGATCTACCGGGAAATAGCCGCCTGCAAAGCTTATGTTACCAATCTCGGCAAATGTACTCAAAGCGACGCGTCCCCGGTCTCAAATACCGTTTTTAAACAATATCTGACCTTGCTTGAACAAGAAATTGACCAAATCCGTCCGCGAACAATCATCACGTTCGGCAATCAGGTCAGTTCGTTGTTCTTAAAACAGCCCGTCTGTGTTTCACAACAGCGCCGCACCGCGATAAAAAAGATAATCAACGGCCGCAGTTACGACGTTTTTCCGGTGTTTTATCCGGTCGGACAGGGAATGCGGAATTTGGGCACCGCAATCGAGGATATCCGCTTTATCATTGAAAAGCGACGCTGAAATCTTCCCGCTTTAAAACAGCTTTTACCGCCGGATAACTCCGACTCATGTTTCCTCTGGGCAAACGGTTTTGCTCCTATCGTCTGCTGCACCTTCCAAAACTCCGGACTGATCGGAAATTTTCAGTTCATAAAAAAGAGGGATGCAATTGCACCCCTCCTCTTAAAGAGTTAGAAAATTATTTTATCTCCTGCCATCCGGCAACTTCCGACACTGTCAGAACGGCTTTTTTGAAGTCGTCCTTTTTCAGCACCAGCTTGGCATCTCCCTTGGAGATTGCAACCAAGTCGTTCGATTCGCCGACCGTATAACCAGCTGCGATGAACTTCTCAGCGACCTCGGGTGCCCAGCCGTTGAAGAAAGACAGAATCGTCATGTCCTTCCCGTTGGCGATGCGAATTTTGATACACTGGGCGTTTTCCTCGGGATCGAAGGTCGAAACGACGGTGATGAAACCGGTCATTTTGCCTGCGGTATCCGATTGCACCAGTGCATAACCGTTTTCGCCGCATGCCATCTTGTAAAAAGCCGGCATTTCAACAGCAACCGCACGGGAAGTGAAATTGCTGATGATAACGGTGTTGGTTTCCTGAGCGTTTGCTGCGAAGGAAACGAGTGCCATAACGGCAACAAAAATAAAAGCGATCTTTTTCATATTCTTTATATTTTAAATTTATAATTTTAATAATTGACAATGTAAGTTTTTGTATCTTATTTATAACCCATTCGCCTGAATTTGTCAATAAATTTGTCAAAAATATTCAACCGCCGTCATTTTTATTCCCAGTGCTCCGGTCTGTTCTTCATCAACAAACCTTTTCCACCAAAATGCCCGACCGCGCCGGGATTCCCGGAATACAAAAAAACAGGGAACCGAAGTTCCCCGTTTTTCAATCGTCAAAGAAAAGTTATTTCTTCAATTCGTCGATACTGTTCTGAATAACGTTACCGTCGATGGTTTGCAGCATTTCACCATTCAAAATCATGGTCGGAACGCCGTTAACCTGAATTTTTCCGGCTAATTCATTATTAGCAGCCATCATATCGCGAATCTTGTCGCTGTCGAGATCAGCTTTCAGTTGTTCAACATTCAAACCGATCTTACCGGCAATATTCATGATACCTTCTTCGGTCAACGGTCCTTCAATGGTAAACAACGCATTGTGCAATTCGACAAACTTGCCCTGTCGGTTGGCAGCCAAAACGGCTCTGGCGGCATAATCGGAAGCTTCCGACAGGAAGGCCAGCGGCTTGAAGACAAATTTAACATTCGGATTGTTGGCAATAACCTTGTTCAGTTCCGGGAACAGTCTGTGGCAGTAACCGCAGGCATAATCAAAGAACTCAACCAAAACAATATCGCCGTTTTTGTTGCCGACAAACGGAGAATTCGGATCTTCGTTCAAATCCTTCAGGTTTTCCTGAATTGCCTTGCGGGCTTCGGCCATGGCTTCTTCCTGCATTTTCTGCTGATATCTCTGCATGGCGTTAAAAATGATTTCCGGTTTTTCGTTCAAAATTTCTTCAACGTTAACCGCGGCAACGGCAGTCGGCGCCGATACCGGAGCCTGAGCTTCCGCATCGACGGATTTGGCGCAGGGGTAATAAACCTTAACCAAAGCGGCTACCGAAAACACCAAAGCCACGAGCGATATAAAGAGTGATTTTTTCATAATCTATTTTCCTCAAAATTGTGATGTTATATAACAAATCAGCTATAATTTAACCAATAACGATTATATTTACAAGAACAAAAAATTTTTTGTTGTAAAAATCCAGCCTTTTTTAACTTTTAGCCCTTATAATCGCTCTGCAACAACAGTTATGGAGAAGCCGCAATGATGCACCTCAAATTTCCGGTCGTTTCCCGCACTCGGGCCTTGGAAAACAAAATTGACTCTTTTCACGACAAAATGATCGAGGCTGCCGCCGTTTTCCGCAAATCAATCCAGATTTTTCTGTGCGCCGAAAGTCGCAGCGAGTACAAAGCCGTTAACCGCCAGATCAAAGTGATTGAGCACGAAGCCGACAAACTGCGCCGTGACATCGAAAACGACCTCTATTCCGAAAATCTGCTTCCCAACCTGCAGGCGGATATTCTGCAGCTGGTCGAAGGTCTCGACAAGATCAACAACCAGTTTGACGACGTTATTTACAAATTCTACATTGAACAACCGGAAATTCCGCAAAAATTTCATCGCAAACTGATCGATCTCTGTCATCAGGTTGCCGACTGTGCCGAAAACATGGCGATTGCTTCCCGGGCTTTTTTCAAAGATCTGAGCACGGTGCGCGACTACTCTCATAAAGTATATATTATGGAACAGGAATCCGATGCCACCTATAACGACCTCAAAAAAGCCATTTTTGCTTCCGACATGGAACTCGCCAACAAATTGCAGCTGGACCTGCTGATCACCGAAGTGGCCGATATTGCCGATATTGCCGAAGATTGCGCCGACGAACTGTTGATCTTTACCCTGAAAAGAGACATTTAATGCTGAGTTTCTGGATATTTCTAAGCAGCGGTCTGTTCCTCGGCTGGTCTTTGGGCGCCAACGACGGTTCAAACATTTTCGGCACCGCCGTCGGTACCCGGATGGTAAAATTCCGCACCGCCGCGATCATATCGTCGCTGTTTGTCATTCTGGGCGCGGTCACGGCCGGCGGCGGCACCACCGACACCCTTAACGAACTCGGAAGCGTCAATGCGCCCGCCGGCGCTTTTATGGTCGGCCTGGCCGCCGCTTTGTCCGTCTATTGGATGAATAAAAGCAAAATATCGGTTTCGACTTCCCAGGCAATCGTCGGCGCCATCGTCGGCTGGAACCTGTACAGCGGCAGACCGACCGATCTCGGCACACTTTCCACCATCGTCGGAACCTGGATTTTTTGCCCGATTCTTTCCGGTTTTCTGGCCATATTGATTTATCAGGCGACTCGTTTTGTCATTCGTCGAACCGCAATCCCGTTGCTCAAACTTGATCATTATACCCGTATCGGACTGATCATTGCCGGCGCTTTCGGGGCCTATGCCTTGGGCGCCAACAACATTGCCAACGTCATGGGAATTTTCACCGCATCCAACCCTCTGCACGGCCTCAACTTTTCGGGCGGATTTTCGCTCAGTTCGACGCAAGTGTTGTTTTTGCTCGGCGCACTTGCCATTGCGGCCGGCATTTTTACTTATTCGGGACAGATCATGCAAACGGTCGGCCGCAACATCTTTATGATGAGCCCGCTGGCAGCATGGGTGGTTGTGGTGGCTCAGTCCATGGTTTTGTTTTTGTTCGCTTCGGCCGGTCTCAACAACTTTTTGCTGGCGCATCATCTGCCGGCATTGCCGCTGGTACCGGTTTCCAGTTCACAAGCCGTTATCGGCGCCGTCATCGGCATCGGACTGCTAAAAGGGGGCCACGGCATCAACTGGAATATCATCCGCCGAATTTTTATCGGCTGGATAACGACGCCGATCATTGCCGCCGCCCTGTGTTTTGTATCCTTGTTTTTCCTCGAGAACGTTTTTAACCTGACGGTTTACAACTGATTTGGCCGATGCGGCCGCCCACCGATTATTCGCGATGATACGGATGATGATTGATGATCGTCTGTATCCGATAAATCTGCTCGGTCAGTACTGCCCGCATCAACATATGCGGCAACGTCAGCTTGCCGAAAGACAACAACAAATCCGCCCGTTCGCGCGTTGACGGCAAATGCCCGTCGGCACCGCCGATCAAAAAGCAAATTTCCGAACAACCGTTTAACATCCATTTTTCAATCCGGGCCGCCAGTTCGGTCGATTTCATATTGTCGCCCCGCTCGTCAAGAACAATCACTTTTGCGCCCGCGGGAACAGACGCCGTCAAAAAACGCGCTTCTTCTTCCTGCGTGGCATTGTCCTGCTCTTTTATTACCACATCCCACCCCGAGCGTTTGACATATTCGTCAATCAACTGCTTTTCCGGCGAGTTGCGTTTGCATTTTCCGATCGCGATGATTGTAGCTTTCATTTTTTTCTCCGCTGTATCCGACTAATATCGTAATAACATTTTCCGACACCGAAGCCAAGCCCAAATATGAGGTTTTGCCGCCCTTCCCCACTTGACATTTTTGTCTAAAAATTTTATATTGTTTTTAGTGAAAATATTATTATTAAAATTAAAAACTTATGAATCTTTTAAAAAAACTTTTTCGCCGCCATGGTTCCTCGGGTTCCCAAGCTGCCGGCAACGACATCTTGTTTTCTCCCGAAGATTCCCGATTCCAGTCCCTCATCAGCCTGCCGGAACCGATTGTGCATCCCGGCGACATGATGGAAGAACTCGGCATCGCCGTCTGTATGCACCGGAAAAATTCCGTTGCCTTCGGCTCCGAGGATATCAAGGCCTATGAAGTGCTTTCGCCGGATGACAACAAGCATCTCTGCTTTTTTCTCGGCATGCTGAAAGACGGTTGCTACTACGGAAACATCCCCGGCACTTCCTGCATCTGCACCTGCCGCCAAAACGACTATGTTTTCAAAGAAAGCAAAAGCTTCCGGATGCCGGTGATGATTCGCAAAGACAGGATTTATATGCTGGAATGCTGTTACGACCGCAAAACTTTTCGGGTTGAAGCCGACGGCTTTTACAAAATTAACCGTCAAGACGGCAACTGCGAAACCGTTCTTCAATTTGAAGGCGACGATCGCCGTCTTAACAAGGCATTTTCCGTCATCAAAGACATTATGCACTGACATCGGCGTACAAGTCAAAAAAGTCTCCTGATCAAAACAGGAGTCTTTTTTTTATCTTGGCTCACCCGACAAAAGCCTGTTTTTGAATCGTTGCTTGACTTAACCTGCGGCAAACTTTAGAGTAAATGTTATGAAAAAATCAACCTTATACATCATTCACGGGTTTATAGGTGCCGGTAAAACGACCTTTTCAAAAAAATTGGCATCAGAAATCGGCGCGGTTCATTTAAATCCGGATGAATGGTGTGTTAAATTGTTCTCCAAGAAAAATTATGAAGCAAATTGGGAAAAATGTTTTGCCGATACCATGGATATTTTATGGAATAAAACAAAAGAGTATTTAAACAAAGGAACAGATGTCATTCTTGATATGGGTTTTTGGGACCGGGAATCCAGAAACTTGGCAAAAGACGTCGCCACTGAATCTAATTCATATTTTAAACACTACTACATATATGTGCCCGATAACATTGCAAAACAACGTATCTTGCAGCGTACCGGCAAAATTGCTGAAAACAATGTAAAATATTTCGACGAAATCAAAAAACTGTTTTCAGCTCCCGAAAGCGATGAAGATGCAATAATTATAAACAACTGTTAGATTAGAAACAAGCCTCTCCCCATCCGTTGAACCTTTATCTAAAAACCGGCGTTTTAGACGCCGGTTTTTCAAACAGAAGCTCATTCCTTACGCAGGTTGGCCACCGAAGTCCACATTTTTTCCAAATTGTAAAAATCGCGTACTTCGGGACGGAAAATATGCACAATAACATCGTAAGCATCGATCAAAACCCAATCGCCGCGGGTTTCGCCTTCGCTGACCGACTTATATCCCGCAGCCTTCAGATTCTCCTGAACCCGCTGAGCCAGAGAAATGACATGACGATCCGAAGTTCCCGACGCCACCACCATTTCGTTGGCAATCGAAGTCTTGCCGCGCAAATCAATCACCACCATATCTTCGGCCTTGCCGTCTTCCAAACTGGCGGTAACGATATCCAACACCTGATTTTCTTCCTGTTTTTCTTTTTTATTTAACAAAATTCTCACTCCTTATTTTACAACGGCGACCATGAAGTTTCGACCGGTTTTTCTCCGCTTTCTTCCGTTTCTTCCTGTTGTTTTCTTTCCCTTTTAATATAATGGTTCACATCCAATAAACAATCGAACAGTCCTTTTTTGGCAACGGCAGAAATCGCATAGACCTTCTTGCCGATTGCCTGTTCCAACTCCAGCACCTTAGCGGCGGTTTCTTCTTCCGGCAAGGCATCGCATTTATTTAAAGCCGCCACTTCGGGCTTTTGCGCCAGCAGCGGATCATACAATTCCAACTCGCGACGGATATCACGATACGACTTGACGACGTCTTCCGACGTCACGTCAATCAAATGCAAAAATACTTCGCAACGTTCAATATGTTTAAGAAAACGGTCACCCAGCCCGATTCCCTCATGCGCACCTTCGATCAGTCCCGGAATATCAGCCAGCACTATTTCATAGCCGTCCACCCATGCTACGCCGAGGTTGGGATGCAGAGTCGTAAACGGATAATCGGCGATTTTCGGTCTGGCTTTGGTCACCGCACTCAAAAAAGTGGACTTTCCGGCGTTGGGCATACCGATCAACCCGACATCGGCAATGATCTTCAAACGCAGCCACAGCCATTTTTCTTCTCCCGGCCAACCCGGTTCGGCATAGCGGGGCGCCTGGTTGGTCGAGGTCTTAAACGTGGTGTTGCCGCGGCCGCCGTCACCTCCCTTGGCAGCCAGATAAATCTGTCCCGGGCGCAACATATCCGCCAACACCGTTTCACCGTCTTCGGCCAAAATTTCGGTTCCGATCGGCACCTTAATCACAATATCCGGCGCTTTACTGCCGTTCTTGTCCGAACCCATGCCGTTTTGACCTTTTTTGGCTTTGAAATGCTGGGTATAACGAAAGTCAATCAGCGTGTTGAGATTGGCAACCGCCTCAAAATAAATGCTGCCGCCTTTGCCGCCGTCACCACCGTTCGGACCGCCGAATTCAATATATTTTTCGCGACGGAACGACACACAGCCGGCACCGCCGTCGCCTGATTTTATAAAAATTTTAGCCTGATCCAAAAACTTCATGATTACTTTCTCTTAAAAAAAACGGAGGGGATCGTTCAACCCCCTCCGCCGTGACCTTTCGAAAAGTTATTCGGTAACTACGGAAACAACCGTTTTGTCACCCGATTTCTTGAAAGATACTTTACCTTCGGCAGTGGCAAAAATGGTGTGGTCTTTACCCAGACCGACGTTTTCACCGGGATGATACTTGGTACCGCGCTGACGAATGATGATGTTGCCGGCAATGACGGCCTGTCCGCCCGACTTTTTCAAACCCAAACGACGTCCTTCGGTATCGCGTCCGTTAGAAGTACTGCCACCTGATTTCTTATGTGCCATAACTAAATCTCCTGAAAAACCTATTGTTTATGCAATTTCTGCAATTTTAACAATAGTAATATTTTGTCTGTGGCCGTTTTTGCGGCGATAATTCTGTCTTCTTTTTTTCTTGAAAACAATAACCTTATCAGCCTTAGCCTGTTTCAAAATGGTTGCTTTAACCGACGCACCGGCAACCAACGGTTTGCCGACATTGTCACCCAAAGCCAAAACCTCGCTAAAAACAATCTCACTACCTTCATCACCAGCGAGTTTCTCGACTTTGATAACGTCTCCGGAAGCGACCTTATATTGTTTTCCGCCTGTCTTAATTACTGCGTACATTTTTCTCACCTAAATTTTATTTTGATTATTTAAACACAAAACGTTGTTTGCAATATACATAAGTTTTTTTTGCTGTCAACAATATTTTCAATAAAAATGCCGGGCAGCTTATTTATTAAGAATCCGATACAGCTGCGGTTTCATGAATTTGCCCTGCCAGATTCCCCGTTTTTCGGTACGGGCTTCTGCCTCGGCGGCAGAATAATCGGAATACTTGCTTTTATACACCACCGCCCAGCCGGCCTTCACCATTTCTTCGTTAAGATTGAGCTTTTTCCCCGACGGCAGGGTCACATAACAGGTGCAAAGACTGCGTTTGTAGCGGTCCAGATCATGCTCAATGCATTTTACCCGTCCCTTGTCAACCAAATTTTGCAAATATTCCTTGGCATCAAGGCCGCAGGCATATTTCTTTTTGTTTTCCAAACGGCAGTCCTGATAATATTCAGGCGAGTCGATTCCTTCCAGACGGATCCGCACGTTTTTCATTTCCAGACTGTCGCCGTCCACAACCGTGACGTTTACCGCTGCGGCCGCTGCGCCCGCATACAGACATCCGGCCAACAAATAACTAAGCAGTTTCATATTCTTTCCCCCGCTGGTTTACGCTTGGCTTTTATTATAAAGGCAACCGTTTTATTATGCAAACACTAAATTATTACATGATAAATTAAAAAAATCTTTGTGTTTTAATAATTTTGTCTTATTATAAGGGCAGTTTTTTAAATTTGGTTTAAAAAAGGATTAGGAATCGTGTCAAAGAAAAAAGCTCTCTGTCTGTTGATCATTTCATTGTTTACCGTCAGCAGCTGTCGTTTTTGGGACCGCAGCATGCAAGACGTCATGAACGACCCGTTGGACAAAGCCAACGCCCCGGCCGAAGATTACGGCAAACGGTATGTCGAACTGGCGCCCCTTTCAATGCCCCGTTCGGTAATTGTCTGCCGCAGCAAACAATGTGCACCGATCAAACTGTCGATGTCAAAAGAATATATCTACAACAGCCTGGTCCAGATGTTTCAAAACAACAACCACCAGAAAGCCTTGGTTTGTGCCGCCGACGTCGGCAGTCACAACTGCTTTGAAAATTACGTCTCCCTGCCGATCACCGTCGGCATTACACCGGCCTACATGTATATAGATTCGGTTAAGATCAGCGACATTACCGTCAACAAAGGCAGTCGTTCCATCAACATGATGCTTAACTATAATGTTACCTATAACGGACAAACGCCCGACTGTGCTCCTGACAAAACCCTGATGTTCGTCAAAAATGCCGACAACATTGTCATGGAAGACAAAGGTTATCGCTGCAAAATGACCACCATCGGCACCACGACCATAAAGACCCTGTTCCTGGTTGACTTCATCGACCTCGATTACGGTTTCATCGGCGGTTATTATTCAATCGGCCTTTCCGGTCCCGCTTACGGCGGCGGCTCGGGCTATATGATGATCCGCATGGCCAAAACCGGTTATCCGCTGCTGCCGATGCCCAAAGCGCCGGCTCAAAAGCCCAAGTTAACCCCGGGACAAGAACAGGCCGAGGCTTACATTGAAGGCAAAGATACGACGTCGGCCGCCCGCACCGACGGCGTGGAAGTATTTCCGATCAACTACAAAAAATAAATGCTTCTACGATTATCGTCAAAGCTGCCTGTTAACAGCAGGCAGTTTTTTATATTTAAAATTTGATCGGCTTTTTCGCAAGCTTGAAAGTCGTTTCAATTTCGATCTTTCGTTTTTCCGTTTTTCAAGCCGTTTGACAACCGTCGTAAAAAGCGGCATCGTCCAAATCGGACATTTCAGAATATAAAAAAGCCCCCGCAACGGGGGCTTGATAAAATTTCACCGTTTATTTCTTCACCGCATAGGAAAAGTAACGCGGTTTCTCATAAACCACGATGCGCTCGATTTTCTCAAAGGCAGTGGTCTTGTTCCCATAAATGATTTTGCCGTTGGTTCCCGGCATCTTGCCGTGACGTTCCTGATATTCCCTCAAATCCATCAAATTCATGAAAACGCCGTTTTCAAAAAAGACGTTCCAGCCATAGGCCGAATCAATATTGACATGCAGCGTTTTGATGTTCTTGTCATAATCAAGAAACTCCGGCATATAAGTCTGCGAAACTTCATAAACTTTCTCATTCAGGCTGCCGTCATACCACGTCAGGTTTTTGAACACTTCATCATCCTGAGCGGCCAGCGAATACTCACCGCTGCGGCTCGGTTCGTTAACGATTGCCGGTTCGGCCGTCTGAACCGCGGCCGGTTTGTCGCTGTTTTTTGCCGTCTCCTCATTTTGGGTGCTTGCGGGCCGGACGGACATCGTTTCAGGCATCGGTGCCGCCGACGGACTGTTTGCCAAAAGTTCGGCCATGGTCGCTGCCGGTTTGCCGCTCGGAACCGCTTTTGCCTCCGCTGATACCGTTGAAGTCGCAGCCGTCGGTTGCGGCTCGGTTTGCGTCGCCGAAACCGCATCATCGTTTTCCGTTCCGTATTTGCTCAGAGCCGTATCCAGATCGTCAATGCTGAAATCGTTAAAATCGATTAAATCGTCATCGGCAATCTCACCGACATCATCATCCATACCGGCCGAAAGCGTTGACGCATCGGCAGACAGAAAGGCCTCCAGATCGGCCGGATTATCACCGTCGTCCAAGCCCATATTTTTCAGATTAATTTCCAACTCGTCATTTTTCCCGTCTGCCATTGCACAATCCTTAACATTCAGAATTTAAAACCGATAACAGCTTATACAATATAAGTTAATTTGTTTTTAACAAAAAAAACATCATACTTCAAGCGAAGATATCACAAATAAAAAAAGTTTTTCAGCCGTACCCAGATAAGGCGTAACTGAAAAACCTTTTTTATCGGAAAGTATATTTCCTGATATGAGAGTTATAAGGGAATAGAAATGAGTACCCTCAAGCCTCCTATCGGTGAATCGAGAAGCTCAATTTTGCCCCCGTGTGAAACAATAACGTCCTTGGCAATCGACAAGCCGAGACCGACACCCCCGGTTTCCTTGTTGCGGGATCCTTCAATCCGGTAAAAGGCTTTAAAGACTTCTTCCCGCTTATCGGCCGGAATTCCCGGACCGTCGTCGTCAATCATCACTTCCAGCTTGTTGTTGTTGCTTTCGAGCGATACTGCTACCGTACTGCCGTAATTGAAAGCATTGCCGATAACATTGGTCAAGGCCCGTTTCAACGACTGTTCCCGGCCCTGAATCGCGCTCACCTGATCGTTGGTGCTGTAACGGATCAAAGCCTTGCTGTTGCGGAACTTGTTCAAAATGCTCAAAATCATTTCGTTCATATCGACAAAGGTCGACGGTTCTCCGCCTTCTCCGCTGACAAACGACAGATAACCTTCCAGCATTTTTTCCATTTCGTTCACATCCTGCAGAAATTCCTGCTTGTCCAGAGCGCTTTCTTCACCGGTTTGATCCGGCAGCATAGCCAACTGCAGTTTCATACGCGTCAACGGCGTCCGCAAATCATGAGAAACACCGGCCAACATCTGGGTCCGTTCACTGATCTGACGCTGGATTCTTTCCTTCATCTTGATAAAGGCAATTCCGGCGCGCCGCACCTCGGATGAACCGTAAGGCTTAAACTTCTTATTATCCACGCCTTTGCCGAATTCCTCCGCCGCGCCGGCCAAATCTGCAATCGAACGTACCTGAATTCGCAAAAACAACACCGCCACCAAAAACAGCAGCATCGACGTCCCGATCATCCAGGCCACAAAACCGAAAATCGAAGTGCTGAAAATATTTTTCGACGACGTCGCAAATTGATATAATCCGTTTTTGGTATCAACAAAGACAACCAGATCCGGATTGCTCTTGCCCATATAAATGCTTGTATTGGCATCGGGAAATTCTGCACTGAGCGCATCTTCGAGAAAACCGGTTACCAGTTTGTTACTGTTTCGCACTTTGTGGATGACATCATGTTTCTCCTGGTTGGGATAATACTGAAAGTCGATATCAAAAATTTTCTTGGTCAGCGCCTGAATTTCCGGAATATTGTCCGGAGACTCTTCCGCCAACTGCATGGCAAAAGCCATATTTGAGGTCAAATTGGTAGACAGCCGTTTGCCGACCCGTCCCCATGTACCGTCAAAAAAGGCAACGATTGAAACCACCTGAACCACAATCAACGGAATGAAGATCAGCAGCATCGTCCGGAAAAACAACGTCCGCGGCAGTATCCTGATTTTCAGGTAGCGCAACGTGTCCTCCACTTTTTTCGGAAATGTCAAATGCATTTTCCAGCTCCTTGTTAG
Source organism: uncultured Alphaproteobacteria bacterium (assembly GCA_910577095.1). GTDB lineage: Bacteria > Pseudomonadota > Alphaproteobacteria > RF32 > CAG-239 > JAFUYI01. The sequence continues at coordinate 35,685 of CAJTLY010000006.1, forward strand.
TTATCAAAAAAATTATTCGGTCAGCAGCATATAACCTTTGCCGCGCACCGTCTGCAAATAGCGGGGATTTTTTGAATCCTTCTCTATTTTTTTGCGCAAACGCGTTACCTGCACGTCAATTGACCGCGGTCCCTGGCCGGCCCCCAGCAATTCCGCCAGCCGGTCACGACTGAAAATCTGTCCCGGTTTTTGCCCCAACAGCGACAGCATCGCCTGTTCGACCGGTGTGATATGGATAATTTCTCCTTGTTTGCCGGTCAGTTCTTTGGCGTCCAGATCATAGCGGCACAACCCCAGATTGAGCCTGGTCTCTTGTTTCTCACTCTCCTGAGGAGAACGGCGCAAAATGTTTTTGATCCGCAGAACCAGTTCCTTAGGCTCAAACGGCTTTGCCAAATAGTCGTCGGCACCGCTTTCCAAACCGGCAATTCTGTCACCGGTTTCGCCCATCGCCGTCAATAAGATGACCGGCACCGCGTTTTCGCGACGCAGACGCGACAAAAATTCCAAACCGCTTTCTTCGGGCATCATAATATCGACAATCAGCAGATCAAACTTGTATTGTTGCAGCATCAGCCGTGCTTCCGCTGCCCCTTTTGCCGAAGATACCAAAAAGCCGTTTTCGCGCAGAAACCGCTGCAACAAAGCACGCAGACGCGTGTCGTCGTCAACCACCAGAAGATGAGGCTTGCGCATTTCCATCGGCCGTTTCCGCCCGTCGCTATGCTTCGGTTGCCCCGGACATTGTTTCAGCAGCCGGTTTCTCGGCAGCCGACGCCTTGACCGTTTTCTTTACTGCTGTCCGTTTGGAAGAATTGCGGCTGCTTTTGCTTTTATTTTTTTTCTTTGCCGCGGCTTTGGCCGGAACAGTTTCGGAACCGCTGTTTTCTGCCGTCGTATTTTTCGCGGCCGGTTTATTGCGAAGCGTTTTCTTCACCACAGCCTTTTCAACGCTTTTGCGAACCTTGACCGCAATTTTTTTAACTTCCTGCTCCACTTGTTTAACCGGATTCTTGCGATTGTTTTCAACCGTATAAATATAATCCAGACACTTGTCAAAATACTGGTATCCGGTAATGAAAGTCAAAATTCCGGCAATCCACAGCAACCATTCGCCGATAACGTTCACCTGACTGCCGATCAACGGCAGTTGTTGCAGCAAAATCATCGCAATTGCCGTCATCTGAAAACCGGTTTTCCATTTAGCCAGCTTGGTCACCGGCATCCCGACGTGAAATTCGGCCAGAAATTCCCTCAGACCCGAAACCAAAACTTCGCGGCACATAATGATAATCACCGGAATATAAGTCAGCGGCGTCACCAGTTGGTTGGCCACGATAATCACCAGAGCCGACACCACCAGCAACTTGTCGGCGATCGGATCCAGCAGCCGGCCGAAAACGGAATTCTGATTGCGGGAACGCGCAAAATAACCGTCCAAATAATCGGTTATCGACGCCATGATAAACAAAACGCCGGCCAAAATCGACCATACAACCGAATGAATATAGATAGAAAGAAAAATCACCGGAATAACCACGATCCGGGAAATTGTCAGAATATTTGGAAGATTATAAAACACGATGACACCTGCTTAAAAATAGGGTTGAAATTATTTTTTTTAATATATTGCATAAAATCTATTTATGAAAGTACTTAAATATTTTTTCCGCCGTTTTTTTGCTGATTCCCGGAACATCTTCAATATCTTTCAGACCGGCCTGGGCAACCGCCTCCGCCGATCCGAAATAATTGAGCAGCGCTTTTTTGCGCCCGCCGCCGATTCCCTCGATCTCATCGAGCTTGGAGCGGACAATCGATTTTCCGCGTTTTTTGCGATGGGTACCGATGGCAAAACGGTGCGCTTCGTCGCGAATGTTCTGCATATAAAACGCCAGCGGCGAAGCAAACGGCAATGCAAAGCTTTCCCGCCCTGCCTGATGATAAAACTCTTTGCCGGCATTGCGTTCCGGCCCCTTGGAAATTGCAATTATCGCGATTCCCGACAAATCAAAATCCTTCAAACTTTCGTGCACGGCATGAAGCTGCCCCAACCCGCCGTCCAACAAAATCACGTCGGGACGGTTTTCCGACGTCATCTTGGCAAACCGGCGCCCCAGCACTTCGCGCATCATCGCAAAATCGTCGTTGGTAATCTGCGGATCTTTAATATTGAAAGTCCGGTAGGCTTTCTTGTCAAAACCTTGCGGAGTCGCCACGATCATTGCTCCGACCGCATAACTGCCCTGAATATGCGAGTTATCATAAACTTCAATCCGTTCCGGCATTTTCGGCAGATTAAAAACCCGCTGCATTTCGATAAGATTGTTGCGGACCGAATTTTCGAGTGCCATTTTGCGTTCCAACGATTCCTTGGCATTGTTTTTGACGTTGGCGGCAATTTTTGCTTTGTCTCCGCGTTGATACCAGCTTATTTTGGCACCGATCGCTTCGCTCAAAAATTCCCGGGCTTCAATATCGTCGGCAATCACAATTTCTGCCGGCGGAACATGAGAAGCATAGAAACTGCTCAAAAAGGCTTCCATAATTTCGCCCTCTCCCGCTTCTTCCGCCTGTTGCGGAAAGAACGGCAGATTGCCGCAGTTTTGCCCCGCCCGGATAAAAAAGACCTGAATGCATACCCGCCCGTTGGCACGATACAGGGCAATAAAATCTGCCGATTTTACCGCCACGTACTCAACATTGCTGCCCTGCTGCACACTGGTAAGGGCGCGGATACGGTCACGGTAAACCATTGCGGTTTCAAAATCCTGACGGGCACTAGCCTCTTCCATCTTGGCCGTCATCTCGTCGCGCAAACGGTTGCTTTTGTTTTCGATAAACGCCACCGCCTCATCAACCAGCCGCCGATAGTCTTCTTTGGATATTTTGCCGACACAAGGCGCCGAACAACGTTTGATCTGATACATCAAACAGGGACGGTCGCGGTGGCAGAACACGCTGTCCGAACACGAACGCAGCAAAAATGCCCTTTGCAGCAGATCGAGCACGTTATTGACCGCGCGTGCATCGGCAAACGGTCCGAAATATTTATACCCGTCTTTTTTGACGCCGCGATATTTGCGCAACACCGGATACTCGGCTTTAACGTCCAGCGACAAATACGGAAATCCTTTGTCGTCTTTGAGCAGAATGTTGTAATGCGGTTCAAGTTTTTTAATCAACTCGCTTTCCAGCAGCAGCGCCCGCACTTCGGTTTCCACCACGATAAATTCCATCCGTTCGATTTCCGAAACCATACGCTGCAGCCGCACCGGCAGTTTGTCGATATGCGAATAGGCGACAATCCGTTTTTTGATGTTTTTGGCTTTGCCGACATACAACACCCGGCCGCCTTCGCCGAGCATCCGGTAGACACCCGGCTTTTCGGGAGCGATCCGGATGTTTTGTTTCAAAATTTCCAGTCCGCGTCTGATATCAATCAACTTGGCACCGCTTTCTTAAAAAATTAACGTTTCAAAAAAGACAAAGCTCAAAATTCCCGAGAATCCGAGTTGGAACAAGTTGCCGACCCAAGCGCCGCCCATGGCGCCGTAATCGAGCTCCCGGCCTCTTCCCTTATATATTTGATTGAAAAACAAAGTGTAAAGGCCTGACACCGCAATCGCCATCAAATAAAAGTTCAGATCGCCGAACAACGGAAAGGCTTCTTCCCAGTCAAGAAAAGACGAAAGCAGAAAGCCGATAATCACACCCGACAAAACCATCGGCCGAAAGATTATCCCGCTGGTAAATAAAGCCTTCAATCCGTTCAGCAATTATTCTCTCCTATTGAAAACGTTTGATTTCATTAATGATCGAGTCGCTCAGTTCCTTGACCAATGCCGCATCGCTGCCCGATACCCAAACCCGGATCAAGGGTTCGGTTCCCGAAGGATGAAGCACCACTCTTCCCTTGCCGGCAATTTTCTCTTCGGCCGCCTTAACCGCCGCTTTGACCCGCTCGTCTTCAACCGCCTGTCGGACCACTTCGCGGCTGGCGACCCGCGGACTGACGAAAACATATGGGTCAAAGGCAAAACGTGGGAAAATTTCGCTCATTTTTTTGCCGCTTTTTAACAACCCGATACAAACCAAAAGCGCCACCACCAACGCGTCGCCGGTTTTGCTGTAGTCGGCTACCACCACATGGCCCGATTCTTCGCCGCCGACGCTGCAGCCGACTTCCTGCATTTTTGCAATCACGGCCCTTTCGCCGACTTTGGTGCTGTAATATTCCATGCCCATCGCGCGAACATACCGTTCCAGCGCCGTATTCGACAACACCGTCGACACCACCGCATTGCCGGTGTATTTTCCGTCAGCCTTCAAAGTTTCGGCAACAAAGGCAATCAACTGTTCGCTGGCAACTTTTTCGCCTTTTTCATTACAAACAATAATGCGGTCTCCGTCCCCGTCGACGGCCACCCCCAACTGAGCGTTGGCTTCGCGCACGGTTTCAAACATCTTTTCCGGATGTTGCGAACCGCACTCGCGGTTGATGTTGTAACCGTCGGGCTGCGTGCCGATCGCAATTACGCCGGCACCCAAGTCTTTAAACACCTGCGGCATAATCTCGGAAAAAACGCCGTTGGCACAGTCAAGCACCACCCGCAATCCTTTCAGCGGATGAGGGGTATCAATGAAACTTTTGGCCTTTTCCAGATACAAAACCACCGCTTCTTTGTTTTCGCTTACGGTACCGATTCCGGCGCTGTCGAGCGCGAAATCGTCTTCGGCAATCATTTCCTCAAGACGGGACGTCACCTGATCGGAAAACTTGTCGCCGGCAGCGGTAATCAGTTTTATTCCGTTATCCTGATACGGATTGTGAGAAGCCGTAATCATAACCGACATATCAACGTCAAGATCCGGTGTCACCGACGTTACGGCCGGCGTCGGCAAAACGCCCAGCTTTACGACGTCAACCCCGGCAGCGGTTAATCCGGCAGTCAGAGCGGCTTCCAGCATTTCGCCGGAGATCCGGGTATCACGGCCGATCGCCGCGCGACGTTTGTTTTTACAAACCTCAAGCCCGCAGGCCATTCCGAGTTTAACCGCAAATTCGGCCGTCATCGGATAAACGTTGGCCACCCCGCGCACCCCGTCGGTGCCAAACAATTTTTTTACCATAGTCACAACTCCTGTTACGTTTTTTTATCAATATATAGACATTCGCCGCAAATAGCAAATTCATTTTGCCAAAAACAAAGACTTTCCGCAGTCAAACAAACCCCGCCCAAACGGACGGGGTTTGTATTGTCATACGCCGCAAAACCGGCATTTCACAATTCGGGAACCGACGCTTGGGTCTGCTTGGACGCATCAACCGGCGATTCCCCCGCCTTGTTGATTTTTTCGCCGTTGATGACCTGCTTGATTTCTTCGCCGGTCAACGTTTCGTACTCAATCAAAGCTTCGGACAGCCGTTCCCATTCTTCCTTTTTATCCTTAAGGATTTTGAGAGCCCCTTCATGAGCTTCACAAACCAGTCGTTTGATCTCGCTGTCAACCACACGGGCCGTCTCTTCGCTCATGTTCTTATTTTGGGTCACCGACTTGCCGAGAAAAACCTCTTCCGAATTTTCGGCATAAAGCACCGGTCCCAGCAACTCGCTCATGCCCCATTCGGTAACCATCGCCCGCGCCAACTTGGTTGCCGCGGCAATGTCCGAAGACGCCCCGCTGGTTACTTTTTCGGAACCGAATTTCAGTTCTTCGGCGGCACGACCGCCCATACAAATAATCAAACGCGACAACATCTTGGCCCGAGAATAAGAATACTGGTCTTTTTCCGGCAGTTGCTGAACCATGCCGAGCGCACGTCCCCGCGGGATAATCGTCGCTTTGTGAATCGGATCGGTCTCGCTGACGTTCAACGAACAAATGGCATGCCCGGCTTCGTGATAAGCCGTCAGTTTCTTTTCCTGCTCGTCCATCGCCATCGACTTGCGCTCGTTTCCCATCAGCACTTTGTCTTTGGCGTCGTCAAAATCTTTGGAAGTGACCTTGCGCTTGTTGCGGCGGGCTGCCGTCAAAGCCGCTTCGTTCACCAGATTGGCCAGATCCGCTCCCGAAAATCCGGGCGTTCCGCGGGCAACCACCGCCAGATTGACGTCTTTCGCCAACGGAACTTTACGAACATGAACCTTCAAAATTTCCTCGCGTCCTTTGACATCCGGATTCGGCACCACCACCTGACGGTCAAACCGTCCCGGGCGCAAAAGCGCCGGATCCAGCACATCGGGCCGGTTGGTTGCCGCAATCAGAATAACGTTTTCGTTCTCGTCAAAACCGTCCATTTCAACCAACAGCTGATTGAGGGTCTGCTCGCGTTCGTCATTGCCGCCGCCCAGTCCGGCACCGCGGTGACGGCCGACGGCATCAATCTCGTCAATAAACAGCAGACAGGGCGAGTTTTTCTTTGCCTGTGCAAACATATCACGGACTCGGGAAGCACCGACGCCGACAAACATTTCCACAAAATCGGAACCGGAAATCGAAAAGAACGGCACATCGGCTTCGCCGGCAACCGCTTTCGCCAACAAAGTTTTACCGGTTCCCGGAGGTCCGACCAGCAAAACCCCCTTCGGAATTTTGCCGCCCAACCGCTGAAACTTGGCCGGATCTTTCAAAAAGTCGATCACTTCTTCCAACTCTTGTTTGGATTCGTCGCAACCGGCAACATCGGCAAAAGTTACTTTTTTGGCGTTTTCCAACAACCGGGCGCGCGATTTGCCGAAACTCATCGCCTTGCTGTTGCCGGCATTGGCCTGACGCATAAAGAAAATCCACACCCCGATCAACAAAATCATCGGAAACCACGAAATAAGAATTCCCCAAAAAGTGTTGGCAGAAGTGTCTTCGGGTTTGGCATTGACAACCACTCCGTTTTTGCGCAGGGTTTCGATCATTGTCGGATCATACGGCGTATAAGTATAAAACTTGCCGCCTTCGGTATAGGTTCCGTAAACGTCCGGCCCCGAAACCGTCACTTCGGCAACCTTGCGGTTTTCCACCTGATTCATAAATTCGGAAAACGGCAGCTGCCCGCTGGCTCCCGTCATCGGCGAACCTTTGCCGAACATATTGGCAATTGCGGTCAACAAAATAATTGCCGCCAGCCAGAAAATTAAACTCTTACCTATTTTCATTCCAGTTCCTTATCAATAATCAATCTGGTCTATATATAGTTTTTTTATCGGCAAAACACAATAGACTTCCGTTATTCATTTTTGTCGGGCCGTCAGCAGGCATTTCAATGCATGGGGAATCACCATCTTGTCGTATGTGGGAAAGCTCCGTACAAAATCTTTCCATTGCAGGCTGTCGGGCGTTTTTTTCTCTTTGCTTTCGCGAACGATCCACAACCGTTTCTGAAACGGAACCAACACGCAGCCGCCCAGGGTACAACCGCGAAAATGCGGATCGGCCACCGTTTTAAGCAGGCGCTGCAACTCTTCATATTCGGGAGGATAACTGCCGCCGCCGATCTGCCGCAACAACCGCGCCAGCACCCGCCTTTTCAATTCCGGATGCAAAGCATTGAGCGCTGTGGGGGAAACACTGACGGCCATTTGTTCAAAATACCGCACATAACGCTTCACAAACTGATCGGTTTCATTTTCAAAATACGCCCGCGCCTCACTCAGCGCTTTGGCTGTTTCGGCCAGCCGTCGCACCGAAATTCCGGTTGCTTTTTCCAGCCGCGGCAGAAACTTGCGCATCCGAACCCGCAAAAAATCATCACAGTCGTTGGAAGCGTCTTCGGCCCACCCGATCTGATTGTTGCGCAGCAAATCCTTTAATTCCGCAGGATCAACATCCAGCAACGGCCGAATCAGATTAATTCTGCCGCGACGCGAAAAAGGCTGCATCGATGCCAACCCGTCAACTCCGCTTCCCCGTTGCAAACGCATTAAAAAAGTCTCGGCCTGATCGGTTTGATGATGCGCTGTCAGCAAATGTTCAATTTCATGGGCCGCGCACCACTCTTCCAGCAACCGGTACCGCCCCAAACGGGCTTTTTCTTCCAAGCTGCCGCTTGTTTGGTCCGGAAACCAGTCAAGAATATGATGTTCCATCCCCCATTTCGCCGCCAGCGCCGCCACCATTTCGGCTTCGGCCCCTGCTTCGGGACGCAGATGATGGTTAACCGTCAGCATCACCGCGCGGCCGCCGTGTTCTTTGACATATTCACGCAGCAAAAAGGCCAGCGCCAGCGAATCCGCACCGCCCGAAACCGCAGCGGCAACGTTACGCAGTACCAGATCATGATCGGCAGCAATCCGATTCATCCCGGCAGCAAACTTCTCGGTCAGACTTCCCATCGTTTACGGCCTGTTTTTCATTATTTGCAGCCCAGCTTTTTGGCTCCTTCGGCTGCCTTGTTTTTCAGTGTTTTGTCGGCTTTCGGAAATTCAGTCGGCAGACTGACAAAAGCGGCGCAGGCTTCATCTTTTTTGTTGAGAGATTGCATCGACATCCCCAACTTCAACAAACTGTCGGCTCTTTTCGGACTGTTCTTATAATTCTGATATCCTTTGGCAAAAGAAACGGCCGCCCGGTCAAATTCCTTGCGGGCATAGTAGGTTTCCCCCAACCAATATTGAGCGTTTCCCGCCAACTTATCCTGAGGATGTTTGGAAAGAATTTTGTTAAAATTTTCCTCGGCAGCGGTATAATCGGCTGCTTTCAAAGCTTCCAACCCTTTTTGATAAATTTCCGCCGGGGTCGGCATTTTGATCGGCTCCAGATTATCGCCGCGGCTGATTGCGCCGCCGACAATCGCCGACGGGGCATTTTGTGCGACCGGCGCCGCAAATTTGGGCGAATTGTCAACAACGGCGGCTGTTCCCGAGCCGGTAATCTTTTTTCCTTCCAACAGCTTCATCCGCACGTCAATGTCTTTATTGACCAAATCCAGCTTTTCGTTCAATTGCTTAATTTTATATTCAAGTTCGTCCATTCTGCCCGACGCCGAACGGATAACTTCGTCCAAACGGCCGACTCTGACTTCCAGTTCCGAATTTTCGCCGTTATAGCTTTTGCGTTGCAAAATCACCAGTTCTTCCCTCAGATCTGCCAATTCCTGCATAATCACCGTCACATCCTGAGCCGTGCACGGGACGGTCCCCGCCATCAACAAAGCCCACACCGCCGTCAACATCCGGTATTGATTTTTCATTGCTGCCAACCTTTCGTTCTATTGTCGTTTTTTTCTAGATATAGGGCAAAATGACCCAAATCACAAGTCAAAAAAAGAGGTATCCCAAAGCGGACACCCCTTTTATATCGTCTGTAAGCTTACTTTTATTAAACCGGAAGATTAGTTGCCGGCTTTAACAACGGTAACGGCACGACGGTTCTGAGCCCAGGCAGCTTCGTTGTTGCCGAGAACAGCCGGTCTTTCTTTACCATAAGAAATGGTAGAGATTCTGTTAGCCGCAATTCCCTGAGAAACCAGGTAATCTTTTACAGCGCTGGCACGGCGTTCGCCCAAAGCCAAGTTGTATTCTCTGGTACCTCTTTCGTCGCAGTAGCCTTGAACAACGACGTCAACGTTTTCGTGTTTTTTCAGCCAGTTAACCTGAGTGTCCAGAATTTCGGTAGCATTGTCGCTTAAAGCAGAGCTGTCGAAAGCAAAGAATACTCTGTCTTCGGCGTTAGCCATAAAGTTGCGTGCATCTCTGGAATCGCATTCGCTGCCGCCGAAGAAACCGCCCATTGAACCGGTCGATGAACAAGCAGACAACAAAGCAACCACGCAGAACAAACCTAAAAGTTTTTTCATTTTATTTTCTCCATATGGGTTTCATTTATTAAATAACTAATACATCAGCTAACTTAAGCAATAATAGTTTATTTTTCAATAACAAAAACACAAAAAAGCAAAAAAAATAAAACTTTTTTCCCAATGCTTGATAGAACCATCGCTTTAATTCTGATTTTTCGCCATAAAACCGATTTCAGGCTCTCCGCGTAACCTTTTTTATATTTCTTTTTTTACGCAATAGCCGGGAAACGTTAGCTTTTTGTTTCATTTCAGTTGTCATGTGTACATAATATATTATGCCCTAATCGCTGTTTATCGGCAGTGTCAATCGTTTAAGGACAATTTTTTCTATACGGCAGCCGTTTTATAAAGCAACGGGCGTCTGACATTGTCAGACGCCCGTTAAAACTACAGGTAAGCTTTTCTCAATTGACGACAATAATCGCCATCGAAAAATCCCCACTGATTGTATTGGCAAACACCGCGGCCGCAGGTAACAAGATATCTCGTCGCACAACCGCTCCATATTTCCGTCAAGCGGACGATAGATTCCCGCACCGTCGCCAGCAATACCGGATCGGTTTCCCGCAGAACCGGCGCCGCCGCCGACAAAAATTGCGGCAGACAGGCGTTGGTAAGCCCATATCGATCTGCTTCGGTCAACGTTTTGATAACCGAGGCCAGAGTTTCGTTTTTGCCTCTGGCATAATGCTCCAGCATTTCCGGCCGATACAAAACGGCAATCCCGTCTTCCATCGCGCTCAACCGATATCTCATACAGTCGGCAACCAAATGCAGCAACCGGTCCTCATATCCGGCAAAAGATTTGATACGCGGAACAAAGACATTCCAAAAGTCCGAAAGCGTGGCCTCATAGGGGAAAAGATCCCGAACCAACCCGACGGCATGGCAGTCAAGCACCTCACGAACTTCCGCATAATCGACCGGCATCGTTTCCAACAGTCTTTTCTGAACAATTCGATGCATTTCATCGACAAGAGCGTTCCATTCCTTCTCTTGTTCCCGATGCCGAAACCACGTTGTTTCGGAAGAGGTGTTCAACCAGAGAAAAAATTTTTTTAATTTCTCATTCATAATAATAAATTTAAGTTAACAAAAAAATTCTTTAATTGCCTTAATCAAACGGCAAAATTTTTACCGGATTCGTTACGAAGCAGAGTCACAGCAATTATCGCTTTCGATTCGAATGCTCATACCGAAAAGACAAAAAGAGCAGGCATAAACCTGCTCTTTTTGTGTTAACGTTTGTTGTTACGGCTACGGTTCCATAACCATTCCGCGCCACTGTCTTGCCAACGGCTCGGGAAGTTCAAACCCGTTCTGACACAGATCGCTCAACAGAGCCATGAACTCTCTGCGCTTTCCGTAAGAGCGTTCGGGATAAGCGATCAGAAAAGCGATCACGGCATCCTGCGTAAACGGAAGCCGAGAGAGCTTTTCGGCGCTGTCCGGGAACTCGGCGGTCAGAGCCTCGGCGATGGCTTCCTCTTCCGGAGACATCGTCTTGGGCGGCACTTTCATACCTTCGCAGATCTGCTTCAACTCCTCCGGAACCTCCAACCGGTTCTTCTCGAAGTCTTCCAGCAGCATTGCCAGTTTTTCACCGTGGCCTTCCAGCACTTCGGGGAACTTGATCAGCATGTCGATAAACTGCTGAGGATTGAACCCCGGATGAGAATCGGCTTCGTCGTAAGAGCTCGGAAAGTTGGCCGCGAATTGCTTCAGCAAAACTTTCTTCTGAGTGCTCACCGCTGCTTCCACAACCGGATTCTTACCGGCAGCAGCCAGAATTTCACATGCAGCGCCATACAACGCTTCGAAGTTTTGAAATTTCATCATACTAAATGATTTTTATGTTTAACAATTGAGAAAATAATTCGAATTGGCTTTTAATGTAACAATTTTAGACAAAACTGTCAACAGAAAATATTGCAAATTTTAAAGCGCCGTCAGCCGACGGCGCTTTAAATGTCTTAAATGACGGAAACAGTCGCCTATTTAAACCACATGTACTTTTCCGTATTTCCGACCAGCAGCTCGGGATATTCATCCATCAGCTGCACATACAGTGCGCGGTCGGCGGCTTCCATCTGACGCGCATCTTCTTCCGAGGGAGGGAAAGAGGCGTCAAACATTTCCTTAAGCACTTTTCGCTGATTGCGGGCATTCTCTTCGATTCCTTTTCGCATGGCGCTCCAGTCGTCAAGAGAACCTTCCGCATCATAAACAAATGATGTCCAAAACTCGGATAACAGATTTTCCGGTTTGAAGGTGCTGGCATAAAGTTGCTTAAAACAATTCAAATCCATAACAGTAGATTTAATAATTAATAACTGTTGTCAGCATATATTTTTTTGTCTTTTTGGTCAAGTTATTTTATCGACCGTTGCCAACCTCTTTTTACAAACAAAATACCGGCCGTTTCCACGACCGGTATTTTACGGCACTTTCAACCGAACTGCCGCGGGAAAACTTCCGTTTAGGAAGTTCCCCGCAGCGGTAACCGCCGGTTAGCAAGCTTTCTTGCAGCAGCAAGAGCCTTTGCCTTCTTCTTTTTTGTCGTTCTTGTGACGAACGGCAGCCTGAGCGGCAGCCAGACGCGCAACCGGTACACGGTACGGCGAGCAGGAAACATAGTTCATGCCGCAGGTCTGGAAGAAATCGATCGACATCGGATCGCCGCCGTGTTCGCCGCAGACGCCCAGCCAAATGCTCGGGTTGGCGCAACGGGCTTTTTCACAAGCCAGCTTAACCAAACAACCGACGCCTTCAACATCAATCGAGGCAAACGGATCGGCAACATAAACGCCGCGGGCACGATATTCGTCCAAAATCGCGCCGGTATCGTCACGGCTCATACCCAAAGTGGTCTGAGTCAGGTCGTTGGTACCGAAACCGAAGAATTCGGCCGATTTTGCCAGCTCGTCAGCCTTGAGGGCAGCACGCGGCAATTCAATCATCGAACCGACTTCGTATTTGATCTTCTTGCCTTTTTCGGCAAAGATCTTTTCGGCCGTGGTATCAATAATGTCCTTAACGATATCCAGTTCTTTCTTCGAACCGGTCAACGGAACTTCGATTTCCGGCAGAACGTTAACGCCTTCGGCTTCACATTCCATGGCTGCTTCCAAAATGGCGCGGGTCTGCATTTCGCAAATTTCCGGATAAGTAATCGGCAGACGGCAACCGCGGTGCCCCAGCATCGGATTGGCTTCGTGCAGAGCATTGGCACGCTGCTTAACTTTTTCCAGGCTCATACCGATTTTGTCGGCCAGTTCCTGCATTTCGGCATCGGTGTGCGGCAGGAACTCGTGCAACGGCGGATCCAACAAACGGATAACAACCGGCAGACCGTCCATGATTTTGAACAGATCTTTAAAGTCCTGTTTCTGATACGGCAGCAGACGGGCCAAAGCGGCACGGCGGCCTTCTTCGTTTTCGGCCAAAATCATTGCGCGCATGTCCGGAATACGGTCAGCGTCAAAGAACATGTGTTCGGTACGGGCCAAACCGATACCCTGAGCACCGAAATCGCGAGCTGTCTGAGCATCTTTCGGCGTTTCGGCGTTGGCACGAACTTCCAAAGTGCGAATTTCGTCAACCCAACCCATCAGTTTGCCGAAGTTGCCGCTGTTGGTGTCGGCCTTAACCGTCGGAACCTGTCCTTCGATAATCTGACCTTTGGCACCGTCCAACGATACCCAGTCGCCTTCTTTGACAACAACGCCTTTGTCGGTGGTCATCGTCTTTTTGGCATAATCGATATGGATTTCGTGAGAACCGGAAACGCAGGGGGTACCCATACCGCGGGCAACCACCGCCGCGTGCGAGGTCATACCGCCGCGAGCCGTAATAACACCCTGAGCCGCATGCATACCGCCGATGTCTTCCGGCGAAGTTTCGTTACGGATCAAAATAACTTTTTCACCTTTGGCAGCCCATGCTTCGGCGTCTTCGGCATTGAAAACGGCACGGCCGACCGCAGCACCCGGCGAAGCCGGCAGACCGGTGGCAATAACGTTTTTCTTAGCTTTCGGATCCAACATCGGGTGCAGCAGCTGATCAAGCTGGTCGGCACCGACGCGCATAATCGCTTCTTCTTTGTTGATCAGGCCTTCTTCAACCATTTCAACCGCCATACGGACAGCAGCGGCAGCCGTACGTTTGCCGTTACGGCACTGCAGCATCCACAATTTGCCGTGTTCAATGGTAAATTCCATATCCTGCATGTCTTTGTAATGTTTTTCGAGATTGTTGCGAACATCAACCAGTTCCTGATACAGATGCGGCCATTTTTCTTCCAGAGAATTGCCGTCGCCTTTGCTGGCCATCGGTTGCGGGGTGCGGATACCGGCCACAACGTCTTCACCCTGAGCGTTAACCAAATATTCGCCGTAGTAAACATTTTCACCGGTTGCCGGGTCACGCGAGAAGCAAACGCCGGTTGCACAGTCATCGCCGGCATTGCCGAACACCATGGTCTGTACGTTAACGGCTGTACCCCAGTCGCCCGGAATGTTGTTCAGCTTACGGTAAGTAATGGCGCGGGCAGCCATCCAGGAACCGAATACGGCGCCGATGCCGGCCCACAACTGATCCCACGGATCCTGCGGAACCACTTTACCGGTTTTGGCACCGATTTCTTTATATTCTTTAACCAGTTCTTTGAGATCTTCGGCCGTCAGATCGGTATCGGCTTTGTATCCCTTCGATTTTTTCATATTTTCCAAAGCTTCTTCATACAATTCGATGTCGGCGCCGAGAACAACGTCGGAGAACATCTGAAGAAAACGGCGGTAGGAGTCATAAGCAAATCTTTCCGAACCGCTGGCTTTGGCCAGAGCTTTAACCGTTTCGTCGTTCAAACCGAGGTTCAAAACGGTATCCATCATGCCCGGCATGGAAACGCGCGCACCGGAACGAACCGAGAACAACAGCGGATTTTCGGCATCGGCAAATTTTTTGCCCATGATTTTTTCAACACCGGCAACCGCAGCCTTAACCTGTTCTTTGAGGTCGGCCGGGTAGGTCTTGTTGTTGTCATAGTAGTAGGTGCAGACTTCAGTCGTTACTGTAAATCCGGGAGGAACCGGTAAACCAACCTTGTTCATTTCTGCCAGGTTGGCACCTTTACCGCCCAGGAGGTTTTTCATGGAAGCATCGCCTTCGGCTTGACCGTTTCCAAATGTGTATACCCATTTACTCATGGTTAATTTAGCTCCTATAGCTATAAGGTTAAAACAAAAATCACACTTTTATAGCAATTTACGCAAAATATGATTTTAAAACAAATTCAGTTCAGAAAGTTATAACACTTCCGGCGATTCTTCAAGCAAAATCTTTTGAAGGCCCCCGTTTATCAACAGCCGGCCGATTCGTCCCTCCACGCCGCGGCTTGACATCACAATCGCCGTATGTTAGCCTTTGGCAGATTTTGGAGATATCCTCAAATGCTGAAGATCGTTTATCAGGGCGTTGCCGGCGCCTATTCGCATATTGCGGCGCAAAACATTTATCCCGGACAAACCTATCTGCCGTGCGAAACTTTTGAACAGGCGATGGACATGGTACAGAAAAATCTCGCCGATCTGGCGGTGATTCCGGTCGAAAACTCCAATGCCGGACGAGTTGCCGACGTTCATTTTCTGCTGCCCGAAACCGGGTTGTTTATCAACGGCGAATATTTTCTGCGGGTCGAACACCAGCTGCTCGGCCTGCCCGGTTCCCGCTTGGAAGAAGTCGTTTCCGCTTCTTCGCATCCGCAGGCGCTTGCCCAATGTTCCGTTTTTCTCAAACAACACAAAATCAGTGCCGTCGCCCGCATCGACACCGCTAAGTCGTGTCAGGACATCCTCAACTTTCAGGATAAAAGCAAAGCGGCAATCGCTTCTAAACTGGCAGCCGAAATTTACGGGTTGGAAATATTAAAGTCCAACATCGAAAACGATTGCGGCAATACCACCCGCTTTTTGCTGATGAGCCGCGACGACCAAACGCCCCCGGATGACGGCAGTCGTTTCATCACTTCGTGCATTTTCCGCGTGAAGTCGATTCCGGCGGCGTTGTACAAAGCTTTGGGCGGATTTGCCACCAACGGCATCAACCTTACCAAACTTGAAAGTTATCAGGTCGACGGCAGATTCGTTTCCGCCCGCTTTTATATGGAAATCGAGTCCCACCCGGACCGACCGTCTTTTCAAAACGCTTTTGACGAACTGCGCTTTTTTGCCGACGAACTGCATATTCTCGGCACTTATGCCGCCGGTCGTTTCAGGGAGAAACAACAACATGACTGAACAATTTATCATTTTTGACACCGAATACGCCTCCTGGAAGGGTTTTCTCACCGCTCCCGAAGCGGAAAAGAAAAAGGCGGAAATCGTCCAAATTGCCGCGGTTAAAGTAAATTTGCCCGACTTGAGCGTGGCGGAGAAATTTAATCTTTACGTCAAACCGCACTTCACCCCGCGCTTAACCGAATATTTTATCAATCTCACCGGTATCACCGATGCGCTGCTGGAGCAGGAAGGCCTTCCTTTTCCCGAAGCCTACCGGCATTTTAAACAATTTGCCGGCAGCCTGCCCTGCTATTCGCACGGCTGGTCGTCGGCCTCCGGCTCAACTGCCGACGGCATCGTTATCGGCTACAATCTCGAAATGTTCGGCATCGCCGACGATTCTCCGCTCGACTATCGCAATATCGCCGACTGGTTTAAGCAGACTTATGCACAAAAAAACATTCCGATCGAATGCCAAGCATCGGGACAAATCGCCAAGCTGCTTGGCCTGGAAGCACAACTTAAAGAGTTGGGATTAGACGAACACAACGCTTTTTATGATGTTCATTCCATCTTGGCCGGACTGCGTTTTCTCGGTTTTAAACAACTTTTTTAATTTTAGGTCCCGTTCAAGCGCCGAATTTTCCAAAATGAACCGGCTGTCTTTTACGACAACCGGTCCATATTCATTCCACAGAACGCAATTTTTACAAAGAGTCTATCAGATCAATCGATTGATCAATCAACTTCCGACGTGTCGGTTCATCCAGATGAGCCGTCAGCGCTTTTTCCAACAACCCGACGCTCCGGCGGCTGACAATTTCCGCCAGCTCGTTTTCGGCTCTGACCCGTTCGCCCTCAATTCGCTGTTTGGCCGTTTTTTCCTGCGCATCCAGCCTTTGTTCCAACTCGGCGGTCAAATTCTTTTTCAACGCGCTGATTTCCCGCTTTGACTTTTTCACCACCGCAGCGGTTTCGTCATCGATTCCTTCAAGTTTTTCCTCATAAGCCGCCAGCAGCTTGCGCGCCTCGGTTTTAAGATTCTCGGCATCGGTGATACGTCCGGTCTCTTTGGCAACATGTTGCCCCAAAAAGCCGAACAAAGCTTTTTTCAGCGGGACAAACAACCCGACAACCACCATCACAAAAGCCATTCCGACCCAAAATTCGGGCGACAGGTAAAAGACTTCGTGTTCGCCGCTCAGTTCCTGAGTGGTGCTTTTTAAAATCGTTTCCACGTTATCCGCTGCGTCGATAACCGCTTCCTGAGTTGCATCCAGCAGCTCTTTTCCGGCCGTGTTGACTGACTGTTCATCCATCGTTTCGTTCCTGTTCGGCTATTCGGGCAATATCGGCAACCGAAATATTTTCCAGTCCCAGCTTGGCGGCAATTCCGGCAGCCAGCGAAACCGAGATTTTTTCAATCTGTTCCATCGTCTGATGCCTGTTTTCGGCAATCTGCCGTTCGTTTTCCCGCAGCATTTCCTGCAAACGCAGCGACGTTTCGGCATCGCGTTCGGCAATTGTTCGATGCAGTTCTTCGCCGGCCTTGCGCATTTCTTCCGCTGCTTCGTCATTGGCTTTTTTCAACGCCTGACGATATTTTTCCAACGCTGTTTCCGCCGCCTGTTTAAACTCACCGGCCGCATTCAGGTAATCATCAATTTTACGTTGGCGTTGATTTAAAATATCGGTAATTTTCGGCACGATCATTTTGGCCATAATCAGCCACATCAGCCCAAAGCTGACCACCAGCCAAAAGCTCTGCGAACTGAAAGTTGAAAAATCAAGCTGTGGCATCGACGCCGTTCTCCTTTAAATAAATTGCCGCATCCGGTAACGGGAAAAGCTGCCGGCTTTCCCCGCTCCGCAAACCTGCAGCCCTATTCTATTCTCCGCCGGTCAGCATGACCAGAGCAATAACCAGTGCATACAGCGCAATCGCTTCAATAGCGGCAAAACCGGCCCAACCGTAGATGTCTACGTCTTTCTTAACTTGCGGGTTACGTCCGACCGTGGTAATGATGGTAGTCCACAGTTTGGTAACGCCCCAGGCTGCTACCGTCATCGACAAAGCGCAAATCGCCGCACTAATATAAGCTATAGGTTCCATTTAATTTTCCTTTCCGAATTTAATTTTAACATTTTAACCATAATAATCATTTTCGTCAGTGGCTGCGGATGGCATCCCCGAGATAAATACAACTCAGCACCGTATAAATAAACGCCTGCAAAAGAGCAATAAACAACTCAAAAACAATAATGCAGGCATCAAAAAACAACGGCACAATTCCTAATACGCCCAAACTGACCACAAAACCGGCAATAATCTTGAGCATAATATGCCCGACCGTCATATTGGCTACCAGACGGACTGTCAGACTGAAGGGCTTGGAAAGCATCGAAATCGTTTCAATCGGCACAATCAGCGGTGCCAGCGCCAGCGGAATTCCCTTGGGCATAAAAGTTCTGAGATAACCCCATTTGCGTTTTTTGATGCCGACCGCGATATTAAACAGCAGCGCCACGATTGACAAAGTTCCGACCGCGGTGGCATGCGAAGTAAAGGTAAAAGCATACGGAAACAATCCCAGCACATTGCCGAAAGCAATAAACAAAAACAAAGAAAAAATAAAACTGAAATATCTCAGACCTTCCGGTCCCAGGTTTTCTTTCATCAGATTGGCAATAAAACCGTATATACACTCGGGAAGCGATTGAGCCAGCCCCGGCACAATCGTGCGCCGACGCAGACAAAGGCCGAACAAAAGAGCCGCCGCCAACACGGCCAGCACCATAAACAACGAGGAGTTGGTAAAAGATATGTCGACATCACCGACCTTAAGCGGAATAATCGGCTTAATTACAAATTGTTCCATCGGATTTGACACGTCAGCTACTCCTCATCCTCTTTTCGTTTTTCTTCCGCTTGGGCGAGACGATAAACGTTCAAAAACCCCGCGGCGCCCCCCAACAGCAAAAACAACGCCAAAAACAGCGGCCGTGTTCCGGCCAGCCGGTCAAGCACAAAACCGACCGCACCGCCGACCAGCACCGCCGACAACAACTCGACCGCAATTCTCATCCCGATCGCCGCCGCACTGGAATATTCCGATGTTTTGGCCGATGCGGCATGATCCGCCTCCCGTTTCTTCAGACGTGAAATCTTACGTTCCAGCTCCCTGATGTCATCGGGAATTTTTTTCATCGGACAGCATATTCCTTAAATATTACTTACTTGTTAAAATCAAGATATTTATTTAACACTCCCTGCAACGTCTCATAATCCGGCATCCCGGGCAGAATTTCCTCTCCTTCGGGACCGCGAACCAAAAACGACGGCGTTCCCTGAATACGCAGTTTTTCGAGTGCATCCTGACGCACCGCCATAATTTCTTTGGCCGTATCATCGTCAGCCATGCAGAGATTGGCCTGTTCCTTGCTCAAACCTTCCAGTTCCGCATAACTGGCCAGCAGTTTCTCGGCTTTGAACGACAACCCCCAGGTTAACTGCTTTTTAAACAGCACGCTCAGAAAATCGAAATATTTGTCAGTCGGCATACAACGAGCCAGCATCGCCGCTTTCATCGACCGGCCGTCAATCGGAAAATCGGCAAACACCAGCTTGACCTTGCCGGTGTCGATATAATCTTTCTTAAGCTGAGGCAGCACATTCAGATGAAAATCCGCACAATGGGAACATCCGAGCGAAGAAAACTCATAAATTGTCACCGGTGCGGCAGGATTGCCGAGAACCCGCACTTCATCCATTTCAAAACGGCTCGGAACCACGCTGCCGTCCACAACCGGAACCGCAGCTTGAGCAGACCGGACCAAAACCAGGTTTCCGTCCACCCAGTCAAAACCTTTCTGAAACAGATAATAGCCGTCGGCCATAACAAACATAAACGTAATCGCCAACATTTGGCTGATTTTTTTTATTATATTTTCAAAAGTCATTGATGCTCCTGTTTATTTGCGATTCTCAACTATAATGTTTTTACCCAGACGGACCAGACTTTCCTTTAACCTGTCGTCTTCCACGCCGCCGGTCAGTTCTTCAATATAATTTTGTTCTTCTTCGCTTACAAGTATTTTCTTAAGCGGCGGTTGATTAAATTGTTTTGCCTTCCGAAGCAACGGCACCGAACCCTGTCTGATTTTCATTCCGGTCACCGCAGCGTACCCGAAATACGCATTCACTTTGTCCAGAATAAATTTTTCACGATGCTGAATCTCCAACGCAAACGCACCGTTCGGCACCGCAACATGCAAAATGCCGCCGTTTCGTTCCCCCGGTTTGAAGCTGATTTTCTCCGGCACCGTACAGGCGGCCAGTTCTTCTCCGGCAATCTGATCCCAAAAAGCCAGAATATCTGCCGAGGCCAGCCCCTGTTTGCCAAGTATGCGCCGCAGCAGCGGAAGGGTTTCCGATGCCAGCGTATTCAGCCCCGAAGCGCTGCGTTTGTTTTCGTGCGGAGAAGTTTCTTTTTTCATAATTGTCTTTTTACCACAAACAAGCCGCAAAAGCAAGCTGTCTCGGCATTTTTTCCCCGCGGTGCCAAAATAAAGCCGTCCCGCATAAAAAACTTGATTCTATTAAAAAATTAATGTACTCTCTCAACCAGAATTTTTATTTTTTAACGAGAGGAATCTTAAGAATGTTGAAAAAAATGCTGGCCGGTGCTTCGGCAATAGTTTTGGGGATGGTTGTAGCATCTGACGCTATGGCTGAATGCGACGGTATTTATCTGGGTATCCGCGGCGGTGTTGCCGAACCGGATATCGGCGCCAAACATACGACCGGTGACCGTCTCGATATTGATGACAACCTGTTCATGCTGAGCGGCGCAATCGGCTACCGTTACACTTATTTCCGTGCCGAATTCGAATATATCTGGCGTGACAAGAGCGAAGACTCCGAAACGCTGCGGATTCCGATGGAAGGCCGTCCGGACATTGTTTCGACCAGTACGGCGACTTTCGATTACGACTCGTACATGTTCAACGTCTATTACGACTTTTCTCCCTATACCTGGTTCACTCCCTACGTTCAGGCCGGTATCGGTGTAACCAACATGGAATACAAGTTTACCTATGATACCGGTAAAGACAGTTACAAAGAACATAACTTCACCTGGGTACTCGGCGGCGGTATTTCGGCCAAGATGACCAACCGTCTGAACCTTGACGTCGGTTACCGTTATTATGACATGGGTAAAATCGGCAAAGGCAAAGTTCACAATCAGGAAATTTACGGCGGCGCCCGTTACGTTTTCTAGGTTGATCCGCTTTCAACAAAAAGCTCCGAAATCTTTCGGAGCTTTTTGTTTTACGGCAGACGAGGACGCATTCAGAATGCCCTCCCCTTTCGCAACCATCCTCAATTAAAACGATTCGTCAGCCATTCCAGCATAATCCGATGATTGGCTTCATCAAAAAACAAACGGTTGTGGTCAACCTGTTCAGCCAGTCGGAATTGCTTGTCCGATGACGGTGCCAACTCAAACAACTCACGGCCGTGATGCGGCAGAATCAGTCGGTCACGGCTTCCGTGCACAATCAGCAACGGCCCTTCGTAAGCGGCAACGAACTTATCCGACTCCAAATGCCGGGTCAGAACCCAACCGGCCAGCGGAATCTTTTTTTCCGTCACTTCACGGTACAGAGAACGGAAAGGAGCGGCCAAAATCAATCCGTCGGGAGAACGAAGCCCGGCAACGGCGGCAGCGGGTGCCGTCCCCATTGAATAGCCGAATACGACTATCCCCTTATGCCCCGGTTGCTTTTCAAGATAATCAAAAGCGGCCACCGCATCGGCATACATATTATCCTCGCTCAGTTCGCCGCCGCTGTGGGCAAAACCGCGATATTCGGGCATCAACACCGAATAACCGGCCTTGCGGTATGCTTCCATCCGAGGCGCAAAAGTCGCAATCTGCCCCGCGTTGCCGTGAAAAAACAAAATGGCCGGTTTATCAGGTTCGCCTTCGGCATACCAGGCCATAACCATGCGCCCGTCCGCCGTTACCAACGGTTGTTCCCTGAATGCCGGCACCCCCGCGCTCTGCGGTCCCACATAAAACTTATCGGGAAAAAAGATCAGATAATCCTGCACGGCATATAAACAAATTACGTATATACCCGCAAAAACGACCGCCGCCGCTGCCCATCGCGCTATTTTTTTCAACATTTTTCGTCTCCGCCAGAAAAAACTTGACTTACCCCCATGGTAATGGCGTAGATTATAAACATCAATTAATTTCGGATAAGTTAAAATGACTAACAAAAATCTATATCTGAGCCGTCCGCAGCTGATTGCCGAACTCGGACGCTGCCTTGCCTGCAAAACCAAACCCTGCATGAATGCCTGTCCGGTTAACTGCAATCCGCAGGAATTCATCGCCAAAGCGATCCAAAACGATTTTGACGGCGCCGTGGAAGCCATCACCCGCAACAACCCGATGGGACAAACCTGCGGCCTGATCTGTCCCGACAAATTTTGCATGCGCGCCTGCACCCGTTCCAACATCGACTTCCCGATCAACATCCCGCGGGTTCAGGCCACCATTTTGGAAAAATACCGCACCCCTCAAAACGCTGCTCATCCCAAACGCCCGGCCAACGGCAAAAAAATTGCCGTCGTCGGCGCCGGACCGGCCGGCATCGCCGCCGCTTCCGAACTATCCAGGCTCGGTTACCGCATCGTTCTGTTTGAAGGATTTGAAAAAATCGGCGGTGCTCTTAATCTGATCCCCGACAACCGACTGCCGTTTGAAGTCATCGGCAAAGACTGGAGTTTTGTTAATGACCCGGGTATGATTGAACTGCATTTAAACAGCTTTGTTGAAAATCCGTCTGCATTGCTGGAACAGAATTTTGACGGAGTCATCATCGCCTCCGGCGAGCCCGACAGTATTGATCTCGGCATTGAAGGCGAACAACATACGCTCTCTTATCTCGAATATTTGCGCTACCCGGCCAAATATGCCGCTTCCGGCAACGTTGCCGTCATCGGCGGCGGCGCGGTTGCCGTCGACTGTGCCCTGACGGCGGTCCAAAACGGTGCCGAAAATGTTGAAATGTTTGTCCGCCGCCGGGTTTCCGATATGCGGATCACCGGGGAAGAACGCCACGCATTACTTGAAGCCGGCATTGATCTGACCACCATGACCAGAATAAAGAAAATCGGCACCGACGGCAATTTCATAACTCTTTATACCAGCAAAAACCGCTTTAATCAGGGCAAACTGGAAGAAATTCCCGACACCACCATTGCCCGCCCCGGTTTCAGTCTGGTCATCAAAGCAATCGGCAGTTCTTCGGAACGCCGGTCCGATTCCGAACGCGTAATCGCCGCCGGCGACTGCAAACACGGCGGTTCGACCATTGTCGAGGCGCTGGCTTCCGGACTCGAAGCCGCCCGTACCCTTCACCAACGGCTGTCCGTGCAGGACTGACAAAGGAGACCGTCATGGCCTATCAAAAAATGCATCATCTTCTGGAACTGGCTATTCGTATACAATCAGACACCGAAGGCGTTGCGATTGCGGATATCTGTCAGCAATTCGGCATTTCGCGCCGCACCGCCGAACGTATGCTCGAATTTCTGCGCCAGAAATTTCCGCAATTGAGCGAAACCACCGGCGAAAAAGGCATAAAACGCTGGCGGCTGCCCTCCGGAACCCTCAAAAACTACATTAACTTTTCCGCCGACGAGATTTCGGCTTTGCAAAACGCGCTGCGGCTGACGGAACAAGCCCAGCTTGAAGGCCAATCCCGCCTCCTGACCTCGATTCTTCACAAGCTGAAAGCGCTGATGGAACCGGAAACATTGTATCGTATCGAAGCCGATACCGATATTATGAATGTTTCCGAGGGATATGCTTTTCGTCCGCTGCGGCGGCTGAACATCAATCCACGCCATGTTGACTTGTTGCGTCATGCCGTCACCGCCTGCCGCAAAGTCCGCATACGTTACAACTCCGCCAGCGGCAACCGCAACTGGCGAACCCTGCACCCGTACGCTTTTATTTATGATAAAAAGCATTATCTGATTGCCTATGCGGAAAAGAACCGCGATTTTCGTTGTTTTAATCTCGAAAATATTCTCGAATTGAAAGAAAGCAATGATTATTTTATCCGTAGACCGGATTTTGACTTGCAAAAATATTGCAGTGAAAATTTCGGCGTTTTCCGCGATACTCCTTTTGAGGTGGAATGGCTTTTCGACGCCTCCGGCGCCGCAAAAGCCAAAAGCTATATTTTCCATCCCGGCCAGACGATGACCGAAAACGCCGACGGCAGCCTGACTGTCTGCTTCAAAGCCGGCGGCATATTGGAAATGGACCGCCATCTTTACAGCTGGGGCAAGCACGTCCGGGTAATTAAACCGCAAAACTGGCAACAAATGGTTGAAGAGGTCAAACAACATGTCTGAAACCCGCTGCACCGATATCGCCGCCAACGGCCGACGCAGCTTTTCCGACGGAGAACGTTCATGAAAATATATCAAGTGGGCGGATGTGTCCGCGACCGGTTGCGGGGACAGCAGCCGCAAGACTATGACCATGTCGTGGTCGGTTCTTCGCCCGCCGAAATGCTTGAACACGGTTTTATTCAGGTGGGGCGCGATTTTCCGGTTTTTCTTCATCCCGAAACCAAACAGGAATATGCATTGGCGCGCAAAGAAATTAAAACCGGCAACCGTCACACCGATTTCAGGTTTATTTTCGATCCTTCGGTAACCTTGGAAGAAGATCTGGAACGACGCGATTTTACCTGCAACGCATTGGCGTTTGATCCTCAAACCGAGGAGATTATAGATCCTTTCGGCGGTGTCGACGATATAAAAAAGCGTATTTTACGGCATATTCACCGTGAACATTTCCAGGAAGACCCGTTGCGCATTTTGCGTCTGTGCCGTTTTGCCGCTCAGCTCGGTTATACCCCGGCGGCGGAAACCATGGAACTGGTTACAAAAATGACGGCCGACGGCATGCTTGACCATCTCACCCCCGAAAGAGTCTGGAAAGAATTGGAAAAAGCGCTCCGCTTCCCCGATTTTCCGCAATTTGTCCGCGTCGCCTGTCAATGCGGCGCCCTCAAAGCGATTCTGCCCGAGGTCGAAAAGCTCTGGCAAACACCTGAACGCACCGATTATCACCCCGAAGGCAACAGCGGCGAACACACCGTGATGACACTTGAACAAGCCGCCGATACTAACGCCATGGTCCGTTTTGCCCTGTTACTGCATGATATCGGCAAAACCGTTACTCCGGCCGAGATTCTTCCATCGCACCACAATCATGAACAAAACGGCTTGCCGCTGATCAGGCAGATCTGCAAACGCCTGCGCATTCCCAACCATTATCGCGATTTTGCCCTCATCGCCTGCCGTCTCCATATGAAACTCTGCAAAATTCCCGAAATGCGTGTGGGTACGCTGGTTGACTTCTGCGAAGACCTGGTCTGCCGCGGCGTATCGCATATGGACAATTATATTGAAGTCTGCCGCGCCGATATGCATGGCTGCAAACGGCAAATTTCTCCAGAGGAAGATGCTGTTTTCGAACAAAATGCCGCTTTGCTGCGGCAAATCGGCAAATTTCTGGCCGACATCCGCGCCGCCGATATGCCCGGCTATTCTTCCCTGCCCAAAGACCACCGTTTCGGCGAGCTTTACCGGCAGTACCGAATCCGGCGGGTCCGCGAGTTTTTGACCGGTCTGCGGCAACAGACCGGTACATTGCCGTTATCTTAATTAAAAGTCCAGTTAAACCCAAGCATCAGCCGATAATCGGTTTCGGCGTTCTTTTGATGATCCGGATTAAGACGCATGTCAAATTCGGCTTTGAAGTTCATGTCTTCGTTGATTTCGCGGGCATGATAAAGAGCAAATTTGTACTCGCGCGCCTCCGGTTTCAAACTGGCCGAAAACTGCTCCCGATAAACCCGGTCGGAGTAATTGTCACGGCCGGCCGGCAGATTGAAGCGGGCGCTGCCGCTGTAAATCCGCAGCGGCGACGATATCTGCAACCCGACTACATCGGTTTTATTATAGCGGTAATGACCGTCCAACGCAAAACTGTCACTGGCCAGACGACTGGTCTGCATCAGGTTCGAGGCCAAACGGCCGCCGTCGGTCCATCCCTGATAGTAAGCGCCGCTCAAAAACAAATTGCGCAGCGGCGACCAACTCAATTTCAAACCTGCATAATAAGTGTTGGAATCGCCGACGTCAAAACCGCCGGTACCGTTCAAACCAAGCAAGGCACCGTCTTCGTACAAGACCCCGCTCATGGCGGTAACCGTCAACCGATCGGTCGCCTGAAACGACACCGCCGAATCGAAAGCATAGGCCCGATTGTCAAAATCACGGTCATTTTCATCGCGGCTGCCGTCATACAAACCGTTTTCACCGGTCGAAAATCCCATCGTAATGCCGAGCGAGGAAACCGGATTATAACGATTATAAACACCATAAGCCGCATTCATGGCCAAAAACGGGTTGGAGAGCGTTTTATCAAAATAGTTTTGATTATTGTAGGCGGTATTTTCGGTATAATAAAAACCGGTGGTATTTTGATTTCCCGTATATTCAACTTCCATCGTTCCCAAACCGCCGGCCGAAGTCTTCATCACCGCCGGTGCGTAAGCAAAGGCCAAATTGCCGCCCGATCGAACGGTCTGCTTGGGCTGATAGCGCGAAAAGGCATACAGGTCGTTCTTGAAATTGCGGTCATTGTTATGAGTAGCATGGACAAACGACGCCATCGGCATCGCAAACGGACGTTTATATTTGTCAAATACGGTAACCGAGCGCGGCATTTTGGCCATCATCGCACTTTTGAAAACCGCCGGTACCGTCATTGTGGTAGCCTTTGCCAGCACACCGGCTCCGTTGACGGATTCTCCGGTCGGAACCTCGACATCGCCCTGAGGCCGCGTCGCCGCTCCGAGATTGAGCTGCCCGTGTCCGTAAATTTCATCGACACCCGGCGCCCCTAAATCGTCGGCGGTTTCAAAAATCAACTGCACCACTTCCTGCGGCGTCATATAAGGATAAGCTCCCATCAAAAAGGCAATGCTTCCGGTCACTACCGGCGCCGCCATCGAAGTACCGTCCTTAATGCCGTAACCGCCGGTCACCGACGACATGATATCGGTACCCGGCGCGGCAATACAATAGTCTTTCGCCGCACCGCAGGCGTTGGAATAATCCGCCAGTTCCAGCGTTTTTTCCGACGCCGAAGAACCGAGAGCAACCACGGTTACAAATAAATTTTTCAAAGAATCTTTAAATTCGTCAAGCAACGGAATACCGTTCATGATCCCCGGCTGTTCATAACTTTCGTTGCCGGCCGAAAAAACAAAAACAACCTGGCTCTCCGCCTGATAACGGGCAGCTTCCAGCGCGTCTTTGATCGCCGATGCATGTTGTTTGATCGTCGAAGCGTTGTAGACGTCGTTGGCATCAATACCCAAACTGAAGTTGATCACTTTAGCGCCGTCGCTGATCAGTTCCTCAACCGGTACGTCCATCGGTGACATCATGTCCCAGCGGGCCGCAGTCAGCTGCGCATTTTCAAAAGCGACGCCGTGCATATAATTGCCGTCCCGGTTAGCGGCGATAATCCCGGCAACGTGGGTTCCGTGTTGTTGCGACGGATCGCTTCCCGGATAAAATCCGATCGAGCTTTGCGACAAATTTTCCCAATCGTAACCGTCTTCATATTTGGAAGCCCAGGCATCATATTTCGCTTTGCTGCCGTCATCAATCCGGGTCAGGTAAACATCCCCTTCGCTGGTAACCAGATAAGTGACGTTTTGATAAGTGGTGCCGCCGACTTTATACGAACTTGCCCACTTCCAGCAATTGACCGAATTGCCGCTTTTGGAACAGGGACCGTAGTCAAAATTGTGCCCGGTGACCGATTTTCCCGCAAATTCGGGATGAGCGCCGTACACGCCGCTGTCAACGATACCGACTTTTACCGGCGCCAAACCGGATTTGAGACCGCCGGTGCCGTTTGCGGTATAAAAACGCGCATAAGCTTCCGCGGCATTGATATGACGGAGGAAACCGCCGTCGTTATATTCGGCGTTTTTAAAATAATCGGCACTTAACGGCTGATCTTCGCCGGGATCGGGTTCGCCTTCGCCGCCGCCTTCAATAACACCGCCGCCCTCGCCGCTGCCGCCGCCTTCGCCACCGCCCGGACCGGAACCGCCCCCTTCACCGCCGCCGCTGCCTGAGTTTCCGCTGTTGCTGCCGCTGCCGCCGCCACCGCCACCGCCACCGCTGGCGGCAATCGCAACGCCCCCGCCGATCAAAACCGCAGCGCCGAGGTATGTGGTCGGGCCGACTTCCCAAACAAATTTATCGGAACGTACCGGATGCGCCGCCGCTTCCAGTCTTTTGACACAAGCATGGTCGGGATTGGCTCCCATCTGACGAAGCAAGGCATAAGCTTTGCGGTCTTTGCGCACAATGGCGGTACAAAGCGGCGTATTTCCTCTGGCATCCGTCGCGTCAAGAGAGTAGCCGTTGCGTTTCAGGCGTTCGAGCGCAAGTTTGTTGCCAAACCGGGCATGATTATATATTGAAGCAGACAAGGCCTCGGCATCAATCGCGGCGTCTGCGGTATGCATAAAGCATACGGCAACGGCAACCATTCCCAGCAATTTACAAATTTTCATACGGCATTCCCCAACCACTAAAATGTTTAAAAACATACTTATCATAAATGACAATCGTTAAAATGTCAAAATAATTCCCGGTTTCCGGGTAACGGTGCTTTAAATTGTCAAACCGGGAATTATATAAGGATTAATATTTTTTAAACAGAAATTGACAAATTAGAAAAAAAGATTATAGTAGGTTTAAATTTTTACTAATCCGTTTATATTGCAACTATAAGTTAACGAAAGAGAAAAACCATGAAAAAGTTATTTGTATTTTCCCTGCTTTTCTTTGTCGGTGCATGTGCACAGGGCTCCATCTACAAAGGTTATGATCAGGACTGCAACAGCCATTTTTATTCCGGGAAGTCCTGCCCGACCAAAAAAGAAGTCAAAAAAGAAGAACCCAGACAGCCTGAAAAAGTTTATGTATATAAAGAAAGACCGCAGCAACGTCGCATCACACTGGTTGCCCAGCGGCCCGCTTATGTCGTTCAACAACAGGTTCCGGTAACCGCGGTTACGGTACCTGCGCCGGTAACAACGGTCACCGTTCCCGCTCCGGCACCGGCTCCGGTCGTTAACGGCTGCAACGGCTGCGCCCCGGTTGTCAGACAAACCCGTGAACCGGTTGAAGTCATTTACAAAAAAGTGACTTATACCACGGTTTACGAACCGAAAACCACTTCGACCGTTTCGTATGAAAAAGAACCGGTTGTCAACCAAAAGGTCGTCAGCACGACTCAGGTCGTTGCCCAACCGGAAGTCAAAACCGTTGTAACCACCCAACCGCAGCAGGTAAAAACCGTTGTAACCACGACCAGCAAACCGGCTGTCGAAAAAGTGTCCTACACGATCGAGAACACCCGTGCCGCGGCACCGAGCGAACTTCTGATCGAAGAAATCAAATAAAGCTTCTTCTTTCGTGTCAACCCCCGCTCCGGCGGGGGTTTTTCATATCATAAACGCCTTTTTGCCTCATCGGCCGCCTGCTTTTTATTTGCTTTTTTATTCCGAAACGTTACAATGACATCAAAGGAGAAAACTTATGACAGTCGTTCGTGTTGCCGCCAAGGCTTTTATTATCCGCAACAATAGCTTTTTACTGTTGGAACGACGCCGGTCAGACTCCGAACATCACCCCGAATATGACATTCCCGGCGGCGGCATTGAAAATGACGAAACCTATCTGCAGGCTCTGGAACGCGAAATTGCCGAAGAAACCGGACTTAAGGCCAACATCAGACAGCCGCTGCGGGCATGGAACTATTCGGAAAAAAAAGGAGAAATGCTCTACGGAGTCACTTTTGCCGCCGATTACGTTTCCGGAACGGTGCGCCTTTCCGATGAACATCAGTCGTGGCAATGGATCGATTTTGACAATTTGGAAACGCTTGACCTGCCGCGTTGGATCAAAGAAGAAGCCCGGCTGGCCGCTCAAATCAACATCCCCGCTTCTCCTGCCGTATACCAACCGCAGGTCACCCGGACCCATAAAGGCGTTTACGGAATTGTCCGCAACGCTTGCGGCCGACTGCTGGTGATTCGCAAACGCCGCGGTCCTTACAGCGGTCGGTTTGACTTGCCCGGCGGATCTCCCGAAAGCGGGGAAAGCGAAATTGAAACGCTTGCGCGCGAACTTCTTGAAGAAACCGGCTGCCGTCTTCTCAACACCGAAAAACGCCGTCAGGAAACCGTTTTATTTACCGATTTTTATGAAGAAAACGGCCGTCCCGGATGCTTAAAACATACCGCCGTTTTGTTCGACTGCACCGTAGAAGGCAGCCCCGACGATCACATTAACGATCTCGATTCCGACGGCGCGTTGTGGATGGATGAACAGCAAATCAACGCCCGTAACGCTTCTCCTCTGGTTCAATTGGCACTCAAAAAATGAAAATACTCATCATCGGCATGCTCGGTTCGGGAAAATCGACTCTGGCTTATGAACTCAGTCGTCATTTTTCGCTGCCGCGTCTCAATTTGGACGAAGTCTCCCGCGACCCTCAGACCGGCGCCTATCGCAGTGACGAAGACTGCCGCCGCCGCATAGACGAATTTGCCCGCCGCTGTTCCGACTGGGTGGCCGAAGGTTCTCAGCAAAAGTTATATTGCCGGCTTTCCCCGGACCTGATTATCCATACCGATGTTTCACGATTTATCGCGGCATGGCGTTTCACCCGGCGTTTTTTCAAAGCCTACCGGCTGATCGGAAAGAACGTCGATCCCAATTTGCCGGTTCAGCCTTATCACTACCGCCGCCCGACCGTGACCAAAATTTTACAGTGGGACCGTTGCAACGGCGTTCTTAATCGTGAGATTAAAGAATATACGGCTTCGATTGCTCTCCCGGTTATCAAAATAAAATCACGCCGCGACTATCCCGCATTGTTCCGCCGGCTAAAACATTTTACCGATTGAATCGGCCGCAAACGACATTATATGATAATCAGTCAGTCATTCAAACCGGAGAAATCGGATGAGTATATCACAGGCCATTTTCGCTGCCGGCTGTTTTTGGGGAATTCAGGCAGTTTTTGACAGTGTCCCCGGCGTTGTTTCAACCACTGTCGGCTATACCGGCGGCAAAACCGAAAATCCCGGTTATCGGGAGGTGTGCAACGGTGATACCGGCCATGCCGAAGCCGTAAAAATTCTTTATGACACCGATTTTGTCAGTTACGAGCAACTGCTTGATATCTTTTTTGCCAACCACAATCCGACCACGCTCAATCGTCAGGGGCCGGACGTCGGCGATCAGTACCGATCGGCAATATTCTATCTTACCACCGAACAGCAACAAGAGGCACTCGATAAAATCGAAGAGTTAAACCAAAACAAAGCTTACCCTTCTCCGATCGTTACTCAAGTGGTTCCGGCCGCCGAGTTTTATCCCGCGGAACAATACCACCAGAAATACCTTGCCAAGCAGGGACGGAGCTGCTGTTCCGCCGACAAACCGCCGCTCAAACGCAGTGACGAAGAGTGGAAAAAACGCCTTACCCCGGAACAATATCGCATTTTGCGCCAAAAAGGCACCGAACCGGCTTTTTCCGGAAAATATCTGGAAGTTAAGGAAGACGGAACTTTCAGCTGCGCCGCTTGCGGAAACCCGATTTTCCGCGCCGGTGACAAATTCGATTCCGGCAGCGGCTGGCCCAGTTTTGACCGTGCGATTCCCGGCAGCACCAAAGTTTCGCCCGACTTCAGTCACGGAATGGTACGCGCCGAAGTCACCTGCGCCCGCTGCGGTTCCCATCTCGGCCATGTTTTCAATGACGGCCCCACCGCCACCGGCGCCCGCTATTGCATCAATTCCGGCGCCATGAATTTTGCCCCGCGCGAAAACAATTGACATAACCGTCAAACCCACTACAATTCCCGAAAACTCCAATATTTTTCGGAATCCGTGCCATGGAAAACATCTTTCGCTACTCAATCAAAGCCATTATCATTCACGAGGGCAAACTGTTGGTTGAAAGTTGTGATTACGGTCGCGGCCGTTTCTGCAAGCTGCCCGGCGGCGGACATCAATGGGGCGAAACCATGGAGCAGGCTTTGATCCGCGAATGCCGGGAAGAGCTCAATCTGGAAGTGCAACCGCTGCAACTGGTGCTGGCGCGCGACTACATCGCCAAAAACCATCATACCGTTGTTGACGAGCCTTGCTTTCATCAGGCCGAATTGATGTTCCGCTGTAAAGTGAACGACTTCTCACCCCTCGGCAACGGCTGCGAGCCGGACAGCGACGGCCAGCAGATTCTCTGGATTCCTCTTGATCGGTTGGAAGATTCCGATTTCGTCCCCAAAGCAATCATCCCTTATCTTAAAAATATTGACGCCATTCAACAAACGATCGTTTTGGGCGATGTGAACTGAAGTTTTTTACTCTCTCTTTCAATGAAGATGCCGCCGGTTTCCCGGCGGCATTCCGACTTAACGCAACTTGCCCTTCAGCGGCGGACGTCCGAGCTTTTCGGCCCGTTTGCCGATTTTTCGACGCAGAACATTTTCTTCGTCAAACCTTTCGCCGATCATGGCAAACATCATCGGCACAAATAAGGTTGCAACAAAGGTTGATAAAATCATGCCGCCGATCATCCCGGTTCCGATCGCATGACGGCTGCCGGCACCGGCGCCGGTGGAAACCGCCAGCGGCAAAACGCCGAAGGTAAACGCCAGCGAAGTCATCACAATCGGCCGAAACCGCAGTTTGGCCGCACTGATGGCCGCTTCGGCATAGGTCATGCCGTTTTGCACCTGCATCACCGCAAACTCGACGATCAAAATCGCGTTTTTGGCCGCCAGACCGATCAGGGTTACCAAGCCGACCTGAAAATAAAGATCGTTTTGAATGCCCCGCATATACACGGCCAACAAGGCGCCCAACACCGCAAACGGCACCGACAAAATGACTACAAACGGCAACGACCATTTTTCATACTGGGCCGCCAAAATCAAAAAGATCATGATCAAGCCAAACACAAAGGCCTGCGTCGAAGCGCCGCCGGTCAGTTTTTCCTGATAAGCCGACCCGATCCACGACAACGAATAGCCGCTTCCCAACACTTCCGCCGCAACCTGTTCCATCGCCGCAATCGCCTGACCGGAGGAATAGCCGCTTGCCGGATCGCCTAAAACTTTGGCCGCCGGAAAAATATTGAACCGGTTGACCAGTTCTGGACCGGTCACCCGTTCGACATGCAAAAGGGTAGACAACGGCACCAGCTGGCCGCTGTTAGACTTGACATATACATAGCGCAAATCGTCGGGCGTCCGCCGGAACTTGGCTTCCGATTGCAAAGTCACCCGGAAGTTGCGTCCCATGTAGGTAAAGTCATTAATGTACAAATTGCCGAAGGTCGACTGCATCACCGCATAAATCGCATTGATCGGCACGTTGAGTATTCTGGCTTTTTCACGGTCCAGATCAACCCGATACTGCGGCGTGCTGACCGAAAAAGTGGTACGAACATTGTCCAACTCGGGACGTTCGTTGGCCACGGCAACAAATTCCCTCACCTTTTCCATCAGTTCTTCCGAACTTTTGCCGCCGCGATTCTGAACATAACCTTCAAAACCGCCGGCCGTACTCATTCCCATAATCGGCGGCATCGAAAAAGCATAGCCGATTCCCTCCGGCTGGCTCATGCCGTATCCGGTATAGAGCTGAGCCAGAGCTTCTGCCGACTGGCCCGGCCCTTTGCGCTGATCCCAGTCCTTGAGCACGATAAAGCTCAGAGCCGAATAAGTGTTCTGGCTCGAAGAAAGAATGTTGAAACCGTTAATCGTCAACACATCCTGCAAGTCCGGACTTTTCCTCAACATACCGCCGACGGTGTTGGTAAAATTAGTCGTCCGTTTCAGCGAAGAAGCCTCGGGCATGCTGTACGACATCAGCAGTGTTCCCTGATCTTCGTTCGGCACCAGACCGCCGGGAACGACCTTAAACAGCAGCAGAATCAGCGCCGTCACGCCCAGAAAGCTGACCACCGCCGTTTTGCGGTGCTTAAGGAAAAACCGAACCCCTGCCAGATAAAGGTTGGTTGCCGCCTCAAAAAAGTTGTCAAACCATTTGAAGAATCCATGCGGCTGCTTGTGTTCACGCACCGGTTTAATAATCAGGGCACATAACGCCGGCGTCAGCGTCAACGCCACAAAAGCGGAAATCAGCACCGAAACCGCAATCGTCACCGAAAACTGTTTATACATCACCCCGGTCATGCCGCCTAAGAAGGCAATCGGCAAAAATACCGACGACAGCACCAAAGCCACCGCAACCACCGGCCCCGACACTTCCTGCATCGCTTTGACGGCAGCCTCGCGCGGCGACAGTTTTTCTTCGCTCATCAGACGTTCGACGTTTTCCAACACGATAATCGCATCGTCCACCACAATACCGATCGCCAGAATCAATCCGAACAACGTCAGCAGATTGATCGAGAAACCCAGCACATACATACCGGCAAAAGCGCCGATGATTGACACCGGCACCGCCAAAATCGGAATCAGGGTCGCCCG
Organism: uncultured Alphaproteobacteria bacterium; assembly: GCA_910577095.1. Lineage (GTDB taxonomy): Bacteria > Pseudomonadota > Alphaproteobacteria > RF32 > CAG-239 > JAFUYI01. Next base: position 70,464 of record CAJTLY010000006.1, read on the forward strand.
CATGTTCTGCAAAAACAAATAAACAACCGCAATAACCAGCAGCACCGCTTCAAAAAACGTATGAATCACTTCATTGATCGAAACGTCGACGAACACGGTGGTGTCATATGGAATTTCGTAGGATATCCCCTCAGGAAAATTCTTTGCGACTTCCGCCATTTTCTGCTTGACCAGACCGGCGGTTTCCAACGCGTTGGCGCCCGGTTGCAGATAGATCGCAAAAGCGACCGCCGGTTCGCCGTTAAAGAAGGAGTTGACACTGTAGTCCTGAGCGCCCAGTTCAATCCGCGCCACGTCTTTCAGGCGCAAAATACCGCCCTTGTCATCGCTTTTAAGAATGATGTTGCCGAATTCCTTTTCGTCGACCAACCGTCCTTTGGTATTGACCGAATAGGTATAGGGCAGATATTCGTCGAGCGGTTCCTGTCCGAACTGTCCGGCGGCAAACTGCGAGTTCTGTTCCTGTACCGCGGCAATCACGTCTTGCGGCGTCAGGTTAAAGTCGGCCAGTTTGTCGGGAGACAATAAAATCCGCATCGAATAGTCCTGAGAAGCAAACAGCGACGCGCTGCCCACCCCTTTGATACGGCGAATTTCATCCAAAACGTTCAATAAGGTATAGTTGGAAACAAAAATGGTATCGTATTGCGGCGACGACGACTTCATTGTCACCACCTGCAAAATCGCATTCGACTTTTGTTCGACCTTAACGCCCTGTTTTGTGACTTCGGCCGGCAGTTTTGAGGTCGCCGCCTGCACCTTGTTGTTGACGTCAATGGTCGCCTGGTCGGGATCGGTACCGATGTCAAAAACCACCCCGATGGTCAGATAGCCTTGGGAAGTGGCGTTGGAATACATATAGATCATATTCTTGACACCGTTAATTTCCTGCTCGATCGGCGCCGCAACCGTATCCGCCAACACCTCGGCGGTAGCGCCGGGATAAATTGCCGTGATTTGAATTTCGGTCGGAACAATATTCGGATATTGCTCAATCGGCAGGACCTTCATTGATACCAGCCCCGCCAGTATAAAAATCAGTGAGACAACCGTCGCAAAAATCGGCCGGTCAATAAAAAATTTTGAAAACATGGTATTTCCTTTCGCTTTACTTGCTCAGCGTTGCCGGCGTTTCCGTTTCCTCAACCGGGCGTACCGTCATTCCGGGACGAATCTTCATCAGATTGCTGACGATAACGCGATCTCCCGCTTTCAGGCCGCTGTCGACAATCCAGCCTCCTTCCCGAGTCATCAGACCGGTGTGAATATTGACCATTTCCACCATATTTTTATTATTCAGAACATAAACATACGAACCGTTGGCACCCTGCATAATCGCTTCCTGCGGTACGATCAGGGCATTAACCCGGGTCAGGCCTTCCATAACCAGACGCAAAAACTGTCCCGGTTTTAAACGCTTTTTCGGATTCGGAAAAACCGCTCGCAGCTTGATGGTTCCGGTTCCTTCGTCAATTCCCGAATTAATGAAGTTGATTTGTCCAGCCAACGGGTATTCGGTATCATTGCTGAATTTTACTTTGGCCGTAATTTCGCTCTTGTTTTCCGGATTGCGGATCAACCCGTTGTCCACCATGTTGGCCAGCGACATCATCTCGCTCTCCGAAGCCGAAAAAATAACATAAATCGGATCCAGCTGGGTAATGTTGGTCAAAAGCCCGGTGGCCGAAATCAGACTTCCTTCCGACTGGGCTTCCATTCCGGTTACGCCGCTGATCGGCGCTTTCACTTTGGTATAGTCAAAATTAAGCTGAGCCGTTTCCACTTCCGATTCGGCCATCTGAACCGCTGCCTTTTGCGCTTCCAGTTCCGCCATTGCTTCATCGCGGGACTTTTCGCTCACGACCTGCTGTTTATACAGTTTGGCAATCCTTTCCCAATCGTTTTCGGCACGGTGAAGCTGAGCCTTGGCTTTAGCCAGATTGGCTTTGGCATTGTTCAGCTGCGCACGGTATTGTTCGGGATCAATTTCAAACAAAACGTCACCTTCCCGAACTTCCGAACCCTCGACGTAATTCTTTTTCAACAGAATGCCGCCGACCCGGGCCCTCACTTCGGTTTCTTTGTATCCCTGCGCGCGCGCCGAGAATTCAAAACTGAGGGGAACGTCATGCGGTTCGACTTTCATTACCTCCACCGACATCATTTCCTGACCGGCAGACGCCTGCCGCGATTTCTCTTCTTTGCAGGCGCAAAGGGCCAACACCAAAAACAGTCCGGTAAACAACTTGCTTTTTTTCAACATCACATAACCTTTCCTAATTTATAATGCCGCTGAATTTCTTAATAACATAAACTGTTTTTTTATTTCCGTCATCTCTTTTTTACAACCGTCCGAGTTTTTGACCGGCACGAGGCATTTTAAAAACCTCTGCCGGAAAAATGCCGCCGCGGCTGCGGTTTGGCCTTCTTGCCAAACCACAGATAACAGACAAACAAGAACAGCAGAACCCGCGAGACCGGCATCGCCAGCCAAACGCCGTCCATGCCGAACCACAAAGGCAGCGTAAACAGACATAACGGCAAGGCAACAAAAGCGTCGCCGTAAATCAGCAGCGACGAATCAACAATTTTTCCGGTTGCCTGATAATAATAACCGGCCACCCGCACCACGCCCAACAAGATAAATGCGGTCGAACTGATGACCAACCCGTGCGCGGCCAAGGCTGCCGCCTCGCCGTGAAGATTAAACCATCCCGGAAAAACGTTATGTCCGGCAACCGAAACGCCGGTCATCACAATTCCCAACCCGAAGGCCGTATAATATCCCATATTGCCGATAATATTCTGACGACGATAGCGGCGGCCGCCGTACAAATAAGCGACCAAAGGCTGCACGCCGAGAGAAAGTCCGGTCATTAAAAGAGAACCGAGAGATTCCACCGCACCGACAAAAGTATACGCCGCCAGACCGTTCACCTGACCGTATTTCAACGACTGGTAATTATGGAAAAACAGCATCGCAATGATCGACAGCTGGTTGCCCAACGACGGAAAACCGTTAACCAGAATACTTTTCAAATATTTAAACTTCAGTTTGAACATGGCCCGGTCAAACCGCAACTCGGTATAACCGGTGGTAAAATACACCAGCCCCGCCACTGCTATCACAACCTGAGAAACCACGGTCGCATACGCGGCGCCGGCAATGCCGCCGCCCAGCGGAAAAATAAACCAATAGTCAAGCACCACATTAAGCAGCAATCCGCAAATCATCAGCCACATTGACAACACCGGTCGGCCGTCGTTGCGGATAACCGACAACATCGCCGTCACCAGCATATAGGCCAAATTGCCGACAATCAAAATCCGCGCATACCTTACCGCCCCCGGAATCAATTCGTCCGAAGCGCCGAAAAGCCGTAAAATATCAACCAGCCATATATAAACCGGCACTGTCATCGCCGCGCTGAAAACTGCCTGCCACACCAGCATGTTGGCAAAACTGCAACGGGCCCGGCGAAGATCACCGTTGCCCCGCGACTGCGAAACGATAATTGCCGCCCCGGTACCGAGCATATCGCCGACAGCGCCAAACAGCATCACCAGCGGCCAGGTAACCGCGACCGAAGCCAACCCGAGTTCTCCCGCGCTCCAACCGATAAAGATCGTGTCGACAATACTGTAAGAACCGACGATCAGCATCCCGATCATCGACGGCAAAACATACGACAAAAACAATTTTGTATTCTTCTTCATAAACTCACCGGAAAAGATATCGTTAAATTTTGTGTCACGGCAGTACCCTTCTCCCGCCGTTTCTCCCTTGTTTAATGCAAACCACTCCAAAAAGCAAACCTTATCTTGCACGCCGCCGCCGATTTCAAACAGTTTATTTTTATTGAAAAAAACAAATATTCCGTGTAAAGTGAAACAAATTCATACCAAACTTTTTACGACTGGAAAATGCGATGGACGCCGGAAAACTATGGATGCTGCAAGATTTTATCGGAACCAACAAGGTGTTATTCAAAATACCGGTTTACCAGCGAAATTACGATTGGTCCGACGTCAACTGCAACAAACTGCTGGATGACATCAAACAAATTATCGATACCGGCGAAAAGCATTTTCTCGGAACTTTCGTTTACATGCCGATCGGCGGCGGATTTTCATTAAAGGAATATATTATCATCGACGGCCAGCAACGGCTGACGACAATGATGATTTTGCTGAAAGCCCTGTCTGACCTCGCTCAGAAAAACGGTGACCCCTGCTGCGAGGAAATTGAGGAAATCTATTTGCACAACCGCCACTGCGCGGAACAATTCAAAATCAAACTGAAACCGGTTAAGTCCGACAACGAACAGTTTTTGGCGTTGCTGAAAAACAATACCGATGCCTTGGACGAAGAAGGGCATATCTTCACCAATTATGAAATCTGCCGCAAACGCCTCGAAAAATGGATCGCCTCCGGCATCACGCCTTCAGAAATTCATACGGCGCTGGAAAAACTGGAAATCGTCGAAATCTCCCTCACCAAAGGAGAAGACGACCCCCAGGTGATTTTTGAAAGCATTAATTCCACCGGTCTCGAACTGTCAAGCGCCGATTTAATCAGAAACTTTTTGCTGATGAACGCCGACAAACAAGAGGAACTGTACGAGAAATACTGGCTGTCCATTGAGAAAGCTCTCAAATCCGGCACCGATTATACCAACCTCAATCTGTTTTTCATGCAATATGTCATTTACAAAACCAATGCGCCGGTAAACTTGGGCTCTTTGTATCAAAAGTTTGTGAAATTGTTTAAAGACGGCGGATACACTCAGGAAAGCTGTCTCAAAGAACTGAAATATTATGCCGATATTTTCCGGGCTTTTGTCTTTGAGTGCTCCGACTATTCGGCGCCGATCCGCAAAATTCTGAAAAATCTCCGCCACTTAAAACAAACAACGAGTTATCCGTTTTTAATCCACGTTTTTGACGACTGTAAACAAGGCACGATCAACGAAAATACGCTGCGCCAAACGTTGGAACTGATCCTTTCTTATTTGCTGCGGCGGTCTGTTTGCGGCATTCCCTCCAACTCTTTGCGCGGTTTGTTTATCTACCTCTACAACCGCGTATTTAAAGTCGGCGCCAACAAAAAGAAATATTATCAGGCAATCAACAAATTCCTTTTTACCGTGACTTCCAAAGACGCCATGCCGTCGGCAACTGATTTTGAAAGAGCGCTAAAGACCAACAACTTGTACGGTAACCTCTCCCTATGCAAATTCTTACTGACGGAAATTGAAAACGGCGACGGCAAAGAAACCCTCAATACCGAAACTCTGACGATTGAACATATTATGCCGCAAACCCTGAGCACCGACTGGAGACATATTTCCGAACAAGATCACGAGCAGTACTTGCACACGCTGGGAAATTTGTCGGTTTCGGGCTATAATTCGGAACTGTCAAACAAAAGCTTTTCCGAAAAGAAAAAGATTATTGCCCAAAATTCCAAAGCGGTTATCCTCAACAGCGACGTTCTGAGTAAAGACAGTTGGAACATTGACAACATTAAAAGCCGTTCCGACCGCCTGGCACAAATCCTGATGCAAAAATACGATATCCAACGCGTTATCGACGACAGCATTGAGTTTGATGTTGTCAATACGATTACGCTTAATGATTACAGCGACGTTACCGGCAAAAAACTGGTTACTTTCAAATTTGACGGAGAAACCTACCAGCAAAACAAATATGCTCTGATGCTTTTGGAAATGGTACGGATCTTGGATCAACGGCATCCCGGCGTTTTGGAACGGCTGGCCCGGCAGAACTTTTCCCTCAACCCCCGATGCAAACGCTGCTATCTCAGCTGTAAACGCGACAATATGTGGTCGCCATACGAAATTGAGCAAAAACCGGGAATTTTCATCGAATTGAATCTGTCATCTCAAAATGTGATGAGCTTCATCGATAAACTGCTGGAACAATACGGAGAAGACAAATCGTCTTTTTCGATCTGTGTCATCGCCGAAGAAACCGACGATTCCGATATTGAGGAATAAACATCAAAACAAATGTCGTCACAAAATACAATCGAAGGCCGCTCCAATGGACCGACAAATTATCGAAATATCAAACGATGGATTTAACCTTTCGCTCTACCGCGGATTTCTGGTGGTGGAAAACAAAAATCAAGGGTTAAAATCAGAAATTCCTTTGGACAATATCTTGGCTCTGGTCCTTTCGGCAAACAATGTATCCGTCACCAAAAACATAATCAACGCCATTGCCGAACAGGGCGGAAATATCATATGCTGCGGCAAAAATTACCTTCCGACGGCCCTCACCACGCCCTACACCGGCCACTGGCTGGTCTCGTCACGGGTACGCCGACAGATAGACTGCTCCAAACCGCTGCAAAAAAATTTATGGAAAAGCATTGTTCAAAACAAAATTTTCAATCAAGCCAAAATACTGGAACATTTCTTTCCCCGGCATCCGCGCTTGGCCCGGCTAAAGCAACTGGCGCGTGAAACGCTCAGTAACGACGCTAAAAATAATGAAGGCACCGCCGCAGCAATTTATTTCAAATCTTTGTTCGGAAAAAACTTTGTCCGAGACCGCTTAGGCAACAATACCAACATCCTGCTCAACTACACTTATATCGTCTTGCGGGCCATGGTGGCCCGTTCGATTGCCGGCAACGGATTGTTGCCCTATTTGGGGTTGAAACATTGCACCAAGTCAAATCCGCTGCCATTGGTCGACGATTTAATCGAGCCTTTCCGCGCCATCGCCGACAAAATCGTGTTTGAACAACTCAATCAACTGGTTAACATCGAACAAATCGAATTGACTCCCGAAATAAAAAGAAATTTGACCAAAATTATTACTTTTCCGGTTTTAACCGACAAAGGATGCGTTCCCCTCAGTGAAGGAATTAATAACTTTGTAAGCAGCTTGGTCACAAGCTTCGAACTCAAAAAAGTGGTCTTGCAATACCCAACCATCCAATTATAAGAGTTGTTAAAACGACTGGTCGATTAAGCGCTGATAAAATGCTTTCAACGGAACAGTTTGATTGCAATGCAGTCATAATTGACTGTCGGACTAATCTTTGATAAAATCCATGGTAATGACATCTATGTTTGGAATTTGTTATAATTGACCATCTGATTAATCTCTGATAAAATATATTCATATCCGTCAAATTCGTTGTTTTTGTTATAATTGACCGTCTAATCAATCTCTGATAAAATAAAGTAAAAAGTATGATAGTAATATATTTGGTTATAATTGACCGTCTAATCAATCTCTGATAAAATCTGCTCGGCGGTTGCCGAAAGATTGCTGATGTTATAATTGACCGTCTAATCAATCTCTGATAAAATCAAACTGTCGAAAACGCGGCGCATGTGTTTGTTATAATTGACCGTCTAATCAATCTCTGATAAAATTACAACCGTAAATATTCAGACTGGAGCGATGTTATAATTGACCGTCTAATCAATCTCTGATAAAATAGACTTTATGAAAAGACTTCGCAAACACAAGTTATAATTGACCGTCTAATCAATCTCTGATAAAATAAAAGCACACGAAGCCACTTCCGCAAACTTGTTATAATTGACCGTCTAATCAATCTCTGATAAAATAGCCGATATAATCGTTCTTTTGCCCGATGGGTTATAATTGACCGTCTAATCAATCTCTGATAAAATCGGAAAGATTAAAAGAACCACCATTGAACCGTTATAATTGACCGTCTAATCAATCTCTGATAAAATAACTCAAGCAGTTGTTCATCCGTCATCTGCGTTATAATTGACCGTCTAATCAATCTCTGATAAAATTAGCAGCATGCGTAGCGAGCCGTCACCTAGTTATAATTGACCGTCTAATCAATCTCTGATAAAATCAATGGCAACCGGAGCAGACGTACCCAAAGGTTATAATTGACCGCTAATCAATCTCTGATAAAATGAAATATAATTTTAATAGTTATCGGTCTTTGTTATAATTGACCGTCTAATCAATCTCTGATAAAATGCTATTAAAGCGTATATTGCAACAAGTCTGTTATAATTGACCGTCTAATCAATCTCTGATAAAATGTTACTTTGTACAACATAATTGAAGTCTGTGTTATAATTGACCGTCTAATCAATCTCTGATAAAATAATACCCACCTTTAATTAGCCGCGAATTGTGTTATAATTGACCGTCTAATCAATCTCTGATAAAATTCACAGATGCTCGGCGTTTAGACAACACAAGTTATAATTGACCGTCTAATCAATCTCTGATAAAATATAGTATCTGCATAGTCTTCTTCTTTTACGGTTATAATTGACCGTCTAATCAATCTCTGATAAAATGATTAAAGTGTTATCGCTGTTCTTTATTGAGTTATAATTGACCGTCTAATCAATCTCTGATAAAATCAAAATATCCACAATGTTATTAAGATTCGGGTTATAATTGACCGTCTAATCAATCTCTGATAAAATAAACATTACAAACACATTAAGGATTACTTAGTTATAATTGACCGTCTAATCAATCTCTGATAAAATATCGGCTAAGAGTGTAACCGTAAGAATGATGTTATAATTGACCGTCTAATCAATCTCTGATAAAATGCAAACTTGATTTTGGGTAACACTCAAGTTGTTATAATTGACCGTCTAATCAATCTCTGATAAAATCGGCGGAAGCCTCGTTTGCATCGCTCGCGAGTTATAATTGACCGTCTAATCAATCTCTGATAAAATCCGATTGATTAAGGATAAGCAGGGACGTTAGTTATAATTGACCGTCTAATCAATCTCTGATAAAATATGGTATTTTGTTGCGGCTTTCGATTTCATGTTATAATTGACCGTCTAATCAATCTCTGATAAAATTTCTCATTAAGTAATGCCTTGAAACAGAACGTTTTTCAAGGCATTACTTGAGAACAAAATCATCGAAAAGATCCGTTAAAACAATAACAATTGCCCATTTTTTTCGCGCATATCTTCCTCATTTTCTTCACAATTCTTCCCAAGATAATTTTCAGTCATCAAATACTGCTTATCTGTAATATACAAAAAAGATATTGAGGAATTGTCAGGAATAAATTTTGACAATTTTCGCGTCACTGTTTGCCCGACGCTTAAGCTCTTTACCGGTTTGATATAAACCGAAAATTGTTTCATCACAAAACCTTCGTCCAACAACAGATTACGAAAACGCGTCGCTTTACGCATTTCTGTTCTGGTACGGACCGGAATATCAAACATACAGATAACCCACATCATCGACCAACCGGTTAAAGTTTCAAGCCGCTGCCTTCTCGCCATCCTTAAGCACCTTATGCTTCTTTTTGATTTTTCCGAAAGGCGTCAACTCGATTTTCCGGGCATGGTGATCCTTCAAATACTTTAGACCACGTTCCAACGTATCAACCAGCAAATAATCCTTTGTCTTATCCTGCGGCGAGGTCATTCGTGCATCACTGATAAAGTCAAAAGCGATTCTGCCAGCACTAAACTTCTTAACCTTCGCCAGGCATCTTTCACGATCGGTATAAGACTTCCATTCTTCAGGCGTATCCAGTTCCAAAAGATCGCGTTGTTGGATTGACCAAACGATTTTTCCGCCGTTTTTTTCCCATTGCGGAACAAAATTCGGCTGGTTGACATCAAAACAGCGAATCACTTCCCAACCGATTTTTTGATCTTTCTGATAGAAGTCAATCCGGTAGTTGTTTTGCGCTTCGTATGCCACCCCGTGTTTGGGAATACAAACCAGCGAGCGACTGTTTTCGTAGCATTTAAATTGGTCTCCTTTCCACAGTCCTTTTTCCTGAATAATTTGAAAAGCTTTGACAATAACCCGGCTTTCAGTGATTTTGATCTCCTTTTTTCCTTCCGATACAGCCTGCTCATTTTCGGCAACCAAAACTTGCTCTGCCGTATTCATATACAGTTCAAAATCGCGAACCAACTTTTCCTGCTTTATTTTATTTTCTTCAATTTTATCATGCCATTCATTTTTGATCGTTTCCGGGATCAGCAATTTAGTTAAATCTTTTTTCGATTTAACAACCTGCAATACTTTTCGTTTATAAACCGTCACCAACGCTTCGGGATCGTCGGGATTCGGACACAAAACGGTCCGCCCGGTTTCTTTATGAAACTGTCCGGCTTTGCTGTGCTCGGGTTTATGGGAAACATTAACTTTTTTCAGAATCTCGATAACTTTGCGGCGAAAATCCGCCAACGATTCCACACTGCTCAAAGGGAGCGGCAGTTTGAAATGCGGCAAATCCTTAGGGGCGGCTAATTTTTGAAGCAAAGAGCGGTTAATGCAGCCGATTGTAATGGCATCCAACGCATGATGCCGATGGTCAATCCGCGGCTTGCTTAACCATTGTTTGTTTTTCTCCTGATTAAAAAATTTCCAGTCCCCGTCAACATCCGGCTTTTCAACCCCGCTTCTGATCTCGCCGGTATTTATCTCCGACCAATAGGGTGAACAAGGCAGATAGCGGGGAACATTCAATCCCATCAGTTCATATTCCACCCCTTCCAAGTTCCAGTTCCGGCGCAGTTGAGCCGTTTGTTTTCCCTTAATCGCCAAAATACGGTTTTTGATCACTTCTTCACTGTCCTCACAGTCAATAATTACCCGTAAATAACGTAAAGCCATTTTAGCCACATACCGTGTATCGGTCAAATAACGGTTTGTCTCATCGATATCACCGGTCTCCTCAAAGTTTTCCCGCGCACCGGGCTCAAATCGCCAGTTTTTGGCAGGCATTCTTTCCCGGGCATTTTTTAGAATTTCCCGCATCATCTCCGGCGTTTTGGTTTCGGCAAAATAATCATAGGCAAAACGATCGCCCTTGTTCAAATTGTCGGAACGGTTCACCAGACACAGGTTGTTATAAGTGTCGCTGCCGCCCTTGGCTTGCGGAATGATGTGCTCAATCTCAAAACCGGTAAACCTGCGATCAATGTTCAGGGTCGGATTATAGGCGTCTTTCCAGCCCTGTTCTTTGGCCAGCTTGTATTTTAAAATATTTTTATTGTTAACGTACAATTTGTGTTGTTGCAAATACATCCGCGCTTCGTCATTGAGCTTTTCGTTCAAACGCTGCCTTTGTTCCAACTCATTTTTCTTCTTTGCCGACAAACCGATATCACGACCCAACTCGATGTTAATATCATAAGGGCGTCCGTAAATGCGGATAATATCATTCACCACCAGCCGGATTTGATTGAGAATCATATGAACGGCCGGATTGGCAATTTTACCCCATTTAACTTCGTTTTTATCCAAACCGGGATTGTTTTTAATCAGTAACGGCGGCAGCGGCTGAGTATCATTTTGCAAAATTTCGCCGTAATACGGAAGTTGCTGATATTTTCCCTGCTTTGCACGCGCCGCTTCTTCTTCCGCCAAAAACCGCGGATCGGTCTTTGCCAGTGCATCGGTAACTTCGCGATGAGACAACACGTTTTGCTTCATTTGTTCCAAAATCAGTTCGGAAGCGGTTTGCCCCAACATCCCTCTTCCTTTGGGAAGTTTGGTCAAAAGCGCACCGATTTCTTTTTCATCCTCAATTTTGAGAATCGGTTTGAGATGCTCGATTAAAGCGTCCTCACTGTACAAACGCCCGTTTTTGTCATCCGGATTTTTGGGTTCGGCCAAAAAGTCGGCAAAGGATGCCAACTCATCTTCCGACAAATTTTTCAGATATTCTATGCCGGCAAATTCAGGGCGCGCATATAAATAGGCTTTGATCACCCGGTCGTCCAACAAAGAAATTTTCTGTTGTGCCGAAAGACCCAAAGTTTTCTTAATCGATTGCTTTCCGGCATTTATACCTTTTAATAAAAGCTCATTGACAATTTTGTCACGTTCTTCCGGACTCAAACGGCGTTTATCGATGTCGCTGATCACCCGAATATTGTTAACTTCTTCGTATATCCGTCGCATTTCTGCAAGCGGGTGCGCTTTTAACAGACGTTCTTCTTCTCTGAAATAAATGCATTTTCCGGTCCCATAAGGCATCGGCGGCCGTTCATAAAACAAAATGTCGTAAATTTCTTTTTTGAGACCGTCCTTTTGCATCTGTTTAAAATATCGGGCCTGCCGATCCCATATTTGGTTAAACTCGTCTTTCACCAGATAACGAGGGATTGCATAATCGACGATATTTTTTTCCAAAGCGTATTTTCTTTGCCGAATAATCCGATTTTGCGGATTTTCTCTTTCCTGAAGACGTTGATAAAAAAAGGCGCCGATCGTTTTTGAACCGGTGTCTTTCAAATATTGCGCCATCCGGTCATAAGAAGATTTTTTTGCCTTAAGCTTTTCGCCTTCTTCCGGAACCTCTTCCGATAATTCCTCCGCCGCCGAAACAAAACCGGCGCCGCGATGCTTGGCCATATGCAATATCGCCCGGCCGATATAATTCTGATTTTCCAACTTGCCGTCCAGGGCGTCATAACGAATTTTATAAGGAGACTTTGCTTTCAGCCGGTCGGTTCCTTCCGGTGTTTCGTTCACCCACAGATTGTTTTCAAAAAGCTTTTTGGCCAACAATTCCAACCTCTTGCGCGTGCGAACCAAATTTTTGCGCGCCGTTCTCTTAAGACGCCGTTCTTCAGCCCCCTCCGAAATTTCAAAGATGCGTACCCCGGCATCAATAATATCTTTAGCCAGGTTGTTTTGATCCAGTTCAATCACGCTGCTTCCGATTGAACTCTCTCCCAAATCGAGATTAAGACGATACTTCATAAGCCACTCTCACTTTAATTGTAGTAAATAATATCTAACAATTTATAATAATAAGATTGACATTTCAACGAAAATATAATTATACTTAAAGCGATATATGTTTTGATACATTTTCAGAGATTAATCAGACGGTCAATACATATATAATAAGGCTGAAAATGCCGTAAAATGAGGGGGCAATCCGTTGCCCCCATTATTGTGCCCAAATCTTGCCGAAAACGCTTTAAAACAATTTAGTTCAACACCGATCACAATTCCTCATCATTTGTCACCGCATCTGCCGGTTTAAATTTCAAAACTTAAAGTTATTCCTTGAACTTCGAAGCAATTTTTAATAATCTAAACGCCAAATGAACTAATTTCAGAGAAAAACAGATGAACGATACGCAACGGATGATAGAACAGGCTCTTTCTTTACGTGACCCGCAAAAAGAAAGTCTTGATATTCTGGTACAAATTCTCAATAAAATCTCCCTTAAAGAAAATATCTCCGACCAAGAAGCCTTGCGCCGGATTCAGGAAATTCGTCCGTCGGTAAAAGATTTCGAACGCGCCTTCCCCTGCATTTGCTTTGCAATCGCCACCGGTGTCGGCAAAACCAGACTGATGGGCGCAATGATTGCTTATCTTCATGCGGAATGCGGCGTTAAGAATTTTATGGTTTTGGCCCCCAACCTCACTGTTTATAACAAACTCAAAACCGATTTCACGCCCAACACGCCGAAATATGTTTTTCCCGGCCTGAAAATGATGGTTGATGTCCCGCAAATCATTACCGGCGATAACTATCATCAAATCGGCGGTTTGTTTGACAATCCGAACGACGATCGGGTCCGTATCAACATTTTCAACATTTCAAAAATCGATTCCGACAAAGATGCGAGAGGGCTGCCGCGCATCCGGCGGATGGCAGAATATTTGGGTCAATCCTACTTTGATTATCTGTCGGGTCTCAACGATTTGGTTTTGATTATGGACGAAGCGCATCGTTATCGTGCCAATGCCGGAATGGCTGCCATCAACGAACTGAATCCGTTTTTGGGCATTGAACTGACCGCCACCGCCAAATCAACCGGCGCCAAAGGAAAACCGTTTTGTAATATCGCGTATGAGTATAATCTGGCACATGCCATTCGTGACGGCTATGTCAAAAAACCTGCGGTTGTCGGCCGTTCGGACTTTGACGAGAACCTATACGGCGGCCGCGATTCGGAAGAACTCGAAAACCTGAAAATCAAAGACGGCATAAAAATCCACGAAAGTATCAAGGCCGAACTGCAGGTTTATGCCGACAACAAAAGAACCAGACTGGTCAAACCTTTTATGATGATCGTCGCCGAAAACATTAAACACGCCGAAAAAATCGAGGCCAAAATAAAAAGCGACGATTTTGAAAACGGCCGCTACAAAAATAAGGTTATCGTCGTCAACTCCAAGCAAAACGGCGAATTGAAAGACGAGATGCTGCAGCGTCTGCTGGCGATTGAAGATGCCGACGAACCGACGGAAATCGTCATCCATGTCAACATGCTGGGCGAAGGCTGGGACGTGAACAATCTTTATACGATTGTACCGATTCGGGCCGCCAACTCCAAAATTTTGGTCGAACAAACCATCGGCCGCGGCCTGCGCCTGCCGTACGGAAAGCTGACCGGCATTGACAGCATTGACCGCCTGCACGTCATTGCACATGACCGGTTTTCCGAAATAATCGATACCGCACAGGCCCAGAAATTTGAATTTCAAAAAGAATATATCGACAATTCCGACAACGGCCTGATCGGCAAAACAGCACGCGACAACACCAGCAAACTGGACGAAGAAGTGCAAAACGGCCATATTATCGTTGCCAAACCGCATCCTTCGGCACCGGCCGAACAATCTCAACTGCCCGTTTTTCCGAACGTCGTCAACAAACAGATCGGCGACACCGTCCGCGAGGCCATCAGCGACGTCAGCCGCTATGTCCTGACGGCACAAGACCTGTCTGCCGAAGAAACACAAAACAAAATTGTCGAAATTACCGAACAAAAGATAAAGAACATCAGACTCGATAATTCTGAGCTTTCGCTGGAACCGTTAATTGATATCCGGGAAACCGTCAAACGCTACACCGAAAACTTTATCAAACTGAGTATCAATATTCCGCGGATAAAAATCCTTTACGAACAGGAAGGCGACTTTACTTTTGACGATTTCGACATCAACACAGCCGATTTCTCGGACTACCGGCCGCTGCCGCAACAAGTCGTCATCAACGAGTTGATTGACAAGAGCAAACACGACGAAATGAAAGCCGATTTTGTCGACAACCATAAAAACATCACTCATTATCTGTTGGTTCCGCTCATTGACAAACCGGCAATCTCTTATCAAAAAAATGCCGAGTTGCTTAACAAACTGATCAATCAGGTTATCGATTACATCACTTCATATTCGGGCAGCGAACTGAATACGCGCAAGATTTTGTTTTTCCATAACCAAGATCTGGTTAAGAAAATTTATACGCAAATGAAAGCTCATCTGCGCGAAGCGCCGATGATCATGCGTGTCAAAATAGACAGCGGTTATGCGCCGATCACTTCGGCCTCTTACAAAATCAGCATGCCGGCCGAACAAGAGCCTCTCAATTTTCGTGCTTTGGTACGCGATAAAGAAAAAATTCGCAACATGGTTTTTACCGGTTTTAGCAAGTGCCTGTTTGCCAACCAAAAATTTGATTCCAATACCGAAAAAGAATTGGCAGAGATTTTGGAACGTACCCCGGCGGTACAAAAATGGTTCAAAATCAACAACGACCGTGCCCGGGAAATTTTTGACATCAAATACCCGGACGACAACCGACAGTTGCATTACTATCTGCCCGACTTCATTGTAGAAACCGGTGATGCCAAATACATGATCGAAACCAAAGCGGCCAATCAGATAAACGATAAAGTTGTACAAGCCAAAAAAGAGGCCGCTGTCCGTTGGTGCAAAATCGCCACTGATTTTGAAAACGAACACCGCGGCAAATCGTGGCGTTACCTGCTGATTCCCGACACCACACTGGTGGCGGACCGCAGTTTTGACAAATTGGTCGCCGACTTTAAGGAAAATTGATACAAGAAAACTACCGAAATTTATACAAACAAGGAAAACAAATAAATGACTGAGAAGTTGCAGAGATTGGAATTGACCTGGCCGGGGAAGGAAGACAGAGTGAACCCCGAACCGCGGATATTGCTTGAAGATGCGGAGAAGTCATATTCCAAGCCGGAGAAACAAACCGATCTGCTGGGTTCTGCAAATAAGCCGACTTTTGACAATATGCTGATTCACGGCGACAACCTGCTGGCGTTAAAGGCTCTTGAACAGGATTATACCGGCAAAGTCAAATGCATCTACATCGATCCGCCCTACAACACCGGAAATGCGTTTGAACACTACGATGACGGCGTAGAACATTCGACTTGGCTTTCTCTGATGCGCGAGCGACTCGAATTGTTGAAAAGACTGCTGGCAGAAGACGGAAGTATTTTTATTCAAATAAATGATGATGAATATCCATATTTAAAAGTCTTATGTGACGAAGTTTTTGGGCGAAACAATTATGAAACCACCTTTTATGTTAAGGTTCGCCATGAAAACAGAATATTAAGAGAAGATACGAGATATCAACTAGTAATAGAACAGGTGTTATTATATAGAAAAAGTAATGCATTTATGGCCCCACGCAGAGAGAAAACAAAAGATTCCAATGCAGATTATATCTGGGATATAGAAATCACAGGGCTGCCCTATACTAAAGAAAATATCCATGGTTATAATGTAGAGTTATACAAGCCGAACAACTATAAAATTATAAAATCAGAACAAGGTAATTTCAAGCAATATCAAATTCGTGGATCATTAATAACTCAAAAAGGCTCTGCCTCTGAATACTACGAGCAAAATTTAAGATCGAGAAGAGAACTGGACGGATTAGGGTGCTTATATAAAGTCATTGGAATGGGAACTAACGGTGACGGCTTGGGATATAGATATATTATGCAACCGACTAAGGCAGATAGCAAAAACGGATTTTATTTTCAGGGAAAACCTAAAAAATCAACAGCCAGTAAAGGGCTTCCATACCCTAATTTCTATGACTATGTAGACGCCTTTAATAACGCCGGTTATGAAGGGGGAAACGAATTTAGAGGTGGCAAGAAACCCGAAGAATGGATACGTTTTCTTTTATCTCTTACAACCAACCCCGGCGATCTTGTTTTAGACAGCTTTTTAGGTTCCGGCACCACCGCTGCGGTAGCGCAAAAAATGGGACGGCGTTGGATCGGCATTGAGATGGGCAACCATGCCTACACCCATTGTCTCCCCCGTCTCAAAAAAGTAATTGACGGCGAAGATCAGGGCGGTATTACCAAAGCCGTGAATTGGCAAGACGGCGGCGGCTTCAAGTTCTATGAACTTGCCTCATCGCTAATCATTACCGACAAATACGGACAGCAGATCATTTCCGACCAATATAACCCCGACATGCTGGCCGAAGCAATGTGCAAAATCTTGGGCTATCATTATCAACCCGATCCGGTTGTCTATTGGAAACAGGGCTTTTCTTCCGAAAACAGCTTCATCTATACCACCACCATGAGCCTGCAGGAAGCCTCGCTGGACCGTCTCGCCGAAGAAGTCGGCGACGGCAGCCTCTTGGTCTGTTGCAGCGCCTTTGTCGGCAACAGCAAAGCATACCCCAACATTTCGGTCAGAAAAATCCCCGCCGCCATCCTCGAAAAATGCGAATGGGGACGGGAGGGGTACCCCCTCGACCTCAAAAACTACCGCCCAACCGACCAAGAGTTCGAATTCGAGGAGAATGAGTGATGGTAAACGAAAAACGTGTAGACAGACGGCAAATATATCCTAAATTTTCTAAAAAAGAAATTAACCGAGCCGCATCTAATATCGGTATTGCCTTAAAAAAATACAGTTTTATCTCTGCTGCCGATGAAGATATTGTTGAAAATTGGAGAGCATCACACACCCATATTCTTAATACCTGGCAATTTATTTTAAGAAATCGGATAAATGGCAAGAAAATCATATTTGCCCAAAGGCTTAAAAGAAAAAATACAATTTATGATAAATTAGAACGTTTCCCAGAAATGCTATTAGCCAGAATGCATGATATTGCAGGGTGCCGTTTAATTTTTAGAAATGAACACGATATGATTGACTATGTGGAAAAATTACATTCAGCCACAGGATTTCATCATATCAGAAAAGAAGGGCAGTATAAAGATTACATAAAGAATCCTAAAGAAAGCGGCTATAGGGGAATTCACGATGTTTATGCATACCAAAGTAAAAAAGGTTATGACCGCTCTGATAAATGGAACGGACTATTAGTAGAAATCCAATATCGCACTATATATCAACATGCATGGGCAACAGCTGTTGAAGTAGCAGATTATTTGACAAATTGTCGAGCTAAATTTAGTCAAGGAAATAGTGATCAACAAGAATTTTTCAGATATGCAAGTGAAATCATCGCAAGAGTTTACGAAAATAGAGTGTCTTGTAAAAGTACACTATCAAATCAGGAACTTGTAACGAATTTTCAAAAGCTGGAACAAAAAACAAATTTATTGCAAAGATTAAAACAATTAAAAAGTATTTCCAAAATACCCGAAATTTTTAAACAAAATTTGGTTATACATTTTACAATAAAAGATGATCAGCCCAAATTTGACATTTATGGTTTTAATAGTTTGCCTGTTGCAGGAATCCATTACTTTATACTGGAAAAAAGATATCCAAACGACGATATCGTCCTGGTAAAAAGCTCAGACAGGAAAAGCATCTTGGAAGCATACAGAAACTATTTCGCGGATGCCAAGGATTTCACCGGATATATTGAGGAAGGTATAAAAAAACTTTCTGTTTAATCATCTAAGCAACATTTAATGTTGATTCTTTTATCAAATTAATTTTGGCTTTTATAAAGGCTTTTTCAATATTAAAATGTTATTTTACTTCCCAGGTGACGTCAAACACCGGTTCAACGGTATAATCTGCTTTCAGGCGGCGTTTTTTGCCGCCGACAAGGCGACTGCATTTCCTCTCCAACGCACGCTCAACATCAAAAGTGTTAAATTCGTTATCGTTGATTTCTTTCTCAAGTTTTTTGATTTCTTCATCCAAAGCAAGCTTTTTGTCAAAGTTCTTTTCCAACTTAAACTGACGCTTCAAACTGACAACTTTGTTTTTTAACTTCTCGCTTTTCAAGCTCAAAGCTTGTTTTTCATCCAGCAACCAACGATTTAGCTTATCAACCTCTGCTTTTAACAGTGTTTCGATCCGATATTTTTCGGATTTTTCATACTTTTCAATATTTTGCGCATGCAATTGCGCCGCCAGTTCTCCATATCCCATCAAAACCGGCGCTTTGACGTCGATCACATTATCAAAAAAATCTTCTGCACCAAGCCCCAAAACTTCACCGTGTTCTTCCAAAACCGTCGTCATCAAACGACATTTTTTTTCCGGCGCCTTCATTTTAAAAACCGAAACCAGCAGCCGCCCTTTTTGGCCGCTTTTTAACTTTTCCGTTCCTCGTATCACCAAATGCACGTTTCCCGGCTGCAAGGACAGCGCCTCTGCCAAAATCCGCCGACCGTATTCGCTGTCCGGATTATAAGGCGTGGCTGAACGCCAACCCGCTTTTCGATCCTGAGGCAAAAATAAACGTTCTTTGTCACGTTTTGAAAAATCAAGACAAAAATTAAAACTGGTGCCAAAAACAATATTGGTCGGCAAATCAAAAACCTGTTCTTTAAATGGACCGAAAAGTCGTCGTTTTTCATTAATAAACATATCAGGATGATTTTTTTGCAGCATAATAACCGACAAATCCCAAAAGATCTGCTGGCGCCGCTGCAAATAATCTTCTACTTTATGTTGCATAATCTGCAATTTTTCCTGGGTCGTCGGATTGAGATTTTCCAAAACCAGTTGTCTTGTCTCTTCCATCTTGGCATTGCGCTTTGTTCCCAAACTTGCCTGCAGTTCGTCAAAAGCGCGGTTGATTTCATCGGTAGTCCGGCAAAGTTCAAAAATCGAAGCAACCGTTCTTTCAAAGTCCACACCGTCGGAAAGTGTACCCAGAATTTCGTCACTGGCACCGAACACTCCGTTAAAAAGTTTAAATTTATATTGCAGAATGTCGTAAAGCCGCTTATCCGCAAGATTCTTTTTATTAATAAAATTAATTATCACAACATCGCAGCGTTGGCCGTAGCGATGAACACGGCCGATGCGCTGTTCTATCCGTTGCGGATTCCAAGGCAAATCATAATTAACCAACAAAGAACAAAACTGCAGATTCAGCCCTTCGGCTGCCGCCTCGGTCGCCAACATAATTTCGGCATCTTCTCTAAAGGC
Organism: uncultured Alphaproteobacteria bacterium; assembly: GCA_910577095.1. Classification (GTDB taxonomy): domain Bacteria; phylum Pseudomonadota; class Alphaproteobacteria; order RF32; family CAG-239; genus JAFUYI01. The sequence goes on from CAJTLY010000006.1 coordinate 90,636, forward strand.
GGTCACAAGCGCCTTTTTCATGTCATTGGCACGCGAGCCGGTCAGTTGGGAGGAGTGTCTTTCAACGTAATCGCGATAGATCCGATGACACAACGGTGAATTGTTCTGCCCGTTAAAGGTTACAATTTTATCCCGAAAACCATGATCGGAAAGATAATCGAACAAATAATTCAATGTACGGTTGCTCTCGGTAAAAATAATAACCTTTCGTAAGCCGCCGTTCACTCGGATTTTCTCAAACCCCTGATTAATGGCGCCGATCAGTTTTTCTGTCTTGCCGTCTACCTTGATTTCCGACGCTTTGTCCAACAATCCCTGCAAATAATCTTTTTCTGCTTGAATATCTGCCTCAAAAGGATAATTTCTGCTATAAACTTTGCAATCCTCATCGAAATTTTCCCGATATTCACTCCACAGATCTTCATCATTAACAATCTTACGGATATCCGTATCCGTAATGCCTGCTTTTTCCGCAACGACAAGGCGATGCATCAACCCTTCAAGTGTTCCTTTGACTGCCGCTGTGGAAGAACTCATCAGCTTGCGTACCATCAAGACAATCAGAGCTCGAAAACGCGTTGTTACGGCAATTTGAGAAATATCCCGAATATAGTGTGAAACGGCATAATATAATTCTTCTTCCGCCGGCGTCGGATCAAAAGCAACCGTTATCGCTTCCCGATTTGTATATTTGACATATTCCAAAACGTCTTTGCGCAATGTCCGATGCAACACGCATTTCAGACGTTCTTTCAACTCCATATGATGACGTTCGGAATAAAGATAATTTTCCATAAAGGCGTACTCGTTACCCAGAATATTCGGATCTATCATTGTAACCAAGGAAAAAATATCCATCAAAGAATTTTGGATCGGCGTTGCTGTCAACAAAAGTTTTTTCTTGCCGTAAAAAGTCTTATTAATAACATCCGCTGTCTGAATATGGCCTTTATAAAAATTTCGAAGTTTATGCGCTTCATCCAAAACCACCAGATCCCACAAACATGACTTCATAACCCCTTTCAGCTGAACGACACAGTTGTAAGAACAAATGGTCACACCCTTAAACAAAAATGGATCATCATTTCCAGACTTTAACCTTTCATTATAAATTGGGGCATCTATAATCTGTGCCGGAAGATCAAATTTTTCTTGCATTTCCGTTTGCCACTGCTGGCAAAGACTGGCCGGAGCAACAACCAAAAGAGACGTCTGCCCGCGCGAGAAATATTCGGCAATTACAATTCCGGCTTCAATCGTTTTTCCCAAACCGACTTCATCCGCCAAAATGGCACCTTGAGAAACAGGAGAACGCAACGCAAAAAGCGCCGCTTCAATTTGATGCGGTTTCATATCAATTTTAGAAGTTTCCAACGACCCGGAAATAGTTCCGAGATCATTTTGGTTACCCGAAGAAACAACTTCCCAAGCCCAATAACAGGCCCTTATTTCACTCACCCTGTTCATAAACTTTAGTTTACAAACTGTTTTTATGAATATCAAGTTAATATAATATCATGATAAAAAAGAAAATATGTTACACTTGCCTGTAAATGCATCTGATGCCGGAAAATAAAAAACAAAAGAATTCTCCCATAAAATACTTTTTTAACAATCTGTAGCTCTGAGATAAAATAACAAAATGTCAGATAAAAGAAAAAGCTTTATAATCTATTGATTATAAAGCTTTTTTGATGGTTGCGGGGGCAGGATTTGAACCTACGACCTTCAGGTTATGAGCCTGACGAGCTACCGGGCTGCTCCACCCCGCGATAAATGCCCGTTGCGCTTTGTCGGCGCTCAAGACAGTGCATACATACGCTTTTTATAAGGCGATGTCAAGCTTTAAAAACAACTTTTCTAAAAAAACAGAGAAATCACCACCGCAAAAATAAAAACCGCAATCACAATCCAATGCCACAACTTCATATTGTTCCCCTTATCAGTTAAACAAAGCCAGCGACAAGGCAATCAACAACACGATAACCGCGGCAATTTTCCAGTGTTTTTGTTCCCACATTTCCGTGTTTCCTCGCCGATACGTTAATCCTTGTTTTTATATATGCCGTAACACCGGCATAACAAGCCCCGTACCAAACTTTTTGGAAACACCCCGATTTTTACAGCCGTTTATAAATAAATGGAAATGACATACAAAACCACGGCCGCATAGATGCCGGCAAAAATGTCGTCCAGCATCACGCCCCAGGCGTTCATCACCTTCGAATCGGCCCAGCGCGCCGGCTGCGGTTTGGTGATATCAAACAGCCGAAACAGGGCAAAACCCGCCGCATACAGTATGTAAGCATGCCCGTCGACCGCCCCGGACAATTTGTCCGCCACCAGCACAAAAGTCAGCAGCTGCCCTGCCGTTTCGTCAATGACTACGATTGAGGGATCATGTTTGGTATATTTTAACACTTCATGCGTGGCGGCCGTTCCGATAAAAAAGACAACTGCCGTCGCTGTCAATACCCCGACCATTCCGCCGTAATACACAGCAGCAAAAGCAAACGGAATCGTTGCCAGCGATCCGGCCGTTCCGGATGCAAAGGGGCAATAGCCGACCCCGAACATGGTTGCAATGAAATACGAAATCTTTTTATACATTTTGATTTTCCTGATAAATGAACTATCAGCGAGGGTATCTGAATTTTTTTTTGTATTCAATTAAAAAAATATGTTGTCATATATTTTTTTTGTGGTAAATATACTCCCGTTATCGGATTGTAGTTCAGCCTGGTAGAACGCTGCGTTCGGGACGCAGAGGTCGCTGGTTCGAGTCCAGTCAATCCGACCAACTCAAAACGCCTGTTTGACACAGGCGTTTTTTGTATCCTGTCCCGACAGTTTTTGTGAAAGTTATAACGTATATATGCACGCGGCGCGCGGCGGTTTTGGCAGGATCCCGTCGCCTTTCACGTTTTTCCCCCGACAGCGCATTGAATTTGCAACATCCGCGATTATCTCCTACAAAAACGGAGAAAAGCCATGCATTCCTCATCAAAAAAAGACTTAAGTCTGCTTAACGTCATCTCGCTCGGCATCGGTTCGATTGTCGGCGCCGGCATTTTTGCCCTGCTCGGACAAGTGATTTTGCTGGCCGGCGATCATACCTACCATGCTTTTTTTATTGCCGGAATCGCCGCTGTTTTTTCGGGCTACTCTTATGCAAAATTGGCCGGACGCTACCACAGTTCCGGCGGTCTGACCGATTATTTTCATATTGCTTTTCCCGAAAAATACGTATCCGGCACCCTTTCCGCCATCTATCTGGTTACCGAAGCAATTTCAATTTCCATGATTGCCAAAGCGTTCGGCATCTATATTACCGAACTTTTTAACCAGATTCCCCCTTCCGATTTGTGGGTAAACACACTGGCTGCGGTTCTGATCATCGGTCTGGCTCTCCTCAACATGATGCAGGCTTCCGACGTCGGCCGTTCCGAAACCGTCATTGTCATCATCAAAGTAGCCATCCTGTTCGCACTGGTGTTTGCCGCCCTTTTCCAACCCGGCACCCGCCTCCATCCGCCGGCCTTCAGCGGAGAGTCAATGGATTTTTTGCGCAGTATCGGCGTCACCTTTTTCGCTTATGCCGGCTACGGTGTCATTACCAACGCCACTGCCGACGTCAAAAAACCGCAGCAAACTATTGAGTGGGCCATTTATCTGACTCTTTTCATTGTTATGGCGCTGTATATCAGCCTTGCCTGGGTGGTCTTAAATTATATTCCGACCGCCGAGCTGGAAGCCAACGCCGAAACCTCGGTGGCCGAAGTTGCGCGCAAGCTGCTCGGCACCGCCGGTTATGGTTTTATCTACGTTGCAGCGGTTCTGGCTTTTGTTTCCGGCATCAACGCCACCTTCTTCAGCATTTTCCGCATTTCCGACTCGCTGACCAAACAAACCGTTTTTCCGCATTTTATGCTCAAAAAATTCTGGCGACAGGGTTCTCTCGGCGCCGCGCTCAACACCTTACTGATCGTTCTGGTAACCATCTTTTTTGATTTCAGTTCAATCGTCAATCTCTCCAGCGCCGCTTATCTGGTCAGCTATCTCGGCATTTTCATCGCCAACTGGAAACTGCGCAAAGAAACCAAATCCAATCCCGCCGTCATCATTGTCGGAACCCTGCTGATGGTGTTTATTCTTGCCGCCTTCATAATCAGCATTTTGCCGCGTTAGCCTTGTTTCCAAATCAAAAGCCGGAAATCTCCGGCTTTTGACTTAGATTTTATTGCGATTCATCTCGGCGGTGTTGACGATCTTCAATTTTTCCAACCGCTGCTTTTTAACGTATTTCAAATAGGCTTCATACGAAAACAGCATAACTGCCGAAACAACCATCGGCAACAGATAATAAATGATCCGATAGGCAATCAACGCCCCAAACAACGTCGCCTGATTGTGTTCGCCGGGAATAATATACATAAACAAGCCTTCGAAAACGCCCAAACCGCCGGGAACCTGACTGAATACGCCCAGAACCTGAGCAATGATAAAAACGCCGATAAACGTTGAGAACGAAATATCAACAAACGGAATCAGCGAAAAATATAAAACCAGCGACGCCATCAAAATGTCGGCCGCCCCGATCACCACCTGAGCCAACGCCATCGGAAACGACGGCATTTCGAAAATTACCCCCTTAATCATCAACGGTTTTTTGTAGAACAGGCTGAGGCCGAAATAGACTGCCAACCCCAACACAGAACCAAGCGTCACCGCTTCGGTAGTCAGCTTGGACATCGAACCCGCCCCAAAAGCGTGAGAGGGCGTAATCACATATCCGACGATAATCAGAAAGAAACAGGCCACCAGATAAGTAAAACCCGAAAAAGTTACCATCCGCACAATTTCGGCACCGTGAAAACGCCAACGGGTATACAAACGGTAACGGATCGTCCCGCCCGAAACAATCGCATGACCGGCATTGTTGCTGACCGAAAAACCGATAAAACCGGCAAAAATCCATTTCCACGGCGCCAGTTTGCGTTTAATATAGCGCAGCGCCAGATAGTCATAGGAAGACAAAGCGACATAACCGCCCAGAGAGGCCAGACAGGCCATCCACAAATTACGCGGCGGAATGCTGAGCAACGCGTTTTTAATATCTTCCCAACTGTACTTGGAGAGCTGACGATAAAGCATATACGCTGCCAAGGCAAAGAAAAACAACCCCGCCCACGAAACCATTTTCTTTAAAACTTTTTTTGTTTGCAATGCCATTGCTTTTTCCTCTTTCAATCTTTGTACAATGCTGATGACCGCAGCATCAGACACCGCTTTTCGATATAGTAATCATGAGCGCCATTTTTACAAAATATTATAAATATATTGTAAAGTTTTATAATATTTTTCACTTTAACGCCAAAGATCGATCAAGGTACCCGTGACAACGCCGGAAAGGTACAAAACCGCCGCCAACAGCAAATTTTCCTTCAGTCGCGGATTGACCCGGAACAAAACCAGCAGCCCTACCCCGGCCCCCGACATGACTCCAGACATCATCGCCCCGAAACCGATCGCATTTTCCAGATACAACTGTGTCACGATCACCGACGCCGAACAGTTGGGAACCAGCCCGATCAGACCGGCCACCGCCGGACCGGCAACCGGCAGATTCATAAAACGGGCAAACGGCGCCGTGCCGATCCAGGCCATGATCATACTGAACAGCCAGCTGATCACAAACACAAACAAAGTGATTTTTAAAGAATGCCGTAACGCCGACTGCCAAATGCCCGCCTCGCATTTGCAATCCTGATTGCGGCAAAGGGTTTCAACATCAAGATTACGCGGTTTAAGCAGAGAAATTTTCGGACCGGCAAAGTCTAACGTCATGCCGATCAACACGCCTGTCGTTACTTTTAACGCCAAAATTTTGACAATCAAAACCGCAGGTGCGGCATTAGAAATCAAAATCGGCAGCATTTCATCCGAGGTCGAAATAAAAACCGCCATCAACGTTCCCGCCGAAATAACCCGTGCCGCATAAAAGTTGGCCGCCGCGGCCGCCAAACCGCATTGCGGAAAAATGCCGCACAAAGCACCGATCAGCGGTCCCGTTTTCCCCGACTTGCGGATCAGATTGACCGTCCCGTCGCCCACCCGCCGTTCAAGATATTCCAGCACCAGATAGGTAACCAGCAAAAAAGGAAACAGCTTTATTGCCTCTTCCAACGCCTCAGCGGTCACATCATACCAAAAATCTGTCATTTTTTTCCTTTGCCGTTAACAGGTAACCACATTCACCGCCAGTCCGGCCAGAGAAGTCTCCTTATAGTTGGTACTCAGGTTCAGACCGGTTTCATACATCGTCTTAATAATGCTGTCGAGACTGACCATATGGTTTCCGGTTCCGCGCATTGCCAGTCGCGACGCATTGATCGCTTTGATCGCCGCCATCGCGTTACGTTCGATACAGGGAATCTGCACCAGTCCGTGCACCGGATCGCAGGTCAAACCCAAATTATGTTCCATTGCAATCTCGGCCGCATTTTCAATTTGGCTGAGACTGCCGCCCAAAACCGCCGTCAGACCGGCAGCAGCCATTGAACAGGCCACGCCGACCTCACCCTGACAACCGACTTCGGCCCCCGAAATCGACGCATTGGCGCGATAAAGACTGCAAATTGCCGAAGCGGTGGCCATAAAAATAATATCGGCTTTTTCACGTTCATAGGGTGATTTTGACAAAGCAAAACGCTGATAGTAACGCATCACCGCCGGAACGATTCCCGCCGCACCCATCGTCGGCGCCGTTACAATCTTACCGCCGGAAGCGTTTTCTTCCGCCACTGCAAAAGCCCATAAGTTAACCCAGTCGACAATCATCAGCGGATCGACGTCGTTTTCAAAAAATTTTTCCTCCAGCCGGCGGTACATTTCCGGTGCCCGGCGACTGAGGCCGAGACCGCCCGGCAGCACGCCTTCGGCATGAATGCCGCGAGTCACGGCTTCCTGCATAATTCCCACCAGGCGCAATATCCCGCTCTTGACTTCGCGGGGACTGCGCAACGCTTCTTCGTTCTTCAGCACCAAATCCGCAATTGTCAGCCCGTGCTTTTTGCAAAGTTCGACCATCTCATTGCAACTGTCAAACGGATAAGGCACGTCGTAAGGTTCGCGTTCGACCCGACGGGCCATTTCATCCTGTCGGGCAATCGTGCCGCCGCCGACCGAAAAATACACCTCCTCCAGCAGCGGATTTCCCTGCCGGTCAAAGGCGCTGAACTTCATGCCGTTGGAATGTTCGGGCAAAAAAGTGTCTTTCCGCAGCCGGATGTCCTCTTCGGGATCAAAAGCAATTTCTTTGCCGCCGCCTAATTTCAACTGCCGGGTCTCTTTCACCTTCCCGATATAATTTTCTTCCAAATCCAACGTTGCGGCTTCCAAACCTAGCAGCCCGTAGATAACGGCGTTGAGCGTGCCGTGTCCGACGCCGGTCAGGGCCAGCGAACCGTACAAATCGACTTTAACCGCACCGACGTTTTCCAGCCCCTTTTGCTGTTCCAGATTTTCCACATAACGCCGCGCCGCTTTCATCGGTCCGACCGTATGCGAACTCGAAGGGCCGATTCCCACCGCAAAAATCTCAAACAAGCTATAATACATTTTGGTCTCCGTTTGCTAAAAATCAATATAGGCCGGATATTAGCGGCTTTAATTTATTTTGCAACGACGAAACATTGTTCCGTTTTAAAATTTGTGCCGCCGCCGTGACAAATCCTTTGCTTTTTAAGCGTTTTTTGCTATAAAAGCACCGAGAGGAAAATGATGCCGCAAAAAATTAAGTCACCCCGCAACAAAACGCTCGACTTGGGTCTGAACGAAGGACGCCGGTATCTGGAGCGTTGCCTTGCCCTTACCGCCCGCCGACCGGCGGAACAAATCGTCAATCGCACGATTAACGGCGATTCGCTGAAAGTGATGGAATTGCTGCCGCCGGCTTTCGCCGATCTGGCCGTCGTCGACCCGCCTTACAACCTCACCAAAGATTATCACGGCAATAAATTTGCCGAAACCGACGATTCGGAATACGAAACCTATACCGAAAGCTGGATTGCCAAATTGAAACCGCTGCTCAAGCCGACCGCTTCGGTGTACGTCTGTTGTGACTGGAAATCCAGCCTGATCATCGGCACGGTACTTAAAAAACATTTTCAAATTCGCAACCGCATCACCTGGCAGCGCGAAAAGGGCCGCGGTGCCATGCACAACTGGAAAAACGGCATGGAAGACATTTGGTTTGCCACTCTGAGCGACCAATATACCTTTAATCTCGAAGCGGTCAAAATCCGCAAAAGAGTGATTGCCCCGTACCGGAGCGACGGCTGTCCCCGCGACTGGGAAGCAACCGAAAGCGGCAAGTTCCGCAATACCTGCCCCTCCAACTTTTGGGACGACATCTCGATCCCCTACTGGTCAATGCCGGAAAATACGGCCCACCCGACCCAAAAACCGGAAAAACTGCTTGCCAAGCTGATTTTGGCCAGTTCCAACCCCGGAGACATTGTTTTTGACCCCTTTCTCGGTTCCGGAACTACTTCGGTCACCGCAAAAAAACTGGGACGACGCTTCGTCGGCATTGAACAAAACCCCAACTATTGCGTTTGGGCCGAAAAACGGCTCGAACTCGCCGAAAGCATGCCGCAGATCCAGGGCTATACCGACGGCGTTTTTTGGGAACGCAATGCCAAAATCAAAAAAGCCTGAGTTTATTTTTCCGCCGACAGTTCCTTAACAAACCGCGGAAAAGTTTCGCCGGCCCGACCGATCACATGGCGATCAAAATCGTAACTGTTGACTGTGGCATGCAGGTTAAATTCTATCGTATCGGCGCCATGATAACGGGCAATGCGGGCAAAAGTGTTGGCAGGATACACCGCCCCCGAAGTTCCGACGGCAATTAGCAACCGGCATTTGTCCAACAAGGCGTCCACTTCGATCATCCGCAGCAGATTCTCGCCGAAAAAAACGATATTCGGCTTCAGCGTCGCCGCCATACCGCAACCGGCACATAGGGTTTCGGTCGTCACCTCGCCGCGGGCATCCGTTATCCGGCCGCAGTTCATGCACACCGCCTGGTCAATTTGCCCGTGAATATGATAAATATTGCGGTTGCCGGCTTTCTCATGCAACAAATCGACGTTTTGCGTCACCACGCTGACAGTGCCGTTCCGATAACCGTTCTGCAATTCGGTAATTGCCAGATGCGCCGGATTGGGCAGCGCCTTCTGCAAATCAATTTTTAAGCCGTTGTAAAAATCATGAACCTGTTCCGGATGGCGCTCATAGGCTTCAATTGTCGCCACGTCTTCAATCCGGTGGTTATTCCACAAGCCGTCGCTGTCGCGAAAAGTCGGAATTCCCGATTCGGCCGAAATTCCGGCACCGCTTAAAATAACAATGTCGCCATACATTTTTATCCCCTCATATTTTATAAACTTTGGCCGTAAACAAATAAGCAGTTAAAGCCAGCGCCGACAATATCCACGGCAGCAAATTCAATCCGGCGGCATCCAGCCAAACACCGATCAACGGAAACAACACCGCTGCCCCGGCCATTGAAGCACCGGCCTGATAACCGGTCATAACTTTGGCAAATTCGCTGCCGAAACGCCGCGGCGTTTCGTGCATCAAAGTCGGATAAAGTCCCGACAACGAAACACCGGCAATCAAAAGCCCCGCAGCGGTCAGATAAATGTTATCGGCAAACAACAAAAGCAATCCCAACGGCAAACCGGTGAGGGAACAACGAAGAATGGTCCGGTTGGAAAGCCGCGGCGCCCAAAAGCCGAGAGCAAACCGGCCGGCCGTCATTGAACTCCAATACAAAACCGACATCATCCCCGCAACGCCGGGACTGATGCGGCGTTCTTCCACCAACAGACTGTAAAACCAAACGCCGATACAACTGCAAATTGTCGATTCAATCATAAAAACCCCCATCACCATCAGGGGAGCGGGCGACCACAGACGGTAATTCCGATCGGTTGCAAAATGTCCGTGCGACGCATTTTCGCTTTTTTTCCACACGCCGGCCGTCAACATAAAAACCACCGCCAACATAAACTGAATCAAGGCAATGGCGATATAACCGGCGCGCCAGTTTTCCCCATGTGCCACCGCCATGCTCATAATCGCCGGTCCTGCCGCGGCACCGATGCCGTAAAAACCGTGCAGCCAGATCAGATGACGTGACGAATAATTTTCCGCTACATAATTGTTCAGCGCCGCATCAATCGTTCCGGCACCGCTGCCCGAAACGACGGTCGCGGCGATAACGGCGGCAAAGCCGGGGGCCAGACCGTATCCCAGCATTGCCGACGCCGTCAACAGAGCGCTGGCAATCAAAATCTGCGAGGTGGGCCAACGACGGATAAACCAACCACTAGCAAAACCGGCCGCACCGCCGATAATACTGCCGAGAGAAACCACGATGCCCGCACGGTCCAGCGGCAAGTCAAAGCTCTGGCGCATAAACGGCCATGCCACCCCAAACGCCTGATCGGGCAGTCCCAGACTGACAAATGCGGCATATAACACCGCCAACACGATAAGACTGTTTCTCGCCATTTTGTTTCTCCTAAAAAAACAGTGTCCTGATAATCAGGACACTGAAAGCAGATCCTTCTTGACCGCTATTTAATCCATTTGCGAGCTTCTTCCAGATCTTCGGGCGTATCAATATCGGCCGGCGCCTTATTGTTGAGCGTCAGATTGTTGACCAGTTTGGCCCGGATATACATTCCGTTTTCCAGCGCGCGCAACTGTTCCAGTCTTTCGCGGTCTTCCAGCACACCGACCGGCAATTCGACAATTTTTTTCAAAGAATCCGCACGATAAACATAAATACCGATATGATGGTAGAAATCCTGATTTTTGCAGGTTTCCGGATTGCGAACAAACGGTGCCGCCGCCCGGGTAAAATATAAACAACGGGCTTCGTCCTCGCCTTCGCGCAATCCCATCACGATTTTGACGTTGCTCGGCTGTTCGATATCCTCGGGCTTGTCAAAGATCATGCCGACGGTAGCAATATCGCAGCCGGTGCGTTCAACGATTTCAATCAGCTGATTGTTAATTTCCGGATTGACGTTAACCGCATCTCCCTGAAAATTAACCACGATGTCATATTTTCCTTCCGGATCGATCTCTTTCAAAGCGGCAGCTATCCGGTCGGTTCCCGACGGCAGGTTCGGATCGGTCAAAATTGCCTTGGCGCCGAACTCGGCACAGGCGTCAACGATCACCTGATCGCCGGCAGCCACATACACGTCGCCCGGCACCGTTTTCTTAACATTCTCGAAAACCCGCTGCAACAAGCTTTTGCCGTTAATGTCCAGCAACGGTTTGTTCGGCAGACGGGTAGAAGCCATCCGTACCGGTATCATAGTCACAATATTGCTCATCTTTTTCCTTTTGTTTTTAGTTAAATTCGATAAGCCGCATCATATTCCTTTTGCATTTTTTGTCAACCGCAGCGGCAATATTGCAAACAAACTTCCGTCATTAAAATTTTCTTTACCCTAATCGCTTGCAAATAATCGTTTCCTGTAATATAACAGCCTCAAAAAAAAGGACCACCGCCATGCAAGTAGATATTTTTGACTTTGAACTCGACCGCAGCCTGATTGCCGACCGCCCGGCCGATCCGCGCGACAGTTCGCGCCTGCTCGACCTGAGCGAAGAAGGCAAAATCAGCGACCGCCGTTTTTACGATTTGCCGGATGTTTTACAACCCGGAGACGTGTTGGTTTTCAACGACACCAAAGTTATTCCGGCACGTTTGTACGGCGCCCGCGGCGAAGCCCGGGTTGAAGTAACCCTCTATCGCCCGGTTGACGGCATCCGCTGGTGGTCGTTCGTTAAAAATGCCAAACGTCTGCATCCCGGCGATTCGATCCGTTTTTATACCGACGACGTCTGCCCCGAAGACAGCGAGTTTACCGCCGGCGTCATTGAAAAAAAAGAAGACGACGGCGTCCTGATCAGCTTTGACTGCGCACCGGAAGCACTCGCTTTCAACCTGCAAAAATACGGCCTGATGCCGCTGCCGCCTTACATCAAACGCGACAAGCCTTCTCAGGGCGGCATTTGGGACAAATATAACGATAAAGAGAATTATCAAACCATCTATGCCCGCTTTGAAGGGGCAGTTGCCGCACCGACAGCCGGGCTGCATTTCACCGACCGGATCTTTCGGGCGCTGGAACAAAAAGGAATAGAGAAAGTTTTTGTCACTCTCCATGTCGGCGCCGGAACTTTTCTGCCGGTCAAAACCGAAGATACCAAAGATCACAAAATGCATTCCGAGTATTGTGAAATTTCTGCCGAAGCGTGCGAAAAAATCAATCGCGCCAAAGCCGAAGGACGTCGTATTATCGCCGTCGGCACCACTTCGCTGCGCCTGTTGGAGACGGCAGCCGACGAACGGGGAATTCTGCATCCGTTTGCCGGCGATACCGGCATTTTCATCACCCCGGGTTACAAATTTCGGATTATTGACATGATCATTACCAACTTTCATCTTCCGAAATCCACTTTGTTTATGTTGATTTGCGCCGTTGCCGGTACCGAAAGGATGAAGCGCGCCTATCGCCATGCCATTGAACAACGCTATCGTTTCTATTCTTACGGCGACAGTTCGATTTTAAAATGCGTAAACAAAATTTAAACTTCTCGCGACTATAATATCGTCAGGGAGAAACAGAGGTGTGGAAGAAATTTACCGGATATTTAAAACAAATCGTGCCGTTGATGCGAAATTCGCTGATACCGGCGCTTGTTTTGTATGCCGCACTCAGCGTTTTTCTTACCGCCGCGCCGTTTAATCCCAAAGTGCTGCACTTCCTGCATCTCGGTTTTTTTATGATATGTTTTGCCTCAATCGGTATCCTGACTTTTTTCAATCTCAACCGGCCGTTGTTCTTCCTTTTGGTATTAATGATCGCCTATATGCTGATCAACTATCTCAAATATGCCCACGGCATTATCTATAACCTCAGCGTCGACTATTTTAACCTTAGTTTTCTCACTGCCGTCAGCCTGATGTTTTTCTACTTTTTGCCTAACCGACCGTTGTTTTCGCAAGATACGGTGAACTTTACGCTTATCGTTTTTGCGGCGCTGGCCCTCGGCGAACAACTCAGCCGCTATCAGATCGGAATTGATTTCAGTCGTTTCGTATGCAACGGTTGCGGCCTTCAGACCTTCGGACTGGCGATGTTCGTTTCGGTCTTTTTGATTATGCTGATCCATTCGTCAATTCGTGACGACATTCTGACCACCGCTCTCTTTTTTGCCACCGCCGACGTGATGCTCGGCTTTTATCTTTCCGACCGTCCGACACCGCTGGTTTTGTTCTTTTTCGCCGCCGCCGTCACTGTTTTTTGCGGCATTGTTCATTCAATCCGTTACGCTGCCCGCAAAGACACCGTCACCGGGCTCGACAACGGCAACTCCTTCATCAGGGCTTCGGCTTCACTGCCGCTCAAATACGGGCTTGGTATCGTCTGCATTGACGACTATAAACACCTGGCCCAGATATTCAAGAAATCGGGCATTGACGAGATTGTGGTCATGGTCGCCAAAAAAATCCGCGAACTGGAACCTGAAACCCAGATTTACCGCTGCGGCACCGACGAATTTATCGTTATCTTTCCGGCTGCCGAAAAAGGCACTTCGTTTGCCCGTGTCGACAATATCCGCCGCACCGTTGCCGCCTCCGAATTTTTGTTAAGCGGTCGCAAAAAAAGCCTGAAGCTGACCGTCTCATGCAGCGTTGCCGATAAAAAACGCAGTGATGCCAACGTATTCGAGGTCTTTATGCGTGCCCGCAAAATTTTGCAAAAAACTTATAAGTTTACCCAGAATATCACTTCTCAGGCCTAAAGCGGCGGTATAGCAAATAAAAACCGAACAACAACAACGGCAGCGAAAGAAGCTGTCCCATGGTTGCAAAACCAAAATAAAATCCTAACTGCGCATCCGGCTGGCGGAAGTTTTCCAGCGTAATCCTGAAACAGGCATACAGAATGACAAACAACGCCGAGACGGTTCCTTTCCGCATACGGATAATCGGAACCAGACGCCACAGCAAATTGAGAACAATCAGCATCAGCAGGCCTTCGCAAAACGCTTCGTATAATTGCGAAGGATGCCGCGGCAGATAACCGCCGCTCGGAAAACGCACCGCCCACGGAACGTCGCTTACCCGCCCCCACAGCTCGTCATTGACAAAGTTGGCCAGCCGTCCGAGAAAAATGCCGATCGGCGCATACAGGGCCGCCAAATCCGTCAACTGCCAAAAGTCAAGCCGATGTTTGCGGGCCGCATACCACAAACCGGCCACCGCGCCGACAGCACCGCCGTGAAAAGACATGCCGCCCTGCCAGATTTCCAAAATATGCCACGGCTGTTTCCAAAACGTCTCGCCGCCGTAGAACAGGGCATACCCGACCCGGCCGCCGATAATAATGCCGAGCGTTACATAAAAAACGACGTCTTCCACCGCAGCCTTATTAAAATTCAGCCGATATTTTCTGACATCGCGCAGCAACCACAACCAGGCGGCCACAATTCCCGCCAGATAAGCCATTGAATACCATCGCACCGGCAAGCCGCCGATGCTGAACATGATCGGGGAAATGTGAGGAAATTCCAATCCTGTCATAAAATACACCTGTTCCTTGTTAATCTGTTGCCGCTTTCCGAGCGCTTTTGATTGCCGCCGCAGTTCTGCCGGTTTTGTTTTTCGGCCCCCGCAGCTTCAAAAACGCCGCCATCATCCGGACGACTTGGTAAAGAGTATATTAATTTTATTCAATATATCCACACCTAAAAAAAACTTTTTATCTGCCAAAAACATAATCGTATGTTTTTCAACGATATTTTTATCTTCAAAAAGTGAAATAAATAAATGAGGTGGAAAACTTTTTTACATCGATTGTCTTTTGCGACTCGATAATGTTAATTATTACAAATGAGCGAAATCGGAAAATTTCGCATTTTGTAGTGGAGTAAACGACAATGAATCCGGCTGAATACAAACGGACGACCAGCAACCCGATCGACATGGTGGAGCATATCCTACATCGTGAATCATACGAGCTGGAACGACGCAGCCCCAACGAAGTGGTGGTCGAAATTCAGGGGCGCTGGAACGAAATGCTGCTGTTTTTTTCCTGGGAAGAGTCAATGCATTGTCTTCATCTTTCGTGCCTGATCAATATCGAAGACCAGCAAAAAGATCATAACAAGATTTTCGAATTGCTGGCATTGATCAACGACGATCTCTGGGTCGGCCATTTTTCTTACTGGACCGAACAGAAAATGCCGGTGTTCCGCTATGCCCTTTTTTACAATCCCGACAACAATGATTTTTCGGCCCAAATTTCCAACATTATCAATATTGCGGTAAAGGAATGCGAGCGGATGTACCCGGTATTCAACGTCGTTATGACTAAGGGAATGGATCCCAAACAAGCTCTCTTTCCGATGCTTTTGACCACCGCCGGTCAGGCAGAATAAACCGCAGCCGCACGCCGGTCCTTGTCGGCAAACATAAAAAAAACGATATCCGTCAAGGATATCGTTTTTTTTACTTCAAGTGTCACGGCGGGTTTGGTCTCAATCCGTTTCGGCATAAACCAAAATGTCATCGCCTTTCGACGCTTCACCTTGCCAAAGCAGCCATACCGGACGTACGCCGGGAACTTCTTTGACAAACTTTCCGTAAACGTCGTAAAACCTGAAAACATGGTCCTTTTCAACGACGATTTCGCCGGTGGGCAAATGAGGAACGGACGACGTAACGACCGCATAGGCCATGTCTGCTTTTGCAACCAGCCTTTTGCCGTTGTTGAACAAAACGTCATAAAACTCCTCTCCTTCATCATCGGAAGCCACCAACAAAAAGTTACCGCAGACCTCGATAAACTTGTCGAGAGAAAACAGCTGTCGTCCTTTTCCGTTGATCACCCGACTGTCACCTTCATCAGGGAGCAGAAATCGTCCCGGTTCCAGATACTGGGGGATATAATAACCACAGGGAGCATCCTTCAGGAACAATTGCTGACAGTCACCGCCGGCAAAATCATAGAACTCCCACTTTTTCCCCTTATCGGAAGCGAAAACATGACGTTTTTTCTGCAAATCGGCTCCCCAATAATCGCTGTTAGGCTTGCGGAGAATGAAATGACCGTCTTTCCAAAACGACAAAGTGTCCGTCTCGGCGTCAAATACTTCATAAGCCGCCGGACCGTCCGCCCAACGGATGCACGTATACCGCCTCGGCAGCAGTTCTTCCCCCTGTTTGGTATACAAACCGCAGGAGTCTTCCTGTCCGACCACCAGATAAGAACGATCGACAACCAGTTTGGTATCATACCGGCCGTCCGGCGTTCCGAACAGATAGAAGTCACCGTCACCGCCGCATTCTGCCACCCGCAGCACTTTACTGTAGGCAGGCGCCAGAAGAACGCCGTTACGGGCATTTTTGATACCGAGCAGCCCTCCTTCGCGAAAGATAACCACTTCGGACCACGGAACGGTATATTCATCGTTAATCACCAACATCTGTGACGAGGGGCCGGTTTCGGCAGAATTGCCTTCTGCAGAATCAAAACTCCTGTTCACACACACGTACACGACGGCGAATACGACAAACGCCGCAATAAAGAATCCAACTTTTCTCATATTAAATTTTGTTTTTATAGGGTTTGCGGGAAAATCCGGCAAACCGAAATTATTAAATAATTACCATATCTCTATTTTATGAATTTTATTATTATCACTTTTTTGTCTAAATGTCAACTGAAGACAACTGTTTCTCCGAAGATTAATCGTGAACCTGCATCAAAAAAGCACCGTTTAACGGTGCTTTTCAATGCGGCAACTTGTTTCCGCACCCAAAAAGCCGGACGTTATTTTGCCTCATCATTTTGAAGTTGAGTTGAAATTAATCGCGTATTCCGTTCAGTGCTTTTTTATACAAACCGACATTGCGGTTATGCTCGTTAAGACTGCGGGAAAAACGATGGCCGCCCTTTCCCGAAGCGACAAAATAAAGATAATCGGCATCGCTGGGCTTGACAACCGCCCAAATCGCCTCACGCCCCGGATTACAAATCGGACCCGGCGGCAAACCGTAATATTTGTAAGTGTTGTACGGACTGTCAACCGTCAGGTCTTTTTTGTACAAAGGGCGTCCGAGTTCTGTCTTCCCTTCGGTAAGGGCATAAATGACCGTCGGATCGGTCTGCAGTTTCATCCCGCGCCGCAACCGGTTGACAAAAACGGCGGCAACGTCGGCGCGCTCGCTCGTCAGTCCGGTTTCCTTTTCGACAATCGAAGCCAAAATCAGCAGCTGATGCCGGTCCTTGATCATTTCGGGGCGAGATTTTTGCGCCCACGCGTCTTCCAAAACCCGTTGCATCGCCGCACGGGCCCGGCGCACAATGCTGTCCCGGCTGTCTCCGCGTACATAACTGTAGGTCTCGGGCAACAATTCCCCTTCCGCGACTTCAAGCGTAACTTCGCCTTCCAGAGCCGGTTCGGCCGCAATCAGCCGCAGCATCTGTGCCGCAGTCAGTCCTTCGGGCAGCGTGATCTGCCGGTAATGAACTTCACCCCGGCTGATCACATCCAAAACCTCACGCATCGAAATTCCCGGCAGAAAAACATATTCCCCGGCTTTCAGATGCTTGTCGAGCCCGCTCAAACGCGCACTCAGGCGAAACAAAAGCGGGTGTGAAATCACCCCCGCTTCCGTCAGTTTTTTTGCCACCTGACGGGAACCTGCGCCTTTGTCAATCATAATCATTGTTTCTTCACGGCAGTTGTTCGGCAAATTAAACTGATGATAAAAATAAATTGCCATACCCGCCGCAAAAACGATTGCCGCCAACAACAGTCCCTTCAGCCACGCCATTTTTCTAATCGATTTTCTTAAACACGATTGAAGAGTTGGTTCCGCCAAAACCGAAAGAGTTGGACATCGCAGCCTTGATTTCTTTCTTTTTGGCTTTCAGCGGCACCAGATCAAACCCGGCCACTTCATCCGCCGGATCTTCCAAATTAAGCGTCGGCGGACAGGTTTGCTGTTCCAGCGCCTTGATGGTCAAAACGGCTTCAACAGCACCGGCAGCGCCCAGCAAATGCCCGATCGCCGACTTGGTGGAAGACATCGAAACCGTCGCCATATGTTCGCCGAACAAACGCTGTACCGCCAAAGCTTCGCCGACGTCGCCGGCCGGCGTTGAAGTGCCGTGAGCGTTGATATAACCGATGTCCTTCAGTTCCACCCCGTGTTCCGCCGCATGACCGGCCGCCATCTTCATCGCCCGGTAAGCGCCGTCACCCGAAGGCGCGGTAATATGGTAAGCGTCGCCGCTCATTCCGTAGCCGACCACTTCGGCATAAATTTTGGCGCCGCGGGCTTTGGCATGTTCATATTCTTCCAGCACCAGCGCACCGGCACCCTCGCCCATCACGAAACCGCTGCGGCCTTTGTCCCACGGACGCGAAGCTTTTTCCGGACAATCGTTAAAATCGGCCGTCACCGCTTTCATCCGCGAAAAACCGGCCAGACCGAGAATATTGACGGCAGATTCGGCACCGCCGGCCAGCATCAGATCGGCATCGCCGCGGGCAATCATCGCCGCCGCGTCACCGATCGCATGGGTACCGGTCGAACAAGCGGTTACACAGGCATGGTTCGGACCTTTCAGACCGAAACGGATCGACAGGTTGCCCGAGATCATGTTGATCAGGCAGGAAGGAATGAAGAACGGCGATACCCGGTGAGTACTTTTGTTTTCGCTGATGATGACCGAATTGTCATAAATGGTTTGCAGACCGCCGATTCCCGAGCCCATCATAATTCCGGCGCGGAACTGTTCTTCTTCGTTTGCCGCTTTCCAGCCGCTGTCTTCCATCGCATCGATTCCGGCAGCCATACCGAACAAGATGAACTTGTCTACCCGGCGCTGTTCTTTGGGTTCCATCACCGTATCGGGATCAAACTGGTGAGCTTCTTTCCCGACCGGCACTTTTCCGGCAATTTTTACCGGAACGTCATAAAGTTCCACCTCGTCGTCAATTCTTCTGATTGCCGATTTTCCGGCAATAATATTTTCCCAGTTAAAATCGACGCCTCTGCCAAACGGAGAAAGCATCCCCATACCGGTTACCACTACTCTTCTCATCAGATTTCCTTAATAAATTAACATTTAGTTGTTGAGTATTTTTTATATGAAAAAACTCGCTTTATGTCAAGCGAGTTTAGTCATCTACAACTTAAAAGACTTAAGCGTTTTTATTCAGATAATCAATAGCATCCTTAACGGTCAGGATTTTTTCGGCAGCTTCGTCCGGAATTTCACAACCGAATTCTTCTTCGAAAGCCATAACCAGTTCAACCGTATCCAGGCTGTCTGCGCCCAGATCGTCGATAAAACTAGCAGTATCAGTTACTTTTGATTCTTCCACGCCAAGATGTTCTGCAACAATCTTCTTAACGCGATTAGCTGTATCAGTCATTTGATAAACCTCAAAAAATATTAAAACAACAAAGTTATTGGGTACAACATTTTTATCACCCGTGCTGCTTTGTTAGCACAATTTTATATCAATTGACAAGCATTATTTCACATTTTCTTCGCAAAATTATGAGTTTGTGGCTCAAAACACCTGATTTTTATAGGATTGCCGCCCGAATTAAAAGTGCATAAAACCGTTATAACCTTGACAACCGCGCTCCGCATATTTAACTATTTATCAGGTAAAAATTTCTGAGAAGGGAAAACACGCCGATGCAAAAACTGTTTTTCACCGTTTTGCTGGTTGTCGCCGTTCTGGTCACAATCCGCCTCTACCGGCAAAAAGAAGCCGAAACCGCAGCCAAAACCGCTGCGGAAGAAATTTTGTCCGTCAAAGAAGATGTTTCTGCCGAAACCGCCGACACGGCGGAGCCGTCGGCCGAATTTGAAGAAGAACACCCGGAAATCACTTCCGGCGACGAAGAAACGCTGATCGAAGAATAAGTCGTACCCCCCGCCGTCCTCCTTCCGTTGAAGCACGGAAGATTTTTTGCGGCGTCCGCTTGCTTTTGCCGCGACGGCTGCTTACATATTCGTAAAAGTCATACTAAACAATAATACTGAGGAGAAAACAATGCTAAAAATAGGAATTATCGGTGCCGGCGGCGTCGGCAGCACCGCAGCGTTTGCGCTGCTGATGCGCGGGGTTGCCCGCAAAGTGGTTCTGATTGACCAGAACACCAAAAGAGCCGAAGCCGAAGCCGAAGACATCGCGCACGCCACCCCGTTTGCGTATGCCAACAAAATTCAGGCCGGAACTTACAGCGACCTCGGCAACGCCGACGTTGTCATCATTACCGCCGGCGCCAACCAAAAACCCGGCGAAACCCGCAACGACCTGCTGGCTACCAATGTCCGGATTTTCGAAAACATCATCCCGCAGCTGGCCGAACATGCCTCCGACGCCATTATCATCATTGCTTCCAACCCGATGGACGTCATGACTTCGGTCGCTCTCAAACTGTCGGGCTTTCCCGAAAACCGGATCTTCGGCAGCGGCACCGTGCTCGACACCGCCCGTTTTCGCACCCTGCTCGGCTATCATCTCGGCGTCTCGCCGAAGTCGCTTCATGCCAACGTGTTGGGCGAACACGGCGACAGCGAAGTTTTGATCTGGTCCAATGCCGTGGCCGGCACGGTTCAGATTGAACAGCTCTCGCACGAAATCGGCAAACCGTTGACCGAAGAAATCAAAAACGATATTGACGACAACGTCCGCAATGCCGCCTACAAGATCATTGACGGCAAAGGTTCCACCACCTTCGGCATTGCCGGCGCCCTGTGCCGCATTTGTCAGGCGATTGACAGCAACGAATACGCGGTGTTGAACGTCTCGGCCTTTCATCACGACATCGAAGGCATCAACGACATCTGCATGGCAATGCCCTGCGTGGTCGGCCGCCGCGGCATCCATAACAAACTTTATCCAACTTTCAGCGAAGAAGAACACGCCAAGCTGAAACAAAGCGCCGAAATCATCAAGGGCTTTACCGAAACGGCTTTGAATTATATCAAAAAATAAGGCCGACCCGGTGACAGTCAAAAAACCCCGGAAAATCCGGGGTTTTTAATTGATTGTATTGACGGAGATCAACCGCCCGCCAGTCATCAGCGGCCTTCCTATCTTTTTTCTATACAATAACAGTATCATTCTTCCGCAATATCGGCAAGGATTTTATAAGCCAGTTTCAGTTGCCGGGGAGAAAGCTTTTTAAGTTTGTGAAGGGCAGCGTAAAAAAGAGGATCTTTACCTAACAACTCATTCTCGACCAACGCCGATTTCGGATAAGGATAATGTTGGTACAACGCTTGCGGCAAATCAAACTCGGTCGCTGCCGACAAACGGATCATCATTGAAGTTGATTCTACTTCTTTCTGTTGACAAGTGTTAAGATGAGATCATGCGCGATTCTCAGATCATCTTCACTCAGTCTTTGCAAATTCTCAATCGTGACGTCAAAAAGCGGCGAACGCCCCAACAGTTCCATCGCCTGAGAATCTTTTCTCTCCGGATAGCTTTGTGCCACGATATCCGGAAAATAACATCCCAGATAGTCGGCTATGATAGCTAAAGTCATAAAAGAAGGATTTTGTTTCAAACACTCAATCTTGGAGATGGAGCTTTCACTCATACCGGCACCCTTAGCCAACTTGTATTGACTAAGATCGCCGCGTGCTTCCCGTAGTTTGAGCACGATTTTATTGGTTATACTTTTTGCCTGCCGTTTATTCATATTTTAATTACAAACCCCGTCTTCGATCCTCTTCAATTTGCTTGAAGATTTCTGCCAACGAAGCACCGATCGCATCCGCAATCAAAATTAAAGTCATTAATTGCGGGGTTTGCTTAAAATCTTTAATATACGACAGCGTACTTTCGCCCAAACCGGTTTTTTTGGCAATTTGATAATTGGTCATGTTGGCAGATTTCTGCTTTTCAATTAAGACAGAAATAACTTTGTCACTGATCATTTTGGCATCGCTTTTATTCATGAATTTACAATAAAACACATTGAGAAATTTATCAACTAATAATAGATTTCTATTTATACATTTTCCATAACGCGTTCATAATTTCACCGGGATGTTTGTTCAAGGCCTGCATGATGTCCAGATATTCGGTAATATCAACGCGTCTTTCGCCGCTTTCGTTTTTATAAACATAGGATTGGGGTTTGTTTAATCTGCGGGCAAGTTCGGTCTGCGTCAAACCGGCGTCTTCGCGCGCCCGGCGCAGCAACTTACGGAAATGAATGTACTCGGCGGTATAGAGAGACTGGGTCATAAAATTTTTCCTAAAAAATACACTAGACATTTAATTAAATCTGATTTAGGATTAAACCGAATTGGGTTAATTGAACAAATTTGACATTTTCATATTATTCTGACGCAATACCTGTTGCAGCAGGTATCCTAAGGGCTAGAGATAGTCCGGATGAATTCGCGTTCATCTGAATTTAAACTCGTGCAGCATGTCGATGTAAATGCTGTGACTCGGCTATTGACTCTTTGAACAATAACTGAGATTATATCCCCGGTCTTCGACTATCGGCCGGGGAGCCCTTCGGGCTTGCCTGAAGGATGCCATTTCACGAGTTATGGTAACGCGAACTCCCCGGCCGCCTTATTTCCCGCCCTTGGTTTTTGGTTTTCACTTTTTCACAACGAGGGCTGCTATGATCAATCATCTTTTAAATAAAATTCTGCCGCAACAATCAAACATATCCCGCGAGTCCGATGACATCGACGAACCGATCCGCGGCATCCGGGAGCTTGAAACCTTTCTGGCAAATCAGAGCGAAGAAACCCGGCAGGCCATTCATAAGGTCATCTCCTTTATTCTCTACCGCACCCCTTTGCAATAGACGGCAACAAAAAACCCCCGGCAAGCCGGGGGTGTAAAAACAACGGAAGCAGACAATTGTCCCTTCCTCAAATTCTAGGCTTCTGCCATCGCAGACGCGCCGTACAGCCGGTCGTAAAAGACAATCAGCGGTTTGTCGGCATGGTCGCGGAAGAAAGCCAGGGCTTTGTCACACAAACGCCGTCTTTTGATGTACTTGACCGCGGTTTGCAATTTCTTTTGTTGCACCATTTCCATTTGCGCGGCTTCCGGCAGCGAATGGAATTTGGCATAAATTGACAAAGCCTTGGGATAGTGAATCAAAAGCGATTCGTTGGCGGCACGACAACGATGAAGGCGGAAATAAATACAGAAGAGATCCTTGCGGTTTCCTTCGATCAGTTTTCGCTCAACCGCAAAATCCAGCGGGTATCTTTTAACGTAATACTCAAATTTTGTCGTATCACGCAAAGACAGCAGCTGAAACTGAGCTTTGGTTTTGAGCTTTCCTTCCTTTATCTGTTGTTTGAATTCTTGCAGACTGTGATATCCGGTCACTGCAATCTGCCCGTTAAGCGATTTTTCCATAATAAAAAAATAATAGATTATGTCTTCTTTATAATTTGTTTTTTGTCCATAAGTCAAGTTTTTTTACATGTTGCAAAGATTTTATTTATGAGCTATAATAAAAGCATCAGAATTGAAGGAGAAAATTTAAAATGCGCAGATTTTGGACATTTTTGCTGGCCGTCGCTTTTATCTTCGCCGCATTTTCCGCTCAGGCAGGGGTTCGGTTCATTACCGATGTGCCGCAAAATACCGTTCAGGGAAAACTGCCGTCAGCCTATGCCAAATCCAAAGGCAAACGTGACTGCCAATCCGCCGGTTACAACAAAACCTCCTGCAGCGAAGACGAATATCCGGTTAAACGTTGTCCTTATGACGGACGTTATTACAAAGCCTGCTGCGACAAAGAATATTCTCACTCCAAGTCGTTTTGTTTGAGTCGCGGCAAAAAGCCCAGCCGTCGCTCCTGCGAAGGACTGTATGCCTGCGAATAAATAACTGATGCATCAAAACACCCTTCTTGCCGAAGGGTGTTTTTTTATGCAATCCGACAACACCGTCCGGCGCCCGTTCCGCTTTGTCTCTCCCGCGTCCTGCCGATTGCCGACAGATACGACTTCTTCGCAGCGGACGGATTTTTTGGCTTTGATTTTTGCATATAACAAATTGATTTTATTGCACTTTTTATCCTTTGGCGGTGTTGCAAAAAAAGGTACGTTATTTTGCAGCAGAAATCAAGACCAAAAATCAAGCCTCAGCGAAGAAAAAAATCCTCTTATTTTAACGTACAATATTTTCAATCACCTCAAACAACCAAGGTAATAAAGGGGAAGGGTAATGAAAATATCGGGTAAAATTTGGGCGGTGTGCATGCTGTTGGCCTGCGGCTGCCTTTGGAGTGCCGGCAACGTTGCGGCCAAGGTCTGTTTCGTCGGCGATCCCGACTGTGCCGGCGGCGCCGACTTCGGCGAGTATGTCGATCCGGCGGCAGACGGCGACCTCTGTAAACAAGAAGGCTATATCCTCAAAGCCGACTGTGATGCGAACCCGGCCAAACATGTGACCGGTTTTTGTCCGTATAACAGCGACTATGTCATGTGCTGCGGCAAGGAATATACTTACGACGCCTGCGTCTATCCGCATATGCCGGCCGGAAAATGCGGCAAAAAGTACAGATGCGTATGTGATCCGGCCAAGTATCCGTATACCGAAAGCCAGTGTCACAGCAGCTTTAAGTTCAGCAATCCTGGCGGAACGGCTTGTACGCAGATCGATCCGGGTCCGACCGACACCGTAAAAACCCTTTATTATTCGGCCTGCTTGTGCGAACGCGGCTTGTATCCGTATTCGAAACAGGATTGTCAGGAAACCGCCAACGCCGACGTTAACGGCGATCCGTGCGTAGACAGCCAGGGCAATTCCTACTGGGATTCGTGCAAGTGCAGCAACCCGCCGTATATGTGGGAATCGGTCGATTGCGAATTCGGGGGCAAAGGCAAGGCCTGTGTTCAGGGCGGCGTTTACTTCTTCAAAGAATGCTGCTCGTGTGCGGCGTTTCCTGCGGAAGGCGAACGGGGCGGTCGTCCGAACGACGTTCATGCCACCAAGTGGACAACTTGTGACTGCCCGCGGAAGGGTCGTTTCAAAATCACGCAATGCGCGCAGGGCTGGCAGCCGAATCGTGACGGCTCGGCCTGCGAACGGATTTCGTGCGAAAACGCTGTTAAACTGTTCTTCAGCAA
>CAJTLY010000007.1 GCA_910577095.1 uncultured Alphaproteobacteria bacterium
TTCACCGAACAACTGTCGGCCTATGGCTGGGCGAACCATACCTTCGGCGACGACTACAAGGCGTCGACCTTTGGTTTGGGTCTCAGCTACAGCTGGTAAAACGGCCGAAACGCAAATAAAAGAACACCCCCAAAAATCGGGGGTGTTCTTTTATTTTTTGACCAATAAGGCAACATTACCGTTTATCCGGAAACCCCGTCAACTCATCATAAATAACCTGATAAAAGGCTTTATCCGCTTCTTCCGTTGCCGCCTCCAGCCTCTCACAGGCTTCGGACAAGTTGATGTCTGCTTTGGCAATTACTTTTTCGGCAGATATGGTGCAAACGTCTCCGGCAATTTCGGCCACCCCGTTGCCGATAAAATATTTCTCAACAACTTCCATATTGTCGTTCAACAACTGCACCATTCCCGGTTGCAGCCATATCATACTCGGCGCCCTTCCCGGTATCACGGTCAGATAATCTGCAAAAGCCGGAATAATAACGCCTGCATAATAGCCCTCTTTCGCAATACGTTCCGGTCTGGCTAATATCAATTTTACTTTTTCTGCCATTTATCAGCCTTTGCTACGCTTCGTTCCGTTTCATTTTTTCGGCTTTTTCAAGTGCCTGTTCAATCGTACCGACCATATAAAAGGCCTGTTCGGGAACATCGTCATATTTTCCTTCCAAAATTTCCCTAAACCCGCGGATCGTATCCTCGAGTTTAACAAATTCGCCTTTGGTACCGGTAAACACTTCCGCAACGAAAAACGGCTGCGACAGAAAACGCTGCACCTTTCTTGCCCGCGAAACCGTCAGCCGATCTTCGTCTGACAATTCGTCCATACCCAAAATGGCAATAATATCCTGCAACGATTTATATTTTTGCAAAATCTCCTGCACGCCGCGCGCCACCCGATAATGTTCGTCACCAACCACCGAGGGCGACAAAACGCGACTGGTCGAATCGAGCGGATCCACCGCCGGATAAATTCCCAACTCGGAAATGCTGCGGCTGAGCACCGTGGTGGCATCCAAATGGGCAAAGGTGGTTGCCGGCGCCGGATCGGTCAGGTCGTCGGCGGGAACGTAGACGGCTTGCACCGACGTAATCGAACCGTTTTTGGTTGACGTAATTCGTTCCTGCATTGCCCCCATATCGGTACCCAACGTCGGCTGATAGCCTACCGCCGACGGAATACGTCCCAGCAAAGCCGAAATTTCGGACCCGGCCTGCGTAAAACGGAAAATGTTGTCAACAAAGAACAACACGTCCTGATGTTCCACGTCACGGAAATATTCGGCTTCGGTCAAACCGCTCAGGGCAACCCGCGCACGTGCTCCCGGCGGCTCGTTCATCTGACCGTATACCAGCACCGTTTTGGAGTTGGGACCGTTCACGTCAATAACGCCCGATTCCATCATTTCGTTATACAGATCATTGCCTTCGCGGGTTCGTTCGCCGACACCGGCAAAGACCGAATAACCGCCGTGTCCTTTGGCAATGTTGTTAATCAATTCCATAATCAAAACCGTTTTGCCGACCCCTGCACCGCCGAACAAACCGATTTTGCCGCCTTTGGCATAGGGTTCCAACAAGTCGATCACCTTAATGCCGGTCGTCAGGATCTCGGTCTCGGTAGACTGTTCGGTAAACGAAGGCGCCGGCCGATGAATCGAAAAATATTCCTTGGCATCGATTTTGCCGCGGCCGTCCATCGGTTCGCCCACCACATTGATAATCCGTCCCAACAGCGCCGGACCGACCGGAACTTCTATCGGCTTATGGGTATTGACAACTTTCAACCCGCGGGTCAGTCCGTCGGTCGAATCCATTGCAATGGTCCGAACCACGCCTTCGCCCAGCTGTTGTTCCACTTCCAACACCAGTCTTTTGCCCTGATTGTCGCATTCCAATGCGGTATAGATGTTCGGCAGATTGTCGGGATCGTCAAACTTGACGTCGACGACGGCTCCCATTACCTGAAAAACGTATCCCGGTTGTTCCTGTTTATCGTTCATAAAACACTCCACTCCTTTAATCTGATCATATCGCTTCGGCACCGGCGATGATTTCCACCAGCTCGGTTGTAATTGCTGTCTGTCGCAGACGGTTGTAACGCAGGGTCAGACGCGAAATCATATCGCCGGCGTTACGGGTTGCATTATCCATCGAAGTCATTCGCGCGCCTTGCTCCGAGGCTTGAGAATTTATCATAATGTCAAAAATCGTTTCCCGAAAAACCAACGGCATCAGTTTTTCAAGCAGCAATTCATTGTCGGGTTCGCTTTCAAAATAGGCATCTCCGCTCATTTCCGCCGGAATTTCCGCAACCAGCATTCCCGGATTCAACGGCAAAACCTGCCGGCTCTCGACGTCACGGCTCATTGCGGAACGGAAATGGCTGTAGACAATTTCGCAGACATCAACCTCGCCGCGCATGAACATTGATACAACTTCCGCCGCCAGCGCTTCTGCCTCATCATAAAAAACGCCCTTATTGGCCGCCGATTCTGCCGTCCGCACAATCAACGCCGCATAATGGCGTTTCAAAGCATTGTAACCGCGTTGTCCCAGACAAATGATCTGAACTTCTTTTCCGGCAGCTTTCAGTTCTTCGATTCTGTTCATGGCCGCGCGGGCAATCATCGCATTGTAACTGCCGCACAAACCGCGGTCGGAAGACAAAACCACCAGCAAATATTTATTGCTTTCGCCGCTGCCGCGGCACAGAAGCGGCAACATCGGTTGTATGTTGTCTTCTGCCGCCGCTTTTTGCAAAAAGCCCCACGCCCGCCCGGCGATATTATACAAATTGGCGCGGTAGGCGGCACTTTTTGCCAACACGTCCTGAGCCCGCCGCAGCCGCGATGCGGCAACCATCTTCATGGCCGAAGTTATCTTCTCGGTTGATCGGATGGCCTCTATCCGGTTGCGTAACTCTTTTAATCCTGCCATATTGCCGACCTCATGCCGCCTTCTGTTGTTTTTCCGCCAGATAAGTTTCGACAAAGGCGGCATAAAACGCGCTTATTTCCTTATCCAGTTCGTCCGAAATCACCTTTTTCTCAATGATTTCGCTCAAAAAAGCAGCATAATCGCGACGAATTTCCGCCAAGGCTTTTTCTTCAAAGTCCTTAACTTGCGACACCTCCAGTTTATCCAGATAACCGCGCACGCCGGCAAAAATCGCCAAAACCTCTTCGGCAACCGGCATCGGACGATAGACCGGCTGTTCAAGCAGTTTGGTCAATCTTTCGCCGCGGGCAATCAGGTGTTTGGTCGAGGCATCCATATCGGAAGCAAACTTGGCAAACGAGGCCATCTCACGATACTGAGCCAAATCCAGCTTGATCTTGCCGGCCACTTGCTTCATCGCTTTGATTTGAGCTGCCGAACCGACGCGGCTGACCGAAATCCCGACGTTGACCGCCGGACGAATTCCCTGATAAAACAACGAGGTCTCCAAAAAGATCTGGCCGTCGGTAATCGAAATAACGTTGGTCGGAATATAGGCGGAGACGTCTCCGGCCTGTGTTTCAATAACAGGCAATGCCGTCAGCGATCCGCCGCCTTTTTCGTCATTCATCTTGGCCGCGCGTTCCAACAAACGCGAGTGCAGATAGAAAACGTCACCCGGATAAGCCTCGCGCCCGGGCGGCCGGCGAAGCAACAGCGACATTTGCCGATAAGCGGTCGCCTGTTTCGACAAGTCGTCATAAAAGATCACCGCATGCATACCGTTGTCGCGGAAATATTCACCCATCGCACAACCGGAATATGGGGCAATAAACTGCATCGGCGCCGCATCGGAAGCGGTTGCCGCCACAACGATGGTATAGTCCAAAGCGCCGTAATCTTTCAAAGTCTGCACCACCTGTGCGACTGTCGAACGTTTTTGCCCGATCGCCACATAAATGCAATACAGTTTTTCCTTTTCCGATTTGGCTTCGTCATTGATTTTTTTCTGGTTGATAATCGTGTCCAGAATAATGGAAGTTTTTCCGGTTTGGCGGTCACCGATGATCAGCTCGCGCTGGCCGCGACCGATCGGAATCAGCGCATCAATGATCTTAATCCCGGTTTGTACCGGTTCGTGCACGCTGCGGCGCTCGATAATGCCCGGCGCCTTCACTTCCGAATTGCTGTATTCGGTCGCTTTGATTTCACCCAGCCCGTCGATCGGTTCGCCCAACGCATCGACTACTCGTCCGAGCAGCGCTTTTCCGACCGGTACGCTGACAATGCGATCGGTGCGCTTAACGATATCGCCTTCCCGGATTCCTTCGTCAGAGCCGAACAAAACCACACCGACATTGTCTTCTTCGAGATTAAGCGCCATCCCTTTAACCCCGTTGGCAAATTTCACCATTTCGTTATAGCGGACATTATCCAGGCCGTATACCCGCGCAATGCCGTCGCCGACCGACAATACCCGACCTACTTCGGCCACGTCGGCTTCAACTTCGGATTGGGCGATTTTCGCCTCTAAGATTGAAGATATTTCACTTGCTCCAGACATTCTATTTGGTCCCTTTCATCAATAATTCCAGCTTATCCAGCTTGCCTTTGACAGAATCGTCAACCATCAATGAACCGCATTCTATCAGCAGTCCGCCCAAAATTTCAGGCTTTATCGTATATTTAACCACAACTTTTTTATTCAACCACTTTTCGAGGCTTTTTTTCAACCGCCGATCCTGTTCCGGCAGCAATGCCATTGCACTTTTGACTTGTACTTCGGCAATATTGTTTTCGGCATAATAAATTTTGGTAAAAGCCGAGAGTATGTCGCCCAACAGGCCGAGACGATTGTTGTCGGCCGCCGTCTCCAGCGTATTGACCGTCACTTTGTTTAAACCGAGCCGGATACCGATTTCGGCAACGGCCGCTTTTTTGGCCTCTGTTTTCCATAACGGGCTGGAAAGCATTTTTTCGATTTGTCCGTCCTGTTTCAAAGCATCTCCCAAACGGGCCGCATCGGCAAACACCTGTTCGCCGGCACCGGCTGCCGCCGCGGCTTCGTACATCGCCTGTGCATAAGAGGATGCCAGTTTATGTTTAGAATTTTTCTTCATCAAACTTCCCGATAATCACAATGTATGAGATGATAACCGATAATTATTTCATTTCCATTAATTTAATTAAGATAATCACAATATAAGTTATTTTTAGACGCCGTAACCAAAACAGAACCTGTCCGTACGTTTTTTTATCGGACATTATACGAGAAAATATCCTATCCGCAGTTACATAAACGAATAGGGATCAATATCGACTTCGACCCTGATTTTGGAAGGGATTTTGACTTTGGACAGCCAGATACGGACAATCTCCTGAATTTTGACGTTTTTTGCCGTTTTCAGCAGCAAACGGTAACGATATTTGCCCCGAAGCATAAAAATCGGCGCCGGTGCCGGTCCCAACGTCGAAATCAGTGCCGTTTGCGGTGCTGTCTTTCCGAGCTGCACCGCCGTTTTTTCGGTCAAAGATTGATTTTCGCCGCTGACGACCAAAGCGGCCAAACGGCCGAACGGCGGCATTTTCAAAGCCTGCCGGGTCTGTTTTTCCAACTCGAGAAAACGGTTGCGGTCATTATGGATCAAAGCTTCCAGCACCGCATTTTCGGGATACAGCGTCTGCACATACACTTCACCGCTCTTTTCACCGCGGCCGGCGCGTCCCGCCACTTGGGACAACAACTGAAAAGTTTGTTCCGCCGCCCGCAGGTCGCTGCCCATCAGACCAAGATCGGCATCAACAATTCCCACCAGCGTCAATTCCGGAAAATGGTGGCCCTTGGCCAAAATCTGGGTTCCGATCAAAATATCCAACCTCCCTTTTTCCATTTGTTCAAAGACAGCCGACACTTCGGCCAAACTTGCCGTGGCGTCGCTCGAAAGAATGGCGGTGCGTGCTGCCGGAAAGCGTGCCGAAACTTCTTCGGCAATGCGTTCAACTCCGGGCCCGCACGACGTCAGTCCTTCGGCAGAACCGCAGTCGGGACAACATTTCGGACGCACAATGCCGTAACCGCAGTGATGGCAGATCAGACGGTTGGAACTCCGGTGTTCCGCCAGCCAGGCGGTACAATGCGGACACTGTATCCGGTAACCGCAGTCGCGACAGATGACCAACGGTGCATAGCCGCGCCGGTTTAAAAACAGCATCGACTGTTCGCCTTTTTCCAGATTTTCTTTCAAAGCCGCCGCCAACGTCGGCGCCAGCCAGGAAACGCCCCAAGCCCCTTTTTGCGGTTTGTCCTTTTTGAGGTCAATTATCTTGATTTGCGGCAGCACCGCATTGGCAAAACGGTGTTCCAACCGCACCATGTCATATTTGCCGCTCTCAACGTTGACAATCGTTTCCAGATCGGGGGTTGCCGTCGACAATATCAGCGGAAACTGTTCGAATTTGGCCCGCATCACCGCCATATCGCGGCATTGATAATTAACGATGTCTTCCTGTTTAAACGAATGGTCGTGACTCTCGTCGATCACAATCAGACCCAGGTCCGGATAAGGCAGAAACAACGCCGAGCGCGCGCCGATCATAACCTGAATTCGCCCTTCGGCAGCGGCAATCCAGGTATCGGTTCGTTCCCGCTGACCCAGTCCCGAATGCCAGCATCCCGGTTTAACCCCGAAACGTTTTTCAAAACGGGCCAACCATTGTGCGGTCAACGAAATTTCCGGCACCAAGATCAAAACCTGCCGGCCGCTTTGCAAGACTTTGGCCGCCGCCTCGAAATAGACTTCGGTCTTGCCGCTGCCGGTTACCCCGTCGATGAGAGTTACCGAAAATCCCTGCCCGGCTTTGGCTGTCAGCACGTCGGCCGCCGCCTTTTGTTCGGCCGTGAGTTTCACCTGTCGAAAATCAGGTTTCGGCAACGCGAACTGTTTCTTTTTTTCTTTCTGCAACGGCAACAAAATCCCCGTTTCAATCAAAGTATTGACAACCCCGGCACTGCAACCGGCGCCCTTCCTGATTTCGGCTTTTGAATAAGGGCCGTGTTTCAGCAGATCGAGAACACGCCAACGCGCATCGGAGTTTTTCAGTTTTGCTTCGGCCAGCGTTTTGCCGCTGAGACGATACAGGGTAAGCGTCTGCGGCTCGTCAAAAACCTGACGCACGCTGATCACCATCTTCAACACCATTCCCAGCGGCGCACAATTGTATTCGGCGGTAAATTCGACCAGTTTTCGCAGAGACTCGGCAATCGGCGGCAAATTCAGTTTTTCGCCCACCGGCCGGATGCGTTTTTCATCCAAATCCGAACTTTTGCCGATTTTCCAAACCACGCCGACCTGATCTTCGCGTCCCCACGGCACCCGTACAATCGTTCCCAACGGCAGTTCTTCCTCCGACTGGTAGTCAAAAGGCTCGTTAAACGGCAATGGCAGCAAAACTCCGATAATCATCCGGCTATTCTTCAATTGATTTTTAAAATTGGTCAAACATTGTGATCATATACGTTCCGGCAATAAAAACAAACTGCAAAGATGCCGAAATCCCCAAAAACTTTCCATCCGGTGCGGATCGCCTTTCCGAAACAAGAAAACTCCGGCCTGTAAAATACAGAACCGGAGTCTCTTTCAAAGCCCGTCGACTACTTGTCGGAATCCTTCGCCGATCGATAGATGCAGCGAACAATTTCTCTGACTTTGCCGTCGTTTCGTTTGGTGTATCTCACCTCATCCCCTTCACGCAACAAGGCTTCATTTTCATGATACTCGTCAACCAGCGAAAATACGTTTCCGTCGTCAAGCAGCAAAACCGTGAGGGAGCGGGAACTATGGCCGCAGGACTCGATAATTTGCTGCACTCGCAGAACTTTTGCCTGATACTCCTGAGGTTGTTGAGATTGTTCTGCAACCACAGAGGATTGTTGACTTTCCGCATTGCCGTTGCAAGAACAGATAACCAAAGCCATAAAGGCTATAAAAAAATAATTTTTCATTTTCTTAAATAATTTAGTTTCGGTTTTAATTATCCGCCCTTTTTGTTTTTTTGTCAAGTTTTTAATTTTTTCGTAAAAAAATCCCGTCTGTTCGATACAGACAGGATTTTTAATCAATTCGGTTGGGAAACGTTATCTCACCAACACAATCGGGCCGTCCTGAGGAGTGCCCTCGATCTTCACTTTGTCACCCACTTTCAACAGCATCCTTTTGATTCCGTCTTTCGGGTATTCAAAAGTTCTGTATACGCCGCCTTCGAGCATAATCAGATTGCGGGTGATAATTCTTCCGGTTTCCGGATCGGTATAGATGGCAGGCTGAGCCCTCACAATCTCATACCACTTTGCGTCATTTTTTTCAGAGTTCATAGCCTAATAGTATTTTAATGATAAATTTATGGTTTAAACATAGTACGTTTGCCCCTTTTGTCAATCTTATTTTACAAAATTTTAATCATCGGGGCGTAAGGTGGAATTATGAAAAAGGAAATAAAATTTTATGCCGACAGTATTCTCAACGAAACTATTCGCTGCTGGCGGCAATGGCTGATCAACGAAAGGCGCTATTCCGAACATACGGCAAACGCCTACGCGCGTGATTTGTCTTTTTTCAACGCCTTTTTCGCCGCACGTTCGAACATCTGTCCCGACGGGACAGTAACGCTGGGCACGCTTGCGACTCTGGACGTCAGGGCTTTTCGCGCTTTTATCGGCGAACGAAGCCGCAAAAACCTCGAAAAAAGTTCAATCGCCCGCGAACTCTCAAGCATCCGCAATTTTTTTCGCTGGCTCAGCCGTCACAATCTGGTCAAAAATCCGGCGGTCAGCATTTTGTCTTCTCCGCGCAAAGCAAAGGTGCTGCCCAAAGCGATCGGCGTTGACGAAACAATTGACCTGATCGATCAGGCCGCCGAGGCCGAACACGAAAACTGGCAAAACCTGCGCGACAAAGCGGTTTTCAGTTTGTTGTACGGCTGCGGATTGCGTATTTCCGAAGCATTGGGGCTTAATCTGGAAGACTTTCAGCAAACGACTCTGTTGAGAATCCGCGGTAAAGGCAACAAGGAACGCATGGTGCCGCTGCTGCCGGTGGTGATCCGGCGCATTCAACGGTATATTGAAGTCTGTCCGTATAATCTGAAACAAGATCAGCCGCTTTTTCTGGGCGCCCGCGGCGAGCGACTCAACCCACGCATCATCCAGCGGCAAATGGAAAAAATACGCAATCTGATGGGGCTTCCCGGCAATTTGACGCCGCATGCCCTGCGTCACTCGTTTGCCACCCACCTGCTGGCCGAAGGCACCGACCTGCGCTCAATTCAGGAACTGCTGGGACACGCTTCGCTCTCAACCACCCAACGTTATACCGAAGTGGAAATTTCCACTTTACAAACAGAATATCAACAAGCCGGCCTGCTTGACGACAAAAACTGACCGGCGTTGCCTGAAAAATATCCCCGGACAAACCGCCGGGGATAAAATTTATTTCGAATTATTCATCAAGTTGTTCAAAATCGTCTGAGCGGTCGAATTGGCTTCGGTATCCAAACCGGCCGACTGCAGAGCCAGCTTTTTGAGACAAACCGACGAAATTTCATCGGCGGTTTCACTCAACGTTTTTGTCAACAGCGTACCGTTCTGAAACCGGGAATTAGCCTCACTCAGCATACAGGCCCGAAGTCTGGTTTTGACCGGCGCATCGGCATCGGCCGTCGTATAACGCGAAATATCGCTGCAGGCAGACAACAACAAGGCCGCCGACAACATCATTACAACTTGTTTTTTCATATTTAGTTCCTCTTGTTCAAATTGTCACATCACCTTTTTAACGCCGGCGCCGCTCATAATCAACTGTTTATTCGAGCTTATCTGCCGTTTTTTTGCCGACCGCTTTTAACAATTGACGAAAAAGCCTTTTTGCGCTAACCTTTACAAAAATAATGTTTAGGGGTCAACGATTATGCGCACAGGCGAATTTGACATTAACCGCGCCGACGGAAAAATATTGTTAAACGACATCCGGCTGGACACCGGCGTTCTCACCCGCGGCCACAAACTGACCAAAGAAGACATTTTATACCTTAAAATGGCCGGCGTCAAAAAAATTACCGTTGCCGAAACCGGCGTTGCCGATCTTTCCGCCGAAAATGCCCTTTCCAACCTGGCGCCGCGTATCTGCGGCCAAAACATTGTTTATACCGCCCCCAAACGCAACCTTTGCAAAATTGTCGCCGAACGGGACGGCATCTTCGTTTGTCAGGAAAACCGCATCGCCAAATTTAACCGCATGTCGGAACGTGTCGCACTCAATACGGTTTCGCCGTATCAAAACGTCCGCAAAGGCGATATTGTTGCGGTTTTGTCGGTTTTTCCGCCGGCCGTGGAAGAAGACCTGTTGGAAGAAATCGACTTTAAGCTTTCGGGCAACCAACCGTTGTTGAACATTGAAGAAGCCCGAACGGAACAGGCTGCCGTTATCTACACCAAGTTTTATGACGATGCGGCCGAAACCGCTCACTTTTCGGCAATCGTCCGCAAAATGGTCAAAAGTTATACGCCGCTCGGCCTTGAATTCACGGCCGAATACAGTTGTCCCCATACCGTGGACGATATCGCCGAAACGGTCGCCCACGTTGCCGGCCGGCACCGGATCGTCATGATTGTTCCCGGACTGCCGGCTTCTCACCCCGACGACACTGCTGCCGCTGCATTAAAAACGATTGTCGACAGCATCGTCTGCGACCATATTCCCCAGACAGATGCCCCCGATCTGATGATCGCGGTCAAACGCAATGCCAAAATTATACATATGCCTTACAACTACGATAAAGTGTCCTCGCCGCTGACCGACAAGTTTGTCCGTATCGCTGCCAAAAAAGAAAAAATAAATCAGACCGATTTTGTCTGCGACCAAAACATCGTGCTGGACCAAGCCGTACTGAGCGAAACCGAAGAGGCATCGCTGATCGTTCCCGATCACGGCAAGAAAAACGGCAAAGACCCGTCGATCGCCGCCGTTATTCTGGCAGCCGGCATCGGCATGCGCGCCCGTCGCAACAAACTGCTGGTACAGGTTGACGGCAAACCGCTGTTTATGAAGGCCGTCGAAGCCGCCGTCAAATCCAAAGCCTCGCCGATCTTCGTCATTACCGGGTATGATGCCGAAAGCCTGGAAGAACATCTGGAAAACATCGACATAAACATTTTGCGCAATCATGATTACGCTTCCGGCGTCAAGACGTCAATCCGGCTCGGCCTGAAATCGGTTCCCTCCTCATGTGACGGCGCATTGTTAATTCCCGCCGACATGCCTAACGTAACATCCGAACATATCAACCGCCTGATCACGGCCTTTGACAAAGAAAAAGAACGCCAACTGATTGTAACAGCCTGTGAAGGACGCAAACATAACCCGGTATTGTGGAGCCGCGAACTCTACTCGCTGGCCGATCTGGCACCGGAAGACTCTCACTTGCGGCAGGTTTTTCTTGAACATTCCGACTACATCAATTTGGTTGAGACCAAACCGGAAATCTGCTTTGACGTTAACTTCCCCAGCGATTTGGAGTTTTTGACCAAAAACGAAGACGTAAACCAGAAATTCTCAAAATAAAAAATATTTTCAATATATTACAAACGAAACTTACTTTTTTACATTAAGATTTCATACGGTTTAACACTTCGGTCGCGTCATAGTTTTCGTTATATTCTTCCACCAGACCGACCGCCCGGTAATAACGGTCCATGTCAGCGGTATTCGCCGCCGTCGCACTTTTGCGGTTAAATAATTCCGTCACCTGATGCAGCCGTTCGACCGAACGATCGTTCATCGACGGGCAATATTGCGCCAGCATCTCCAATTCGGCGGCCCCGGCTCCGCAATAGCAAACCAGATCACAACCGGCTTCCAAAGCCTTCTGCGCTTTTTCGCCGATACTGCCGCTGAGAGCCTTCATTTCAATGGCGTCGGAAATCAGCAGACCGTCAAAGCCGATAATACCGCGGATCAGATAATCTACGGCCTTTTTACTCAATGTAACCGGAAGCCGATCGTCAACTTCGGATACTACGATATGCGCCGTCATCCCGGCAGGACAACTGTTATTTTCAATAAAGGGATAAAAGTCTTTGGACAGTTCACGCAATGAATGCGACAAAACCGGCAGTCCCAGATGAGGATCGGTTTCGGCACGGCCGTGTCCGGGCATATGTTTAATACAGGGACAAATGCCGTGACTGAGATAAGTGTCAATCAGAGCACGCCCCAACAAGGCGGTTTTTTGTTCGTTGTCGCCGAAGCAACGGGATTTCAACACCGGATGAGTGCTTGGATAGGCCATATCAAGCACCGGGGCAAAATTAAAATTGATTCCGCCGCGTTGCAAGTCACTGCTGATGATCCCCGCATGAACGGCGGCCATCTCTTCGTCCAACCGTCCCAGCACATATTGGGAAGCGACGGAGTGAAAATCGGCACCGCTCAACCGCCGCACCCGGCCCCCCTCCTGATCTACGGCAATCAGAATATCGTTGCGGCCGACGGCATTCCTGATTTCGTCAGTCAACCGCCTCAGCTGAGCCGCATCGGCAATATTGCGGGCAAACAAAGAAACGCCGGCCGGATTATATTTTTCCAACCAGCGTTTTTCCCACTCGGTTAAACTCAGTCCGCTTACGGAAACCAAAGCTGCCAGCATCTTTTACCCCACTAATTTTCCAAACCACGAAAGACATTGAGAAATATACCACCCCAACGGATCGGGCATATCAAACCCAAAAGCCGCCCCGATCATCGGTATAACCACGATCAGGACAATCAGCGCCGCCATGCCGTAACGGCCGGCGTTCACGTATTTTTGCGCCCACGGCTGACGAACCCAGCCGAAAAACAGCTTGGAACCGTCCAACGGCGGAATCGGCAGTAAATTAAAAAACGCCAGCACCAGGTTGGCCAAACCGAAATAGAGGGCAAAAACCACCACCGCGTCCGGAAGATGATCGGCTCCCCGGATCAATACCGCCGACAACAGAGCCAGCAAAAAGTTGACGGCAATTCCCGCGCCCGATACAATGATCATATCGCGCGGCCATTTTTCGAGACGGCAAAAATTAACCGGCACCGGCTTGGCCCACCCAAATAAAAAACCGGTACCGCTCCAAACTAACACTAACGGCAAAAAAACGGTCCCGAACGGGTCAACGTGACGCAACGGATTGAGCGAAAGGCGTCCTGCCCGTTTGGCAGTATCGTCGCCGCACAGATACGCCGCATAGCCGTGAGCAACTTCGTGAAGAACTATCGCAATAAATACGGCAGTCAAAGAAAAGACTAATTTTACCGTTGTCGCATCCATTCCTACTTCCTGGCCGTAAAGCAACTGCCGCCGGCCGCTTTCAGCTTGTTGCACAAAGCGGTCGCTTCTTCTTTGGTCGCAAAATTTCCGGCTTTGAGGCGGTAATAGGTGCCTTTTTTGCCCAGGTCGGCACTGCTGACTTCATAAGGAAGGTCTTTCAAAACCTTATACTTTGAAGACATCGTTTTCCACGATTTTTCAACAGCGGCCCGATTAGGCGACGACATCAGCTGAATCTGCCAGGCGCCTTTGGCAATTTCCGTTTTTGCGATGCCTGGTTTTGCGGCAGCGGTTTCGGTCTGTTTCGGTTGAGCAGCCTCTGCTTTGGCCGGTGCCGGTGTGGTTACCGGTTCGCGAAAAGCGGTTGTACTTTCAGCCGGTTCGGCTGTCGGTTGCGCCGTTTCCGCCG
Source organism: uncultured Alphaproteobacteria bacterium (assembly GCA_910577095.1). Lineage (GTDB taxonomy): Bacteria > Pseudomonadota > Alphaproteobacteria > RF32 > CAG-239 > JAFUYI01. The sequence continues at coordinate 13,709 of CAJTLY010000007.1, forward strand.
GCATGGTTGTTTCCGCCACCTTCGGCGTACTGAGAGACTCCGGCTTTATCACCGGTGTTTCTTCAGCCGGAGCTGCAATCGGCGCCACTTCTTCCACCAACGCTTCAATGGCATCGGCATTAGGCTGTTCCGCCGGCGGCAGCACATTTACCCGATCGGTATTTTCAGGCTTGCGTTCAATAATGTCATAAACCGTTTTTTCCTGATTGGAAATCTCTACTCCGCCCGGTTCGACCGGCGGCACTTTAACTTGTTCCTGCGGACGGCGGATAACCGGAATTTCGGCCTCCGTCGTATTTTCATACTGCGGCGCCAACACAAACCAGCCGACCACGGCGGCCATTGTCAGCCCGGCTATTGCCCCCACGAAAAGACTGCGGGAATTATTGATCTCATTGCGTTTTTCCTCCAGATCGAAATTGGCCTGTTTTTGCCGAAATTCGTTCAACACATCGTCGTCACCCATTCGGAAGTTGTCCGGAAAACCGTTCAGCATTATCTTTTCTCCTGTTTATTCAGCCTTAAATATATTATTACGAAAGGCGTTTTTTTAGCTTTTCATCGATTTAAAAGTAATATACATTATAAAAGATCAAATAGTAAAGGTATAAATTTATGAAAATTGCCACCTACAACGTGAATTCAATTAACGCCCGGATCGAAAACCTGACCGCCTGGCTGGCCGAGGCCGCGCCGGACATGGTGTTGGTTCAGGAAATTAAAAGCGAATACAACAATTTTCCGTTTTTTGAACTTCGCGCCGCCGGCTACAATGCCCAAATTCTCGGGCAAAAAAGCTATAACGGCGTTGCCGTCCTCAGCAAAACGCCGATCAAAGTAACCTGCGAAGGTTTGCCCGGTTTCACCGATGCCAACGCCCGTTATCTGGAAGCGGAAATCAAACACAACGGCCAAAACTGGCGCGTTGCATCAATCTATCTTCCCAACGGCAATCCGCCTTACAACAATGCAGAAGACGATTCCAAATACCTTTACAAACAGCGATGGATGGACGCGTTGCTGCGTCATGCCGAAACCTTGCAAAAACTGCCGCAACCGGTTATCCTCGGCGGCGATTTCAATGTTATTCTGACCGACAACGACGTTTACGATCCCAAACCGTTTGTCGGCAATGCCCTGACCCGTCCCGAAGTCCGCCAAAAATTGACCGCCTTGGGCTATCTCGGCTTTTACGACGCCTTTCGCGCTCTTCATCCCGACAGTTCCGGCTACACTTTTTGGGATTATGCCGGCAATTCGCTCAACGCCGATTTCGGAATGCGGATCGATTATCTGTTTTTAAATGCGCCCGCCGCCGACCGACTGCTTTCCTGCACGGTAGACAAAGCCCCGCGTCGCGCCGCCAAACCCTCGGACCATACCGTTCTGATCGCCGAGTTCCGCAATGATTAAAAAGAAAACATCCGACACTGCGGTCAAGTATACTCTTTTCACAGTCACCGAATGCGATTCCGACGGCGAATTATGGGCTTCGCCGCAAAAAGGAGAATACAGCAAGCAAAAGTTTCCGCTTAAACGCGGCAGCGTCCTCTCGGCACTGACCGTCGGGGACGAATTTTTGGGCAAATTCAAAAAAAATTCCTCCGGCTGCTTTGTCAAACCGGTCGCCCGTCTTTCCGGCCCGGCCGCCGTCTCGCGCGAAAACATCTTCGGCGTCGTCGAACGGCAAAACCATATTTGCACCGTCACCCCGATTGAACGCGGCGCCAAACCCTGCCTGCTCGGTAGCGACAAAACGCTTAAAAACGGCGATTTGGTCGAAATAGAGTTGACCGCAGGCGGAAAAAACCGCGAGGCAGCTTTAATTAAAAATTACGGCCCGTTTACGATGGAGCGGCTTAACGAAATCCTGATCGCCCAAAAATACAAACTGCCGCACATCTTTGACCGCGACATTCTTAACGAATGCCGCCGTTTCGACAACTTTGAAAACAATGATCGCATCAGTCTCGCCCATTTGCCGCTGGTGACCATTGACGGGGAGGATTCCCGCGATTTTGACGATGCCGTCTACGCAGCCCGCACCAAAGAAGGATTTGACATTATCGTTGCAATTGCCGACGTTGCTTTCTACGTTCGTCCCGGCAGCTGTCTGGACCGCGAAGCATGCCGTCGCGGCAATTCGGTCTATCTGCCGCAGACGGTTATTCCGATGCTGCCGGAAATATTAAGCAACGATTTATGTTCGCTCAATCCGGGCGTGCGGCGTCCGGTTCTGGCCTGTCTGATGCAGATTGACCGCGAAGGCAATCTGTTGCGGTGGGAATTTAAGCGCGCCGTCATCAAATCGGCGGCCCGTCTGACCTATAAAGAAGTGGAAGCTGCAATCAACGGCAGCTTTAACGCCCAAACCAAAAAACTTTTTACCAAAGTCCTGCAGCCGCTGTACGAAGCTTATTTTGCTTTTGAAAAAGCGCGCCGCCGCCGCGGAACCTTGGAGCTCGAAACCACCGAAATCAAAATCCGCTTTGCCAAAGACGGCACTGTTCAGGCGGTAGAAAAACAGCAGCCGCTGACCAGCCATAAAATCATCGAAGAATTTATGATTGCCGCCAACGTTGCCGCCGCGCGACGCCTGCAACAGTCCAAACTGCCGGTCATGTACCGCGTCCATGAACGGCCGGCCGAAGAAAAACTAAAGGAAATCAAACCGCTGCTCGAAACTTTAAAACTAAAACTTCCGGATTACAACGCCGTCAAACCACAGCATTTTAACCGTCTTCTTGAGCTTTGCCGCCAAAAAGGCAACGCATCAGGAATTGACGATTTGATCCTGCGGCTGCAATGTCAGGCTCGTTACGCACCGGAAAACATCGGCCATTTCGGTCTCGGACTTGATCAGTACGTTCATTTCACTTCTCCGATTCGCCGCTATGCCGATCTCCTGATCCACCGCGCTCTGCTTAACGCCTGCCGGATTGAAAAGGAAAACGAATATTTGCCTTCGCCGCGCGCTTTTGCCGAAACCGCCGAACACCTTTGCACCACCGAACGCAATGCGGTCGCGGCCGAACGCGATCTGACCGCTCGCTACCTTTCGTTGTATTTAAAGCCGCTGGTCGGTACCGATTTTGAAGTCAAAGTCAGCGGACTGAGCAATGCGGGCATTTTTGTACGCATAGACAATCTCGGGGCCGAAGGCCTGATCCCGATGCGCAGCCTTCCCCGCGACTGTTACCGGCTTTTGGACGCCGGCAGCTGTCTGCGCGGTATTGAAGGCAAACAGAAGTTTCGTCTCGGGCAGACTCTGACCGCGACACTGGTTGAGGCTGCGCCTGTCACCGGCGGTCTGATTTTCCGTTATCTTCCCGACCCGGACGTCTCTCCCCAAAAGCCAAAAGTCAAAAAAGTTTCTTCCAAACGGTCCAAAAGCCGTAAATCTCTTAAAACTTCTTCACGCAAAAAAGAACGAAAGTCTGTTTAAAAATGCCGAAATTGTTAGTATTTGCCTTCTGTCTTGTTTTTTCTTTCAATCTGCAGGCCGATGACCGCGCCCTGCTTGCTTCGTTCTATTCCACCATTTTGGAAAAACATGCCGAACCGGTCAGCGCCGAACGACTGGCAACCGGCGCTCTTGAGGGGCTTTCGTCAATTGACCGCGACCTGTTGTTTGCCAACGGCAAAGAAATGATTTATCTCTATTACAAAAAACAGCAAGCCGGATTATGGCATAAACCGAAGGAAAACGACGATGTCAAAGCTTGGAGCGACCTGACGCTCAAAGTGTTGGAAACCGCGGTTAAAAAATCCCGGCGCGCCGCCGAACGCGATTTTGAACTGTTGGAAAAAGTCATGGCCGCGGCCGCGGAAAGTCTGGACGACAATTCTCATTATTATTCCGAACTCGATCCCGAACCGGATTTGCAGCCAAAACCGATTCGTTCGTTCGGGCGGCGGATGTTCGGCAACATCTTATACCTCAAAATAGGAACTTTTAACACCGCGACCCGACAAAATATCGTCACCGCTTTAAACGACTATCCGCAGGCTCAGGGGCTTATCCTCGACTTGCGCGGCAACCGCGGCGGCCTGTTAACGGCTGCCATTGACGTTGCCGCACTTTTTATCGACGGGGGTATTATCGCTTCGGTCAAAGGACGCGACGAAAGCTCTGTCAAATATTACAACGCCGAAGACAATGACGGTTTCAGCCTGCCGATCGTTATCCTGATCGACGGCAACACCGCCTCTTCCGCCGAAGTGGTTGCCGCCGCGCTTTTGGAACAGGCCCAGGCCAAACTGGTCGGAACCAACAGTTTCGGCAAAGGCAGCATTCAGGAAATGTACAGTTTTGCCAACGGCGGCAGACTGGCGCTTACCACAGCTCATTTTTACACGCCATCCGGGCAAAAAATCGATAAAATCGGCCTTATCCCCGATTACTGTACTTATCATGCGGTGGAAAACATCCGCATCGACCGTGCCACCGCTTTTACCAACCTTAAATGCGGGCAGGAAAGCCGTGAAAATATGAAAGCCGATATTGAACTGGCAGTTTCTATTTTAAGGTGAATCTGAATTGCCGTTCCGATACTTTTATAAAAACAAAACTTTGGTATACAATAATTTTTCCATTTAAATCCTCAACTTTCTTATTGACTACGCACGACTAAATTGTATGATCGTTTCTACAACTAATCCGATATTAATTATATCATATCTACTATTTAGCAAGAAAGAAAGCCCATGATAAATCGCAAAGACGTACAAAATATAGAAAGTCTGTTTATGCTGGCAGCGGTACATGAACACAGCAGCAAACGCAAAGCTGCTCAATCAATCGGTTCTTCGGTCGATACCTTGAACAAATACATTAACAATCTGGAAGCCGAACTCGGTGTTCAGCTGGTGATCAGCTCCGGACTCGGATGCCAACTTACGCCCAAAGGACGCAATGTTGTGAGCAGCGCTTCCGAAATCAAAGAAATTCTGATGAAAATCTATGCCGAAAAGCCCGAAAACAATACCGCTTCGGGACTGGTAAAAGTAGGTATGGACATCGGCGTCAGCGCCAACTGTATTTTGTACCGGATTGACAAGTTCTTTACCCGCTATCCCAAAGTACAAATTCAGACAATGATGTTTCAAGACAGTCTCAAACTTTGTTACAACGATTTGGACATCGGCATTTCTTACAGCGAGCCACGCGAAAAAGACGTCGTCTCGCTGGCGGTCAAACAAATCGAATGTAAATTGTTCGCCTCACCGCAATATCTGTCGGAAAACGGTTATCCGCAAGACATTGAAGACATCATCCAAAACCACAGGATTGTCTGCAAGTCGGGCATGAGCTATTATGACAAAGAATACCGTGAAATTTTGAAGAAAGCCGAAAAGGTCTGCTATATTTCCAACTCCAGCGGTTCCGTCATCGACGCGGTTAAAAACAATGCCGGAATTTGCATCATGCCGACCCGTTTTGCCGACGAAGGGCTGGTTTGCCTCGACAACTTCAATAAAATATGTCATATCAGTCTCTATCTGTCATGCCACAAAAAGACCAAAGACCTGCCGCGGGTTCGTGCCGTAATCAACTATCTAAAAGAAGTTTTTGAAAAAATGTAACAAAAAACCCCGATCTGAATCGGGGTTTTTCTTCAGACGGCAGACATATTCCTTATTTGCCGCAACTGCGTTTCTTATACGGCGCAACGACCCTGAAAGTGAGTGTCTGTTTGCCTTCGGCCGGAATCGTCACTTTCCATGCATAAGTGCCGGCATCTTTCAAGCGACCGTCAATGCTGGCGCTTTCGACATTCATATCGTTGGCAATACCTTGTTCAAAAACCACCTCCTGAGCATAGGTATTGGCATTGTTAAAACTGACTTCGGCATCATAGGCGTACCGGGTCGTCACGGTGACGCAGGCATTATCGGCTTCCTGAGTTTTGTTTTCGGAGAGCTTGGTAACTTTTTTAATTTTTCCGTTGACGAAAATATTAAAGTAACTGCCCAGATTGAGACGCATTTCTTCCCCTTTGGCCACATGCGAAATCGAGTTTTCGCCGATAAACTGCATATTGCCGTCATTGTCGTTTTCATAAAAACGTACAATGCCCGACGGCAGCGGAATTCCCAAATTGTCGCTTTCCTTATTTTGCAGAATATAAATCATTTCCGGATGCTGCTGACGGAATTCCGGCGTATAATTGACGTTAAAATAAAGCGGCGAATTCATGTAGGCTTCTTTTTTATAAACGACGTCATTTTTTTCCAGCAAACTGATTTGTTTGGTCTGCTTATCCTTAATGTCCGTTTTCATCGGCAGATTGTACAAGTGGTAACCGCTCAGACTCTGCGGCGCGCCGGCAGCACTTTCCGCCACCGCATAATCGTTCATTGCCCGCGTCGCTTTTGCCATCATCATCATCGGCCGCACTCCGCTGTCGCTGCTCACCTGGTTCACATCTCCGGCAATCAGCTGCACTTTGGCGTTGCTGTAATCCGTTCCCGATTCGTTGTTGATTGTCACCCAACCGGTCAGATTGAGCTTATTGTTGGAAACCACTTTGGCAACATAGTTTGTTTTCCAGCTGATGCCGTTGGTCAAATAGGCCAGCGATATACTTTTTGATGCCGCGCTGCTGCTGTCGATTTTTGCCACCAAAGTCGGTTCGCTGCGCAAACTGTCGGGCAACTTTTCAAACACCAGACGGCCGGGAAAATGGGTTTCAATTCCATAATTGAATTTTAACAAGGGTTGTCCGTAAACGGCACTGACAATTTCGGCGCTGTCATAAATGTTCTGGCCGGTTGTCGGATTGGAAACAACGGTTTTAACCGTTTGCCCGACCGATTTGTCAATAATGTTGTTTGCGGTCAGCAGATCATAGTCATAATTTTGCTCCAGCACTTTAATTCCCGGCGCATCCAACAAAGCGGTTTCCGGTTTGATCTGCGTGGCCACGCCTTCGAAGGCAATGTCATTGATTCCCTGTTTCAAATCTACTGTTCGGCGGTCTTTTACCAACGCCAGATTATTATTGTAAATGCTGATTTCCAGATCTGTCTTTTGACTGTCTCCAACCGTATTTTCGGCCGCCGAAGCCGCTGCAGACAGACCGACACAGCCCATTAAAAGCCAGGAAGCTAAACGCATCAGTTTTTCTCCTTATCAAAATTATATACTGACGATAAGGTAAGCCATTTTTTTCAAATATACAAGCCGTGATGTTCCTCTTTGGCGCAAAATGTCTTTTTTCCGTTAAAAATCCGGATTATTTACGAAAACGGAATAAAAAAAGAGGCTGCCGTCGGCAGTCTCTTTTTTTGAATGGAAAAAGTTTTTTACTTTAGCTTTTCCTGCACTTCCTCATAGGAATAGTGAGGCTCGTTGGTACAAGCGACCATTGTCAGCGGCGTCGAGAAAATCTCCCGTGAGACGACTTTGACATCATGTGCCGTCACTCCCCAGATGAAGTTGATACGGGCATTGACGTCATACATATCGCCTCGGCCGAGCACCTGCCATGCGGTTTCGACAGCGGCATCCTGCGGTTGTGAAAACAGGAACAGCTTCTCTGACATTGCACGGTTTCTCGACGTTTCCATACGGCGATCGGAAGCCTCGCTCTGACACAGGCGGTTGATGTTCCGGCAGACGGTATCGACCATTGCGTTTACCGAAAGCTGGGACGACGTTACCGAAATACGCAGCGTGCGGCGGCCGTAATAGCCGGCGATCTTCACTTCGATCTGCGCATCGGTCGGACGCATAATTTTCTTGCCGGGGTTTTGCGGATCGTCCGCTTCGTTGAACGAGCGTTCGAGACGACCGGCCAGCATCGACATCATCACGTTGGCTTCGGGCGAGTTCTTGATCTCGGTCACGTCCCAGCCCATCATAACCTGACGGTAGTCGCCGTAAGAACAGATTCGGCTGTAACCGCCGGTATAGATGTTCTTGGTCAGACGATGACGTTCGCCTTCGACGACGTCGCCGAAATACTTCTCGGCCAGCGCACGGACATTTTCTTTGTCGACACCGGCACCGGCGATAACAACCACCAAATTCTTTCCGGTATAGTATTTGGCGGCAAACTCGCGCAGATCGTCAACCGAATAGCTTTCGACGGCGGCGATGTAACTGTCCGTATCCCACAGCACGCGTTTCTTACCGAAGGCCGTGTGCTTGTAGAGCAGCTTCATCTGTCGTTTCAGCACCGGCGCCAGATCACGCGTATGTTCGATAATGTCGTAAGCGGCGGCTTCGATCAGATCGACCCCCAGATGAGGCGCCTTGATCAGGTTGGCCATTTTCGACATTGTCATGCCGAGTTCGTCAGCGGGACAGCCGGTCAGAAAACTGGTGATGGTGCCGCCGTAAACCGTTTGGACACGGCTTACCTGCTTCATCAGCACGTTTTCGTACAGAGCGGCGATTCCGAGCTTGGGCTCGTTTACATGGCCGACGTTAACGGTTACAGACACAGAGAGAATTTGCGACGCACGATTTGCGACAACAACGGTTACACCATTGTTCAATTTAAACTTTTCCATATGTATGAAAATAAAAATGAATAAATAATTGTTAACTACAAACAAAGCTTATAAAACCTTACAAGCGATTTGTCAATATTTTTGGCAATCATTTTTAACAACGGAAAAAAAACAAGTGTTTTAATCATTTTCTGACAAGAAACAGTTGCTGTTCTGCAATATTTTCAGATTTGACAACCTTACTCAGATTTCGGTGTAAGAAGCATAATCGGCCATATCCCAGTCAACCCCGCGGCGAATAACGGCTGCCGGAACACCGGCCACCAGCAGATTCGGTTCCGCAAAGCTTTTATTGACCAGCGACATCGCCCCCACAATCGAATTGCGTCCGATCACCGCTCCTTTGAGGATCATGCACCGGGCACCGATCCACACATGGCTGCCGATTACAATATCTGCCGGCGGGTTAAGCGGATCGCGGCTGCCGGCATCAACAACCGTGTGACCGTCACCGCAACGGATGATGGTACCGGTCCCGACAATAACATCATTGCCAAAGACAACGGAGACCGCCTTTTTCTCTTTGGCCAGCACTGCAATATCACGATTAAAGAAACAATTGCGGCCGATATTGATCCGACAACCGTCACAAAGACAGAAAAAAACACCGTCGATCCGCCGGCATGAGGCTGCCGCTTCAAAACGGTTGCCGTTTCCGGTTATTTTCAGACGGCTGTTTTCAAATGTTTGCGGATACTCAATCCGCACACAGTTATCATCACCCTCAACCGCAATATCCAGTCCCGGAATTTCCTCCGTCAATTCGCGTTCCCTGCCCTCAACCACGATCGTCAGGCGGTTGTTTTCGCCGTTAACCGACAACCCCATGATCTTCTCCTAATAGTTCAGAAACGACGGTTCAAAAGTCGGCTGTGCCGGCGGGATGTCCACCGCTTCCCATCGGTCCTTATCGGGATCGTAGGCAATATGAATATAGTCGCAATTGGCCAGCCGGTAAATTTTATGATTAAACAACACGTTCAACAATACCGTCATCGCATTTCCGTGCGTCGAAATTGCAATATTTCGGTGATTGTAGCGGAGAGCCGCATCGCGGATGGCATCTTTCAGCCGTTCCCCAACTTCCCCGAAACTTTCGCCGTCGGGAAAACGCACCGCATAATCAATATAACATTTTTTAAAATCGGGATACATTTCTTCGCGCTCAATCGTGTACATACCGTTCAGACGCCCATAGTCCACTTCCCGCAAACGCCGGTCAAACACAATTTCAACCCCAAGCTTTTCGGCAACGATTTCCGCTGTTTGCTGTGCCCGCAACAAATCGGAACTGATAATTTTCTTAATTTTTTTATCGGCCAGCCGGCCCGCCAAAGCCGTTGCCTGTTCACGGCCGGTCATCGTCAGCGGCACCGGATAAGGGTGCTGTCCCTGAGGACGTCCCTCCGCATTCCAAATTGTTTGTCCGTGACGAAAAATATAAAAATGTTTTTTCATAGCCTCTGTTCCGATTTTTTTGACCGTCATCATCAAACAAGATAAAACCAAACCGTCCAAAAAGCAAACCCTTTCCCGGCTTGCCAACAAAAAAGTTCCCATACCGGCCGGTACGGGAACTTTAAAAGAGCATCAGTCAAGCTTCTTAACTGCCAGCACTTCGTTGGGCGAAAGCGCATAAACGTTATACACAATGCGGTCTCCCGGCACAAGTTCAAGCGACAGTTTACTTTTCTTGACGAAAATCAGTTTTCCGTCCTCAAGGACAATGAAGCAGGTGTCAATCGGCACAAAAGTCAGACTGTAGCGGATTTTCATGTCAAATATCTCCGCCACACATCCCTCAACCGGATCACTTGCGACCAGACTGCGGGAACTTTGGGTTGCCGCCCCTTTTTCTGCTTCGCTTCCGTCTCCGAGTTCAAACCCGTCGATAACGGCAATCTCGTTCGGACAAAAGGAAAAAACCCGATAATCGATACGGTCCCCCTGATGCAGATCCCGATTATACCGCGTCCGCAACATGTAAAGGTCGCTGCCGTCGGAAAGACGCATAACATAAGCCGGAAACGGAAGCGGCACTTCACGGCGCATATGAACCGGATAGAGCTTTTCGATCACGGCACATTTTTCCTGTTCCACCGGATGAGAAAAATTGTCGTCCGGTTCGTCTTCTTTGCTGCATGCCGTAAACATCAACACCGGCAAAATCCAAATTAGTTTCTTTCTCATAAATATATTAATTAATAATCTGACAAATCATTCCGTTTATATATTGTTTTTGACATTTTGTAAATGCCTAAACCGCTTTTTTGGGGACGACTGACCGCCCCTGACGCAAGAAAGCACCCCTTTTGGGGTGCTTTCCATAGCTGAGGCGTTTTTCACAACTTGCCGACATTGACCGCATAACGGATCTTGTCGGGCATTTGGTGATAATTCACGCTTTTTGGCACCAGATACAAACCGACAAAAGGATCGCCGCCCACCTTTTTCAGCATCTGATTAAGTTCGGGCTGCGCTTGTTTTGCCGCTTCGATTTGCCAACTGTCGAGAACATCCCACTTTTCACCTTCATAAGGCGGAAGTTGGTTACGGGCATACTTCTGCGCTTTTGAAACCGAAAGTCCCGCAATTTCGTCGGTTGCCCCTAAAATAAACCTGGCATACCCGGCGGCACGGCGTTTGTACGGAACGAAAATTCCCAACGGTGTCGCATCCTGCATCACCCGGTTCGAAACCACCAAACGTCCTTTCCAGCGGTAAAGAATATCCATCGAATATACCTTGCCCATTTTGAGCTTTTCGATTTCATCCTTTTCAGCCTCCGAAAAGTCTTCTCCTTCCGTCACCGCGGACGATTCCGACGCTTGCACAGGCTCCGTTCCCGTTGCGCCGTTGTTTTCTCCGGCGGTTGCGGACGCTTCCGCATCAGTAGCGTCGGTTGTGTCCTCGGCCTTTTCATGGACAGAATCGTCTTGAGCAGCCGAAGCGGCCGGCGTTTGTGCTTCGTTCGTCTTTTGCTTCCGCGGTCGTCCGAGCTTACGGCCGTTGCGGCTGTAGCCTTTGGGATACGGGGAAGAAACCGGCGAAACGGCTTTTTCGTCTTCCTTTGTTTCTGCCGCCGTCCCCCCGACATAACCGAGGATACCGTTTTCGTCCTCGATCGGAATATCACCGACGGCAGCCGCCGATTGTTCCGACATCACGACACCATTGCCGCCGGCCGGAACAGCTGTTGCACTCTCTTGCGCAGGTATGTGAATACCGGCAACCGGAAGTTTTGTCGTCAGCAGCAGCAATTCGTTGCATTTGGTTTGTACTTCCTGCAGCAGTGCAGCCGTCCGATCGGTCGGAAAACAGTCGGTCAGAGACAGTCCGAAGTGTTTCATCAGTTCACGGGCAAATTCGGCATAATCCTCATGGGACAGTTCCAATGCTTCGATCATACTTAACAGATCGAGCAAAATTTTCTTTTTTTCTTTCATACGACGATGAATTTAAATTGGTAAAACATATTTATAGTAAAAATAAATTCTTAAACGAATTCAGTATAAACCTAAAAAGCAAAAAAGCAAGCCTATTTTGTTTATTTATGTCTAAAAATTATCACCGTTTTACAATATGCGGCCATTTTGCAGCCGGCGGTTGAAAACCGTTTCCATATTCCGCTGCATTTTTTTTACCGTTTCGCTTTTTATTCCTAATGCGGCGGCAACTTCTTCATAACCGACATTCATTTGGCGAAGCGCTTCGGCAAAACCAACCCGATAACTGCTCTCGGCCTGAACTTCGGACGCCAATTCAAGCATAGCCCGGTCATCATGCCGCAATTGCTTTGCCGCCAACGCCCACAAGGTCATCCATTCGTGAGGGTAACGATAGTCGGACACCAAATCGCGTCCGTCTTCCGAAACCTCGGTGCCGCCTTTTTTGCCAAAGTGCGAAAGCGCTTCAAACAAAGAAACTTTCCGGTAGCTTCGCGCTTCGGAATCCGCCTCGTGTTTCCGCTCTGTACTCATTTTCTGCAAATAATCCAACTGTTGCTCTTCAACCTGCAAAAGATGGCAATGCGGCGTAATGGCCCACACCGTTCCTTCGCCGTTCCAGCGGTTGATAACAAAATTATCATCCTTCAAGCCCGGAATAACCACTTCTTCAAAAACCGCTTCATCCAGATTAAAATCATAAATGCCCAAATTGCCGAGTTCTTCGCGCGTCTCACGGCGGATGTTGGCTGCTGCAATCTTTTGCTGATCGCGAATCAAAACCGGCTTTCCGTCTTCTATCGCAACATCGTCGCGCATGGCTGCCAGCAAACGCCGTTGCCACTCGTCGGCGCTTAAGAATTCGGCTTCACCGGTCATTTCCGCCAGCCCGCCGAGAGCACCCCACCCGTCGGCTCGGCCGTTCTTCGGATTGCGGCGCATTAAAAGACCGACATAAATATTTTGCAAACGTTTTTTCATGCATCCTTCGGTCCCTGCTTCTCCGCTCCACAAGGTCACGTTGGCACCGCTGCCGGCAATCAGACTGCGGTTATTCTCGTTTTGCAAAATTCGCGCCCTCTCCTGCCCTTTTGATGCCTGCCGCAAAGCGTTTTCCACTTCTTCCCGGTTATCATAACCGACCAAAAATTTAACCGATTCTTCAATCGTTTGCGGACTGAAAACCACACCGTTTATCCCCAAGTTCCGCACGCTTTCAATATTTTGCAGCTTGTCGTCGACGGCCATCATTTCCTCAAATCGGCATCCGAGCCGGGAACGAACATATTCATAAACCGCCGGATCGGGTTTTAGCAATCCGCTTTCATAAGAAGTAAAAATATGTTCGGCTTTTACCAGACCTTCGGTTTTAAGGCTCTTGGACAAGATCGGCAGCGCATTTGAAAAAACAACGTTCTCAATTCCCCGTCGCTGCAAATATGCCATCATTTGCCGGGTTTCGGGAAAATAGGCGCCGATACCGCGATGAAACGCCCGGTTGATCGCCGCCGGCACCGCCGCATTATACGGTACCTCAAAAGCATGGCAGAGCTGTCGGCACAGTTGCTCAAACTCTGTCTGTCCGCGCATATAAGGACCAAAGTCAAATCTTTTGACTTCGGCAACCGAGACCTTTTTTTGCGCATTTTCGACAACCCAGTCACCCAGCGGATTGAGCGTATAGTCATAAATTGTTTTACCGACGTCCCACAAACAATACCTGATCATTGCGACCTTCCTTTCATCTTTTCGCCTCCGAGTATAGCCTTTTTACAACAATTTGGCAAATCTTGTTTTTACGGTATTGTTAATTATATCTTTTCACAAAAGGAGAATGTTTATGGGATACATCCTGGCGCTGACCGCCGTTTTTTTCTGGAGTTGGAACATCGTTATCGCTGCCGGATTTGCCACCACCCTTGCACCGCTCGAACTCGCCTGCGGACGTTGGCTGATTGCAACAGCGATCTTACTGCCGCTGGCCGGGCGCAAGATGGTTGCCGCACGGCGGTTTTTGCTGTCTGCCTTTCCGCTGATCCTCGGACTGGCGGTTACCGGCATTGTTATCGACAATACCCTGATCTATTATGCCGGGCGAACCGCTTCTGCCGTTAATATCGGCATGCTTGATACCACCGGTCCGATTTTTCTGGTATTGTTGTCACGCATTTTCTTAAAAACACCGATTACAAACCGCCAGCTTATCGGATTGACGGTTGCGGTCATCGGCGTCGTGATCATCATTTTGCGCGGCGATTTTACGGCCCTCTCCAAAATCAAACTGGTCAGCGGCGATTTATACGTTCTGGCCAACACGTTCGCTTTTGCAATTTATTCGCTGCTGCAGTCAAAACGGCCGCCGCAAATTGACCAGACGGCCATGCTCGCGGCCACCGCCGTCGTCGGCGTATTGATCTTGGCGGCGTGGATGCTGTTCGCGGTACCGATCTCCCGGCTGGAGGCTTTTAATATGGAAGATTTGGCCGTCGTGGCCTACCTCGGCATTTTCAATTCGGTGGTGTCGTATTTGTCATGGAATACCGCCCTCAACAAAATCGGCAACATCAAAGCCGGCATCATCTACTATCTGCTGCCGGTTTTCAGCGCCGCCGAAGCTTATTTTGTCCTCGGCGAACAGATCAGTCTCGCTCAGATTTTCGGCGGTGCAATCGTGATTGCCGGAGTCATGATGGTCAGCATTCCGACTCGGCGTTTCAGCGCCGGCACGGATAACTGATAAAAATGTCCTTAGCGGCCACTTTCTCAAATAAAGAATATATGTCGCCACCGATCTTACGATCAAAATAACTCTTTAACTCATGAGTTGCTTCCAGCATTTCCGGCGCCACCGCCACACCGTGACGGAGAGCATATTCCGCCGCCCGTTCTTCAATCGTCACCAAACCGTAAGCATTGGAAACCCAGTCACACATCTGCACCAACAAATCATAATCGTCAAGCGGATGCAAAGCGATAAATTCGGCTGTCTGTTTATAGTCGTCGGCCTTGCCGAAAAACATGCCCTGACATTTTTCAAAACTATCAAGCCGGTTAAACGGAAACGTATGTACCAAACACGCTCGTGCCACGTCTTCATTTTCATTTTTCAGCATTTCGTATCCAACAATACCGTGAAAACGCTGCAGATACTTTTCACGGATTTTGCCGATGTCATGCAATAATGTTGAAAAATAGGCCCGATTACAATCCAAACCGGACAATTCGGCTATCGCACGGGCGACTTCGGCGGCCCCGAAAATATGGTTATGAAACAAATACCAGGTATTTTCCGGACGCCCGTGAGCGATTTCAAATCTTTTTTCCTGTAAAATTAATTCATTAGCATAGGCGAAATTCATTTTGTCAACCTCAAAACGCAATAACAACCGGATGCAGCGGATCGGGACGTTCCTCCTCCGTCAGATACCGGCAAAGCAATATTATGTCGTATATTTTATTTTCAACCCGTTCGAAAATTTTCAAACGGTCTTCTCACCGTTACACATTATTCATATAACGCTGCAGCATTTCCATTGATTTCAGATAATAATCTTTGCTGTGTCCGGCAATTCTGTCCGTGGTTACCGTGATCCCTTCCCAGGTGTAGGAATTGTCATTGTTGCGCCGCACCCCATAAGCTCCGATGTTTTTACAGTCGCCGTTAATCAATCCGACAAAGTCTTCCAATTCCACTTCGTACAATCCGGCCACTTCTTCGGGCTGCAAACGGACTTTGGCCAGCAAATTATCCACCACCGCCATATACAAAACTTCAAACTCACGATTATAAATATCACCCTGCTGGTAGATTTCCTTGGTGGTAAACATCTTGATCAGATCATCTTTTTGCAGACAAAGTCCCAGTTCTTCGGTCACTTCGCGATAACCGTCTTTCACTTCTTCGCCGGATCGGACGTGTCCGGCCGCCGAAACGTCCAGCATATCGGGATAGATCGACTTGTCTTTATTGCGAAGCTGAAGCCATACCATGATCTTTCCTTCGTCGTTCTTACGTGCCAGCCAACAATGAAAAGTCTTATGCCACAAGCCTTCGCGGTGTGCCTGAGACTTCATTGCCGTGCCCAGCAAATTCATGTTTTCGTCAAAAATATCAATTAATTCATCAGCCATAGTCTTTAAAAACTCCATATGCATTCTATATTTATGGGTTTATCATAACAGTTTTATACGGCAACGCAAGCGCAATTTTCGTTTAAAAAAAGTCTTTTTTGTCCGTTTTAACCGCCAAAGCTTTCTCTGCCCACAAGAAATAAAGCAACAAAAAAATCTCTTCTGAAACACAGAAGAGATTTTTTAAATTCCGACGCTGTTTTACTTCGCAGCCAGCGGCCTCGACAACACCAGTTTCGGGGCCGTCACCGGATTGACCCGGTAAAGGCCGTCTTCGTCCCGGCAAAGTTTCCAACATCGTCCCTGATAAGCGAATGTCTCACCAAGATCAATCGCTTCGCGGGCAAGATCTCTCGGATCGTATTCCGCAAATTTGCTCAAATCATCCTGAAACAATTTGACAAATATGGTGTCTCCGGTTTCTTCGACATAACCGATCCAGCAGATTCCGAGCAGTTTTTTGACCCGGCCGATCACATAGATCCGGCACAACATAAACTCTGCACCGGCGAATCCGCGGATCGCCGCTTCGCACTTGGCATAGAACTCGTGATGATAGAAGAAAACGTTCCGCAGATAAAAACCGCGCCGCCGGTCATGTTTGACCAGATAGAGGCGGTTGTCGTACAAGAACATTTCTCCCGGTTCCATTGCACGGAAAACCATCCGTTCATAACGTTGTGTCAGCTCTTTGTATCGAAAAAAGGGCAACACATGAATGCCGCGGCTGCTTCGCACATTCCAGACAAAAAAACCGGTATCTTCCTCATCACCCGGACGCACCGCAACTCCCGGAACCGGCAGTTGCTCGAGATCGATGCCTTTTGCCTGCAGATGCCGAAATGCCGTCAGCGACGAGGGAGCAACACATTCTTTTCCCGGCGCCGCCATGTAATCACGCTCTTTCATAATCTGAAATTTTAAATAAAACCAAAATAATCAACTGTTTTCCGTCGAAACGACACAAAATCATTTGCAACGGATCAACCGCATTTGCGAATTATAAAAAACGGGTTCCGCAAATTGGTAACCGTTTTTGTCTTCGCGCAAGACAAAATGCCTTCCGTTCACTTCAAAACGTTCGCCGACATCGATTGCTTCGCGGCCCAGTTCGGTATACGAATAACCGGCCAGCAGGATCTTGTCCTCTTCAAACATTTTGATAAACAGAGTCGCATTTGAGGCTTCTTCATACCCGATCCAGCATACCGTCAGAAAACGGCTGTTTTCTGCGGTCACATAAATCCGGCACAACATAAAGCGGGCTTCCGGATAACCGATGATAGCCGCTTCGGTCCTCGGGTAACGCTCATGCCAGTAGACATCGATGATGCGCACGCACAGGCCGAGGTCGGAATCATACACCGTCTTATAGGTGCGGCGGTGGGTATACATGATCATCTCATCGACGCCGACCGGAGCAAACTGCCAGTCGGTGCATACGGGAATTTTGATCTGCGTGAACAAAGACATCAGATGAAAACGTCCCTTGTTAACCGCCCATACGCAATAAGAGATCCGGGGATCGCTTTTGCGGCGGATCGTTCCCAAAACGGGAAGTTCTTCAATCTCAACGCCGTGATCGCGAAACAGATAAAACGCTTCGACTGCCGAGCCGGCACAAACTTCGTCACCGGGCGGCAAGAGATATTCATTATCTTTCATACGCTTTGTATTTTAATTAATAACTTGCAAATAATTCTCACTAGATTTTCAGATTAAATCTTCTGGACAAAAATTGCAATATTTTTTTGCAGAACTCGTCCCCGGACTCGCGTTGGTTTTCCGCAAAAGACAAACCCCGCTGTTTGGCGGGGTTTTATCACTCAGAAACGAAAATCGCGGTCGCCGTTTTCGATTTTGGTCAGGCGTTCGCTCACAATCTCGCGCACTTTTTCCCGCGGAATATTTTGCAATTCTTTTTGAATCAGGGCCAGCCCCAGTTCCCGGGTTGCCGGCGAAGCATAATCGGTCAGATATTCCTTTAACGTCATCAAGGCGTTGGGATGGCAGCAGTTTTGGATCTGCTTGCTTTTGCAAAGGGCCATAAAGCGGTCGCCGGTGCGTCCTTCCCGGTAACAGGCGGTGCAAAAACTGGGAATATAGCCCATTGTCATCAGCCAATTGATAACTTCGTCAAGGGTACGGGTATCGCTGACGTCAAATTGAGCCGAATTTTCGGTTTCCGGTTCCGGCTCCGCATATCCGCCGACGCTGGTCTTGGAACCGCCGCTGATCTGAGAAATTCCCAGATGCAAGACCCGCTCGCGCGAAGCCTGGCTCTCCCGGGTGGAGACGATCATTCCGGTATAGGGGACCGCAATCCGGATACAGGCAACGATCTTGGCAAAAATGTCGTCATCAATGCCGTTTTCAAAACTCGACGGATCGATGTCATCCGCCGCCCGGATCCGCGGAACACTGATCGTATGCGGCCCGACGCCGTGAACGGCTTCCAAATGCTCGGCATGCATCAGCAAACCCGCAAACTCGTACTTGTACATTTCCAACCCGAACAAAACGCCCAGACCGACATCGTCAATGCCGCCTTCCATGGCACGGTCCATCGCTTCGGTATGGTAAGCGTAGTTATGTTTCGGACCGGTCGGATGCAGTTTTTCATAAGATTCTTTATGATAAGTTTCCTGAAACAGGATATAGGTCCCGATTCCCGCTTCGTGCAGCTTGCGGTAGTTTTCGACCGTGGTGGCGGCAATATTGACGTTTACGCGCCTGATGGCGCCGTTCTTGTGCTTGATGCCGTAAATGGTGTCGATACATTCCAAAATATATTCGATCGGATTGTTGACCGGATCTTCGCCGGCCTCGATCGCCAGCCGTTTATGCCCCATATCCTGCAATGCGATCACTTCGCGGCGCACTTCGTCCTGAGTCATCTTTTTACGGGCAATATGCTTGTTTTTGGCGTGGTAGGGACAATAGACACAGCCGTTGACACAATAGTTTGACAAATAAAGCGGCGCGAACAACACAATGCGGTTGCCGTAAAAGTCTTTTTTTATCTGCTCGGCCAACGCATAGATTTCGGCATTTTTCTCCGGCAGTTCACAAGCCAGCAGCACCGATGCTTCCCGGTGGGAAAGACCGTTGCGTTGTTTGGCCTTTTCGATAATTTCATCAATCAGCGCCGCATTGTTTCGGTTGGCTTCGGCATACGCAAGCGTTGACAATATTTCGTCATGGCTGATAAATTCCTCAGCCTTTAAGGATTTCGGATTATACATACAAACCTCTTTCTTATGGGTCAGAAGCATCTTCCCCGTCAGTTACAAAAAATCAATTGCCGGTGCCGGAATAGGCCGTTTTGGCGGAAACCCCCTTCAAATTGCCGATCTTGCCCGACAAGGCGCTGATCACGTCATGCGGCGCGTCCACGACAACACTGATGATATTGATCCCTCTGCTGCGATACGGAATCCCCATGCGTCCGATAATATAAGCGGAATAATCATGCAAAATTTCGTTCAGTTTTTCTACGGAATCACGCTCTTCCACCACAATCGCGACAACGGCAACCTTTGTTTCCATTGCAAGTCCTCCCCGGTCCGGATAGTTCTAAGTCAGCTTTGATGTTAACATGACAAAAGATAAAATACAAGCCCATAACGTTTTGTTTTGCAAAAGTTGAGCCGTATCAACACAAGAAAAAACCTTCCGCCAAGGAAGGTTTTTAATTTTTTTCGGTTATTGCAGCCAATACTCAACCGTGGAGACCACGCGCACTTTTTTCTCAATTTGGCTGCTCTCGTTTATATTTGCCGCATCAACTTTCGGCAACACCGAAAATACGCCCTGGCTGGCACGGCGGATTTTTCCGACCCGGCTGCCGCTGCTTTTGGCAAATTCAAAGGCCGCTTTGCGCGCATTACGGGTCGCCTCTTCCAGCATTTGCGGTTTTATTTCGTTAAGACGGGTAAACAAAAACGAAGCCCGCGAACCGCCGCCGTAATCCTGAGAGAACACAATCCCTTTGGCGATCAGTTCGTTGGCTGCCGACAAGGCGGCTGCCACCGCATCAACCTTCTCGGTCTGCAATTCAACCGTCTGCGTCAGAATAAAACGGCGGTTGCCGGTTTCCGCCGCATTTTGGTACGGATTGGCCAAAAGATCATTGGTAATAATCGGCCCCAGCGTGATCTCGTCTTTAGCGAATTTGTGCCGGTTCAGAAAATCAACGATCATCTGCGCCTGTTTTTCCATCCGGCTTTGGATTTCGGCCAAATCGTTGCCGGTTGCCACAAATTGCAGCGACCAGATTGCCAAATCTGCCTTAACTTCCGTTTCCGCCAGTCCCTTAACCGTGACGCTGTTGGCATTCATCTTGGCCTGATAGTAATAATATCCGGGGAAAAAACCGCCCAACACAAGGCCGGCGGCCAAAATCAGAGCCCGTGCCAGTTTGGCGCCGCACGGACATCCGGATACGCCGCAACCGTCATTTCTTATTTCTTCCATCCTACCTATCCTCTCTTTGCTGAAATACCTCATCTTTCAATATAAGAAATGTCTTTGTCGTTTCAAGCCGACACGGATGGCAGGCTGCTCAAAAGCAAAGGCCGCATCAAATAAGACACGGCCTTTGTTCATCTCGTCGCTTATTGCGGCGTTGCCTCGGCATTTCGGGTTTTCCACAATGAAATTCCGATCCCGGCAAACAGCAAACCGAACGTAACCGTCAACGAATGCCAGGCTTCAAGTTCAAAGCCCAAAATATACGGCGCAAAAATCTTAAGGCCGATAAAGATCAGAATGATCGAAAGCGCCGGTTTCAGATAAGTGAATTTGTGTACCGCTGCTTCCAACAGAAAATAGAGTGCGCGCAGTCCCAAAATCGCAAAAATGTTGCTGGTATACACAATGAAAACATCGTTGGTAATCAGAAAAATGGCCGGAATACTGTCCAACGCAAAAATCACGTCCATCGTCTCAATCGTCAACAGGGCAAAAAACAGCGGCGTAATGTAATGGCGTCCGTTTTCTTTGACAAAGAAATGTTCCCCGTGAATTTTGCCGGTGACATGAAAAATTTTCGACAGGAACTTAAACAGCCGCGTCTCTTCGAATGCCGGTTCGTCTTCCCCTTTGTGCAACAGCATTTTAACACCCGTATAAACCAGAAAAGCGGAAAAGACGTACAAAATCCAATGAAAGTTGGAAATCAGCGTTTCGCCGACCCAGATCAACAGGGCGCGCATGACAATCGCACCCAGAATTCCCCAGAACAAAACGCGGTGCTGATACATCCGCGGTACCCCGAGAGAGGCAAAAATCAGAGACATGATAAAAATATTGTCCAGCGAAAGGCTTTTCTCAACCAAAAAACCGGTAAAGAAATCCATCCCCTTGTCCAGCCCTTCTTCATAAATGATAAACACGCCGAAGACACAGGCGGCAAGAATATAGATGATACACAAAACCAGGGTATGCCAAAAGTTCGGCACTTCGTTTTTGCGGTTAAACAAAAACAGGTCGAAAAACAGCAGCAAGAGCACAACCACACCGAAAATTGCCCACAACCATTCCTGAGGAATGACATAATGGTTGGTAAACAAATCTTTGAGCTTTTCCATTTTTTTATCCTTTAAAGTCTTAAATCTGCCCTGTTATAGACTGATTTTCCCGATCCGTCAATCGTCTCGCAACGGTTATTCATCGGCTTATTACAACAAAAAATGCCATACCCCCTTGTCAAACCGCTAAAAAAATAGTATAATAAATTTGTTAAAGGAAGGTCGGCTTTCGATCCGCCTTTGACATCGGATTAACAAGTATGGAGTTTTTATGTACGCTGTAACACCGTTTGCGGTGCAATGCAAAACAAACGCTCGGAATAATTTTTTCCGGGAATCAAACAATTTATTTCAATTTTCGAACCAGATTGCTGGTTTTTCTTACACAAGTGAGGGCTTATCGGTTCTGAAAGGAGTGTAATTATGCTTTCTTTCAGAGATAAATTAAACACCCGTGATCCCGAAATCATTCGTAACATCACGGCTTCGACCGGATTTTTTGACGATACCGACATTGAAATCGGCGTTAATTTGGCTCATGCCGTCCTAAACCGGCAATATGCCAACGACAATGCGGAAAAACCCGAATTTCTGTTTGCCGAAGACGGCGACAAAACCGTCGGCTATGCCTGTTTCGGCAAAATTCAGGACTGCTGTTCCGCTTATGAGCTCTATTTGATTTCTACCCTAAACAGTTATCGCGGGCACGGGATCGGCCGCCAGCTGGTTCAACGCCTGTTGGAAACCGTTCGCCGTCTCGGCGGTAAAAAGGTTTTTGTCAAAACAGAGGGAACCCCGCAGTATCTTCCCACCCGCAAATTTTACGAATTGTGCGGTTTCAAGCTGGAAGCCGTCCTAAAAGAATATTATGACGACAAAGACGACTGTTATATATATTCTTACAAGTTTTGCGAAAACGAAGCGGCAAATTTGATTCCGGCCGAATAAACCGCCGCAACCGAAAACAAAACATCCTCCGGAAAACTCCGGAGGATGTTTTTTCTGAAAACCGCATTCAATTGCGGCTGTTACGCATCAATTCACAAAAAATCTGATAACGCATTTCTCTGGAGCTCTCTCCGCCTTCATGCAGCAGATAGCCCAAAAACACATTCATCTCGTCACTTCCGACAAAATGAAAATAAGCCTGACGGCGAGCGGGGGAACAGCAGCGCAAATAGCGCATGCGAAGTTCATCTCCACGATTTTCCAGCTTTGCAGATATCTTACGATAACGGCGATACAGCCAGAAGACACGAACGGCATATACGACCGAACCCAGCAAAATGCAGGAACTCACAACCGTGTTGAACCACACGAAGCCATTCTTAGTCCCGTCATCAGCCGTGAAAACACACGCCAGCCCCAGCAAACTCCCGCAAACAAACACCATCAACGCCTGCAGCAGGTAATTTCTAAAAAACTTGTTCATAAAACTTGATTAATAATATAAGAAGCAAACAGAATATAACCTTTTTGCTTTTAAAAGTCCACTCCTAAATATTCTTGACAAAATTTTCATTATGTGTACAATTTTAAGTCAGATACCAATTATTTAATAACCTATTATTCACAACAAAACACATAAAATATGGTAAAAAGAATTATTATTAAGGGGAAACATCCGGTCTTTGAGAAAAGGGCTGCCGAAGAAAGCGCTCTCATGAAGAACGGCTCGGATCAGGAACGCTTTTACTACATCTGTAGTCGAGGCATTCGGAGTTTGGAAGGTCAAAATGCGCTCGCACAAAGCGACGCCAGATGGATTCGTCTGCAAAACACCGTCCATGCCGAGATGTGGCACTACGACATTTTGCAACGCCTGCGGCAGCAAGGAATACTCCCGCCGGACGAAATGTCGGAAGCAGAGGCAAAAGAAGCCTTTCAGAACTGGTTGCGTCACAACATGTTTCGCTCACCAACCGCTTTTGCAAGCGAAGAGGAATATGGTAAAACATCACAATGGTTGATGGCCGCCGGTGCCAAACCTTCTAAAGCAAGAAACGAAAGCGAAGAGATTTCGTTGCTGCTGACCAAGGACTGGGACCGTGTGCAAAAATATCTGCGCAAATTTCATCCCAAGGCGGAAGTTCTGTTCTGTCAGACCGCGCCGTTGGAGTTGCTTTTCGCATATATTTTCCTTTTTCGCCCCCAAAGCGTCGAGGCTGAGCGCGCTCTGATCTTCCGCAATGACAGCGTTCTCACCTGGGAACTGGTCTTTCATCACATGCTGAGCTACGAAGCCAGCCGGATCATCAAAAAGTCGGGCAACCGCTATATCTGGAAACTGGCGGTAATGCGTAACTACGGCTTTGTGTATCAGTTTGAGCACAAGTTCGGCAGCATTGCCAAATGGCAGCAGCAGCTCGAACGCAGCTTTGACCGCAAGTATTTCAGAAAACGTTGTTAAAATTCCCCTGTCAAAGCAAAAGTCCCGGTTTGATCAACCGGGGCTTTGCTTTATCCGCCGTAACCCGGCAGCGATTCTTTGCTTTCGTCATAAAGTTTTAAGGCTTCCGCGACTGCTTTGCGAGCGTCGTCAGGACCGAGGAAAGTCTCGATAATCACTTCTTTGTTTTCCAAAATTTTATAATCTTCAAAAAAACGTCTCAGCGTTTTCAGACAGTGCGGCGGCAGCTCGTCAATCGACGTATAATGGTTATACTCCGGATCGTCGACATGAACGGCGATAATCTTGTCGTCGTTCTCGCCCTGGTCAATCATCTTCATAACACCGATCGGCCGGGCCCGCAAGATCGACAACGGCAAAACAGGCTCTTGTCCCAGTACCAAAATATCCAGCGGATCATTGTCACCGCAATAACTGCGCGGAATAAAACCATAGTTGGCCGGATAGTGAACCGCGCTGTACAAAATGCGATCAACTTTCAGCAGACCGCTCAGTTTGTCAAGCTCATACTTGACGTTGGAACCTTTGGGTACTTCAATAATTGCATTGATGATTTCAGGCCTTGTTTTCCCGGCGCTGACGCCGTGCCATGGATGCAGCATTTATTCAATCCTTTCCAAAAATAATTTAATTTCAATGTCGATGACAATATAATAAAAAACAGCCTGTTTCAAGGATTTTTAAATTGACAAAAACAAATTTGACCACCCGCCGCGGCGCTATTGCCGTTCGCCGCGGCCGGCCGCAAGCTGATTTCCCGAAAGCAGCACTTTGTCCCAATAACGTTTCATGATCCGATGATAATCGGGATTTTCTTTCAAGTAGCCGCTTATCCTGCAGCAGGCTTCGGGCGGATAAAATTTATTTCCCGGCAGCGCTTCCACTTGCGGAATTGCATTGGCTGCCACGTTAAACGGATGACGCAAAAGAGCCCGATACCCTTCGGTACGTTTCACTTCGTCAATCGGCGGAAATTCGGTTGCCAGCGTTGCCGAAAGCCGCAGAAAAAACTTGCTTCCCTGCGCGCTGCCCAGTTCCCGCACATAATTGCCGATCATCTCGACGCACTCCTCCCGGCCGCCTTTTTCCGACACTTTGCGCAAGTTGTCACTCATCATCGAAATGGCTTCGGTCTCAGGCGTACCAATCCCGGGAACCTGAAAATCATGCACCCATCTCACATGGCGACCGCTTTCCCACAAAGACGTATCCAAAGGTTTCGGCATTTCGCGGTTAAACATATACATCATCGTTTGCCGTCGGGCTTCCTTGCGCTGCTGCCATTCCGGGCTCGACGGATATGACGGGTCCATATTTTCGACGACCCGCACATTATACCCGGCCGCATCCATCATCTTGAGCGCATTGATATCACAAGCGGCTTCCTCATTGCCGTGCAGCCCCCTGATTTCGGGATCGCCGTGCTGCCAGCCAAGATGTGAGAGTTCATGTGCCAGTATAAACGCCAACTCATCCTCGCTTTGCAGCTGTTGCAGCTTGTCACGGTTAAACATCACCACAAAATCGTTACCGCTCAAATCGGCAGAATTCATACGATCCTCAACGCTGCTGATTCGCGCCGGACTGTCATCTTCGCGGTCTTGCAAATAAAAACAAACCCGATAATCCTTCAGAACGCGCGCACCGCTGTAGAAGTTATCGACCAGTTTATGCGCCATTTGCCGCATAAACACGCCAAAGCTGCGCCCTGCCTCACTTTCCGGCGAAACGAAATGATTAAAATTTGCCAAATCCAAATCAACGTTCGGATTTTTCACTCTGTAGACATCTTGCCGGTTATCAGACACTGTTTAAGTCCCCCGTATTAAATATTGCTCCAATATAACATTTGGGACATAAACTTGTCAAAAATAAATTTATCGTTTTTTTCAAATCACCGGATTATAGGCCCATTGTAACAAAGCCTGGCGTTGCCGCGCCCGGCAGCCGACGTCAAAAGGCATGCAGTTTTTTTCCACCTGAGCCAGATGACGGCGAAACGAGCGCCACCTTTTTATCTGAACTTCGTCAATTTCGGGCAGCCGCCGTCCGTAATAATAACGGCAATACCATTGAAACCAACCGCGCACGTCCGGGCCGATAATCCAGCCGCGCCGGCGCCATTCCGACAACGAAAGTCGTGACTTGACACCGAAATAATTATACAGCGGGTTGCTCCTTTCCGGTGATAAAATGGCATGATCAAACCATCGTTCGGGGAACTCTTCCCAACAATCGGTCATATACTTTCCTTCAAAAACTCCCATGTCCAACATCTGGATCGGCGTCAACTCCGGTTTGAAATCGGGATGAAAATTCTGCCCCTCCGGTTCACTGAGCAGATAGCGATAATTTTGCTGCATCTTGTCGTTCACGACCACTTCTTTGGGAATCCAGTTGACTTCCGGTATCGGACGGCAACAATTGCAGGGTTGAAAATTTCTGCTCTGCCAAGTTTCGGTCCGCATTTGTTCTGCCATAAACATTCTCCTGTAAAACTCATTGATCGACGTTATCACCCTCCTTAGCTTCCGATACTATATAATCGGTCGCGCTCTTTTTTGAACGTTTATATAAATAATTGTTTATCCTCAATTTATCAAAAAAAATATAAATCTGACAATTTTTTGCTTGATTTATTAATTTAATGCGTGTATAAAGCTTTCCGTAAACACGATGGGCGCTTAGCTCAGCTGGAAGAGCATCTCGTTTACACCGAGAGGGTCGGGAGTTCGAACCTCTCAGCGCCCACCATAAAAAATCCGCCGCAAGGCGGTTTTTTTTATGGATGCAGCTCAGGTGAGAACTCCCGAGAGAGGGAGTTTGCTTTTGCAGATTTTAGGCGAACGGGGGCACGCCGACGGCACAACCGGAAAAGCAAAAATAGGTTACGGACTGTCGTCATCACAAATACAAGCAACATTACAACGGGTTAACGCCCTTCCTGATGCCTTCCCAGCATTTTTTCGGCACAACTTTGCGTCGGCGAAGTCCGTTGCATTAATACCGCTCCGCCCTGATCGGTTTCTGCATACCCGCCGCGAAGATAAACCCGGTGATGATCCCGGATCAGATCGCAAAACAACCCACAGCTGTCACAAACATAACCGATATTATGATTCTTCAGTTTGCCGTCTTTAATATCATTGTTAAATCCGTAAAAACAATGTTCACCGCTTTTATCCTTTCCGGCATACAACATCAAATGATTATGGCTTCCTTCCAAGGTAACGTTGTCGGCCATTTCCGGATCCATCGTCACGCAAACCAGCGCTCCCGGCTTAATTTGGTGTTTGTCGATAATATCCTGAACCCTGCTGCAGCCGTCATCGCCGCTGCGGTGAATATGTCCGGCATAACGGCCGTTTTCCATCTTCATCAAATGCTTAAACAGCGTCGCCGGATGAGCCAGTTCCTCGGTATCGGTATTAAAAACGGCATCAAGCTCACCGTTACGGTCACTTTTACGTAAACATTGCATGATGGAGGCCGTGCAATATCCTTTATTGCGTTCACTGTCAAAATCGGGATTAAAGCGAGAATTGATTTTGACAGCAGCCAAACGGTTATACAAATGCGCCTTGACCACATTTTCAAACAGAGCCGCCCGGGCTTCGGCCGCCGATATTTCCCGCCCGGAAAATTTTTTCTCGTTTTCGCGGTGTTTTTCCGCTTTTTCTTCTATTTTCGCCATCTTCTCTGCCGACGACAGCCCCGCACAATCCCTTTGTTTGCCTATCTCATCGAGCACGATCTTAAGTTTTTGCTCTTCGGAAAGCGTTTCGTAACTTCGATCGGCTTGTTTTTTTTCTTTTTCCCAAGCGTCAAAGAACTGATCGACTTCATTTATAAAAGCGCGTACTTTGCGACCGGCCGGCGTTTGAGGAAGAACTTCCAGACGGCGTTGTAAATCGGCTTTTTGATAGATCTGCTGAAACTGCTCCAACGCTTTGCCTCGTGCCTGCAAAAAACCGTTGTTTTTACCTTTCAGTTCCCGACTGAAAGCAATTGTTTTATAACCGGCGTTCAACGCCGCTTCCGCCCCCAGAATATCTGCCGTATGTTCCTCACCTTCCGCCAGGTGAGCGCGAAAATCCGTCGGACGGCCGATACTGTCAATATAATGCCCCAACTCATGCGCAATCAACATCGGCAGCAAGCGTTCGTCGGCAAAGGCGCCCTCGTTCAGGCATATCAGGCATCGCCTGCCCTTTTCGTCATCAATCATCCGACACTCGCCGTCTTTGTTTTGCCCTTCGACAACTCCAAAAGAAACCGGATACTGCTCGCTCATCGCCTGCAGATGACGGTTGATTTTTCCGTCAGCGGCGCACAAACGTGCAAAAATCTCTTCCGCCTTTTTGATTTTATCCGTATTCTCGCTGTCCGGCAGCATTTTACCCGAACGCCACAGTTCTTTAACGTTCAGACTGCGGTTGAGCGTTTCGCCTTCTTGTTGCAAATTGCGGTAAAACGACTGCCCGTTCTGTCCCTCAATCATGTCAGCCAGACCGGACAGATGAGCATGCAAATCAAAATCCGTATTCCCGACAGAGCTACCGGGCAACGGTTCGGATATAAATTCCAACAAAGACATCAGCTTTTTCCGCGTCTCCGGTTCATCTCGTCCGGCATAAAGGAAATCGAGCGTTTCGGCAATTTCCGACTTTTGTTCCGGTCGCGCATTTTCATAGCCGGAGAGCTTCAAATGCCCTGCCAACGCAGCAATTTTTTCCAGATTTTCGACCGAATCAAGTTTTACCATTGCCTGTCTTCCTATTTTTTCTAATTTAACATAACTGCCTATTTTGTCTATAAAAAAGTGGAACACTTTGCTGCCGACAATCACAAAAAAAGGAACAGCATAAGATCACTGTTCCCTCAAGTTTATCAAACCTGTAAAAAGTACAATTAGTTGACAGAATCCTGCAAAGCTTTACCCGGTTTGAATTTAGCAACTTTACGTGCAGGGATTTTGATAGCTTCGCCAGTGCGGGGATTGCGGCCGGTCGTGGCAGCACGTTTGGTAACACCGAAAGTACCAAAACCGACCAGACGAACTTCTTTGCCGTCTTTCAAAGATTTGGCAACAGAATTAATGAATGCGTCCAGAGCCTTGGCAGAATCAGTTTTTGTCAGACCGGTTGCAGCGGCAATGCTGGCGATAAGTTCATTTTTATTCATGAAGAAACTCCCTATAAATGTAAGTTATGTTAAACAAAGCGGCACAACACCGCCACAACGGAATTTAAGAACGTTTTTACGCTTAAGTCAAATAAAATCAAAGCTTTTCCGCATAAAAAAGGCATTTTTCGTTGTCATTTTACCTATTGCGACAGTTATTAACAGGATTTTGCGTCCATTTTCGCCGATCGTTACCGATTCTGCCGCTTTGCGCCGA
Source organism: uncultured Alphaproteobacteria bacterium (assembly GCA_910577095.1). GTDB lineage: Bacteria > Pseudomonadota > Alphaproteobacteria > RF32 > CAG-239 > JAFUYI01. The sequence continues at coordinate 43,148 of CAJTLY010000007.1, forward strand.
CTCCCCGATTTTTTCGCTGCCGCGATTCCTCCCATACGTTTTTTTAACGTTTTTCCTGCAAGAAAACGGGACAATGTCCACATAACCGCCGCCCGCATATCCCAAAAACAAACGGCACCGTTTTGTTAACAATGCCGTTTGTTTTTCGAAACATCGTCATCAACGTGACGAACTATTCAGGAAGTTTGCAATCGCGATGCAGCGCAATCTCCAAAACCTCATCGGCGGTCGAAACCGGAATAATCTTAAGACCTTCTTTAACATTGTCGGGTATCTCGACCAGATCCTTCTCGTTGTCCTTGGGAATAATAACCGTTTTAATACCGCCGCGCAAAGCCGACAACAGTTTTTCCTTAAGACCGCCGATCGGCAGTACCCTGCCCTGAAGCGTGATTTCACCGGTCATCGCAACGTCTTTGCGTACCGGAATTTTCGTCAAAACCGACACCAAAGTCGTATACATGGCGATACCGGCCGACGGACCGTCCTTGGGGGTTGCGCCTTCCGGGACGTGAACGTGAATATCGGTTTTTTCAAACACTTCCGGCTGAATTCCCAGTTTTTCGGCATGAGAGCGAACCACCGAATAGGCGGTTTCAATCGACTCTTTCATCACGTCACCCAGTTTTCCGGTTTGTTTGACTGTCCCTTTTCCGGGCATATCGACCGCTTCGATAAACAGGATGTCGCCGCCGACTTCGGTCCATGCCAGTCCGGTTGTGACGCCGATATGGTCTTCGTCTTCCGCTTCGCCGTAACGGAATTTGCGCACGCCGAGATAGTCACCGAGGTTGGCGGCGTCAACCGTCACTTTGTCACTGCATTTGTTCAGCAGCAAATTTTTTATCGCCTTGCGCGCAATGTTGGTAAGCTCGCGTTCCAAATTGCGCACCCCGGCTTCACGCGTATAATAACGGATAATATCGCGGATCGCTTCGTTACTGATAAACAGCTCTTCCGGCTTAACCGCATTCTCGGCAAAAATTTTCGGCATCAGATGGCGTTTGGCAATCTGAATCTTTTCATCTTCGGTATAGCCCGACAAACGAATGATCTCCATACGGTCCAGAAGCGGCCGCGGCATGTCCAGACTGTTAGCGGTGGTAACAAACATCACATCCGACAAATCGTAATCAACTTCCAGGTAATGGTCGTTAAAGCTGTTGTTTTGTTCCGGATCCAAAACCTCCAGCAGCGCCGATGACGGATCACCGCGCCAGTCGCTGCCCAACTTATCAATCTCGTCAAGCAAAAACAGCGGGTTGGAGGTTCCGGCTTTTTTCATTCCTTTAATGATTTTTCCCGGCATTGATCCGATATAAGTACGGCGGTGGCCGCGAATTTCGGCTTCGTCCCGCATGCCGCCCAACGATGTACGGACAAAACTGCGTCCGGTGGCGCGGGCAATCGATTTGCCCAGCGAAGTTTTGCCCACGCCCGGCGGTCCGAACAAACACAAAATCGGTCCTTTAATTTTGTCGGCCCGCGACTGTACCGCCAGATATTCGATAATCCGCTCTTTAACCTTTTCCAGCCCGTAATGATCGGCGTCAAGAATCTCCGCCGCTTTTTTCAAATCTTTGTTGACTTTGGAACGTTTATGCCACGGAATGTCCAACAGCCAGTCCAGATAATTGCGCACGACCGTGGCTTCTGCCGACATCATGCTCATGGTTTTCAGCTTTTTGACTTCGGAAAGCGCTTTTTCTTTGGCTTCTTTGGAAAGCTTGGTCTTTTCGATCTTTTGCATATAGGCGTCGATTTCGCTTTCCTCGTCACCGTCACCGAGTTCTTTCTGAATGGCGCGCATTTGTTCGTTCAGATAATACTCTTTCTGACTCTTTTCCATTTGTTTTTTAACGCGCGACTTAATTTTATTTTCCACCTCCAGCAAGGTGATTTCGCTGTCCATGAATTCGAGAATTTTATTGAAGCGGTCTTTGAGCGTACGCCCTTCCAAAAGGATTTGCTTCTCGTCAATTTTTAACGTCAGGTGCGAAGCAATCGTGTCCGCCAGTTTGTTGTAATCGTCAATCTGGCTGACCGAAACCAAAACTTCGGGCGGCACTTTTTTAGACAGCTTGACATATTCTTCAAATTGCGACAGAACCGCACGCGCCAACGCTTCGGTCTCAACGTCGGTGACATCGTCTTCCGGCAGTATTTCCGCCGTCACTTTCATAAAACCTTCGCCGGGAACGAATTCGTCTATTTTTACCCGTTCCAGCCCTTCGACCAACACCTTCACCGTTCCGTCAGGCAGCCTGACCAACTGCACGACGGTGCCCAGCGTCCCTATTTTGAAAATATCATCGGGGACCGGATCTTCGACGGCGGCGTCTTTCTGAGTTGCCAGCACGATATTTTGATCATTATCAATCGCCGACTGCAGGGCTTTTATCGATTTCTCCCGGCCGACAAACAACGGCACGATCATTTTCGGATAAACAACGATATCACGCAGCGGAAGGATTGGATATATTTCTTTGTTCATTAGCACTTTGTCCTGATTAATTATGATTTCTAATATATAGGTAATTATATTTAAACTGCAACCTCTGTGATGTATTTATTGCACCGAATTCTTACCCGAAGCCGCAAACCGCAAAAAAAATCCCCGGTTAACAAAAAGTTATCCGGGGAGGTTGTTTTATATTTTTTGAGACCGATCTCTCCGCTTAGGCGGCTTTGCTCATTTTTCTGGAAGCAAACTCGTTCATTTTTGCAATAACATAATCCAGATCTTCGTCATCCAGATACGGAGTCATCGGGATAGACAGAGCCGTTTTGGAAAGATGTTCGCAAACCGGCAGCGAGCGGGTATTCCATTTGGCATAGGCCGTCTGGGTATTGACCGGACGCGGATAGTAAGCGCCGCAGGGAATTCCGTTTTCTTTCAAAAACGCCATCAATTCGTCTCTTTCTTCGCAATGAACGGTATACAAAGCGTAAGCCGACCGGCAGTTGTCAAGAATCTTCTGTTTGCCGAAATATTCGCTCAATTCGTCATCATAACGTTTGGCAACCCGGCAGCGGTCTTTCAGTTCCTGATCAAATACCGTCAGTTTTTGTAACAAAACCGCACCCTGGAACGAATTCATACGGCCCGTCATTCCCAAACGGACGTTGTCGTAGTGGTCTTCGGGACTCATACCGTGAACACGGCAAGATTTAACCAGTTCGTTTTCTTCTTCCGAATTGCTGAATACGGCACCGCCGTCACCGTAGCAGCCGAGCGGTTTGGTCGGATAGAAAGAGGTGGCGGACATATCGGCAATTGAGCCGGCTTTTTTGCCTTTATAAACCGAACCGTAAGACTGGCAGGAGTCAGACAAAACTTTCATTCCGTTGTCATGGGCAATTTTGATAATGGCGTCGTAATCGCACGGAGAACCGAAAATGTCAACCGCAACCACGGCTTTCAAATTCAGTTTTCCTTCTTTTTTGACTTCGTCAATTGCCCGTTGCAAGTCCTTGGGATCCATGTTGTAAGTATCGGGATCGGAATCTACAAAAATCGGGGTCGCACCCAACAAGACCGGTGCTTCGGCCGAGGCAACGAAAGTAAAGGAAGACACAAAGACGGCATCGCCTTCCTTAACGCCCCAGGCCATCAGGGCCAAGGTCAGCGCATCGGTTCCCGAACCGCAGGTTGAGCAGTATTTGGTGCCGGAATAAGCAGCCAGTTTTTCATCCAGTTCTCTGGTTTCCGGTCCCTGGCAGTAGGCACCGTGGTTAAGAATATTTTCAAAAGCTTTCAAAAACTTGTCCTGACCGATAACGCTCTGGGAAGTTTTGCAGTCAAACAACATAATCGGTTTGTTGGGTTTGCTCGTCATATTTGGTATCCTTATCAAAAAGTTTTCAACTGGAAGGCATACTATGTCAAAAAACCGCCGATTGCAAAACACAAAAAATTTCCGGATTGTAACAATCGGCGCTCCGCTGAGCGAAATTTTTCCCAAAATCGGCAAAGTTATACCCACGACAATGCTTTTTCCCGTTGATATTAAGTTATACTGTTGCTATATTAGGCAAAAATTTACCGATTTAACGAGAAAGGGTCATATGTTGTTCAAATATTCATTACTGCTGGCCGTTTTACTGAGCGGAACCGCTTTCGGCGTTCATGCCGCCGAAGACAACTCCGATTGGCTGGAAAGCTATAACCGCGCCGTTTTCAATTTCAACTACCAACTCGATAAATATACGCTCAAACCGATTGCCAAAGGTTATCGCGCCGTTACAACACCCGATATCCGCAACCGGGTCAATTCGGCACTGTTCAATGTTATTGAACCGGTTTCTGCAGGCAACCACGCGCTGCAGGGAAACGGACAAAAAGCTGTAACGTCGGTGGCGCGTTTCCTGATTAATTCTACGCTCGGTCTCGGCGGTATGTTTGATGTTGCCGAAGGCTGGGGGCTCAAAAAGAACCGTACCAACTTTGATGAAACTCTTGCAACGTGGTGTGTGCCGGACGGCCCGTTCTTTATGATGCCGATATTAGGTCCCACAACCCCGCGGGCTTTAACCGGAACCGCCGTCGGCGCCGTCAGCAATCCGGTTTACCTGTCAACGTTAAACGATGCCAACTACAGAGATAAAATTACTTGGAGTTATACTGCCGTTGATGCAATTGCCAGCCGCGAACGTTCGCTGGACCTGCTTGACGATCTGGAAAAGAACTCGGTTGATTTTTACACCACCGTTCGTTCCGCATATATGCAAAACCGCCAGTCTCTCCGGCAATTGTGCCGTTCGAACAAAGACGACGGCAAAGCCAGCTATGACTTTGATTTTGAAATCGAAGACGAAGACGAATTTTAATTTTTTTACAGGAGACTGTCTGATGAAGAAAAATATTTTTGGCGTTTTAATTTCCTGCCTGATGCTGACGGCCTTTTCCGCCTCGGCCGCGGTAGACGCCGGCAACGCAAAGGCTTTTGTTGAAAAAGTCACTCAGGAAGGGTTGGTCGACATCATTAACTCCAACGTTTCGCAACAGGAAAAAGACCGCCGGTTTGAAAAACTGTTCAACGAAGCGCTGGATCTTAAATTCATCGGCCAGTTTGTTCTCGGCCGTTACTGGAGAACCGCCACGCCGGAACAAAAGAAAGAGTTTATTGAGGTTTATCGCCAGTTGAACGTCAAGACCTGGTCGCAACGTTTTGACGAATTCAGAGGCAAAAAATTCATTTTTAACGGAACCTCCCCTTCTTCTTCCGCCAACCAGATTTTTGTAAATTCGTCGGTGCCGATGGATCAGGGAAATCCGGCTTCGGTGGTTTGGCGGGTCAAACAAAGCGGCAACAGTTTCAAAATCGTTGACATTATTATCGAAAACGTCAGCCTTGCCATTACCGCCCGCAACGAATACACCGCCTTTATCAAAAAGTCGCCGAACGGCATTGACGGGCTGATTAAGGACCTGAAAGCCAAAGTTCGGCAAAACTAAACCACCGCTGACTTTTGTCCGCATTAAAAAAACGCTCCGAATATTTCGGAGCGTTTTTTTAATGCGTTGCATTCACAAATAAATATTTTGCGAGTGCCTTACAAAAGAGCGAAAAAAGAATATATAAATCCGGTAAAAAGTTTTTTTCTTATTAAGATTTGTCTTTTTAGTTTTGTTCAGAAAGGATTATCTCAATGAAAATTTTAATTCCGATTGTCATTATCGCCGTTTTGCTGGGCATTTGGGGCGTCAACGGCGTTAACGGTCTGGTCCGCCAGGACGAAGACGTCAATGCCGCCTGGGCACAGGTACAGAATCAATATCAACGCCGCATGGATCTGATACCCAACCTGGTTTCAACCGTCAAGGGCTATGCTTCCCACGAAAAAGAAACCTTGCAGGCGGTTATCGAAGCGCGTGCCAACGCCACCAAAGTTTCGGTCAATCTCGATAACGCCAAACAATTTCAGGAATACATGAACGCCCAAAGCGGTTTAAGCTCGGCACTTTCCCGCCTGTTGGCCGTCTCCGAAAGATACCCGGATCTGAAGGCCAACCAGAATTTTCTGGCCTTGCAGGATCAGTTGGAAGGAACCGAAAACCGCATTGCTGTGGCCCGCAAGGATTACATTGCGGTTGTGCGGCATTTCAATCAGCAGGTTCGAACCTTTCCGGGCGTTCTGTGGGCCATGATTTCGGGGTTGGGCGCCAAACCGACTTTTGATGCCGCCCAAGATGCACAAAAAGCGCCGATTGTCGCTTTTTAGGCAGAAAATCCAATGAAAAAGATTCTCCTTGCATTCATACTGTTTTGTATTTTTCTTCACCCGGTTCGGGCAGCGGAAACCGATTATCCGCTCCTGACCGGACAGGTTGTGGACGAAGCCGGCGTCCTCACCCCGCAACAAAAGTCGCAGCTGCTGCAACTGCTGGCTGCCGACAAAAACAATCAGGTGGCCGTTGCCGTGGTCAAAGACCTGCGGGGACAAAACGGACGCGAATACGGGATCGAACTGGCCCGCCGCTGGCAATTGGGACAAAAAGGCAAGGACAACGGCGTGTTGATTTTGCTTTCGCCCAAAGACCGCTACGCCGGCATCGAAGTCGGCTACGGACTGGAGGATATTTTACCCGACAGCCTTACCGGCCGGATTTTAAGACAGGAAGTTTTTCCGCCGTTGCAGCGCAATCTCGACTACGGCACTGCCTTGTTTAACGGAACCAAAGCGGTGATGACGGTATTGGCAGGCGGCGAGCCGGGGTTGGCGGACGAAGAGGCCTCTCCGCTGGAAGACGCCGCTTCCGCACTGCTGACCTTGCTTATGATTTATCTCATTCTTTCGGGACGCGGGCGTTTTTTGGGCGGCGGCGGATCTTTCTTTCGCCGCGGCGGCGGAGGCGGCGGTTTTCGCGGCGGCGGCGGCAGTTTCGGCGGCGGCGGTGCCGGCGGACGATTTTGAGGTATTTTAAATACCGTCAGGCCATGTTTTGCCCCGGTGCCGGCAAGCGCAAACTCAAATGCCAAAATCAATTTATTTCCGCCCGAAACCTTGAAAAGCGATCACCGCTGCTTATCTAGAAATCAGTTATATTTTCATAAAAAGAGGAAAATGCCATGGGAACCATATTAAAATATATCTTTTACGTTGCACTTATCTTGGTCATCTATCTGGTCGCCAGAGGTATCTACGAAGGCCGAATTACCGAAGACACCACGGTTAAAGAAGTCGGCAGCAACATTGCCGACGGCACGGAACAACTGGTCAACGAAACCAAACGTGCAATTGACGACAACAGCAGCGATGCCGCACGGGTTGCCGATCAGGCACCGGTTACCCGTCCGGCCGCTCCCGACTCCCAACGCGTTGCCGCGGCTGCCGATTCACAGCGTGCCGCCGCCCGTCGCCCGGCTCAACAACCGGTCGACTGACAACACTTCCCCCTATCCGTCCTCCGGCTCTCCGTCAAATACGGAGAGCCTTTTTCTTATGCTGATCCCGTTTCCCTATCGCTTTTTGACAAATATTCGTTAACAAACCTTTCAAATTTATACAAAAAGTTGTGGATAAAAGTTAATAAACCATTTACTTTTAGGTGTATTTATTATATTGTTCGCGCGTAGCTTGAATCAGGTCCGTCCTGTTTCAGGCTTTTTTTGACCGCCATAGCCGTGTGCTATGGTGGTTTTGTTTTAAACGTATAACTAAGGATAAAATAAAATGACTAACAAATTGCAAAACACTAACGATAATCGCCACGGCAGACACAACCGCTTTAACGTCGCGGCGCCGGTGCTTGCCCGACAGATTGAGGCTTTGTCAGACCCCGGACGGGAACCGCTCCGGCAGATACAAGACCGGCTCAACCGGCTGGGATACGGCGGTTTGGACAACAGCCTGATCGCCGGAATCAAACAGTTTCAGAAAGATCACGGCCTGCAGGCGGACGGTGTGATCAAAGCCGGCGGCGAAACCCTCCGCAAACTCAATCAACTCAGCAGTGACCCGCAAAATTTCCGGCCGATTGCAACAGCGTTGCCCGATACTTCGGGTCTGAGCCTGCGTGAAGAACTGGAAGGCCGCTTTAACGGAACCCTTCCGATCGTCCGAACCGATCCGCAAACCGGTTTTCGCTCCGCTTATTATTTCGGCCGCGAGAACGAAACCACGCCGCTTTCTTCCGACCGGGCAGCTCTGTCCATGTTGCCGCAAGCGCTGACGAAGAAAGATATTAACGCCAAGCCGCACAATTATTTCCGACTGCCGGAAGATTGTCACAATCCTCGTCATCTCTTGCGGATGCACCTGAGAAGGCTAAATCGGGGTGGCCGGCGTACTGGTTCATTTCAACCCGACCATACCGGTTACAGCATGATCTCCACTTGTGACGACGGCCGCCAGTTCATCAATATGCAGGATTTGGAAAGAACTGATGATGGTAAGATCATCTTTAACCACAGTTATACACCGGCACGGAATTACCTCACCGACCACGGCATCGTCACCTGGAGTACCGAAATACCGGAAGAGATGAAAGCTCATTACGATAACATGACAGATTATCTCAATGCCAAAAATGCTTCTCACCGCATTGTGGCATTGGGAAATGAGGCGGAACGCATTTATAATCTGATGGGATTTGAAAACGAGCTGATAAACGCAGTACCGGATCAACAAAAACCGGAATACGGCCTTTCCTTTGATAACTGCAATACTTCCACTCAATGGAAAAAAGATAACCACCTTTCCAATTTTGAAGGTGATATAGAAGATATGATGGGCAATCATGTTGCCGGAGAAGGATGGGAAATGTGGAGAAATGTTAACGACCATTATCAAATTGTCGATGCGGCCAGAAATGCCTTGCTGGCACACAACCCGAAAATTGATTTTGCCGAGATCTGCAATATTCATTGGAGTGATATCAACCAACCGCAGGGCGAAATGATGCGTTTTTCCGACAATCAGCGCAACTATATCGTTGATAAAAATCCCAACTATAGGGGTACATATCAAGTTATGGTACAGTCGCGGCGGAAATAATCCGGGCTTTTAATTACGCAAAAAAGCAAAATAAGTGGAAAAAAGGGTAAAATAAAAAATTATCCTCAGCACTTGGGTGGTTCGGGTCGGCTGATGGTCCAAGAAACAGTCTTTGGGCAAACATAAGCCGACCATTCCCCAAAAAGTGGAAGCAAAGAAAATATACATGGAACCCGTTTCCAACTGATGACGAAAAGGAATAAGAGAATATATTATGCTCATAATAAAAAACACAACTGTCATAGATAAGGATATCCATGTTGCCCGTGCAAGAAATTGTCGCTTATTGTAACTGAAAACAGCAAAAATGTACGCTAAAAATGCTATAATGTATGGTGTCCCAAACAATAGCTTTTCAAATCCATAACACGCCATCTGTTGGGGGGTGTGAGAATCATTCGGATCTGCAAGCATCAACAGATAAAATAATCCCGCTAAAATCGCGCCGATAAAATACAGCGCCCTCACCACCTCAAACAATATCCGGCCGTATTTCAAAAATTTCTCATTCTTTAAAACTTGCAACATCATTCTTCCTCCATTTCTAAAACTCTAGGCTAAATGAAAAATGATGTAAAGCTAAATTGTAAAATCCTCCGTCCTCAACAATCGTCCCCTCTCACGGCTAAATAATCGGAGATTTTAACCAAAGATATAATAAAGCAAAAAAGCACAGTAAGTGAATAAAAGGATAAAAATTCTAACTATACAGATGTATATCAGGTTATGGGACAGCCAAAAGCCGAATAATTCGGTATACGGGGAAGGATAAAAAAGAAATTGATACAATAAAATAAAAAATTATCCTCAGCATTTGGGTGGTTCGGGTCGGCTGATGGTTCAAGAAACAGTCTTTGGGTAAACATAAGCCGACCATTCCCCAAAAAGTGGAAGCATAAAAGATATATAAGGAGGTCAACGCAAAAATATCGTTATCTATTCGAGGAAAATTATAAGGTATATATTGAGACAAAAAAACGATTAGAATTGAAAAAACAGATATCCATGTCACACGCTTTATAAATTGTCTCTTATTATAACTGAAAACGGCAAAGATGTACGCTACAAATGCGATCGCCGGAGGAAAACTAAGTAAATCTTTCAGTCCGCTCAAGGCGGCTTGTAATATCGTTTGTCTACCGTTCGGATCTGCAAGCACAACTGTATAGAATAATCCGACTATAGTCGCACCGATAAAATACAGCGCTCTCACCACCTCAAACAATATTCGACCGTATTTCAAAAATTTCTCATTCTTCAAAACTTGCAACATCATTCTTCCTCCATTCCTAAAACTTTAGGCTAAATGAAAAATGATGTAAAGCTAAATTGTAAAATCCTCCGTCCTCAACAATCGTCCCCTCTCACGGCTAAATAATCGGAGATTTTAGCCAAAGATATAATAAAGCAAAAAAGCAAAATAAGTGGAAAAAAGGATAAAATAAAAAATTATCCTCAGCACTTGGGTGGTTCGGGTCGGCTGATGGTCCAAGAAACAGTCTTTGGGCAAACATAAGCCGACCATTCCCCAAAAAGTGGAAGCATAAAAGATAAATACAGACCCTATATATAACAGACCATTGAAAGGAAGGTAAAAAAGCCTCATGTTCGTTATCAAATAAATAGCTCCCCCACTAAGTGATATCCAAGTTGCTCGTTTAATAAATTGCTCCTTGCTATAACTGAAAACGGCAAAAATGTATGCCGCAAACGCTATTGTCAGAGGAAAACCAAGTAAATCTTTCAGTCCCTCCCATGCGGCTTGTAATATACTCTGTCTGCCATTTGTATCCGAAACCACCAGATAAAACAATCCGATTAAAACTCCGCCGATAAAATACAGCGCCCTCACCACCTCAAACAATATCCGGCCGTATTTCAAAAATTTCTCATTCTTCAAAACTTGCAACATCATTCTTCCTCCATTTCTAAAACTCTAGGCTAAATGAAAAATGATGTAAAGCTAAATTGTAAAATCCTCCGTCCTCAACAATCGTCCCCTCTCACGGCTAAATAATCGGAGATTTTAGCCAAAGATATAATAAAGCAAAAAAGCAAAATAAGTGGAAAAAAGGGTAAAATAAAAAATTATCCTCAGCACTTGGGTGGTTCGGGTCGGCTGATGGTCCAAGAAACAGTGTTTCGGCAAACATAAGCCGACTATCCCCCAAAAAGTGGAAGCAAAGAAAATATACATGGAACCCACGACTACCAGATCATTAAAAGGAACATGAAAAAATCTCATCTGAGTTATAATAGAAATAGCCAACGTCAACAACGATATCCATGTCACACGTTTTATGAATTGTCTCTTATTATAACTGAAAACGGCAAAGATGTACGCTACAAATGCGATCGCCGGAGGAATGGTAAGTAAATCTTTCAGTCCGCTCAAGGCGGCTTGTAATATCGTTTGTCTACCGTTCGGATCTGCAAGCACAACTGTATAGAATAATCCGACTATAGTCGCGCCGATAAAATACAGCGCTCTCACTACCTCAAACAATATTCGGTCGTATTTCAAAAATTTCTCATTCTTTAAAACTTGCAACATCATTCTTCCTCCATTCCTAAAACTTTAGGCTAAATGAAAAATGATGTAAAGCTAAATTGTAAAATCCTCCGTCCTCAACAATCGTCCCCTCTCACGGCTAAATAATCGGAGATTTTAACCAAAGATATAATAAAGCAAGTGGAATTCTTCGTATTCGCAGCGGGCACGGAATTTTCGAGACACAAAAAAACTCCCCAAAATCGGGGAGTTTCAAAATTCGGATCAAGCCTATTCTTCTTCGGCAGGCACCAAATCGGGCAGCATTCCGGTAGCCTTTTTGCGTTTAAGTTTGCTGACAAACTTAATCGAACGCTGGGCATCCCACTTTTTCTTGCCTTCTTCGATCTGGAAGATCTGTTTATAAATCTCTATCGCCTGATCAAACTCGGAAAGCTTGGTCAAACAACTGGCCAGACCGTCATAGAGCTTGTGATGATAACGGTTTTCGTTAATCATCTGCGCTTTTTTATAACACTTAAGAGCATCGTTAAATTTCATCATTTTCTGATAAACAAAACCGATACTGATCCATGCCTGAATTTCGCGACTGTTGATATTCAGAATTTTGGTAAAGCATTTCAAAGCAGAATTGTTATCCCCCATCAGCTGATATGTTACACCGATACCGTTCCACGCTTTGATGTTCGACTTATCGTATGTCAGAACCTTTTTGAAGAACGAAATCGCACGTTCAAACTGTTTCAGCTTTTGCAGCGTTACCGCAATGCTGAGCAGTGTCTGGGTGTGTTTGTTGTCAATTTTCATTGCCTGTTCCAACACATCCAACGCTTCTTTATACAAATACATATGCTGCAGGGCAATTGCTTTGCCGTTCAGAGCTTCGAGCGACGTCGGGTCATTTACCACCGCCTGATCGAACTGGGCAATGGCATCTTTATACAGGCCGCGCATAGACAGCGTCACGCCTTTGTTATTAATGACTTCAACCGATTGCGGATTGAGTTCCAGCGCCTTGTCAAAACACTCGACGGCTTCGGTATATCTGCTCAGTTTCTGCAGGGCAAACCCCTTAGAATTAAGAGCTTTCCAAGATTGCGGCTGTTCTTTAATTGCTTCGTCAAACTGGGCAATTGCTTCTTTGTACATACCTTGGTCCAACAGCTCCTGACCTCTCCGGTATGCGTTATTTTCATTTGTCTTAACCATTAATTTCTCTCTTCACAAAATAATTTGAATTTGAAATTATCACCAAAAACGTTTTTTGTCAACATCGCCGTTAAATAAATTTCAACTGGCGAAACAGTTCGACATCAGTCCGGGCTTCCATGTACCGGCAATTGAATTTGCGGCAAAAATCACGCACGGCAGCCCTTCTGAGGGCAAAAAAGTTTTGATATTCTTTGCGGAAAGACGGGGGACGGCTGTCAAACACCAAGGTTTCGCCGTTGTTTTCCACCATATATTCCCCGCTTTTCGGCGCCAGTTCTTCCAACATGTCAAAAACATTAATGCAAAAAACCTGGCTTTTTTTGGCTAATGCCGCCAACGCTTTGCGGGCTGCGTCGTCAAAAAAGGCAAAATCACTGATCACAAACACCGCCGCCTGACTTTTGATCATTTTGGTCATCAATTGCAACGGCCGCGTCAGGCCGTCGTCCGCTTTGGCTTTTCCGGCGTTGGGCAGAACTTTGCGCCCGGTTTCCGAAATTTTTTTCAAAACTGCCAGCAGATGAGCACGGTTTTGCTGCGGTTTAAACGTCCAAGTTTCTTTGCCGTCATAAAGGGCTGCGCCGAATCGGTCTTTATTTTCCTGCGCCAGCCAGCCGATCAAAGCGGCCGCCTTGCTGGCGGTGACCGATTTCAGTTCCTTGCGGGTTCCGAAAACCATGCTCGGCGACAAATCGAGCAGCACATAAATTTCACGGTCTTTTTCTTCGGCATAAATTTTGGTATAAGGGCTTTTTTTGCGCGCCGTAACCCGCCAGTCAATGTCGCGCACGTCATCCCCGAAACTGTAAGCGCGGATTTCTTCCATTTCGATGCCGCGGCCCTTAAAAGCCGACTTCACCTCGCCGACACGATCCGAAGGCTGTATTTTGCCGCTTTGGCGGAGATATGCCAGATTCTTTCGCTGTTCCATCAGTTCTTCCAGCGACGCATACAGGCCTCCGGCGTTTTCTTCGCGGCGACGGAACCAACCGGCCGCCATTTCGGCAAATTTTTGCATAACATTCCTCCTGCCGTTGCGGCTGCTTACGGCAGCGGTACCAGATTGAGCAGACGGCCGATAATGTCATCGGTACTGTAACCTTCTGCCTGGGCTTCAAAACTCAGGATAATCCGATGACGCAAAACATCATAGACCACGGCATGAATATCTTCCGGCGTCACAAAATCGCGATCGTCCAGCCAGGCATTGATTTTTGCGCAACGGTCCAGAGCGATTGTCGCCCGCGGGCTGGCACCGAACATCACCATCCCCGCCAATTCCTGATCATATTTTTCCGGCTTGCGGGTCGCTACAATCAACTGCACCAGATATTCTTCCAGTTCCTTGCTGATATGTACCGACAGCGCTTCCCGCGTTGCCGCTTCCACATCGGCAATTTCGATCTTGTCAAAGCTTTTTTGCAGATTCGGCGTGCTGAGTGTCCCTTCGCCGCGGACCAGTTCAAGGATTTTGTGTTCGTCTTCAGCGCCCGGCTGATCAATGCGGATATACATTAAAAAGCGGTCCAACTGGGCCTCGGGCAAATTGTAGGTTCCTTCGTGTTCGATCGGATTTTGAGTTGCCATCACCATAAACAGACGCGGCAGCAAAAAACGCTGGCCGCCGACGCTGACCTGACGTTCCGCCATCGCTTCCAGCAAAGCCGACTGAACTTTGGCCGGCGCACGGTTGATTTCATCGGCCAAAACCATGTTGGCAAAAATCGGTCCCTTGCGAAATTCGAACTCGCCTTTCTGACTGACGTAAATCTCGCTTCCGGTAATATCGGACGGCAGCAGGTCGGGCGTAAACTGAATCCGGTTAAAGCTGGCGGAAATGCCGTCGGCCAGCGTTTTGACCGCCTTGGTTTTGGCCAGACCGGGCGCCCCTTCGACCAAAGCGTGTCCTTCGGCCAACAGGGTAATGATCATTTTTTTCACCAGATCCCTCTGACCGATGATTCTGCTTTCCATATATTTCTTTAAGCCGATGATTTTATCGCGTGTCTCTGACATAACTATCCTCTTGTTTATAGTTTAATAAAGCGCTTTTATTTAGATCAATAATAATATAATATAGGCGGAGACAAATAAAAAAACAAGAAGTATCCTGACAATGAACGACATATTTGATTTGGCCGACGAAGAGCCTGCGGCCACTTATGACAATACCGCCCGGCTGATGCCCGAACTGCCGTGGCTGGAACAGCTTAACCCCGAACAGAAACTGGCCGCCACCACCACCGAAGGTCCTTTGTTGGTGCTTTCGGGTGCCGGTACCGGCAAGACTAAAGTGCTGACTGCCCGGCTGGCTTATATTTTGGCCACCATGAAAGCCAATCCGTGGAACTGTCTGGTGGTTACCTTTACCAACCGTGCCGCCCGCGAAATGCAAAACCGCGCCCACGGGCTGATCGGCAATATTGCGGATTCGGTGTGGATGGGAACTTTTCACGGCATTGCCGCCAAAATTCTGCGCCGTCATGCCGAAGTCGTCGGCTTAAAGAGCAACTTTACCATTCTCGGCGAAGACGACCAGCGCCGTTTAATCAAGCAAATTCTCGAAGCGGAAGGAATCGACGACAAGAAATATCCGCCGCAATCAATTTTGGACAAGATTCAGTTATGGAAAGACAAAGGACTGACCGTGGATAAAATTGACAGCGGTTTCCGCGCCAACGTCGTCACCGAAGTTTATAAAAAATATCAGGCCCGCCTGCTCGAACTCAATTGCGTCGACTTCGGCGACATTCTGCTCTATACACTGAGCATTTTGATGTCGGATTCCGAAATTTTGGACCAGTATCAGGAACGTTTCAAGTACATCATGGTCGACGAGTATCAGGACACCAACGTCACCCAGTATCTGTTCCTGCGCCTGCTTTGCCAAAAATACCGCAACTTGTGCTGCGTCGGCGATGACGACCAGTCAATTTATTCGTGGCGCGGCGCCGAAATTGAAAACATCCTGCGTTTTGAAAAAGATTTTGCCGACGCCAAAGTGGTACGGCTGGAGCGCAACTATCGTTCCACCGCCAACATTCTGGCCGCCGCTTCCGCTTTAATTCGCCACAACCAGGGACGCCTCGGCAAAACGCTGAAAGTGGCCGAGAACTCCCCTGCCGCCCGCTGCGACAACGCCAAAATCAAAGTCGTCAGCACCTACAGCGGTTCGGAAGAAGCCGCTTATATCGCCGACGAAATTGAAAACCTGCGCCGGGACGGCACCGAATACAGCCAAATGGCCATTCTCGTACGCACAGCCGCGCAAACCCGGGAATTTGAAGAGAAGTTTATTGCCGAAGCGATCCCCTACCAGGTCATCGGCGGACCGAAATTCTATGAACGGGCCGAAATCCGCGATGCCCTTGCCTATTTGCGCGTGGTGATGCAACCGGCCGACGATCTGGCCTTGGAACGCATCATTAACAAGCCGGCGCGCGGCATCGGCGCCAAAACAATCGAAAAATTTCAGATTGAGGCCCGTACCAACCATATTTCGATGTTTATGGCAATTGAGAAAATGCTTGCCGAAGGAACCCTGAGCGGCAAAGTCAAAACCAACGCCGCACAGTTGATCGCCAATTTTTACCAATGGCGGCAAATCATCAACGCAGTGTCTCCCGACGATCTGGCCGCTCAGGTGCTGGAGGATTCCGGCTATATGGAAATGCTGAAAAACGACAAGTCTGCCGAAGCCGAAGGAAGAATCGAAAACCTCAAAGAACTGATCAACGTTATGAGCGATACCGAGCAATATCCGACTTTAAACGACTTCATGGAACACGTCAGCTTGGTAATGGATACCGACAATAATTTCGATACCAACAAAGTGATGCTGATTACGTTGCATTCCGCCAAGGGGCTGGAATTTGACGCCGTTTTTCTGCCCGGTTGGGAAGAAGGGCTGTTCCCGCATCAGCGCGCCCTCGACGAAGGCGGCAGCAATTCGTTGGAAGAAGAACGGCGGCTGGCCTATGTGGCCATCACCCGCGCCAAGCAGAAACTGTATATTCTGACTGCGCTCAACCGGCGGATTTACGGCCAATGGCAAAACAACATGCCGTCGCGTTTTATCAATGAGCTTCCGCCGGCAAACATCGAGATCTGCAATCAGGCCGCGGCTTATTTCGGCAACGGCGGCGCAAGTTATTCCAACAACTGGAGCAGCAAATACAAAAGCAGTTCCAACTGGTACAATCAAAAACAGGCTGCGGACGAACAAGTCATTCACGACAGCGAACGTTTCAGTTATGTCCGTGACGATTTCGGTTGGAGCGGCAGCATGTACCGTGCCAAACAAAAAGCCAAAAACGACGCTTCCGACACCCCGGTCGGTTCCCGCGTCTTTCACGAAACTTTCGGTTACGGCAAAGTGCTGAAAATTGAGGGTAACAAGCTGGAAATCTGGTTTGACCGGGCCGGTCACAAAAAGCTGTTAAAAGATTATGTCCAAAAGGCATAACCGTAAAAAGCCCGGATATTCGGGCCTTTTACATAACCTTAAACTTCTCAGGGCTGGGTCTGAAACTCTTGTAATTGTCGTTGCAGCAAATCGGCACGGATCGAAGTCGGACGGACAATGCCGCTGCTGATCGTTTTTGAACTGCGAAGCCGGCGGATGGCTTCCGTATTGTCATGACGTTCCAGAAACTCCGCATACATCGCCGTTCTCTCTGCCCCATGTCCGGCGGCAACCTTTGCCCGCATTGCCGCAATCCGGTCGTGACCGCGTTTCATGTCCTCTGCCACTTTTTGCACGCTGTCAACCGGCTGGGTTAGAGTTTCGGCCGACTGCGCTTCCGCTTTTTCTTCCGCGGACACCGGTGCCGTCTCTGCTGTTTCGGCTTCCGTTTCCTGACGGCCGCTGTTTTCTGTTTCCGCTTTTTCTGCCGTAACAGGTTCCGGCATTTTTTCCGGCACCACTCTCTGCACACTATCTGCCAAAACCTCAGGCGCCGACATTTCCGCTTTTTCTTCCGCGGGCACCGGTGCCGGTTTTGCGGCGTTTTCCGGACTGCGGTCCGGTTTACCGCCGGAGACGTATTCTTCCGTTTGCGTCATTTTGGCGTTGGGCGCGCCTTCCATCCTGACACCTTTACTGTCGTAAAAATCAGCTTTGGTTCCGGCAGAACTTTTCTCAACAACGGCCCCAAAAAGCTTTCCGTCCAACGTAACTTCCGTCCGCGAAACTTCTTTGCCGTTTTCAATATACTTTCCGTCCTTGATGTTTATCTTGTGTTTGCTTAAATCAATTTCCTTGCCCTGATCATAAAGCTTCACATCCTTGATGTTTCCGTTTTCGTCCCGCAAAAAAGCAGCGCCGTGTTTTTTGCCGTCAATCATTGTCACTTCAATTTTTTCGCCCTGCTCGTTGACATATGATTTCAGCTCTGCCTTTTGAAACACCTCGGGACGGTTGAAATAGAATTTAACCCCGTCCAACATTCCGTAACTTCGCGGTTGCGGCTTAACGGTTAAAGGTTCCACTTTTTCCGCTTCTTCCTGTTTTTTTATTCTTTCCAACTCCTGATTAATCGCCCGGCTCTCCCGCTCGGCTTTCAAAAAGTCGGAACCGCTGTCCAAAACTTCCATTTTCAAAACGTCGGAAACTCTGTTTTCTTCGGAATGTTCCTGCCATTTGGTCTCACCCTGATTGTATTCGAGGGCGCTTGAAAGCATCGGCTTATAAGGATGATCACGACGATATTGTTCGGGGTTGCGGCGAAACTCATCAATCGCCGGACACTCTTTGATCGGAACATTGTTGGGATCAAAACCTTCAATATGCGTCGTCAGGTCAATATCCGTACCCGGCACCGTGTATATTTCTTTAAGCTTTTTCAAATATTCCGCCTGATTTTCTCCGGCTTTGCCGTCACCGCTGTTCAAAGCCAGCGCCATGTTAACATCCAAAAAACTTTCCATGGCGTTATCGCCGGACATTCCGCGATAAACGCTCAGCTCGTTAAACAGATCATAACTCTGGGAGATTTGCTCGTCATACATCCTCCCGCCGGATTGGAGGTCTTTTTTCATATTATCGTCAAGGTTATGGAAAACACTCTCCGCAATTTTTTGATGTTGAAGCAGATTATGGTATTGTTCCAAGCTCACCGTCCCGTCATAAACCAAACCGTTAACCGACAACATTTGGGCATTATCGGCGTTGCCGTCCTGAGCCAGACTGGCGCCGGCATTTTCAATTCGTTCGGGAACATAAATACTGTCTTGCCAATCATTTGCCAGATATTTGCGAAAATCGAGTCCGCCGATTGTCATATAGTGCCGGGCAAAACGGTCAAATTCTGCATCATCTTGCTGAAACTTACGGTCGGAAGTGTTCATGAACAACCGCGTTGCAGTTTCAAAATCCTTGACATATCCCGAATTTTTCGCCGCCATATTTTTGAACTGTTCGCCTACCAACAGTTGCATTTCTTTGTCAAACTCTTTTGGATCTTTGCTTTCCGGATTAACTTTTCCCTCTCGGATCGCTTCCAGATATTCATAAGGAACGGCAGCACTGACCCAGGAGGATGACTTACCGGCTTCTTCCAAAAACTTTTCCTTGTCTTCGGCTGCCAGATATTCTTCCCGCCAACACAGCACCGAGACTGTCCATGCCGAAACTTCGTCCAGCACCCTCAGCTTATAAAACTGCTCGGCACTGAGATCCGGAATCCCCAACCGGGCATTCGCCGCATGTTTAGCCTCGTGCGAAATATTTTCTTTTATTTTGCTTTCGGTATCCTGATAAGAATAAACGTTTCTCACCACCCGGCCGCTTTGAGGATCATAATAGGCGCTGGTGGCCGAATAACGACTCAGTGTGTCGGCCTGAAACTCTACCGTCGTCCTTCTTTGCGCCATTTTCCGCTGCGAATCCTGCAAACGCTGTTCCAGTTCATGTTTTCTTTTTTCTCTGATCGAAACGTTTACATCCGGCATGACATCCTCTCCATAATAGTCTGAATCACAGTCAAATGATAACATTAGGCGGCGCAATAGTCAACCATCGCGCCGCCCGGCTTCAAAATGTCATTATTTTGTAATAATGCCTTCTACAGGTCAAACAAATCCGCATAAGCGAACGAAAGCCCGATCAGGAAATTTGATCCTTCCCGGCTGGCGCCTCTTGCTTTTCCCTGAAAATAGCTGACATAAGGTGCCAAACTGAATTTTTGATAGACTTTCACATCCATCCGTCCAGTCACGCTCAGTTCATACTCCAAATCCGTTGCCACATATTCGCTGTAGCTCAAATAGTCGCGGAAATATCCTTCCAATTGAAATTTTACCTGGTCGGAAATCGGTTTTTCGGCCCGGATTCCGATTTCATAGGCGCTTTTTGTCACTTCGGCATTGCTGTAGGTAAAGTCATATTCACCAACCGCCGCCGCATACAATTCCTTGATAACGTCGCCGTTAAACAGCTTCAACCCGCTTTTGCCGCGAACAACTTTCATCCGCGGGGCATCATTGTTACGGGTAAACTCGGTCTGATATGCCACGCTTGCAAACGGTCCGGCATCGGCATCGTCAAAATCAAGTTTCCACAATTTGCAGTTATAATCACTGGTCAGAAGGATTTTATCGGCATCTTCGTTGGTCGTATGCTCTTCGTCAACCGGTTTCAATTCGGTACGCCCATATTCCATAAACAAGCTGTTGTTCCACTGCCAGTTCGGCTGTTCGTATTCCAACACAAAGTCAAACACGCCTTTGATCATTGTTTTGCTGTCAGCACTGAGCTGAGAGTTGGGATTGTCAACATACAAATCGGCATTTTTTACCTCGGTTGATGACATCTCCAACGCCACCCGCCGGAAATTTGCCCGCAGATCGCTTTTTTCGCCGTCATCAGCCGCCGCCGTATTAAGTCCCAAAAAAACGCCGGAAAATAAAACCGCCGTCATTAAGTTATATTTGATAGTCATGTAGCCTCCGCTGTCTGTAAGTTCATTAGCACCTTAACGTATATAAAGAGAGAGTTCGCTTGACAAGTATAAAAATATGCAATACTAACAAGTTTTTAATCCGACCTTTTAATTTTCGGCTTTATATTTGGAAAAACATCATGAACATTGACAAACTTGCTGAAGTCGTCTGCACCCTCAAAGACACCTCCCGCAACGGCTGGATCCGCCGTGAGGTTGAAAACCCGGAATCGGTTGCCGATCATTCTTACGGACTGTGTCTGCTGACTCTTATTTTGTGCCCTCCGGAACTTGACCGCCTGAAATGCCTTGAATTCGCCGTCGTGCATGATCTCGCGGAATCCGTCACCGGCGACTATACGCCCGGCGACCACATCAACCCTCAACAAAAATATGCCCTCGAGCTGAAGGCCATGCAGGATATCGCCGCCAAAGCGAACTGTCCGCGTCTGGTCGACCTGTTTGTCGAATATGAGCGGCGCGACACCCCGGAGGCGGTCTTTGTCAAGAAAATGGATAAACTGGACGTCGTTTTACAGGCACGTTATTATGACATGCACAACCGCAGCCGCTATTTTGACCGCAAAAGAGAATGGACGTCGCTGTTTGAGGAATATGAAAAGAACGCCCGCCCGATCCTCGGTGCCCTGTGGGAAAATTGTGATTTTTCTCAAAAATAATGCTTGACAATTGCACAAAATAACCTTAATAAATGTGCTGTCACGATGGCGGGGTAGCTCAGGTGGTTAGAGCAGCGGAATCATAATCCGCGTGTCGTTGGTTCGAATCCGACCCTCGCTACCATCAAAAAACCCTAGGTTTTCCTAGGGTTTTTCTTTTTTTAAATTTTACTTCGGAAGTATCGTTGGTTATTTGGTGTCCGACAATCTGGTTACCGGAACAAACCACGAAAAAATAAGTACCACCGCTGAAGCGCCGACCAAAATATATACGATACGGCTTAAAACGCTCAGAGGACCGAAAAGGAAAGCCACGGCGTCGAAGCCGAACAAACCGATCAGCCCCCAGTTCAAACCGCCGATAATAGTCAAAATCAAGGCGATATTGTAAATCAAATTATTCATAACTTATCTCCTGTATGTTTTTTAATACTTTTATGATATTATAGCAGAAACTGATTTTTCAACATCCGCCGCCTAAAATACCTGATGTGGCGGCCAAAACCGGCGCGGCAGCGGTTTTTCCGAGCCTACTCGCTCAAAACCGGCCGCACCGTGACCCGAACAGCCGTAAAGCGTCCTTTGTCGTCAACCGCTTTTAACTCCCACTCTCCTTGTCCAAACTCCGTTTCCAGGGTTTCTCCGACGTCGCAAACCCCGATCAGCGTTCCGTTTTGAAACCAGAAAATGCGCCGGGCGTCGGCATCGGCAGAAGCCTTCAGCAAAACTTTTTCCTTGCCGCCGTCGGTCAGACCGGTCAACAAAACACTGCCGTCAGCCGGATTTAATATTTGCGGTGCATTGCCGATGTGCGCGGTTTCGATCAAATCGCAATCTTCACCGAATTCGGGCGGACGGCGCACCGCCACCCCGGCGGCACGATACGCCGCCAACACGTCCGACGGCCAGAACTCGAAACTTTTCATCACTGTCTGCGGCGGACGATGACGGCAGGCTCTTTTTCCGCTAACGCGGTCGATCGGAACCCGCCGCGATATGTTCGAAACCTTAATTCGGGTCACGCCGGGAATAAAATACGACTTGATCGTTTCCTGACAATCGGCATCGGCAATGTCGCCGGTGGAACGACAAACATCCGTTTGGGACAGATTAAGCCCCGCGGGTGAAATGGCATCCCCGTTTATTCCCAAGTTTTTGGCAAGACTGCGGACAATTCTGAAAAACAACGGTGCGGCAGCCTCTTGTCCCGTCAGGGCCGGATTCGGCCGCCCGTCAAAATTGCCCAGCCATACCACCACCACATAATCGCCGACGACGCCGGCCGCCCAGGCGTCGCGATAACCAAACGACGTTCCGGTTTTCCAGTATACTCTGTAAGGCTCGTGCGCCGCGGCAAAAGCATAATAATCCCGATCCGCCGGAGGATTATGCCTTAACATGTCCATGGTCAGAAAAGCCGCCTCGGGACTGATCAGCTGCTTTCCGCTGTCTGTTTGCGCCTCCCTGATCCATTTCAGTTTGCGAAAACGGCCGCCGTCCGCCAACATCGCATACATCTCCGCCACATTTTCCATCGTCAGTTCATAGCCGCCCAACGCCAGCGCCAAACCATAAAAATCGACGCTTTTCAATCTCTTAATTTCACTTTCTTTCAGCAACATATAATATTTGTCGATTCCGATTTTCAAAAGCAGTTCCACCGCCGGAACATTGCGGCTTTTTACCAGCGCCGAAGTGGCATCCATCATTCCGTAAAACCGGCGGTCATAGTTTTCGGGCGTATAATTGGCAAAATTGCGCGGAACGTCCTTCAAACGGCTGTGGGGATGGATAAGTCCCTGTTCCAGCGCCAGAGCATAAATAAACGGCTTCATCACCGAACCCGGCGACCGAAAAGCCCGCGTACCGTCCACCTGACCTTCAATCGCCGCATTGAAAAAACCGGCCGACCCCACTTTGGCCAACACGCTCATATCCCGTCGGTTAACAATCAATACCGCCGCATTCTCAATGCCGTATTTTTTGCTTGCTTTAACATACCGCAAGACAATATCTTCCGTCATTTGCTGATAATTGAGGTCAATCGTGGCGTATACGCTGCCGCGTCGCAGTTTTTTAAGCTGCTGCACCAGATGCGGCGCCGCAAACGGCCGGTGAAGACTGACGGCCGGCGGCATGGCGGCCGATTTCCCGTCATTGCCGTATTCTTTTTGCCACATTTCCGCCAGTCTTTGATAAGCCCGTACGGCTTCTTTTTTGCCGTGGCGGCTGCCCGGACTTCTTTTCGACGGGTTTTGCGGAATAACCGTCAACGTTATGATCTGATCGCGATTCAGTTTTTCCGGAACGGTTTCAAAATAGATTTGCGCCGCGGCCGCAATGCCTTCAATATTCATGCCGTAGGGTGCCAAATTAAAATAGGCTTCCAGAATTTCCTGCTTGGAATAGAACATTTCTATCTGCAACGCCCGCAAAATCTGTTCAAATTTACCGCTGAGGGTTGACGAGTCGATACCATACACCATTCGTGCCAGCTGCATCGTAATCGTCGACGCTCCCTGTTTGCGCGCACCGGCCAGCATTAACAGCGCCGATTTAACCGCCCGCAGCGGATTGACCCCGAAATGAAAGAAGAAATAACGATCCTCATAAAGCAACAACGCTTTTACCGCTTCCGGCGGAATTTGCCGATAAGAAACACGCAGCCGGTATTTGTCGTCCATGCTGAGTCCCAAATGCAGCAAACGTTCGTTGCGGTCATAAACGGCCGTAGAATAAGTATACTTTTCCAACAGTTCGGGCCGCGGCACCGCCGCATAAAGGGCTGCGGCAACGACCGCCGTTGCAACCGCCCCCAACAATACCTTGCGAAGAATTTGCTTACGGTTCCACATCGATCCGGTCTGCTTTGGTGGTCGCACGCACGGCCGGATCGTATAAAGCTTCGGCAACTGCCGGCGGAACCACAAAACTGCCCCGTGCAATCACCTTGGTTTTATAAGTCACAGTTCTTGCCGAAGGTGACGCCGTCAGATACACCAGCGCCCGGTCCTCACGCAACTCATAGTTGTCCGTTTCTCCTTTGAGCGAGTTCTGTACCATCTCCAAACATCCGGGTATCAAATCAACAATCGCCACGTCGTTAACATACTTGCCGTTTTGGCTGCGGATTTTCAAAACCACCGTAATTTCATCGCCGATTTCCGCTTTCTGCAGCCGCTCGCCGTCTTTGTCGAGGTAGGTCTTGCTGATTTCCAGCCCTTGCGAAAGCGGTTTGCCGGCCGGTTCTTTCAAAAAGCCGTTTTCGCTGATCACATAGTAAAACGGTCGGTCGGAAGCAACTTCCAGTTCTTTGACCGAAGCGTCCAGCGGAAAACGGGCAAAGCCTTTTCCCTGATACTTTGTACCGTTAAACGAAATATCGTTGTCGCTGTCGCTGCGTCCGACGGCGTTCAGCGCCAGCAACGCATTTCCGGCCGAAGCGGTGGTGAAGTTGCCCTGCTTTAACGGTTTCAGCAATGCCTCAACGCTCTTCTGCCCCAAACTCTTAAGGTCATCGGGAAAATGAACTGCTGTCAGATAAATATAGCGGGCATCTTTTACCGTATTCCGGCCGGTTTTGTAATAACCGGTCAGTTGCCGCGCTTTGGCGTCGTTTTGCAGCAGTTTATAAGAAGCGGCCAGATAAACCGAAGCCAGCGAAGAACGCGCTTGGGAAGAATCCGGCAACCCGAGATCCCGCTCAATCCGTGTCAGATATCCTGAGGTTATTTCACCGTTCAGCGTCAGCAGATAAGCCGCATACGCCGGATTGTCATCCAAGTCTCCCCGCACCGGACGTGCAGCCACATTGCGCGCATACTGCAACGCTTTGTTCAGCAACGAAGCCGGAACCTCAAGGTTGTTCTTGCGTGCCGAGAGTAAAAAGTGCAAAGCATAGAGGCTGTCATACTCTCGGGCCTGCGACCACTCGGAAGACCAGGCCTTGAAACTCCCCTCCAGCGTTTGCCGTTCCGTCAGCTTGGCCAAAACGTCGTCATAAAGCGCATAAATGTCCGCGTCTTTCAACAATTCCGGCTTGTTAAAGAATATTTCCATTGCCGGAAACACCTTACTGACCGACTGCTCGGTACAAAAATGCGGAAAGGCGTTCAAGAACGTCAGCAACCCTTGTGTCAACACCAACGGCGAAGCCGACGCAACAACTTCCTGAGAACGGTATTCTTCAAACATCGGCCGTACAAAATCTTTCAGCTTCAGGGTGTTGGCGGCAAAACCCATTTTATTCTCGGAAACAAACGAACTTGCCGGACGTATCCCCACTTCGTAAGAAATTCGGGACGACTGATCGCCGTTATCACGGTTGGAAGCGATGAAGGCCAGCGGCACCGATCCCAGACGTTCGCCGCTCTTAACCTTAAAACGCGCTTGTCCCTCTTCGCCGTAAGCCAACTTCAGAACCTGAACGTCGTCGCCGACAACTTCCAGTCCCTTCCCCGCCATCAGACGCACTTCTACCGGAATTGCCGGTGAATTTTCCATCATGTTGGCAACACTGACGGCCGCGTCGAAAACATCTCCCGGCGAAACATTGTAAGCGCCGGAAGGAACCAATGCAAAGTCTCCGCGCACGGCCGTCTGCCGTTCCGTCTCTCCCATCCGGCGCTCGGAAACGCCGACCGCTATGATTTTGATTTCGCCGTTAAAGTTTTCGGGAACCTGATAAGTGTAGGTCCGGGGCGTTGTTTCAACGGGCACAATTCCGCTCCAGAAAACGACCGGACGGTTCTGCTTGCGGGCAAACGGATTGACCCGCAAATCGGGTTTGGCGCCCGTTTCCATATCGCCGCCGATTCCTTTCAGATAACGCACGATTTTGATGTCGGGCAAAATCAGGTCAAGAATTTGCGAAGTCACCACCTGCAGCGCTTTCTTTTGGATAAAATAGTTCAACGGCTGCGGCATTTGGTACCGGGCCACTTGTAAAATACCGGTATTGACACCGTAAATAATCACTTCTCCCGGATAATCCGCCTGATATTCAATCGTCAGTTCGCGTCCGGGTTTTACCGTTGCCGGCGCATTCAGACCGATCTTGAGGCGGCGCGCCGCCTTGTTGATCGAAAACGGAACCACGGCATAACTCAGCGGCGAAACGAATATCTTGTCGGAATCGAGATTCCGGATCCACGAAACATTGATATAAGCGTTCCCCTCTATCCCCTGCGGCAGTTCAATTTCCTGCGTCGTGGACGAGGTCTCGGATTTGAACCATTTGTAAGCATACACCTTGTCCCGTTCAATCGTGATCAGCCCGTAACCGGAATACGGCGCCGATATTTGCATCTGAATCTGCTCACCGTCGTTATATTCGCTGCGATTCAGCTTAATTTCCAACCCGGCTTCGGTATCGGCGGCATAAGTCGAATTGGTGTCTCCGGTCACGCTGTAATCGATCCGCATCACAATATTTCCGTCCGCATCTTCCGCCTGCAAATAATAGTCGCCCGGCGCTTCGGTATTGAGAAAACGGCTGCTTCCGCCGGCGTCAATCGAAAAATCCTCGCTTTTGAGTTTTTTTTCTGCCGGAACCGCTTTGTAACGATAGGTACGGTCCGGCATCTGAACCAGACTGGAAACATACTCGCGTTGATACAGGCTCAGTTTCAAATCATTAAGCGCAATCGGCTGCAGAGACGAATCAACCGCCACCAGCCGCACCCGGCGAACCGAAGACTTGTAGATATAGTTCAGGGCGCCGTCGGCCTTAAAACCTACCAGATAAGCGTTCGGCGACACCAGCATTCCTGCCGATGCCGACACGCCGCGGCCTCCGGTCAGTTCCAACCCGTCGACATTGATATTCAAACGATAGGTTCCTTCGGTATATTCATTAAGGTCAATCGCCAGCGAAGCCCGGCCGTCGGCATCGGTTTCAGCCTCGGGAAGCGTTTTTTGGTAACTTGCCAGACCTGCCCCCTCGACACGCAACGGATCACGAAAATGATAGCCCTCAAATTCCTTAAACGAGAAAGAAGCCGGAACCAGCGTATAACTCCCCTTCACCTTATGACCCGACGCCGGATTGCCGTAAAGGTTCTGCAAATCGACCGTTGCCCGCACATTTTTCTTCCGGTACCAGCCTTTGGCCGGCGCGTCTTCCAACTTGAGTTTTATCCGCATCGTATCGGGCATAAATTCCTGAACGCTGAAACTGACCGACGCCACATGATAATATTCGTTGTTTCCGCGGATTTGCCGAAGATTAAGGCTGTAACGCCCCAACCCCGCCGTTTGCGGAACCGGATATTTGTATTCTATCAGGCCGAATTTGTCGGGCCAGACTTTTTTCTCAGCCACTTTATCATCGTTTTGATTGCGGATTTCCAAACTCATCGGCAAATTCTGCGGTATACTGAGATCTTTTTGCCGGACGATCAGCCCGAAATAAGCTTCTTCGCCGGGGCGGTAGATTCCGCGATCGGAAAAGCCGTAAGCTGAAACAATATCTTTGGGCATATAATCGTCATCATAAACGCCGCCGACATCAAAACGCGAAACGTCGGTACGGCGATCGTAACGGTTGACCGGCAAATAAGAAAGATCTCCCTCCCGACTTACTTTATAGACCACGGCCTGCTTGTCATTGCGAAACGCCGAAAAATCGGGAATCTCCGTAAAACCCTGCGTATCGGTATACCCGGAAACGACCGGGCGTCCGTTTTTGCCCAACACTTCTACCAACGCGCCCTCAACCGGCCCTTCCTCGGCAATCGAAGAAACCAAAACCGCATGCGTGCCGTCGGCATTGTCTTTGACAATAATGCCCAGATCGGTAATAACGATCAGCCGCGAGTCTTCCGCGGTGGTGCCCGATTGACGCAAACTTCCGCTCACCTTAACCAGAAAAATGCCTTTTTTATCCTGAAAATATTCGCCGAGATCAAGTGACGAATAAACCTGATCTGCCGGATGCTGCAAATTAATGCTCAATTCTTTTTCAAAAACTTCGGCAATGTTGTCTTCGTTAAAACTGTATCGGTTAATAAAATAAGGCGTCGCAAAATTGCCGCCGGTCTGAGTCACCAAGTGATTAAGATTATCGGAAGCAATCCGCGCCACTTTGACTTTCAGCTTATCTGCCCCGCGCGAAACCAACGGCAGATTTTTGTCGCTTTTAAGCGGAAGAACAGCGCCGTCAAAGGCTATTCCCGCTTCAACCGGATAAGCCGGCGCCTGAAGCAGGTAAACTTCGTCATTTCCGAGTTTATACCCTTCTTCCGAACGGATATTCTGCCTGATCAACACCGCGAGACAACGCGGTTCGCCGCTGTAATCATACCGAAAATTATATGTCTTGGCTGCCTTTTGTTCCGAATCAATCCGGTTCAGTTCTAATTTGCGGAAGGCCGAAACAAGCGCTGTTTTTTCGTTTTCTTTCTTCTTGGCCAACTTTGATTGCAAATTGCCGCAATAGTTTTCATCACTGACATACAGTTCAATATTGGCTTTTGCTTCTTCGCTGCTGACCGCGGTCGAAAACTCCGTCAGCAAAATCTGTTCCGGCCGGTTTTCTTTTTGCTCATTGCGAACAATACGGCTGTCTACCGACGTCACTTTGAAAAAATCGGAAATTCCCGGTACCGAAACCACTGCCCGTACCACAGTCTGCAGTTTGCGATCGTTATAGGCGTTGGCAACCTTATCTACTTCGATATTGATAAAATCGGCGTTTTTCTTTATCGTTACCGGGGAAGACATCACATGCAGCTTGTGATCCCGGTCGGTCAGATTATAAGTGAAATCATATTCTTCGCCGTTGTCCGAATAAACCCGGATTTGTTTCTGAAGATCTTTGGTTTGCAGCGGATAGGTAAAGGAAAAGGTGGCCACGGCGTGTTTGGAACGCACGTCCAGGGGCGATTCGTAAAAATCCTTGTTTTCCGCTGTTGCCCGAAAATCGGGAGCACGGAAAGAAAAAGTCCGGTCTTTTAAGACAATCCCGTCACTCAGAACACTGTCGGCAATCCTTACCGTATATTCGGCAGCGGGAATCCAATCGGCGGAAGGCGTCAGCCGCAAGGTACGATCGTTGGGCAAAGACCAGCTGCCCTTGACCGGCGGATTGACCGTCAGTCCCCGGTTTAATTCTTCTTCGCTCAGTCCCAGCTTAAACGCCGCATCACTGAAATATGCCTCAACCGTATCCACAACAATCCCGTCATCACGGACAGTCGTGTACATCGGATGTGAAATCGAACGCACGGAAACCACTGTCCGCTGTTTTTCATGCAGAGTGTAACTCTTAGGCATTAAGTACAAATAAACGGCGCCGGCGGACAGACCCAAAAAGACGGTTGCGGCTCCGATGATTAAAAAAATTTTTGACGAAAAAAGCTTTTTCATGGCAGGTTTCCTTACAGTTGGCTGACCCTGTCATAATACACCCGCTGTCCGGCTTGGCAAACAAATTGTCGCACTTATTTACACCGATTACCGGCGGTGTGTCTTTTCACAAATAAGGGGTTAAATCGAACACTTCCGTATTTTTCCACACCGGCTGCTGCACAAATACCGACAGTTCCGGCGGCAGCTTGTGCAAACGCAACATAACCGCCCGCATAAAGTTTCCATGGCTGAAAACGACCACATTATGCTTGCGCAGCTTTCGCAAACGGGCCAGCATATCATCAACCCGCGACAACATTTGGTTGAAGGATTCGGCACCACGTCCGTCAACATAATCGGGATCGTTACGGGCAAAATACGCTTCCGCCCACGGAAGCCTTTCTTCCTGAGTCGTGTTGTTGCAACGGTCTGCATCCAAAAACGAAAACTCCTGCACCGGCCAGATCTCGACCGGTGTCTCAGGATATTTTTCCGACAACGGCGCCGCCGTCTGCTGTGTGCGTACAAACGGCGAAACAACTATCAGATCCGGTCGGAAACTCAGCTTTTCGGCAAGCGCCAGCGCTTGTTTTTTTCCGTTTTCCGACAACACCGCACCGCCGTGGCTCGAGGTTCTGCCACCGGCATTACTGACGCTTTCCCCATGTCTAATCATATATATCATTGTTGTCTCTTCACATTTAATTCTTTAAAGCGCCCGCCTGTCGCCCCGGCCCTCGTTTTCAGGCCAGTTCGGTACGCACAATATCTTCAATGGAAGTGTAAACCGGTTTCCACCCCAGCTCGGTTTCGGCTTTGCGGTTGGAAGCAACCAACACAGCCGGATCCCCCGGGCGCCGCGGCGCATACCGCACCGGAAGCGGCTTGCCGGTCACTTTTTCCGTCGCCGCCGCCACTTCCTGCACAGTCACGCCGTTGGTTGTCCCCAAATTGAAGACCGCGGACGGCTTGCCTTCGAGCAGACGGTTAATTGCCAGCACATGGGCGGCCGCCAGATCGGACACATGTACATAATCCCGCACGCAGGTTCCGTCACGGGTTTCATAATCATTGCCGAAAATCTGCAGGCATTCGCGTTTGCCGTCTACCACTTCGCGAATAATCGGCAACAGATTTTGCGGATTGCGGTCACGGCCTTTAATTGCCCCGCCGGCATCGTAACCCGCCGCATTGAAATAACGCAACGCCGTATATTTTATGCCTCGCAACCGGTCATACCACTCCATCAGACGTTCCATTTCAACTTTGGTAAAACCGTAGAAACTGATCGGATTGAGCGGATGTTCCTCGTCAATCGGCCAATATTCGGGCATGCCGTAAACCGCTGCCGAGGAAGAAAAGACCAACGCCTTTACATTGCTTTTGGCCATTGCGTTCAAGACGTTAACCGCCCCGATCAAATTGTTTTCGGCATAAAGCTCGGGATTCTCCATCGACTCTCCCACCGCTTTTTTAGCAGCCAGATAAACCACGGCGTCAATTCCGTCTTCCATGGCCGTTTTGAGCTTCGGATAATCGAGGATATCTCCTTCGACAAAGCCGGCACCGGGGAACAGGTTAATTTTGTGGCCGCTTGAGAGATCGTCATAAACCACCGCTTGCGCGCCCCGGTCCAAAAGCTCTTTAACAACATGAGAACCGATATAACCTGCACCGCCGATTACCAAAACTTTCATTTGCTTATTTCCTTTGTCCGATACATTGATACTCAAAACCGGCCTGTTTAACCGCCTCGGCACTGAGCATATTGCGCAGATCGACGATTTTGGCACAGTTCATAATTTTTGCCAACCGCCCGAGATCAAGCGTGCGGAAATCTTCCCATTCGGTCAGAATTACCGCGACATCGGCCCCCGAGCAGGCTTCTTCCGCATCATTGGCATAAGACACCGTATTGTTGAGGATAGATTTGGCGTTGTTCAGCGCTTTCGGGTCGTATACCGTGATATTGCGGGAATATTTAATCATTTCCTTGATAATATCAATCGCCGGAGATTCGCGGCAGTCGTCGGTTCCGCCTTTAAATGCCAACCCGAGAACGGCAATCTTTCCTTCCGGATGTTCTTTAATCGCTTCAATGACGCGTCGGCCCATTTTCACCTTGCGGTTGTCGTTTTCGGCAATTGTGGTTTCAATCAGATTGAGATGCGAACCGAATTTTTTGCCCATTTGCGCCATCGCGTTGGTATCTTTCGGAAAGCATGACCCGCCGTAACCGGGTCCCGGATTGAGGAATTTTTTGCCGATACGGGAGTCCAACCCCATCCCCTTCGCCACTTCGCGGATGTCGGCCCCGGAACATTCACAGAAATCCGCCATTTCGTTAACATAATGAATTTTCATTGCCAAAAAGGCATTGGATGCATATTTGATCGTTTCTGAAGAACGGCGTTTAACACACAAAAACTCGCTTTTTCCTTCAAAGGGACGATACAATTCCAACATCACTTTCCGCGCTTTTTCGCTGTCGGTGCCGATTACAATCCGATCCGGATTGAAAAAGTCGTGAATGGCAAAACCTTCGCGCAGAAACTCGGGCAGAGAAACAACGTCAAAATCGGCTTTCGGATTGACTTTGGCAATGATTTGTTCAATCTCGTCGCCGGTACCGACCGGAACCGTCGATTTGGTTGCCACAACCGTATAACCGTCCAAATATCCGGCCAACTCTTCGGCCGCTGCATAAATATATTTAAGATCGGCTTCCTTTGTCACCGGATGCGGCGGTGTTCCGACGGCCAGCATGACAATATCCGCCCCTTTCACCGCCGATTCCATATCGGTGGTAAAAGAAAGCGCGCCGGCCGCAACGTTTTTGCGAAACAATTCTTCCATTCCGTCTTCATATAAAGTTAACTCGCCCCGATTGAGTTTGTCGATCTTGTCCGCCAGTTTGTCGACGCAAACGACGCGGTTACCAAGTTCGGCAAGGCCGACCCCGGTTGGCAGTCCTACATATCCGGTTCCGATAATAGCAACTTTCTTCATTATAGAATATCCTCACTAATACAATTATTACATACTTTTAGTTTAGTCAGATCACAACTAATTATAGTATCGCAACATTAAAACACAAGTACTGATTACATTTTGCACACGACTTATAATTTGTATTGCGCAAGTCGTTAAAAAACACTATATTTTTTAAAACTTAATTTGAGGAAAAAGATGCAAAAAGAGCTTTACCTGTTTATTGTGTGGCAGAACGCCCGGTTTATGGAAAAACAGATCGCGGCCGATCTCAAAAAGAAATTCGAAATTTTCCGAATTCTCGAAGTGACTTGGAAACCGGAAAATTTTTCCCTCAATTTGGCACGGTTCTACGGCAAAAAACTGCCCAAAGGATGTAAAAAAGAAAAAGAAACCGGCGCCGGCTCTTTTCGGGTGTATTTGGTTTATGACCACAACCCCCAGTATGCAGACGGCAAAAATGTCAACATTGTCAAAAGCAAATACGAATACCGCCAGTTAACCGGCGGCGGCAATCTGATACACGCCAGCGACAATCCGTCCGAAACCAACGAAAACCTTTTGCTGTTGTTCGGAAAAACAATTAAGGATTTTGAACAGGAAGGCCCTGACACCGCAATAACGCCTTACGGGCGGGATCTGATCGGCTGCCCGGTATGGGAAAGTTTGGAACAGGCTCTCGAAGCCGTTAAGAAAGTTCCGTTTACCCGGGTCAAAGCCTATAAAAACTCTTATCTGATTCACAGCCGCAACGCCGATCTCGCTCGCCGGATTCTCAACGCTTCCAGCCATTTTTCAATTCCGGGAATCCATAAATATTCGATCGAAATCGGCAAATCGCGGCAACCGGTATATATCCGCAAGGTCAACTAAATCTTACGGTGTTTTTTTGCGGTAACGTCATCATCGTCGTCGTCGTCCGCTTCGGCATCCGGCGTTCTGGTAAACAAAACGTTCCATATCTGGCGTCTGAACATCCAGATGTTGATCAGTCCGAGTACTACCATCAGCGAAGCAAAAAGATACAAAATATAATACCAGCTGAGTTCGGTCGCATTCATCATCACTTCCTGGTTGGTAAAACGCAAAAAGCTGATCGACACCGCGGTGACAATAAAAGAAACCAAAAAAGCCCCCATCCACACCCGGCGCATCACAAACTTATCCGCCATCAGTGATGTCAGGGCATAAATTAAAAACAAAGCCACAAATAAATATAATTCCATCATCGTATACCTCTTAATTATCTTTCGCTAAATAAGATAATGATGCTTCCGGTCTTTTCAACAACCGCCGCATTTTTTATTTGCCTGCAAACAGTTATTTGACATCCCGCTATTTTCACATAAGAAAAGACTGCTACCTTACGGCAGCAGTCTTTTCTTTGATTTCGGGGTCAACCTCTGTAGAACCACCACGAAATCAACACGTTTCTTTTACCGGTAATCCAGCAAAAGATCGTATAGATCCCGCCGATCACAGCACCAAAAGCCCACATACCGCCGAAAATCCAGCCGATAAGCGCGCCGAGAAACGCCGTGATCACCAGTTCGAGCACATAGCTCAAACCGTTGTAGAACAATTCTTTGCACGCACCGCAAAGAACACATACTATAAAACCGCCGAAAATAATACTTGCTATCATAGTTTTAATTTTTTTAAATTTTACATTTGTCTCCGATTATCAGCTCTCAACGCCGGAGACTTGGCGTTGTCAGAACAAAAACTTATTATCATTTTTTCTCCAAGATCCCCAGTGAACAATCACCAGAAAAACATTGACAATCACGATGCCTGTTAAGGTCACAATCATCTCCGTATATCCCGGGAAAAACTTATTAATGATACCGTCGATTATCCCTCCTACCAAAACCGGTAAGAAATTTACAAACAAAGATACCCATGTCTGTATGGCATCATCGGTTTTAGTGGTAAACATCAACCATAAACCGGTCAATATCATTACACCCAAACCAATTTTTAGAGATAAACATAAAGTTACGGTCTCAGTTATTGTCGTTGTTTCCATAATATTTAGATTTAAAGGTTATTACTGTTGTCTGTTCAAGTTTTCACTCAAATGTTCGACAGTTACAACCGATAAAAAAGGCAAAACCTAATTTTATGACGGCAAGCTTGCGAATAATTGAATAGAAAAATTGAACAGACTAATTTTGTTATACCTTTATTATATGTTTTTTGTCACAAATTGCAAGCAAAATCCTGCTTTTTTGTCATTTTTTTTAATTAACCCTATATTCTTGACAAAATACAAGCTGATAAGCTTCGCAATTGTGCAAACAACTTCTCTCAAATTCAAAAATCCGCTGGAGCAGCCGATATTTAGCCTTACCGAAAGAATTCCTTATTTCACAAAAAAAGCCCCGTCTCCGGGGCAAAATTATGATTGCGGCACTTCATCCAACAACGGCCACTTGCCTTCCAGAAATTGCTGCAAACTTTGCTGCTTTTGCCGCAACCGCGACCCATACATCCAATAGTTGGTAATCACCCGCTTAACGTACAATCGAGTTTCCCGCCACGGAATCATTTCCATAAACAACAGGGGATCGTTTTGATAATCAATATTTTCAACCCATCGTTTCAGGTTATGCGGACCGCCGTTATAAGAAGCCGCCAAAAAAATCAGATTATCGCCGACATGTTCCTTTTGCCGCAACAGAGAAACATAATCCTGACCGATCTTCAGGTTAACCTGGCGGTCAAACAACGGCCGCCAGTTGGTTTTAAAAGATTTATCGCCGGTCACTTCGGCTGCGGTTGCCGGCATCACCTGCATCAATCCGCAAGCACCGGCATGGCTGCGCACCGTCGGCGCAAATAAAGATTCCTGCCGGGTGAGCGCCCATACCCATGCCGGATTGACCGTCCACCCCGGTTCCGGCTGCCACGCCGGCCGCGGGTACAAAAACGGATCATAGGCGCGACCTTTGTCATAGTTTTTCAGATCGTTAGCCACCACAAAACTCAAATTCGCCAAGCTGTACTGGCTGCTGATATAAAGCAAAAGTTCTTTCTGGCGAATATTCATTTTGCCGTAATTGCGGCGCAAATCGCTTTCGGCCAAATCCGGCTGCCCCGCTTCCGCCAGCAAAACCCCGCGCCGGATCGCCGGAGAAGCCACGATTTCTTTTATGTAAGATTTGTCGTCCAAACGGTTAAAATAATGACGCGGCTGCCAGTCATAGCTGACTTTGTCGGTCAGCATATAACGGGCCAAAATCCCGTAAAAAGTACGCGGATATTTGGTGGCAAGCCGTAAGTTGGCGGTTGCTCCGTCGGGACGCTTTAACTTGATGTTGGCACGATAAGCCCAATACGCACCGGCAGCTGTCAACCAGGGATCATTATCCTTCAGGCGTGCCAGCCTGCCAAAATAATCGGCCGCCAGTTTATAATTTTTTTCCTTCCAGGCCGCCAGACCGCCAAACCAGCTCGCCGTTGCGTCATGGCTGCGCAAGATCGGCTGCCGGCTCCATTTTAAGGCCGCTTTATTGTCACCTTCCAGAAAATAAGCCGATGCCAAAGTCGCGCTCATCGCATCATAATTCTTTACCGGCATCAGTTTTTTGAACTTTTTGTCATTTAATATTTTGACCGCCGTCTCATGCTTGGAACTGCGGATCGATTTGAGGAATTCGTCAATTTTGGTTTTGACATATTTGCGGTCGGCCGCTTTCAGACGCGTATAGCCGTCCTTATACCAACTGTAGGATGCATAAATCTTTTTCTTTTCCTTGACCGGCTTGGGAGGCTTGTAGCCGGGCGCTTTCGTCACCGCCAGATTTTTGATCCGTTGATATTGCGGAAGCATCGGATACCTTTTTAACCAGCTCTGCAATTCTTCATAAGAAGATTTGTAATCTTTATGCAGGTATTTCTCCGCCAACACATGCCCGAGCAACGCATGGCCTTTGAGTTTTTTCTGCAGTTCTTCCGCCGTTTTAATATCGTTGGCTTTCAAAGCAGCGAAAATATCACGGTAATTTTTGACGTCGGCTTCGGAAACAGCGGCCTCTTCCCGTACCCGACGATAAACCGTCGGGTCGATAATTTTAAAATTTTTTGACGCTGCCGCGGCCTCCCACGGAAGCATCAGCAACGCCAAAAACACTGTCAAAACTTTTTTCAATTTTTTACTCAAACCAACTTCTAAATTTCCTTAAGCCAACGGATTTTTGCCGCACATTGTCGCTGTGTCATTCCTTTGACCCGGCAGCGGTTGACGATGATGTTGGGCTGTTTGTCCATACTGTAACAACCGTCTCCCAACAAACCGTAATCAAAATGGTTTTCTACCCCGGGTTCAACGTCGCTGAAAGTCAAGACCGTTTCCATCCCCGGCCACTTGAGCCGATAGCTGATGTTG
The DNA here is from genome assembly GCA_910577095.1 of uncultured Alphaproteobacteria bacterium. GTDB lineage: Bacteria > Pseudomonadota > Alphaproteobacteria > RF32 > CAG-239 > JAFUYI01. Next base: position 80,222 of record CAJTLY010000007.1, read on the forward strand.
GACAGTTTAACCGGCAAGGTTGTCATCACCGCAAAACGGGCACTGCAGCGGATTCGTCCCGATGGGCTGCGATAAATGCTAAAATCGCGCATAAACAACATAATCAATTCGTCTTCGGGATGATCCTCGGTTGTTTCGACCGTTATTCCTCCGACCTGCGAATAGCGGCGAAACGGTTCCTGTGTCTTTTGTGCCTGCGGTTGAGGTTGTTTTTTGCCGTAGGCATAATCAAAAGGAGAATTGACCGGCTGTTTTTCGACCTCGCCGGCTTCGGTGTTTTCAGCCGTCTCGACAACCGAATGCTTAGTTTCCGGCAGGGAGGAGTTGGCGTCAGCTTTTTGGACCGCCTGAGCATCGGAAACCGGAGCGGTCGTCGGAGACTGAACCGGCACGCGGTTGCCGGTTGCATTAAAAAACTGGGCGGCTGCCGGTTGTGCAAGCACAAGCCCGGCAACAACAGCCGAAAATATTCTGAATATATTTATTCTCTTCATCGGCACACCCTTGTTAAAATATTATTTGATTCCGCTGATAATACTTCCGGCGGCTCCCAAAGTTTCAACCGTTTTGGCATAAATGCTTTCGGCTTCGTCCTTGCTTTCCTGCTTTTTGGCATCTTCGCGGGCTTTTTCTTCATCAGGGGTAATTTCCTTAAAGTCCAGATAATACTGGGCATCTTCCGGAGAAACGTACTTGAACATCCGGCTGCAGGCATTTCCCTGGCTGCTGCGACGCGCGGACCGGTTGGCGCCGGAAAGACCGTCGGCACTACAGGATTTGACATTAAAATCAACTTTTTCGATCAAAAGAAAGCAGCGGTCGGTATTGATACGGTTATTAATGGTAACCTGCTTATAAGACTTGACGGAAGGAACTTCGATCATAACGCTGACGTCTTTGGAAGTTCTTCTCTCGGTTTCCGAATAAGAACGGTTAACATTGCGGTTTTGTTTGGCGGCATCCTCTTCTTTTTCTTCGCTGATAACTTCTTCAAGAGAAGTATCTTTCCATGCAAAATCCAACAAAGCTTCTTTGATGTTATAAGACGAACGGTTATAGAAAGTGGTGTTAAAGTCACAGGCAATGACTTCGCCGTCACGATTTTTAACCGGTGTAACGTCATGAATTTTAAACAGCACTTCTTCGACATTGTCGCTGTCGCCGGCAGCCGGCGCTGCTCCCGCCGAACTGATGTTGGTTGCCAACAGAAGGCTGAGTGCCAAACCGAAAACTTTTTTGTTAATGTTCATTTTGCTTTCCTCAAAAGTTATTTATCAAGATTTACCGAATAATAATTCAATTTTTTTAAATTTACCAACAAATTATGAATAAAAACCTAATTATTGTGCAATTTTTTTGCCAAACGCAGCAAATCTGCCCACACTTTGGACTTTTGCGCCGGATTGCGCAGCAGATAGGCGGGGTGGAAACTCGCCAACACCGCACAGGCATCGCCTTTTAAGGTCTTATATTCAAGCCACTTGCCCCGCAGCCGCGAAATGGATTCTTCGTTATCCAACAGACTGTTGGCCGCGCTTCCGCCCAAAACCAAAATAATCTCCGGTTTCATCAATTCAATCTGGCGTTTCAGAAAAGGCAGGCATACCGCCACTTCCGCATCCGTCGGCGTCCGGTTTCCGGGCGGCCGCCACGGCAAAACGTTGGTGATGTAAACCGTCGTACGGTCTAATCCGATTGCAGACAGCATCTTGTCCAAAAGACGGCCGCTGCGACCGACAAAAGGTTCCCCGATTCTGTCCTCGTCTGCCCCCGGCGCTTCGCCGACAATCATGATTTTGGCATTCGGGTTGCCGCCGCCGAAAACGGTTTTGTTGGAAGTCAGTTTCAGCGAACAGCCGTCAAAAGCCTCCACCGCTGCCCGCAGCTCGGTCAACGATGAGGCCGCTTCGCAGACATCGCGGGCGTTTTTGCAGGCTTTCAGGCTCATTTGCGCCAAATCGGTAATGGCCGGACGCGGCGAATTTTCCAAAGGACTTTCGGTTTTTGCCGGCCGCACCGGTGTTTTCTGCACACAACCGGGAACATCGCCGAAGATCGCGTCGACCCCGGCGGCAATATACCATTCCAGCAATTCTTTTTCGTTCATCATAAGATTATGCTATGCCGTTCTGTTTTCTTTTGCAAACAAATAATTAAATTATCTTCATATTATTACAATTATGTTGTAAGATGGGCGAGTCTGAACTAAACTGGAGACGCCTGGAAAAATGAACGGAGTTATCAAAGTGATTGAAAAAGCAGCATATCTACTTTCCATCCTGATCGGAATTGTCATTGCCAATTCCTGCACCCTTTTTAAAGCGGAAACAACGCATGTTTCCGATCTCCCGGCATCGGCGGAAACCACGGCAAATTCCATGCCCGCGCCGCAAGCTGCCGCAACCAACTACGGCAGTTACCTTGCCGGACGGGTTGCGCATATCCGCCATGACCTCAACACTGCCGCCGATTATTACATGGCCGCCGTCGCCGACACACCCGACAACCAGATGCTGCCTAACCAACTATATATCATCCTCACCTCTCAGGGCAGAATTGACGAAGCGATCAAATATGCCAAAATCGCTCAGAAAAAAGGCGATGAAAGTCCGTTTATCTACACCCTCGAAGCCATCCATCTGGTTAAAAACAAACAATATCAGCAAGCGGCAGAAACCATATCCAAATGTGACAACCCGTTTGCTCAGGCCGTTTTCAATCCGTTGATCACCGCTTGGAGCCATGCCGGCATGAACGACGGTCCCGCCGCCCTCAAAGCCCTTGCGCCGCTCGGTGAGAACGAAGCTTTTAAACCGTTGTACTTTTTCCATGCCGGCGCCATCAACGACTATCTCGGCAATACCAAAGCCGCCGCGGCGCATTACACGGCGCTGATGAATATCAAACACATGGAACTCGCGGTTTTTCCGCTGCAGGTGATTACCAACTTTTATTTGCGGCAAAACGAACCCGACAAAGCCCTGTTTGCCACCCGCAATGCCGTCAACAAAAACAATCTGATGATGAAAACGGTGATCGAAGGCATTAAGAAAAGCGATTCGTCCGTTGCCCCGGTTTTGCAATCCCCCGACATCGGACTGTCCGACGCCCTGTTCAGCATTGCTCTGCTTTTGCAACAGGACAATAACAACAACGATCTTGCCCTCTTGTTCTCCTCGCTGGCTTCGTACAGCAATCCCGGTTATCCGCTGCCGCTTTTGCTTACCGCCGACATGCTTGAAAAAAGGGAATTGTATGCCGAAGCCAACCAAGTTTACAGGAAAGTGGCACCCGACAGTTACGCCGCTTATACGGCATTGTTCCAACGCGGCAAAAATCTGATGCGGCTGAACGACACCGCCGCCGCAGAAGAAATTTTCCGCAAACTGTACAGCGATTATCCGCCCAACCCGGATATTTTGACCAACCTCGGCGAAGTGGCACGCCTTAATCACAAATATGCCGAAGCGGCTCAGTATTATCAAAAGGCGATCGACCTCTATCCCGGCGAAGCCGTTGCCGAAGTCTGGCCGCTCTACTTTGCCATCGGGGTTTCTTACGACGCCGCCGGCGATCACGATACCGCCGAACGCTATTTCCGTAAAGTTCTGCAGCTCCGGCCCAACCGGATGACCAAAAATCATCTCGGATATATTCTGTTGCAGCAGAACAAAAATATTGAAGAAGCTTTTGAATTGATTGTTTCCGCTTATGCGCCCGCTGCCGCCGAAGGAACCATCACCGACAGCGTCGGTTGGGCTTTCTACAAAATCGGCGAATATGACCGGGCGGCGGAATATCTGGAGAAAGCTTCCGATCAGGCTTCTTCCGAGGCCCTGATTTATGATCATCTCGGAGACGCCTACTGGCAAATCGGACGTAAACGGGAAGCCGTTTTTCAGTGGAATCATGCTCTGAGCTTAAAAGACAATACCGGAGAATTTGACCGTGAAGCCACGCTCAAAAAGCTTGAAAACGGCCTTGACAAACCACTTGTCCCGGCTTATGACCGTTCCAGAATCGAACGGCAAATCAAAGCGTTGGAATTTAAGGAAAAACAGGCGGAATAAACCGCGTCACGTCATCTAAAAAATGCGGCTTGTTCAGCCGCATTTTTTATATTCGTTTCCGACCGTTCGCCGACACATCAGCTTACAAATCAATGAACGCTTTTGGGATCGAGGTCGTTTTGACGAGCCAGAATAAAGGCAAAATCTCTGCTGTCGGCAATTGCCAGCTGCGTTCCGTCGGCAGTATAAATTTTCCACACTTCGTTATCGGAGATTTTATCGCTTTTGATAAAAGCAACTTCCTGATCTCCCCAGCTCAACATAGCTTCATAATCTTCCTCCGTAAGCAAGGCCCGGCGGTTTTCCTGCAGCATATCTTTTTTCATTTTAATGCCCTATACAAAAATTTTCATTCATCTGCTTTTATATATACCCCTCTTATTAACATTTGGCTAATAAAAAATGCACTTTTTGCCAAAGGATTGCAGAAATAATTTGCCAAAAAAGAATTTAGGGTTTATACACTTAGCTAAAAAACAATGAGGTAACAATTTATGAAAGAAGAATTGCTGGAGTTGGCCGGTACGGTTATTGAAAAACTGCCTAATGCCATGTTCAGGGTAAAATTGGAAAACGGCGTCGAAATTCTGGCTCACACTGCCGGAAAAATGCGCAAATTCCGCATACGGGTCATGGTCGGAGACAAAGTTGACATCGAAATGACCCCTTACGACTTAACCAAAGGCCGAATCACTTTCCGCCACAAAGATTGACGGAAACAAACAATTGACGACAAAACCCGGCAACGCCGGGTTTTGTCGTTATCTTATACTTTCGAACCGTTAGCCTTTTACAGATATTTTATCGCGGCAAAACCGCCGATTAACAGCAGCAAAAACAAGACAGAAAGTATTCCCAGATTCTTTTCGATAAAAGTCCGGATCGGTTCTCCGAATCTTTTTAACAACCATGCGACGATAAAAAAGCGCAAACCGCGCGCTGCCACCGAAGCCAGCCCGAAAACCCACAGATTCAGATCAACCGCACCGCTGGCGATCGTAATCACTTTATAGGGAAACGGCGTAATTCCGGCTCCGAAAACGATACACGCCCCCCATTCATGATAATAGCCCTTAAAAACGTCAAACTGATGACTGTAACCGTAAAAATCCAAAATCGGCCGCGCAATCAGATCATATCCGTAAAAACCGATTGCGTAGCCGAAATATCCGCCGATCACACTGGCAACCGTTGCCCAACCGGCAATATGCCACGCCTTTTTCGGCGTAGCCAGAACCATCGGAATCAACATAATATCGGGCGGAATCGGAAAAAAAGAACTTTCCATAAACGATACCGTCAACAGTACCGGCAGCGCATAAGGCCCCGAGGCTGCATTAATCAGCCAGTCGTACATTCGTCTCAAATATTTCATCAGTCACCACCCCGTCATATTTATAAGTCAGGGTTATAACACAACTTATTTGAGAAACGAAAATAATTTTTGCAGATTGTTGCGATTTTCCACATAAAAAGTATTTTTAAAGCCTATCTCGCTTTTTATTTTATCATAATTTTCTTCCGCACTGTGAACAATCAACGCCTGCGGCGCATTGCGCTGCAAAAACATTTTGGCGCCGTGGGGATCATAAACTTTGAAATAAGAAACCCGGAACTCGTCCATGCCGCTGAAGTCTTTGTCCGAATAAGGAAGGTTATCCTCCAACAGCAGCACCCGGTAACCGGCGCCGCCCTTGAAATAAGCGTCAACAATCTCAAGCAGCCGATCCGCATCCTGTGGGGCAACATAATGAGCCGCCCCTTTAACAACATCCGGTGAAGCCTCAGCGTTCAACATGACGGCCGGCGCTTCGTCCAAATAACGATTGGATGCCAGATAGTTCAGCACCTGCCATGCGTCAACGTTTTCCGCCTCATTGTCAACCACATACAATCCCGGTTGGAGTTCCGGCGCATAACGGATCAACTTATATGCGTTATTGGTGGCAAAAACTTCATAACCATGCTCTTCCAACAGATGCTGGTAACGGCTGTTCAGACCGTTATTGCCGTCAATCATAAAGATGCGCCCCGCCTGCTCCATGTTTTTATTCCCTTTTCGGCATGATGAATAAACAACTCAGAGTCTATATAATATTTCTGCGCCTATTTTTTAAGATTGTTATTTTGGTTTAGATAGGCCCGACAGGTATTGTCGAGCAGCATGGCAATCGTCATCGGACCGACCCCGCCGGGCACCGGCGTGATATAGGCGGCCTGCTCTTTTACTTCCTCAAAATCAACGTCTCCGCACAATTTTCCGTCGATCCGGTTGATGCCGACGTCAATCACCGTCGCTCCCTTTTTAACCCAGTCTCTTTTCACCATTCGCGGGCATCCGCAGGCCGCAACCAAAATATCGGCCTGCCGCGTCATTTCCGGCAATCCCTTTGTCTTGCTGTGGGTGACGGTTACCGTGCAGTGATGATTAAGCAAAAGCGAAGCCAACGGACGGCCGACAATGTTGGAACGGCCGATAATAACCGCATGTTTACCGCTCAAATCACCGAGATGCTGCTGCAAAAGATACAAAATGCCTTTCGGAGTTGCCGCCACCATGGCGCGCGGATCATTTTCATGCAGCAACCCGGCATTATAAGGGCCAAAACCGTCCACATCCTTTTCGTGGGCAATCGTTTCGATAATTCTTGAGCTGTCAATATGACGCGGCAGCGGCATTTGCACCAAGATGCCGTTCACTTCACGATCTTCGTTCAAACGACGGATTAAAGCGGACAATTCGGATTCGGTCGTTGTTTCGGGCAAATGATGAATATCGCATTTCATCCCCATTTCCCAAGCTGCTTTTTGTTTATTGCGGTCATAAATCAGACTGGCCGGATCATCCCCGACCAAAATGACCGCCAGATAAGGCTTGACCTGCCATTCCGCAATCTTTTCCGCCAGTCGGTCGCGCAATTCCCGCGCCGCCGTTTTACCGTCAATTATCTGCGCCGTCATTTTGATTCTCCTTTACCCAAATTTCGATCTGTCTTAAAACATTTTGCCGGTCACCGGTGATCAGAATTTTTTTATAGTGGGAAATTTCGCCGCTGACAAGCTCTAATTCCGACTTGGCAATTTTCAATTTTGCACTCAGAAGTTTGATCAGTTCCCGGTTGGCACGTCCTTTTTCGGGGACGCTGACAACACTGATTTTTAAATACGCCGTTCCCTTCTCGTCGACAAAGATTCCCTTTATCGCGGCAGCAGCGGCATTCGGTGTCAGTCGCACCCGCAGAATAATTCCGTCATCGTTTTCCGTAAAAAACATTTTTTTCCTTTTAAAAGTATAATCGGGCAGCAAAAGCCGCCCGACCTGTTTTTCGAGTTCGCCGGTTACATCAGCATCACGTCAAGGCGATAGATGAAACGGCTTAAAAACAACAATGCCATCAATAAAATAAACGGAGAGAAGTCCACTCCCGAAAAGGCGGGAACTTTTTCCGAAATTTTCTTATAAACCGGCTGGGTAACCTTGGTTAAAATTTCGACGGCCTTAGCCACATAAACGTTTTTAACGTCCAAAATTTTGAAATGAATCAGCCAGTGAACGGCAACTTCCGCCAAGACGACCGTAAAATAGATATCTACGATAATTCCAAGCATCCACACAAACGGTTCAAGCAAAGCACCCATAAAAAATTCTCCTCATAATTTTAAAACATTGCAGAATTAATTTAAACAATTTCCGATCAATTGTCCAGTTTTTTATGCATATTGCCGCCGGGCTGCCGACAACGAATTGTAATGCATGCTGCTGAACGCCCGCGCCCGGTCCATCGTATAACCGGACGGACGGTTTTTCAGCGGCGGACGGCGACCGGAAAGGCGGGCAATATGATCACGGATGTCTTCTTCGGTCTGCAACGCCGGTTGGGCCTCGTCAATCTTTTCGATAAACTCTTCGGCAGCGCTGCGTTCATACGATTGCATCCGATCATCATCCCAGTGGAAAAGGATTTCTTCTTTCAGGGAATCGTTAAAGCTGAAATTCAATTCGGTAATTTCATTTGCTTCGCCCTGATAAATCCGGTTTTCTTCGTCGGAACGACGCAGATCCTCATCTTCGTACTGTTCGTAGAAATCATCATAATCGTCGTCCAGATCGTCATCATCGCCGTGATACATGTTAAGTTTTTGCAAAGTGCGCTTGGGCATATTCCAGCGCGGCGGACGTTTCATAAACTCGCGCATCGCCGCAACATAGACGACCGCCTTTTTATAATCGTTTTCTTTTTTCTTGATGTCGACTTCCTGCGGCTTGTCCGCTTTGTTGGCGGTACTTTCTTTGATCGCATTGCGAATCTGACGCAGTTTGACCAGCTTATTGTAAATCTCCGCATATTTTTTCTTGGCTTCGGGGAAGGCACTTCCCTGATACAAACCGAGACAGGTCAGTATTTCCGCCTCACGGGAATATGACATCTCAATCCATTCGTTGCGTTCTTTCAGATCGTCTTCGGATACAAAACCGTCGTTCATATGCTGCATGATTTCCGAACTTTCGGTAAACCAACTGAAATATTCCTGCGAAGAAGAAGTTTCCGAACTGATTATTTCGAGAGATTCGGCAATCTGAAACTGCAAATCGGCGACTTTGATTTCGTCGTTGCCGATCTTAATTGTCGATTTTTTCGGCGCCAGCACCAGTTCGCGAGTGACCTTTTCGGCCTGCATACGGTCCATATCGGGATACTCGCGCTGAACCGCCCGTTGAATAATGTTCTTCGGGCTGTCGAGACGATCCTGTCGTCCCAGCTGAATCCGCCGCAGGCGTTCCAGCCTTTCCTGCTGTGCCATTCTGCTTTTTTCAGTTTCGTCCATGATAAAACCTCCTGAGTTTACGCTTGACTTCCGACTTCTTCGAAAATAATTTTAGCTTCTTCGGCAAGAATAATTTTATCAATAACCCAGTTGCTGATCTGTTCAATCTTATCCAGTTCAACGCCCATCGCCTGTCCGACCCGGCCGATAAACAGCGTTTCTTCGTCAGTCAGAACGTCGTCGGCATGCGCCAAAACACACAATTCTTTGATCAGTTCCAACGCAACCCGGCGGTTTTTAATTTTTTTGACTTCTTCAATAATCGCATCGTCATCTTCGCAGTTCAACACTTCGTCGAGACGGTTTTCCGATATTTCATAGGTCTTGGCCAAATTCTTTACAAAACGTTTTTCGTTTTCATCGAAATAGCCGTCAGCACAGGCCAGACGGACAAACGCCTTCAGATAGGCGACCCGCGTTTCTTCATCCAGTTTAAGCATTTCTTCCAAGTGCTGATCCATCAGAATTCTCCCAAAAAAATTAATTTAACCGCTTATTTTTTCCTTATGATAACAAAGAGCCGTCCAATTGGCAACAAAAAAACACTTTTTACGCCAAAAAAACGACAAAATTTCTAAAAAAGCAAATTTTCCTTCTGCGAAAGAAAAAACATTTGAAAATCTTTCCGTTTGAGGCTAATATGCGTCTGTTTAACATAATTTTAAAGGATATTCGAGACAAGGTGAAATACTATATCAAAACCTTTGGCTGCCAGATGAACGTTTACGATTCTCAGCGCATTGCCCACATTCTGCAAAACATGGGACATACGGCTGCCGACGCCCCTGCGGATGCAGACATAATCATCTTCAACACTTGTCATATCCGCGAAAAAGCCGCCGAGAAACTGTTTTCCGATCTCGGACGCATTAATTTGATCAAAGAAGAACGTCAAGCCGCCGGCAAAGAAACAATCATCGGCGTCGTCGGCTGCGTTGTTCAGGCAGAAGACGAGCAAATCGCCAAACGCGCTCCCTTTGTCAATTTTGCCACCGGTCCGCTGACTTATTACCGTATTCCCGAAATTTTGGGCAAAATCGCGCAACAGAAAAATATTTGTCTGATTGACACCGAATTCACTTCGGAGAGCAAATTCGACCATCTGCCGCAAAACCGCGCCGAGGGCGGATGTTCCTATCTCGCCATTCAGGAAGGCTGCAACAATTTCTGCACCTATTGCATTGTTCCCTATACCCGCGGTGTCGAGACCTCGCGTCCGGTGGAGGAAGTGTTAAAAGAAGCCCGCCGGCTGGTCGAGACCGGAACTCTCGAAATCAACCTGTTGGGACAAAACGTCAATGCCTATCACGGCGAAGACGCCGCCGGCCGGGAAAGAGACCTGGCCCATCTGCTGCGCCGTTTGGCGGAAATTGACGGCTTGCAACGTCTTCGTTACACCACTTCCTATCCTGCCGACGTCAACGACGACCTGATCGCCTGCCACCGGGATTTAAAAAAACTGATGCCTTACCTGCATTTGCCGCTGCAATCGGGTTCGGACCGCATCCTGAAGGCCATGAACCGTCGTCACAACCGCGGACAATATCTCGAAATTATCGCCAAACTGCGTGATGCCAACCCCGAACTGGGCTTCTCCTCCGATTTTATCGTCGGTTTTCCCGGTGAAACCGATCAAGATTTTGAAGCCACTCTCGACATGGTGGAACAAGTCGGCTATATTCAGGCGTTCTCATTTAAATACAGCCGCCGTGCCGGCACCCCGGCCGCGGTATATCCCGATCAGATTGACGAAAAAGTCAAATCGGAGCGTTTAAACATTTTACAGGAAAAATTATTTTCCCAACAGTTAAACTTTAATAAAGGATGTATCGGTAGAATTATGCCGGTACTCTTCGAGAGCAAAGGCAGAAAAAAGGGCCAGCTGTTCGGCAGAACCCCGTATATGCAAAATCTGCATGCCCGGGTTCCGGCCGAACTGATCAACCGCATTTTGCCGGTGCGCGTCACCGACGCCACTGCAAACTCGCTTGGCGGAACCGTTATTCAACAATCAGATTAAAGGTGCAATTATGGCAGAAACAGAATTAGAACTTTTTAATAATCAATTGGTTCAGCAGCTTGTCGGCCCGCAGGACGGCAACCTGAAAATCATTGAAGAGGCTTTGAACGTCGAAATTGCCACTTTCGGCAATCATATTCACATCAAAGGCAACGACGAAGCCGTCGGTCAGGCCAAAAGCGCCATCGATTCCCTTTATTCAAAAGTCAGCCGCGGCATTGAAATCGGCGATCAGGAAGTGCGCGCCGCCGTCCGCATCAGCGGTGCCGAAACCGACCAAAAGCCGAAAATCAATATCGACGAAATTGTTTTGAAAACCAAAAAACGTCATATCTATCCGCGCTCGGCCACACAGGCACAATATATTGTCGAAATGATGAATAACGAACTGGTTTTCGGCCTCGGACCCGCCGGCACCGGTAAGACCTATTTGGCGGTGGCACTGGCCGTTACCATGATGTTGGAAGGAGCGATCGACAAAATCATCCTTTCGCGTCCGGCCGTGGAAGCCGGCGAAAACCTCGGTTTTCTGCCCGGAGACCTTAAAGACAAGGTCGACCCTTACCTGCGCCCCCTTTACGACGCTCTGTATGAAATGCTTCCGGCCGAACAGGTCGATAAAAAATTGGCTGCCGGCGAAATCGAAATTGCACCGCTGGCGTTTATGCGCGGCCGCACGCTTTCCAACGCTTTTGTCATTCTGGACGAAGCCCAGAACACCACGCCGATGCAGATGAAAATGTTTCTGACCCGCCTCGGTGAAAATTCCCGCATGGTCGTTAACGGCGACTTAAGCCAGGTCGACCTGCCGCGGGGCGTTATCTCAGGTCTTCGGGACGCGCTGGACACCTTGCATAATGTCAAAGGAATCGGTTCCGTCACCTTCAGCGCCAACGACGTTGTCCGTCACGGACTGGTTGCCAAAATCGTCCGCGCTTACGAACAGAAAAATCATCAGGAAGAAAAACAGAATCATGAAAACAACAATTAACCTGACCTTCGGCGACGAAAACTGGAGCAGCCGCCTGCCCGATGCCGCGGCCTTATCCGCCGCGGTCTTCGAAAAGGTCATTGCCGAACTGAAACCCGGTTTTTTGGACGGCAAGTCGGAGGTTTGCCTCAATTTGGAACTTGGAAACGATGAAGAAATCCGCTGTCTTAACCGCGAATTTCGCCAAATTGACAAACCGACCAACATTCTTTCCTTTGCCAACCTCGACGATGACGATTTTTTTGAGACACTGCCGCAAACGGAAGAAGTTGAGCTCGGTGATATCATCATTGCGCGGGAAACAATGGAAAACCAGAGCCTTGAACAGGAAATCAGTTTTAATGACCATTATGTACACATTTTAATTCACGGCATTTTGCATCTGTTGGGCTATGACCATATTGAAGAAGCGGACCGGCTTGAAATGGAAGCTGTGGAAACCCGTCTGCTGCACGGTTTCGGTATTGCCGATCCTTATGAGGAGAAAGCCTGAAAATGAACGATATCCCTCACGGTTTGGGCAGTTACTTTAAAAAACTGTTCACCACTCACGCCAACAACGAAGACGTGCGCGAAACCATTGAAGATCTGATCGAAGAGGCCGGTTCGGGTGATGACGGTTTCAGCCCTCACGAGCAGCAATTGTTTAACAACTTGCTCTACCTCAAAGACAAAAAAGTCTGCCGGGTAATGATTCCGCGCGCCGACATTGTCGCTTTTCAGCAAAACGGAACCGTCGAAGAACTGGCGCGGCTGATGGTCGAAAAAGGCCATTCGCGCATTCCGGTTTACGGCGAATCTCTGGATGACGTTACCGGTGTTCTTCACATTATTGACCTCGCAAAATGTTTATTGAGAGGGGACGGTAAAATGCCGGTTGCACAAATTGCGGCACCCAACCTCAAAATCGTTTCGCCGGACAGTCTGGTTCCCGATCTGCTGCAGGAAATGCAGCAGGAAAAGACCCATATGGCGATGGTGATGGACGAATACGGCGGTTTGTGCGGTCTGATTACGATTGAAGATCTGCTGGAAGAAATCGTCGGCGATATCGAAGACGAGTATGACCTGGAACAGGATCCGGTGATCTCTCTTCAGGAAAACGGCATTTACGTTGCCGACGCCAAAGCGCCGTTGGAAGACGTCGAAGAAAGGACCGGCATCAGCCTGTTTAAGGATGATTGGGAAGAAGAAGAAAGCAGCGTCGATACCATCGGCGGCTACGTCTTTCAGTTGGCGCAAAGAATTCCGGGACACGGCGAAATCGTTAACGGTCCTACCGGAATCCGATTTAAAATTCTGGAAGCGGACCCCAACCGCATCAAGAAAATCATGATTATTACCACTCCCTCCGCAACAGGTGAATAGAATGCCCGGCAAGCTGGCACAATATCCCAAAACCACAGCCTTTGTTCTCGGCTGTCTGTCCGTGGCCGCGTTGCCGCCCTATTACCTGCTGCCGTTTCTGATAATTTCTTTCAGCGGCCTGCTGATTATGCTGGAGCAAACTTCTTCAGCAAAAAAATCGTTTATGCTCGGCTACTGGTTTGGTTTCGGTCATTATGCCTGCGGTTTTTTCTGGGTCACCAACGCCTTGATGCTCGACCTGCCGCGCTTGGGCTGGCTGATCCCGCTGGTTTTTGTCGGCAGCGGGGGGTTCTTCGGTTTGTTCACCGCTTTCCCGGCTTTGTTTTGCAGCCGCTTCAAAACCTTTTGGGCCAAGCTGCCGGCCTTTGCCGCGGCATGGACCGTTTTTGAGTGGTTACGGAGTTTTGTTTTGACCGGTTTTCCGTGGAACCTTCTCGGTACGGTATGGAGTTTCAGCAATGCGGCCATTCAGGCCGCCTCATGCTTCGGAACCTACGGTCTGTCGCTGCTGACCGTTTTTGCGGCCGCGGCACCGGGATTCTTATTTTTCGGCCGCAACCGCAAAGCGGCGATTCTGGCTGTTTCAATTCCGATTCTTGTCTCCGGATTTTTGTTCGGTTACGGAACCTGGCGGCTCAGCCTCTATCCCGATGACCGCTTTTCAGAAATAAAAGTCCGGATTGTCCAGCCGGCAATTCCTCAGCAAATGAAATGGCAGCCGGAAATGCTCGAACAAAATTTGCAAACATACGTAAATATGTCGCGGTCTGCCGCCGACGATTCCGAGCGCCTGTTCAATCCTGATTTGGTCATTTGGGGCGAAACGGCAACGCCGTTTGTCCTCCGGCTGGAGCCGCAATATCTGGAGATGCTGTTGCCGGCCGTTCCGCCGCAAGGATTTCTGATCACCGGTATCCTCGACTATGATTATGACGGTGAAAAATGGCGCCCGTTAAATGCCATGCAGGCCTTTGACCGCAATGGAATTGTCGCCTCTTATGCCAAATCGCATTTGGTTCCGTTCGGCGAATATATCCCGCTGCGCCGCTACCTTCCCGACCGCCTGAAACCGGTTACCAACGTCATTGCCGACTTCATGCCGGGAAACGGCGTTGAAACCATACGGCTGCCCGGCATCCCGCCGTTCGGCGTCTTGATCTGTTACGAGATCATTTTTCCCGCCGAAGTTGCTGACAATGCCGACCGTCCTCAATGGCTGATCAATCTGACCAACGACGGCTGGTACGGCGACAGTGCCGGCCCGCGTCAACATCTGGTTGCAACTCGGATGCGCGCCGTTGAAGAAGGATTGACAATTGTTCGCGCAGCCAACTCGGGCATCAGTGCCCTGATTTCCAAAACGGGAAACGTCATCAGACAACTTCCGCTCAATGTTTCCGAGACTTTAGACGTTTATCTGCCTCAGTCTTTATCTATTGATACTTGGTATAAAAAGTACCACAACTTTCCGGTATTGTTTCTTTGCCTTCTCGGCATCGTTTCAGCCGTTATTTTAGATCGCAAACGCCATTAACCTCTTGTTTTTATAAAGAAATACAAGGGTGCCTTCGGCCCATCTAATTGTCTATATAAAATATTATATAAAAATATTGACATTAACCACTAAAAATTGCAATATGTGGATAGACTTTTGTGGAGCTATATGATGAACATGACTAAATCAAAGAAGGCCAGCCGCGGCCGGACGCCTAACGGACAACCAAATCCGATTGATGTCCATGTCGGCAACCGCATCCGGTTACGCCGGACATTGCTCGGATATTCTCAGGAAAAATTAGCCTCTCTGCTGGGCCTTACATTTCAACAGGTTCAGAAATATGAGCGCGGTAACAACCGCGTCGGCGCAAGTCGTCTGTGGGATATCGGCAACGTTCTGAACGTGCCGATCAACTTCTTCTACGAAGATATGGATAAGGAAGTTGCCCAACAAAGTCCGCGCGTTTTCAGTTCTCCCGAAACCGCAATGTGTTTTGAAGAAAACTATCAGGAAATTGATATGGACCCGATGAAGCGTCAGGAAACGCTGGAACTGGTCAAAGCATATTATCGCATTCCCAACCGCAAAGCGGCAAAACATCTTTTTGATCTGATCATTACCATGTCAAAAACCACTTTCAATCGGGATGACGACGAGAACGAGAACGAAATCGAAGTCGAAGACGAATAAATCAAAATACACACATCTTAAAAAAAAAAGCTGGCATTTTGAACGCCGGCTTTTTATTATGCGCAAAAAGACACTAAAACAAATACGAAAGAATCACGATGAGCTACCTTTTTACCAGTGAAGCCGTTTCGGCCGGACATCCTGACAAAATATGCGATCAAATTTCCGACACCCTGCTCGATTTGCATCTGCAGGCAGATCCTTGCGCCCATACGGCTATTGAAACCATGGCCACCACCAACCGGGTAATCATTGCCGGCGAAACACTGAGCAGGAACCCCGTAGATCCTGAGACGGCAGAAGAAACGGTCCGTACTTTAATTAAAAAAATCGGCTATGATCAGCCCGGGTTCAGCTACAAAAACCTGCAAATCGACAACCTTCTCCATTGCCAATCGGCTGACATTGCCAACGGCATCAAAGATTGCGGCGCCGGAGATCAGGGAATTATGTTTGGCTATGCCAAAAAAGAAACCGGTTTTGAAACCTGTTACATGCCGATGGCCATTTACTTGGCCAACCGGTTGCTGACCAACTTGCGTCAGGCCGCCTTGCCGGGACTGGAACCCGATGCCAAATCGCAGGTCACGCTCGAGTATGACGATCAAAACCGGGTTTGCAGAGTCGGCTCGGTTGTTTTATCCACCCAGCACAGCGAGCATTTGTCTCTGGAAGAAGTTCGGGAACTGGTTTTGCCGATCATCCGCCGCAGCATTCCGGAAACGCTTTTTTCCGATGACATTCGGCTGCTGATCAATCCGGCCGGACGTTTTGTCATCGGCGGACCTGACGGTGACTGCGGCCTTACCGGACGCAAAATCGTTGCTGATACCTACGGCGGTTATGCGCCTCACGGCGGCGGAGCTTTTTCGGGAAAAGATCCCAGCAAGGTTGACCGTTCGGCAGCTTACATGATGCGCTATTTGGCAAAGAATATCGTTGCCTCCGGAATTGCCGACGAGTGTCTGTTGCAGGTTTCTTACGCCATCGGCAAAAAAGAACCGTTGTCGTTGTATATTGACTGCAAAGGAACCGCCAAGGTTGACCAACAAAAGATTTTGCAAAAAATTTCCGAGTTGGCGGACCTGACGCCGGCCGGCATTATCCGCCGTCTTCGGCTTTGCCGTCCGATCTACGCATCTTCTGCCGCTTACGGGCATTTTGGACGTCTTCCGGGCGAAAACGGTGAATTTTCATGGGAAGAAACCGATTTAAGCAAGGAACTCGCCTCATGTTTTTAGATGACAAGCCTCAGTTCTTCGGGCGCCGCAAAGGACGCCGCATCCGCAAGGCCAAAACCGCATTGTTGGAAAGCTTTTTGCCGCAGGTAGCCCTCAATCCCCGACAACCGTTGCAATTCGGTGCCGAAGTCCGTCAAGTTTGTTTGGAAATCGGCTTCGGCGACGGCGCGCATTTGGCAGGAATTGCGGCTGCCAACCCGAATATCGGTTATATCGGCGCCGAAGTTTTTCAAAACGGGGTTGCCAACCTCCTCAGTTTGCTGACCGGCATCAAAGAAGGGGCGGAAATTTGCGATGAAATTAATCTGCTGCCCGGACGCACCGACAATATCCGCGTATACGGCGACGACATTCGGCTGTTATTTCCGCTGCTGCCGGCCCAATCACTCGACAAAGTGTTTTTATTGTTTCCGGATCCGTGGCCAAAAAAACGTCACGAAAACCGCCGTTTTGTTAATCCCGACAATTTGAAACAACTGGCACGGATCTTAAAAAAAGGCGGAATTCTGCAAATTGCCACCGACCATCCGGTTTACAAACGCTGGGTACTGCAACAACTCGGACGCCATCCCGATTTTCGTTGGACCGCCGCCTGCGGCAACGACTGGAAACGTCAGCCTGCCGATTGGGTCGAAACCAAATATCAGCGCAAAGCCATCCGTGAAGGACGCCGCCCCGTCTTTTTCGAATTTGAGCGCCGATAATAAAAGCAGCGTAAAGATTTTAAACCAAGCGCGGTTTGCAACCGCAATAATCCTGAGAATACAGTCCGAGCTGTTTGATCAGGGCCTGTCGCCGTTCCTGCATACCGCCCTTGCGTCCTTCCACGGCAACATAAGCTACGCCGGTTTCTGCCGAAGCTTTGGCGGCCGCCCGATTGACTTGTTCCAAATTTTTATAGCGCGAAACCCCGAGAACGGAAGCGACGGCATCAAATCCGCCTGTTTTGGCATATTCCATCGCCCGTTTCAAACGCATATAAAAACAAATGTCACACCGGTGCCCGCGTTCGGGTTCGTTTTCCAACCCCTTGATCAGCGAACACCAGCGGAAATTATCATACTCAAGCTCAATAAACGGCACCTGCCATTGCCGGCACAGACGGCGGTTCTCTTCTTTTCTCTTTTCATATTCTGCTGCCGGAACAATATTAGGATTGTAAAAAAGTACCGAAAAATCGGTTCCTTCCTGCGCCATTTTCTCAATCACGGCACAAGAACAAGGCGCACAGCATGACAAAAGTAAAATTTTCATCTCTTTATCCAAACATTTTTACCTTTTATAGCATAAATACTTTAAAAAGCAAGAAGCCCGGGCACACGGGCGCGGGCTTCTTGCATTAAGACTTTGACCGTCAGGGGGATCAGTCGGCTTTTCGCATCAGCTTGTCACGGTTGAGCTGATTCCAGGTATCCAGCTCCCGATTGAGGTAAGCGGAATATTCCTTCGTTTCCATGACATGGTTAAAGGCGGCAAACGCATTGTCGCTTTTGAACACGCAGATGCTGACTTTTTTCAGACATCCTTGGGCGTACTCCTGATAGCTTTCAATTGCCGAAAGCATTGCTTTGGCCGATTTTTTGAAACCGAGACTTCCGCTTTTTCCGGTCCCGAGAGCAGAAACGGCGATTGACGAAAGCCCCTGTTTTTCGGCTTCTGCCAGGGCCGAGAAAGTCGCCAGTTGAACCATGTTGAAAGCTTCGGCTTCCGGAACGCCGAGCAAAGAGAGGTTGATCAGTTTGACACCTTTGCGGCCTTTGGTGGTCAGCGCGTATCCGTAAGGAAGGCGCATTTGACGGGCGGCGATCGCATAATCGAGGAGTCCGCGATAATGACCGCCGTGAGATACGATTCCGGCAACACCGGTCAGACACATATTGTCGGCGAACTGCGGAACGACAATACCTTTGGCTCCCAGAGCAAGGATATTACACTTCCTGATTTTTACATCAATTTCGTTCATAAGCAAAAATGATTAAGTTAATAATTGAAAATCGCACTTAATATAGGTGGGCGTCACAATTTTGTCAAATATTTTCTGACAAAAGGTTCAATCTGCTCCGGAGTATCCGCAAGTTTTGACAACGGTTGCAGAAAACTCTTGATTCCTGACTTCGAACCGATCATAATCAGCGAAAATCACCAGCAAAAGGACCAAACAAAATGAAGATTCTCGTCGGATTGAGCGGTGGTGTCGATTCCGCGGCCGCTGCCTATCTGCTAAAAAAAGCCGGACACCAAGTGATCGGCGCAACCATGTCGATCTGGGACAAAAACACCAATTTCCGCAGCACCGGCGCCGCCGATTCATGCTTTAGCCCTCACGAGGAAAAAGACATTGACTCGGCACGCAAAATCTGCCGTGAGCTTGACATCCCCTATTATGTGTTTGACTGTGCCGAAGAATACAAACGAATTGTGTTGCGCAATTTTAAAGAAGAATATACGGCCGGCAGAACCCCCAACCCCTGTGTCTGGTGCAACGCCACCATCAAATTTGACGCTCTTCCCGCCACCGCCCGCAAAGCCGGCCTGGAGTTCGAAAAATTTGCTACCGGCCACTACGCCCGTCTCGGTTACGATGCCGCAACCGGACGTTATCAGATCAGCCGCGGCATTGATCCCAAAAAAGATCAGTCCTATTTTCTGTACCGCCTCTGTCAGGAACAACTGAGTCGTATTCTGCTACCGTTGGGCGGTTACCAAAAATCCGAAGTTCGCGAGTTTGCCCGTTTGGCCGGGTTGGAAGTATGCGACAAGCCCGACAGTCAGGACTTTTATTCCGGCAATATCAACGACATTTTGCAAAAAGCCCCCGAGCCGGGTAATTTTGTCGACAAAGAAGGCAAAATTCTGGGGCAGCATCAGGGAATTTGGAATTATACCATCGGCCAGCGCCGCGGGATGGGGATCGCCGCCGAACGTCCGCTCTATGTCATCGCCATCCGCCCCGAAAGCCGCGAAGTCGTTCTCGGATATGACGACGATACCCTTCGGCAAAAACTGTATTGTCAAAATCTGAGTTGGCTTTCCGTTTCAGACATCGCATCTCCGCGGCGACTCACCGTCAAAATCCGTTCTTCGCAAACTCCGGCGGCCGCGCTCCTTACGCCAACCTCCCCCGACCGTGCGGAAATCTGTTTTGACGATTTGCAAAAGGCCGTCGCTCCCGGACAATCGGCCGTCTTCTACGATAACGATCTACTGCTGGGCGGCGGCATCATTTGTGCTTAACAGCTTGCGAAAGTCTCCGACGGTTATCAGCTGCGGCAGCAAAACATAACCGCCGTCGCCGTTATAGTATACATACAACGGAATGCTGCTGCGTCCGAATTTTGCCAGCGCCCGCGCAATTTCCGGGCTGCGGTTGGTCCAGTCGGCCTTGAACAGTTTAATCCGGTGTTCTTTAACCAACCGCGCAAATTCGCGGGTTGAAAAAACGGCATTTTCATTAACCAGACAGGTAATGCACCATTTGGCGGTAAAATTGATCAAAACTTTATCGCCGTTTTGCAGCGCCTGTTCCACTTTTTGCGACTGATAAGGCTGCCATTGCGAACGTCCGGCGTCGGAATCTCCCCACAGAATCCACAACAGCCAGCCGCAGGTCGCCAGCATCGGCAACGCAAACAATTTTTTTAACACTTCCATCCATTTGCCGGGACGCGGTAAAACCCTTTGCAAAAAACGCGGATATATACCGGCCAGAAAAAACGGCAACGCATAACCGGCACCGAGAGACAAAAATACCGGATAATAAAAATATCCCGGCCGTTCGGTCGTCAGAGCCCAGCCGACCGCGGCTCCCATAAACGGCGCCGTACACGGACTGGCGATCAACACCGCCAGAAAACCGGTCATAAACGACCCCGCAGGCAAATATTTCAAACTCCAATTCACCCGGATAACATTCAAAAACATCAGTGCCAGCAGCAAAAACACAACCGCCATTACCGCAACAAAATACGGTGACTGCAACTGAAAGCCCCACCCGATATCGGCACCGCGATGCCGCAGCCAGGCCAATAATGCCGCCATCAGCACAAAGCAGGACAAAACGCCGCCGAGATATTGAAAGGCCTCGGTGACGTTACGGCGTTTGCTCTTCCGGCCGGCAATCGACATAATTTTAATGAACAAAATCGGAAAAACGCAGGGCATGAAATTGAGAACAATGCCGCCGCCAAACGCCAACAGTAAGATACTGAACCAACCGCTTTCCGTTGCCGAAGACGGCATTTTCGGTTCGGACGCGGGTAAAGGTTGGGAACGGTAAAAAGCTTCCGACACCGGTACAGCCTGAACTGCATCCCCTTGTGACGGCATAAGATGGGCAAACACTTCCGGAGTCAATTTAAAGATCAGACTTTCCGGTACGCACTCCCCTTTGCAGGCCATCCACGAAATTTCCAGATCTGGCATTTCCCCGGTCGCTTTTCCCAACATGGCGGTATACCATGCCGGTTTGCGGTAAACATTAAGCCCGAACCCTTCGTAAATAACGTCTTCGCCTTCGCTCCACTGTTCGGATACCAGACGATGATCATAAAGATTCCATTTAACGTCCGTCGGCAGACCGACGTCGCCCGGCTGATGAGAATAGATCTGCCAACCGTTTTGAGGTTCGATTTTCAGTCGTACTTCAATCCGGTCTTCTTTTTCGACCGCCGACACTTCAACCGAATTTCTTAACGTCTGTTTTTTTACCGCGGCCCCTGCCTCTGCGGAAAACACCGTTGCCAGTGCCGTAAGCAGGATAAAGAAGACTTTCATTTATTTTCCTTTACGGTAGGGAACAATCACAAAACTGTAATAAGCGGCTACGATGACACTGAAAGCTTTTACCAGCGAAAAAACACCCAAAACAACCCCCATCACCGGAAACCATCCCGGAAACAAACACAGCACCACCAAAGCGAACAACGTTTCCGACCCCTGAGCCAAACCGCCGAGATAAAAAGGCGAATGATCAAGATTAAGCTGCTGTTCGGCATGATTTTTGTAGGCAATCACCGAATAAGCCAACATTGCGCAAGCCGCCGCGGCAAAACCAAACAGCATACATGCCGCCGCAACGCCGTTAGCCGCCGGATTGGCTAAGGCAAAAGCAAAAAGGACTCCGCCGTAAAAAATATAATCCAACGTAGCATCAAGAAATACGCCGAAATCGGTTACTTTGGTCGAACGGGCAATCGCGCCGTCCAAACCGTCGGACAACCGGTTGAGCAAAATGGCAAGCAGCGCCCATCCGTACATTTCCATTGCAATAAAGTTAACGGCAAAAATTCCGATGACAAAGCCGGTCCAGCTGACAACGTTGGCAGAAATGCCGATCTGTCCGAGATAAGTTCCGGCGACGTTGATTTTATTATAGGCCTGTGCATAGATTTTTTGCGAAAGTCGGCTTATATACAGACAAGTATCTTTCACCCGGATGCGGGACCAAATATCTTGTACTTTTTTCTTGAGAATTTCAAAATATTCTTTCATAATAAGCTGCCTTTCCAAACAAACGGTTTCTAATAAGAACGAGATAGCACAAAAAGGTGAAATAATTACTAATTTCAGGTGTAAAACATATGCGCATTTTTAAATATATTTCAATATTTTTTCTGGCGGCAGCCGCCATTTTCTATATTTGGCACGAACCGGCCCCCTATCAGATCATGAGCGGACAAACAATGGGGACGTACTACAGCGTAAAAGTAAAAACCGGACGAGAAAACAAACTGTTGCATAAAAACATCAAAGAAGAGCTTGAAGCCGTTAACGCCGAAATGTCGGTTTTTGACAACAATTCCGAAATTTCGCGGATTAACCGCGAACCGGCAGACAAATGGATTGAGCTTTCGCCGCCGATGCAAAAGGTTCTTCAAAATGCCTACACCATTTACAGTCAGAGCAACGGCGCCTTCGATCCGACGGTCGGCCGGTTGGTCGATTTGTGGGGCTTCGGGACCATTCGTCCTAAAAAAGCGCCTTCCGAAGAAGACATCCGCGAGGTTTTGAAAACCTCCGGTTTTAATAAAATCCGCTTTACCCACGATTTTGACAAGATCAAAAAAGAACACGAAGAAACAATGATTAACCTGTCGGCAATTGCCAAAGGATACGGTGTTGACCGGATTGCCGAACTGCTGGAAAAACTGGGTTATCACGATTATGTGGTTGAAATCGGCGGCGAAGTCCGTGCCGGCGGCCGCAAATCCGACCAGGTAGACGGCTGGAACGTCGGCATCATTCGCCCCGAAAACGATTATACCGAAAACGCCTATGTCATTACCCTTAAAAATCAGGCCGTGGCCACTTCCGGCGATTATCGCAACTTCATTTACGTCGACGATAAAAAATATTCTCATACCATCTCCCCCAAAAGCGGTTATCCGGTCGAAAACAACCTTATCTCCGCAACCGTTTTTCATTCCAGCTGCATGATTGCCGACGGTATGACGACGGCGATGATGGCCATGGGAGAAAAAGCAGCTTTGGATTATGCCAACCGTTATAATGTCGCCGCCGTTTTGTTTGTACGCGGTGAAGACAACACCGTCAAACCGTTGTTGTCGGAAAGAGCCAAAAGACTGGTCGGACGGAAATAGCGATGGAAAACATTACCCGCTGCGGCATCGTTACAGCCGTTAATCCCGGTTCGGTTACCGTCACTTTCATCCGCAACGAAGCCTGCAGCGGATGTGCGGCAAAAAACGCCTGCGGTTTAAGCGGCGGCCAACCGCTCAGCGTCGAAGTCAAAACCGATACGCCGCAAAATTATCGGACCGGCCAAAACGTCACCCTCGAAATTTCGGTCGAAAATGCATTGACAGCCGCCCTTTGGGCCTATGTTCTGCCGTTGTTTTTGATGTTGTCGGTTCTGGCTGCATTTCTGACCTTCGGCGGCAGCGAAACGGCGGCGGCAACCGCAACGCTTGCCGTATTGCCGCTCTATTACGCCCTTTTGTATCTGTTCCGCCGTCATTTTAAGCCGCGAATAAAAATTAAATTGCGATAACTGAAAAAAAACATTTTGCATCCCCCGAATTTGTGCTATGAATAAGGCATTGTAAACGAAAGCAAGAGACTGATTGATGAGTGAAGTTATCGTAGCCAACATTATCGTTTTATCGTCAATTGCCGTCGCCGCGGCAATCATATTATATTTTGCAGCCCAAAAATTTAAGACTGAAAACAACCCGGTAGCCGACGAAATTGCAGCAATGCTTCCACAAGCCAACTGCGGCGCCTGCGGCAAAGCGGGCTGTCAGGATTTCGCCAACGCCTGCGCCGCTGCCGACGCCGAATCTTTCGCCCGCCTTTATTGTCCGGTGGGCGGTGCCGGAGTGATGAACACAATTGCCGGACGGCTTGGCTATTCTTCCGCCGAACACGAACCGACGGTTGCAGTTTTGCACTGCAACGGCACTTGTGAAAACGCTCCCGACAAAGTCGAATACATCGGCCTGCAAAGCTGCCGACTTGCCAATCGTGCCTTTGTCGGCAAAACCGGCTGTCCCGACGGCTGTCTGCGTCTGGGCGACTGCGTTCGCAACTGCCCTTTCGGCGCCATTGAAATGAATCCGCAAACCGGACTGCCGGAAGTCAACCCCGACAAATGCACCTCCTGCGGGGCCTGTGTACGCATTTGTCCGCGCGGATTGTACGAAATCAGACCGCGCGGCAAAAACGGCGTTCGCGTTTACGTCGCCTGCAGCAATCGCCAAAAAGGCGCACTGGCCCGCAAAAACTGCAAGGCCGCCTGCATTGCCTGTATGAAATGCACCAAAATCTGCCCTGAAGTCAAGGTAGAAAACAATCTCTCCCATATTCCCGCCACCGTCTCGGCCGAAGCTTACGGAGCTGAATTGGCAGCCAACTGCCCGACCGGCGCCATCATTTATACCGGAGTGAAAGATGAGCAAGATTAAAACCTTTTCTGTCGGCGGTATTCATCCCGACAAATACAAAATAACCTCCGACCTTCCGATCCGGGACGCCGGCATTCCCGATATGCTGTATGTTCCGGTCAAACAACATATCGGCGCACCGGCGAAAATTCTGGTCAAAAAAGGCGATCGCGTCAAAGCCGGTACGTTGCTCGCCGATGCCGACGGCATTGTTTCCGCCGACGTTCATGCGCCGGCCTCCGGCGAAGTGGTCAAAATTGAAGAGATTGTCGGCGAAGTCGGTTACCTCGAACAAATGATCACCATCAAAACCGACGGCGACGAGTGGGAAGAGAGCATTGACCGCAGTTCCGACCTCATTCGTGAAATTACCGCCACTCCGGAACAAATCGTCGGCATCATCCGCGCCGCCGGCATTGTCGGCATGGGCGGCGCCGGCTATCCGACTCCGATTAAGGCAACCGTACCTGCCGGCAAAAAAATCGATTGCATCATTTTGAACGGTATCGAATGCGAACCCTACCTGACCGCCGATGACCGCCTGATGCAGGAAAAGGCCGAACAAATCATTATCGGCGCCAAAATTCTCAACAAAGCGCTGGGAATCCAAAAAGCGATTATTGCCATTGACGAAAACAAACCGCATGCGATCGAAACCATGCGCAAATTGACCCGAAGCTACGTCGGTGTCAATGTCGCCGTTTGCGCCACCAAATATCCTCAGGGCTCTGAAAAACAACTGATTGCCGCCGTCACCGGCCGCGAAGTGCCGCCCGGATGCCTGCCGGTCGACGTCAACTGCGTGGTGCAAAACGTCGGTACCGTTTATGCGGTCTATGAAGCGGTTCAAAAACATAAGCCGTTGTTTGAACGCATTGTGACCGTCAGCGGCGACGACGTTAAAAACCCCGGCAACTACCGGGTCAGAATCGGCACCCCCGCTTCTTATCTGATTGAGCAGGCCCAACCGTTGGAAACACCGGGCAAAATCATTTTCGGCGGCCCGATGATGGGAACGGCGGCAACCAACCTGGCAGCGCCGATTACCAAGACCACGTCCGGAATTTTGCTGCTGAAAACGGCTTCGGTTCTTGATCCCGAACAAACCGCCTGCATCCGCTGCGGCCGCTGCATCGAGGTTTGTCCGCAGGGTTTGCAGCCGTTTGCCATTACCGGCCATGTTCGCCGCGGCGAATACCAGGAAGCCAAAAAGATTCATGTTCTCGATTGCATGGAATGCGGCAGCTGCTCTTACACCTGCCCGGCAAGAATTCCGCTTACCGACTATTGTAAACTGGCCAAATACGAAATACGCAAAAAGAAATAGGACTATACCGACAATGCTTAAAATTTCGACTGCCCCTCATTTTTATTCTTCTACCGACACCCGCTCAATTATGCGGGACGTCATCATTGCCCTGCTTCCGGCCGGCGCGGTCGCAATCGCCCTGTTCGGCATTGCTGCCTTAACCACGCTTGTTACCGCCGTTGCCGGATGCGTGTTTTTTGAATATGCAAGCACCAAATGGTGGTTTAAGCAGCCGCCTGCCACCCGCGACCTTTCGGCCGTTGTCACCGGTATTTTGCTGGCTTATAATCTTCCCTGCAACATGCCGGTATGGATGACCCTGATCGGTTGTTTTGTCGCAATCGTCATCACCAAAACCGCTTTCGGCGGCATCGGCAAAAACCTTTTCAATCCGGCGCTGGCCGGGCGGGTTTTTCTGTTCATTTCCTTTCCGGTACAGATGACGACCTGGGTTCGTCCGCACTTGTTTGACTTCATGAACACCGATGTCACCACCTCAGCCACCACTTTGAATATCCTCAAACATGTCGACGCCACCAGTTCTGCGACACAATTGACCGCGAAATTGGACAAGCTGCCCGATTATCTTGAAATGTTTCTCGGCTATACCGGCGGTTCAATGGGAGAAGTTTCGGCGTTGGCGCTTTTACTGGGCTTTCTTTACCTGTTGTACCGCAAAGTCGTTTCCTGGCATATTCCGTTCTATTACCTCGGCACTTTCTTTATTCTTACCGGCATCTGCTGGCTGACCACGTCTTCGCCGGCCGTGGAACCGGTAACCCATCTTTTGTCGGGCGGTCTGCTGCTGGGGGCGTTTTTTATGGCAACCGATTATACCACTTCGCCGATGAGCGAGAACGGCAAAATAATCTTTGCCGTCGGTTGCGGTGTTCTCACCTTTGTTATCCGTCGATACAGTTCCTACCCCGAAGGGGTTTCGTTTGCCATTCTGATTATGAACGCCTTTGTCCCTTTGATTGACAAATATGCGCACCCCCGCATTTTCGGAACCGGGAGAAAATAAATGAAACCGATAAAATCTACCCTCTTTAATATGATATTTTCATTGCTGGCCGTTGCGGCCGCATCGGCTTTCACCCTCGGGTATGTTTACCAAATGACCAAAGAGCCGATTGCCGAAGCCAAAAACCGCAAAACTCTGGACGCCATCCGCGAAGTGGTCGGCTCTTTTGACAACGATCCTTTTGCCGAAAAAACCACCATTACAACGCCCGACGGCAAATATAAGCTTAAGCTTTATCCGGCACGCGAAAACGGAACCATCACGGCGGTTGCCATCGAAACATTTTCCGACGGCGGTTTTGGCGGCAAAGTGGAATTGATTATCGGTATGCTGATGGACGGAACCGTTACCGGATATAAGGTTATTGAGCAAAAAGAAACTCCGGGACTTGGTTCCAAAATTGCGGAGAAAAAATTTGCCGGTCAGTTTGTCGGCCTCAACGCCTATCAAGATCAGTTTAAGCTGCAAAAAGACGGCGGCGAAATTGACGCCGTTACCGGTGCAACCATCAGTTCGCGCGCCGTCGTTGACGCCGTGCAAAAAGCCGTGCAGACTTACAAGAAGTTTAATGCAGGAGCAACCGGATATGAAGAATAGCAACAGCATTTCCAACCTTACCCGCGGTATTGTCCGCGACAACCCCGTTTTTGTCATGATGTTGGGCATGTGTCCCACTCTCGGCGTGACCACTTCGTTGGAAAACGCATTCGGCATGGGAATTGCCACCGCTTTTACCCTGCTCTTGTCCAACAGCTTTATTTCGCTGGTCAAAAACTTTATTCCTTCAATGGTGCGAATTCCATGTTATATCGTCCTGATCGCGTCCATCGTTACCGTCATTGACATGATGATGGCGGCCTATTATCCGGCGCTGCATGCCAAACTGGGCATTTACATTCCGCTGATCGTGGTCAACTGCATCATTTTGGGACGTGCGGAAGCCTTTGCCTCCAAAAACAACATTGTACAATCGTTTCTTGATGCCCTGGGTATGGGAATCGGATTTACGGCAGCCCTTTGTCTGCTCGGCTCGGTACGCGAAATTCTCGGCGCCGGCAGCTTGCTGGGGCATAATTTTATCGGCGAAGAAGGTTACCCGCTTTTGTTATTCATCATGCCGCCCGGCGCCTTTTTGGCTTTGGCGGGTTTGATTATGGCATTTAACCGTTTGCGGGGAGTAAACCGATGAGCATCACCATGATTTTCGTTTCGGCCATCTTGGTCAATAACATTGTTTTGTCTCAGTTTTTGGGCATTTGTCCGTTTCTCGGCGTTTCTAAAAAAATATCTACCGCCTTCGGAATGGGACTGGCTGTGATGTTTGTGATGACGATTTCTTCAGTGGCCACATACCTGATCTATTACCGGTTGCTGGTGCCGCATCAACTGGAATTTATGAATACGGTCGTTTTTATTCTGGTGATTGCCGCGTTGGTCCAAATGGTGGAAATCATCATTAAAAAAGTTTCCCCCGTCTTATATCAGGCTTTGGGTATTTTTCTGCCGTTGATCACCACCAACTGTGCGGTTCTCGGGGTTGCAATTCTGGCGGTCCAGAAAGAATTTTCGCTTTCGCACTCGGTCTGTTTCGGGTTGGCCAACGCAATCGGCTTTACTCTGGCAATCGTTCTGATGGCAGGCCTGCGCGAACGCATCAACCAAAACCGGGATGCTTTGCCGCGGGGCATGCGCGGCGCGCCGATTGTTCTGATTACGGCTGCTTTGCTTTCAATGGCGTTTATGGGCTTTTCGGGGATCGGCAATTAAAAACATTGACTTTGCATACAAAATCTTTTAGGCTGCTTTCCGAAAATTGATTATTCATTTACTTATTAAACGATTTGCGTATGAAAAAAATTGGAATTTTAGGCGGAATGTCATGGCCTTCGACCATTGAGTATTACCGTATTATCAACCAACGTGTCAACGAAGCCCTCGGCGGAAATCACTCGGCTCAGATCATCCTTTACAGCGTCGATTTTGCCGCCGTCGAAAAGATGCAGAAAGCCGGTCAATGGGAAGAACTGGGTTCAATGCTGGCTTTGCTGGCCAAGCGTTTTTTGCCGGAAGCCGACATTTTGGTCATTGCTACCAACACCATGCACAAAGTTGCCGAACAGATCGAACAAGTCAGCGGCAAAAAAGTATTGCATATCGGTGATGTGACCGCCTGCGCCGTCAAACGCGAACAGCTGACCAAAGTCGGTTTGCTCGGGACCCGTTTCACCATGCAGGAAAACTTCTACAAGGACCGTCTCCGCAATTACGAAATTGAGGTTGCCGTTCCCGAACTGACGGAGATCAATCAGGTGGACAGCATCATCTACGATCAACTGGTCAAGGGCGTCATTTCTGCCGAAGCCAAAAACAAACTGGAAAACATTATCCGCCGGCTGGTCGAAGAAAAAGGATGCCAGGGCATCATTCTCGGCTGTACCGAACTGCCGTTGCTGTTCGACGAGAATCAGGAAAAATGCTGCGGCGTACCGCTGTTTCACACCACGAATCTCCATGCTGCCGCGGCGGCCGACTACGCTCTGCTGCAGTCCGTGTAAATTTCTTTCGTTTCACGACTTTTAAAACGGCTTGTTCCTCCTAAAAGGACAAGCCGTTTTTTTTACGATCACATTTAAAAAACAAAAAAGCCCCGGAAATTCCGGGGCTTTTTCTTCAAAGCGGTTTACTTTCCGAAACCAAACCAGTCCTTCAGACCGGACTTTTCCTTGACGCTGTCCACGACCGAATTCAGACTGTCTTCGGCCGCGCCTTTCAAATCGGCCAATTTGCTGCTCAAAACCGTATCATATGCGGTATTAAAGATCTTTTGCAAAACGGCTGACAACGTGTCTGCAATACTGGCGCCGTTGTTATTTTTTTCTTTGCCGATATCCTGCATTTTGATTTCGGGCAACGGCACCGAAGCCGAAGCGGCATGACCGGCCAACGAAGCAGCAACATTGATGCTGCCGCCGGCAACTTTCAAACGGTTAATCACCACTTTCTTGCCTTCTCCCGCCTTGCTTTCCTCTTTTGCATCTTTTTCGGCAGGTTCCGCAGCCGCTTTCTTATCGGCTTTGGCGGTATTTTTCTTAATATTTTCCAGCAACTGGGAAAGATTATTTTGGGTTACCGAAAGCAGTTCATAGGTAATTTCCGGCTTTTCGACTTCTACGTTTTCAATCACGATAGTCTTGTCAAGCAATGATTTGAGATTAACCTTAACCGCAACTCGTCCGACACTCATAATATTCGGCTGACTGTAATTCTGCGGATTGGCCACCGTCAGTTTTTTTACTTCAACTTCACCGTTAAAAATATCGAGACGGAAACCGCCCAAATTAACTTCGGTTCCGGTTACCTGACTTCCGTATTTGTGAACGACGGTCTTAACGATATCTTCCATTGACGGCGTCATAAAATAGGCTGCAACACCGGCTGCCGCCAAAATCAACAAAACGATCATAAGTTTTTTCATCTAAAGTTCCTTGTTTTTATGTTAGTCTATCATATTTGGTTATAAAAAAGTTTCATCATTTTGACAACCGATAATTCATCTTTAACGACAACAGATATAAAATTTTATTCTTTATCGATGTTTTTTCTCCCCAAATAAAATTTTTATCCGCTGCTGCAAAAAAAATGTTGCAAAAAAAAATATTGCGGTTTATAGTCCGCTCATATGAATTATGGGTGCGTAGCTCAGCTGGCAGAGCAACTGACTCTTAATCAGTGGGTCTGGGGTTCGAACCCCCACGCGCCTACCATAATCCGAAAGCCTGCTTTACAGCAGGCTTTTTTCATAAGAAAACTTTTACCCTTTCGCCAAGCTCTCTGCTCAGAAGTCTCTTCCCGAAATCAAATTGCCTTTGGCACACCCTGAAACATCTTCGAAGCGATATATTTTATTCCACACCGCAGCGGCAGCTTCCGGCGTATACGGCCGATAAACAAAATCTGCCCGATAAAAGGCCGCCGGCACCGCACCCGCTTCGGCAGCAAAACATAACGGACGACCGGCAAGAAGAACGGTTTGGCAATCTTTCGA
>CAJTLY010000008.1 GCA_910577095.1 uncultured Alphaproteobacteria bacterium
GCCAACTTCGCTGCCGCTCGTTCGCAAAATAACAAGACTTCGCCTGTCGTCGAAAAAACTTCCGCCGGAAGTTTTTTCTTCCTCCAGCCCAAAGCAAGCGCAAACGCTTTGCTAAATGGAAGCAAGACGCCTTGTACAAAAAAACCGCCTTGACAGGCGGCTTTTTTAGTGGTCGGGACAGACGGATTCGAACCATCGGCATCTTGCTCCCAAAGCAAGCGCTCTACCAGGCTGAGCTATGTCCCGTTTTTTATCTTTTGCCATAATAATTTTATTCCAACTTGCTTTGCTCGCCCCGTTCGTTTTCTAAAACTTGCCGCCGACTGCCGTCTGCCGCAAATTTAATAAAACTTCACCTGTCGTTGAAAAAACTTTCACCGGAAGTTTTTTCTTCCTCCAGCCCAAAGCAAGCGCGACTGGCAGGCTGAGCTATGTCCCGACGGAGTTTTTTTATAATTAGCCCGTAAAGAAATATTTTGCAACATTTTTTTTAACGTTTCATCAATAATCCGTGATCGTTAAAACTATATACCAAATTTTTACTGACAATGAAATGATCAATCAAACGAATATCCACCGCCGACAATGCGCCCTCAATCTTACGCGTCACCTCGATATCCGCTCGTGACGGTGTTACGTCGCCCGAAGGATGATTATGAACCAGAATTAAAGCGGTTGCCCCTTTGAGAACTGCGGCACGCATTACCTCCCCGGGATGAATCGCTACCGCATTGACACTCCCGCGTTGCTGCACTTCTTCTCCGATGATCCGGTTTTTGGCATTAAGAAAAATCACGCGAAATTCTTCTCTTTCCTTATAACCCGATGCGGCACGGCAATATTCCATGATTGAATCAAAACTGGTTAAAACCGGCGCTTCGGTCGCGCTCAACTTTTGCCAGGACATCCTTAAGGCAGACTCTCGGACAATCTTAAACACCAATACGGAGCTTTCTTTCAAATCTTTAAAAGTCATCAATCGGTCATCGGGTGCAAACAGAACCTCGGCAAAACCGCCGAATTCTTTAACCAGAGCTTTAGCCAACGGCTTGGTGTCTTTTCGCGGGATGGCCAGCGTCAACAGCAGTTCCAGCATTTCATAATCGGCCATATCCTGACCGCCGCCAAGCTTAAAACGTTCTTTCAGGCGCTGCCGATGACCAATGTAGTCGGGTGTCTCTTCTTTCATTAAAGTCCTTATTTATACGGAGGTTTATCCAAACCTTTCGGCGAATAAGTAAACACTTCATAACCGTCTTTGGTTACGCCGAGAGAATGTTCAAACTGGGCCGAAAGCGACTTGTCCCGAGTGACCGCCGTCCAGCCGTTAGACATAATAAAACCGTCTTTTTTGCCGATGTTGATCATTGGTTCAATTGTAAAGAACATTCCTTCTTCCATCACCGGCCCGGTTCCTTTGCGGCCGCAATGCATAACGTTGGGACTGTCATGAAAAACTCGCCCCAGGCCGTGTCCGCAGAACATATCCACCACCGAATAGCCGTATTTGTGGGCATATTCTTCGATCACCGCACCGATATCGCCGAAATGCGCGCCGGGACGCACAACTTCGATCCCGCGCATCATGCACTCATAGGTCACGTCGCACAGGCGGGTTGCTTTCAGCTTGGGCTTTCCGGCATAATACATCCGGCTGGTGTCGCCGAACCAGCCGTCAAGAATAACCGTCACGTCAATATTTAAAATATCGCCGTCGGCAAGTTTGCGATCATCGGGAATACCGTGGCAAATAACATGATTGATCGAAATGCAGCTTGATTTCGGATAACCGTGATAATTAAGGCAAGCCGGTACGGCACCGTGACTTTCAATATAATTCCGGCACAAATCGTCAAGCTCTCCTGTGGTTACGCCGACGGTTACATAATCCGTGATATAATCCAAAACTTCTGCCGCCAACTTGCCGGCCCGACGCATTTTTTCAAAATCCTCAGGATTGTAAACAACAATTCCGTCTTTGGTTTTTCTCGTCAATTTAACCGCTCCTTTAATATGTTTTTGCTCTATTATTTACACCCCGCCCAACTTTTTTGCAACAGCTTTTCTTGAATATCTACATTTATTGCTTATATGACAATCAACTGTTACGGGAGGATCAAAATGGCTGATTTACGCAAATTTCTCTACTGTTTTTTTATGACTCTGCTCACTCTTGTCGTCGGTGCCTATTTTAATTATGAGGGGGTAAACAGCTGGTACCAAACACTCGAAAAACCTGTCTTAACGCCGCCCGATCAGGTATTTCCGATCGCTTGGGGACTTATCTATCTGACAATGGTCTTTGCGTTTTACTTTGCTTTTAAGGCCACAACCTCGAGAGAAAGCATCAGCCGCACCAACAATTTCTTTATCAATCAGCTTTTTTTGCACATTTTGTGGAATTTTGCTTTCTTTTATACCGGTTACATCGCTCTGGCGCTGCTTGTCCTCATCGTGTTGGATATCGTTGTTTTCCGCACCATTTACTGGTTCTTTCAAATTTCGCCGGTTTCCGCGTGGCTGCTGATTCCGTATCAGGCCTGGCTGCTGTTTGCGACCTGGTTAAATGCCGGGTTTGTCTACCTCCACGGATTTGCCGTAACTTTTTAGGAAAATCTGCTAAATTTCTATGGACAGTTAAACAAGATTGCATTAAAAGTTAGGGTTAGTTTTAAAGACACTTTTTAATGTAATTGGAAAGAAATTGGTTATGACGACGACTGTAAATCAGATTAGAAGCACTTTTCTCAACTATTTTGCCGACAACGGACATAAAATTGTCCCGTCATCCCCGCTTGTGCCTGACAACGATCCGACCCTGATGTTTACCAACTCGGGCATGGTTCAATTCAAAAATATTCTTGCCGGCAACGAAACCCGCAGTTATACCCGTGCCGCATCCTCGCAAAAAAGCGTGCGCGCCGGCGGCAAGCACAACGACCTTGACAGCGTCGGTTACGACGTCCGCCACCACACTTTCTTTGAAATGCTCGGAAACTTTTCGTTCGGAGATTATTTTAAAGAAGGCGCCATTTGTTATGCATGGGAACTGCTCACCAAACATTTCGACATCCCGGCCGAAAAACTGGCGGTAACCATATACCATAATGACGAAGAAGCCTATCAGTTGTGGAAAAAGATCTCCGGACTGTCCGACGACCGCATTATCCGCATTGCCACCAAAGACAACTTCTGGCAAATGGGCGACACCGGGCCCTGCGGTCCGTGTTCCGAAATTTTTTATGACCACGGCCCCGAAGTCTGGGGCGGCCTGCCGGGCACTCCGGAAGAAGACGGCGACCGCTTTATCGAAATTTGGAATCTGGTGTTTGACCAGTTTGAAGACTTGCCCGACGGCAGCCGGATCAATCTCAAAAAGCCGTCCATTGACACCGGCATGGGGTTGGAACGCATTGCCGCCATCTTGCAGGGCGTTCACTCCAACTTTGACATCGACCTGTTTCAAAATCTGATCAAATCGGTGGCCGATTTGGCCAACTCCGATCCCGAAGGACCGCTCAAAGCCTCTCACAACGTCATCGCCGACCATCTGCGTTCAGCCGCCTTTTTGATTGCCGACGGCGTGCTGCCTTCCAACGAAGGCCGCGGTTACGTCCTGCGCCGCATCATGCGTCGCGCCATGCGTCACGTCCATTTGCTGGGTGTGCGGGAACCGATGATGTACAAACTGCTGCCCTCGCTGCAAAAGGAAATGGGCGAAACCTATCCCGAACTTTATCGCGCCGAGGCATTGATCTCCGAAACCCTGAAAACCGAAGAAAGCAAATTCATCCGCACCCTCGAAAAAGGTTTGCGTCTGCTTGACGACGAAACCGCCGGTCTGAAAGAAGGCGATACCCTGCCCGGCAAAACCGCGTTCAAACTTTACGACACATACGGTTTTCCGCTTGATCTCACTCAGGACGCTCTCAAGGCCAAAAACATTGCCGTCGATACCGACGGTTTTGATCAGGCAATGGAACAACAACGCAACGAAGCGCGCAAAAACTGGGCCGGCTCCGGAGACGAAGGAATTGAAAAAATCTGGTTTGAATTGTTTGACCGGCTCGGCAAAACCGAATTTCTCGGTTACAGCGCCCTTAAAGCTGACGGACAGGTAACGGCACTGGTCCAAAACGGACAACAGGTTGAACAGGTCGACAACGGCGAATTTTATCTGATTGCCAACCAATCCACTTTTTACGGTGAATCCGGCGGTCAGGTCGGCGATATCGGACTGATCAAAGGCAACGGTTTTACCATTGAAGTGACCGACGCCAAAAAGAAAATCGACGGCATGATTGTTCACAGCTGCAAAATGGTTGAAGGAACCGTAAAAACCGACGATATTGCAAGCTTCGAAGTTGATTGCGACAACCGGGCACGGATTCGCGCCAACCACTCGGTAACTCACCTGCTCCATCGGGCCTTGCGCGACATTTTGGGAGACCATGTCACCCAGAAAGGATCTTACGTCTGCGCCGGCCGGGCACGGTTTGACATCTCGCACCCCAAACAAATCACCGGCGAGGAGCTGCGTCGTGCCGAAGACATCGTCAATGCCGCCGTTCGCAAAAACTATAAGACCGTAACCCGCATCATGACTCCGGACGAAGCCATCAAATGCGGCGCGATGGCCCTGTTCGGCGAAAAATACGGCGAAACGGTGCGGGTCATCAGTATGGAAAACGATCAAGAGACGTTCTCGCGCGAACTTTGCGGGGGTACCCACGTCAACTCGACCGGAGACATCGGCTACTTTAATATTGTCAGCGAAAGCGCCGTTGCCGCCGGCATCCGCCGGGTTGAGTTTGTCACCGGACACGCTGCCGAGCAATATGCTCAGGACATTGAGGACAAACTGCATCATATCAGCCAAATATTGAAAACCAACCCTCATGACCTTGAGGCCCGCATTAATTTGCTGCTGGAAGACAAGAAAAGACTGGAAACCCAAATCCTCAATATCAAAAAACAGTTTGTCAGCCATAAAACCGCCGACAATCAGGACAAGATTGAAACCATCAACGGAATCAAATTTGTCGCCAAGCAAATCGACAATGTTCAAGCCAAAGAATTGAAAGCGTTCGTCGATGAGATCAAGGAACAGATCAAAAGCGGCATTATCGCCCTCTTCAGCTGCAATGACGGCAAAGTCTCGGCCGTTATCGGCGTCACCGACGACCTGACCGCCCAATATTCGGCCGTCAGCCTGATCAAGGAAGTGGCACCGTTTATCGGCGCCAACGGCGGCGGCGGTCGTCCTGACATGGCCCAGACCGGCGGCGCCGAGACCGGTCGTTTGAACGAAGCGATGGACGCGCTGCGCCGCATCATTTAACAACTGTCAACAACGGGATAAAAGTATGTTTAAGCCGCTCAAAATACCGGTAAAATTCAAAAAAATCAACCTGTACAACCGGTATTGGCAGGCTCAGGACTACCACCTGCGCGATTATTTGCATACTTTTACCCGCCAGTTGAAGGTTGACGTCAATAAGTCGTTTCGCCGCGAATTGTACCGTAAGCTGATCCATCTGAGTTCTTTATGGATTCCGCTGACCATTTATTTCATTCGCGAAGAAATTGCAGTCGGCCTGTTCACACTCATCTTTATCGGCAACGGGTTGCTTGAATACGGAAACTTCAAAAAATGGAAATGGGCAAGGATCATCTTCGGAGGTCTGTTCTCCAAAACCCTGCGCCGTAAAGAAAGCGCCCGCAGCCACTTTCAGTTTACCGGTTCGATGTACGTCATGTCGGCCGCCGTTCTGAGCACCGTTTTTTTCACCAAGCCGGTTGCCGTCATCGCCATGACGGTCATGCTGGTTTCCGACGCCTGTTCCGCCTTGTTCGGCAAAGCATACGGCACCCGCCAGATATATCACAACAAATCTCTTGAAGGAACAACGGCTTTCTTTGTCAGCGCCCTGTTGATCAATATGCTGTTTCATAATCTGGAACCGTTTGGCTATGTCAGCGTAATTGCCTGCGTTCTGGCCACTTTAGCCGAAGTTTACGAAGAAAAAACCCGGATTGACGACAATTTGGCCATTCCGCTGGTGATCGGCTTATGCCTGACTTTTCTTAACTAACCCGCCGCCCTATGAAACTGTATCATTACATAAGCAAAGGAAATTCGGCGCTTGAGGACGGTATCCTTTCTTTCGCCAACAATCCGCAGGCAGACCTCAGTTATTATTACAAACGTTCCGGTGCCGATACGCATCAGGGAATCGTCCGCTGGATGGAAAGCTGCTTCAGCGGCCGCAGCCGCGGCATCAGGGCTTTTACGGAACCGATACGATGGACAGAAAACAGTTTGTGTTTAAAAAAGTTTATTGAAAATGCAGACGTGTTCGCAATCGATCTCGAAGCCTTGGAACACGACAATCTGTTAGAAGCCGTGTATGTCAGCCCGCCGGTGTCCGAAGTTCCCGGCATCAACGAGCAAAACACTTTCGACGAGATACTCTTCAAATTGAACGGCACCAATGAGATCAGCACTTCTCCGGTCGAGTGGAACGCCTGCAACGATAAACTGGGACGCCGGTTTGCTTATGTGCGCTATTACCTGATCATTATCAAAGGCGGTATTATTCCGCCGCAATACATCACCAAAGAATAATAATCTGTCTTATCCCCTGACAAAAAGCGGACCGTCTTTACAAAGACAGCCCGCTTTTCATTCTAATACCGAATTTGTTTTACTGCTGTTCAAGATCTCTTACGGATTGAACAAATTCCTCAAAACTGCCCGACTGTTCAAACAGATCAAAATTGTCGTCCACAAATTCGCAATACTCCTGCGGTGACAGCAACCGGTCATATTCCGGTTTCCATGCCAAATCATTGACATCTTTTCCTTCTTGATGCGCCAATTCAAGCATAATCAAAAGCTTGCGTTCATCATCAAACTCCTGGTCGATGCTCTTTTTGTAATTTTCCAAAATATTTCCCAGCTGTGTTTTAAAGGACTGATTTTTGTTTACCCATTTTTCCACCGCAGCAATCTCTGTCTGATAGGCGGTATGAAACTGTTCGGGAAGCTTCTTTAAGTCCACGCCCTGAGCATGGCAATAACGGCCGATCAAATTTGAATAACGTTCGACAACACCATACGAAAAAGCTATTTTTCCTCTCTGTTCTACCGTCAACCGGTTGTTAAACAGATAAAAATAACCGCCGGCAAAACTTAAACCCAAAAAAGCAAGTACCACTGCCAGATCACGGCCATAATTCGCGTGACCGGCCATTTGGTGTTTATGACGGTAGTTCTCAATTCGGAAAGCGCTCAGGGTTGCCCCGACAATAATCACCCACCAAATAATTAAGATGATCGGATTTGACTTTGGGTTATCAAGATCCATATACAATGCGCCGGCTTTATCAATCGTATAAAGCAACGCAAACAGCAGCAAAGACCAGCGATACCCTTTTACGTTAAGATACAGCAACGGACACAAAACACAAGAATAGGCGATCGCACTCGCATAATTGCCCACGATTACCGCGCTTACCCAAGTTAAGATAAGAACAAGTGCCGCCGGCCAAAAACGCAAAGACGCATACCATTTGGTTTGTTGGTAGTTCTCCGCACTTTCACGAATATCTTCCCGATCCGCCCACAAAGCGGCGCTCATCCAAAGTCTGTTTTTTTCTTTTTTTGCCTCAGGCTGTTGTTGGTCATTATTTTCAGTCATATCAAATTCCTAGTCTTTTTTTAGTTTCATGTATTCGGGAGAAAAACCGTGCGGATGCCGGGCACGCAGTTTTTCCACATTGTGGCGGATAACGTCATCCCAACCGACGTTCAAGGCAATTGCGGCTTGCGCAACATACCAACAAACATCACTCAACTCGTCAATCAGTTTCTGCCGGTTTTCTTCATTGAGTTCTTTGCCGTGAAATTTGAGTTTCTTCCACAGATCACCGATTTCGCCCGCCTCGCCGCACAAACCGGCAGCGGCCATATCCATTCGCGCAAAATTGCCGTTCAGCCATTTTGAAAGCTCTTTTCCGCGTTCTAAGAAAGCGTCATCATTCTTCCCCAACGGCGAAGCGACCTCATCGACGAATTTAGAATATTCATCAAAAAATTTTTTTATATCATCCATTTAATCCCCCTTTATTAAACTGCAACTTTAGCCTTTATTGCCTCATAACAATGATAATCAACCAGCTCAAAATCTTCGTATTTAAACTGATTGATGTCTTTGACGGCCGGATTGATTTTCATCTGCGGCAATTCCAGAGGCCGACGTTGCAACTGTTCTTTTACCTGATCAAAATGATTGTGGTAAATATGCGTATCACCGAGGGTATGCACAAATTCTCCCGGCTGCAGGCCGCAAACCTGAGCAATCATCATCGTAAGCAACGCATAGGAAGCAATGTTGAACGGCACGCCGAGAAACATGTCGCAACTGCGCTGATACAACATGCAGGAAAGCTTGTTGTCGGCAACGTAAAACTGAAACATCATATGACACGGCGGCAGACGCATTTCGGCAATTTTGCCGACGTTCCAGGCCGAAACGATCATCCGGCGATCGTTGGGATTATGTTTTAGTTTTTCAATCACTTCTGCCAGCTGATCAATGCCCTCGCCGTTCCAGTTGCGCCACTGCGAACCGTAAACCGGCCCCAAATCGCCGTTTTCGTCCGCCCATTCGTTCCAAATCCGCACGCCGTTTTCCTGCAAATAACGGATGTTGGTTTCACCTTTGATAAACCACAACAATTCGTGAATTATGCTTTTAAGATGCATTTTTTTGGTGGTCATCAAAGGAAAACCTTTTTGCAGGTCAAACCTCATCTGGCGCCCGAACACCGATCTGGTGCCGGTTCCGGTACGATCCATTTTATCAACACCGTTTTCCAGAATATCATTAAGCAAATCTAAATATTGCTGCATCAATTCAGTCCTTCTTCAATAGCTTTGACAATTCTCTTGAGCACCTCCTGTTCGACAAACTCCCCCTTACGAACCAGAATCCGAGTCGTAATATGATCCAGTTCATAATCACGGGAAATTTGCCGATAATTTTTATTTAAACTTTCAATACAAGGAGTTATACAAACTTTTTCACCTTTAACATCAGGATCAAGAGGGCCATGATAAACACAATCGACGACAATTTCCGGCATCAGTTTGGCCCCGCCGGTCATAAACAGCTTATAAACGGTGGCACCGCCGGCAATATACAAATCTTCGTCCCATTCCTTAAACAAATTAACGTCGTTAACCACGGCATGCTTTTCGGGATCAGAGACCTGATAAGCCGCATCCAGCGTCAACACATAAATTTTGCGGTTGGGGAGCGTACGGTTGGGAAAACTTTCGTAGGTCGTCTGCCCCGCAACCAGACTTTGTCCTTCGGTGATGCGGCGAAACCGCTGAAAATCCGACTTTACATGCCACGGAATCTTCGGCCCGATACCGATAACATTATCGTCTTGATGACGGCACCAGATTGCAACTTTGGTCATTTTTCCCCTTTCATTGTGCTTTTACGACCGCAATTCTAGCACCTCGGTGTCGCTTGACAAGTCCGTCGCGCAAGTTATCACACAATTATTTATGCAAACCCCTTGCAAAATATCTTTTAATCGCCTAAAATATAAGTGTTGAGCAATCAACTATGACACTAGAGGCTGTGTGGAATAGATATTCTGGACCCGGGGGCGGTACCCGGCGCCTCCACCAAAATTTTCAACGGGGGCGAGACAGGATTGACAGGGTATAATAAAGGCATTTTGCTGTGTTCGGTGAGATACCACCGTTATCGGTTCAAAATAAAATGAATGCTAACGATAATGAATTAGCACCTGTTGCTTTGGCTGCTTAATTGGTAGCTGCAACAAACGCAAATCCTCATAACTATGGTTAGTTGTGAGTGGGGAGTGAGCCACCCAGCAACAGAACGGCTCATTTTTTTAAGTTTAAAAAGAGGAAACGGCCGCAAATGGAAAAATATTTAAATGAAATCAATTATGACCGCTTGGTGGAAAACGCCCTGAAACACGTCGTCATTGATGCTTTAAAAATTGTTGAAAAACAAGGCCTGCCCGGCGACCATCACTTTTATATCGCTTTTCGTACCGATTATCCGGGGGTGCAGATGGACGAACTGATCCGCAGTCAATACCCAAAAGAAATGACTATCGTGCTGCAAAACCAGTTTTCCGACCTCAAGGTCGGTGCCGCCGGTTTCAGTGTTACCCTCAAATTCAGCCGTATTCCCTATGTTTTGGAAATTCCTTTTGCCGCGGTAACCTATTTTGGCGACCCGAGTGTGCGTTTCGGCATCAGTTTCGGCAGCGAACTCGACAGCAATACCCCCGAAGCCGAAGCGACACCCGCCCGTAAAAATGCCGACGTAGTCTCCATCGACGCCTTTCGGAAAAACGGCAATGCTTAAAAAGTCGGTTATTATCGCCGGACGCCACTATACCAGCATTTCGCTCGAAAAAGAGTTTTTTGACGAGTTGCTCAACATCTGCAACCGGCGCAATATTTCCCTCAATCAACTGATCACCGAAATAGATACCGGCCGCAGCGAACAAAATAACCTTTCATCGGCCGTACGCATTTACATCCTCAATAATCTCAAAGCGCAAATTTCCGCTTAACGCTCCATAATAAAGATTGCTTAGTCTTCCTTTTTGCGTTACCATGTTTTTATTATAATTTTTAA
Source organism: uncultured Alphaproteobacteria bacterium (assembly GCA_910577095.1). Lineage (GTDB taxonomy): Bacteria > Pseudomonadota > Alphaproteobacteria > RF32 > CAG-239 > JAFUYI01. The sequence continues at coordinate 10,701 of CAJTLY010000008.1, forward strand.
CAGGCGGGGCTTGTATCATGGCAAATTGGTTTTCCAGAATGTTTCTGGGTTCGGTCGTAATCGGTTCTCTTTCAGGTTCCGCGGCACAGGCTGCCGATAACAGCCACTCGGATGCCCGGACCGATCCGGTAGAAATTCCGGCAGACGTCCGTAAAGGACTTTCTGATATTCGTATCTTTAAAAACGTCATCCCGATTGAGCGCGATACCCCACTTCCCGGCAGTTGGAGCGGCGGCGGCCACAATCAGGAAATAAAGGCCCACTACGACCATTCGCATCGCAGGGTGGTTTGCCAAACCTATTTTGTCAGCGATCAAATTGCGTATCTTCGCGCCCGTCATCACGATAACCAACTCCCGCGCAATGATTTTGCCGCCGCTTTGCAAGAATTCCGCCGGATGTTAAAAGCGGTCAAATATCCCGGTCCGCTGCCTGAAACGCTGAAAGAAGTTCAAAGCGTTCTCTCCTCTGCCGAAACCGTTTTAAGCAGGAAAAACCTGCAAAACGTACGCCGAACCGCCTTTGAAACCGGTTTGGAAGCCGCCGCCGACTTCGTTCGATCCATTGAAGACGTCAACCGAGAAAACACCTCTCCCCATGTTGTCACGCACGAACTGGAACACGGGCAAACCGCTCTCATTAAGGAAAAAGCCCTTCTCCCTTCCTCTTTGCTGTCTCCTCAGGATTATTTGCTGTTCGGCATGGCGGACGAGCTCAATTCTTTTTGCAAAGAAGGCAAGACGACGGGGAAAACACCGCAACAGGTCATTGACGAATTTCGCCGGATTCGTCAGGGCGGCTATCTTGAACGCAATTCCGACGCCATTTTTAACCGTCACAGTTACTGGAATTCGGAAACCTATAGGCATTCTTATGCTCAAAATCTTGATCTGAAAGCCGTACGGCAAATTGCCGCCACCACACCGGTCGTCTTCGGCGAGACCTTTACCGCCGACATCAACGGGCAGCCCTATGCGGTATCAAAATGCATTCGCGAGTCGGATCAGAGCTTTTGCTATACCGTCATGGAAGACGGGGAACGGCAGCGCCTGCCCGACGGCAGCAGCATTACCGCACCCGACGGCAAAAAATACGAAGCTAACATACTGTACGCCTCAAACGGCAAACCGCTGACGGATCGGCAAGGCCGCAAAAACGGCGGATACGGATATTGGGATGAGCAAGATGGTTGGAGTCTTAAACTGGCCGAAAGCCGGATGCAGGCACAAGAAAATTTCAGCCGTCGCAATTTCGAAAAACTGATGACGGAGAAATTCGGCGAAAAAACACCGGACAATACATTGCGCAGCCTGATTGAAAACGAACTGGAGCATTATCGCCAAAGCCGTGATTACCATAAGCTGGCCGGCATGTATACGACTGAGACGATCGACCCGGCTTATGTTGCCGAGTGCAAAACAACCCCGCTGACCGACGATTATGTTCGCGCCGGCAATCTGTTTCGCGCCAAGACAAACGACAACACCAAAAATCTGGTTGATATTACAGACGCTTATACCAAACAGGGCATCATCAGCAAACATATCGACCATGCACGCACGGTTTTGTCAGACAAAAATACCAATCAAGAAACGGTTCAGGCCGAAAAGACACATCAAAACCGTGCCGATTACAATCAATTTATCGAAACCTACAAACAGCTGGAACAACAGCGAAAATAGCTTTTATATCCAAACCCCGCCGCAACGACGAAAAAGCCCCGATATATCGGGGCTTTTGACAAAAGATATCACGATCGACGGCTCTATTCCTCAGTTTCGTCGTCAACCTCGGTTTCATTGTCGGCCGAAATCATCGGAAGATCGCTTTCTTCGCCGGTCAGTTCGTTTTTACGCCGGCGGCCGCGACGTTTCTTCTGCGGTTTTTTGCGTTGCACGGCACTGATAACGTAATTGCCGGCAATTTTATACAAATCGGTCAGATGTCCGTTATACATATGGTCACCGTCCTCGATCATCGCAAAATCAACCTCGACGCTGCGTTGTCCGTTAAGCCTTTTGGCCAGAGCCGATACCGTGGCCGGCGTAACAATTTCGTCCTGCCCGCCCTGAACGATCAGCCCCGAAGTCGGACATGGCGCCAGAAAAGAAAAATCTTTCTCGTTGGCCGGCGGCGAAACGGCAATAAAATTGTTGATATCGGGACGACGCATCAACAACTGCAACCCGACCCACGCGCCGAAAGAATAGCCGGCAATCCAACATTGACGCGCTTCGGGATTGACCGACTGCAGCCAGTCGAGCGCTACCGTTGCATCCGAAAGTTCGCCCGGACCGTCTTCAAACTGCCCCTGCGAACGGCCGACGCCGCGAAAATTGAAACGAAGAACCGAAAACCCCAGATCTTTAAAACAACTGAACAAAGCATACACAACCTTATTGCTCATTGTTCCGCCGTATTGGGGATGGGGATGCAAAATCAGGGCAATCGGCGCGCCGGGACGGCTGCTCTGATGATAGCGTCCCTCTATTCTGCCGGCATGGCCGTTAAACAATACTTCTGTCATCTGGCAATCTCTTTTAAATCTTGAATTTAGTCATTTTTGTTATACAATATATTTAAATACTGTATAAAACGTTAATTTTAGGGAATATATCACATATTTACCGCAAAATACAAGCATAATCTTTCCCGGCAACGGACGGCCAAGGCTTTTTTAAGATGTAACCGAAATGTAACTATTATTTTTGATTAATATATGCTACTATAACCATAGTGGAACATTGTGGAGGCGAGAATGAAAAAATTATTCAGTATTTTGGCAATGGCTGCGGCTTTGGTAACCGCCAAAGGCGTATCGGCCCAGTTGCCGGCCAACCCTTGGGATATCAGCCCCAACGACGGAACTTTTGATAACGTCGATTACTCAACCGCAACCCGGGATTCCGTAACTAACGCACCGATGTACAGCAACGGTCCGACCGACGGCGAAGTCCTTCCGGTAGACCCGTGGGCCAAAGCCCGCGACAAAAGCGGTATTGAAACCTGGCGCGGTTCCGCCCAGCACGGCCGTTTAAATTATGTCGGCGAGGCAACCACTTACGGCGATGCCCAAGGACAGGAAATGATTGCGCCGGAGGTTAACCGCCACAATATGCTGGTTGCCTTGGAACATCTGAGAAAACTCGGCTACAAAATTCCTGACAGTTATGACCAGAAAATCAAAAACCTTCCCAACGCCTATCGTCAAATTCTGCGCGAAAACTATGAGAATGTCCACAGCGCCGACGATCCGTTCGGAAAAAGCTTTGTTCACATCATGGACGGCATTGAAGAAGGAACCGGACTTGATCTGGAAAACATTCTGTTTAACTCGCTTAATATTTTAGGCACGGACTAAAAGAGGTTTTGCCATGATGCGTATGTTGGTTGTCCTTTCCGTCTTTTGTTTCAGCGTTTCTGTTGCTCAGGCGCAATACAATTCGGATGCAAACGCCGACCTTGCCGCCGCGCGCGCAACCGTGAAGGAGATCCGGACCAAAGACGTGACCGCCGCTGCCAAACCGCTCAATAACAAAATTGACTACATTGCCGGTGCATATGATGCCGGAGAACTTCGGGCGCTGATCAAAAACTATGAAAAAACCAACAAAAAAATTGCGGCCCGACAAGGCAAGGCTTATCTTCCTTACGACCGCAAAATTGACGTCAACAATCCGCAAAAGGTCAAACGTTATTTTCGCAACCGCGTAGATATTGTTTTCTGATCCGATTTTCGTCTCCAACATCCAAAACATCCCCCTGTTGCGGGGATGTTTTTTATCTGCCTCCGATCTTAACGGTATTAAATTTTTTTCACAACTATCGGTTTCAGAAACGGCCATATATTCAAGATACGAAAAAACTTGCAATTTTTTTTATTCAGAATATATACATACCTGACAGAATGTATAATTTTTCAACAAAAGCAACCCAACGAAAGCATAAAAATGAAAGAGATTATTAAAAAAATCGGAGACTTGTCCATTCCGCTGATTGTCGGTATTGCAGCAGCCCTGATATGGGCAAACCTTGACGCTTCGTCTTACAACCGCATAATATACGCTCCACTCGCCTTCGGGATTAACTTTCATTTTTTGGTCAACGACGTTTTTCTGGTTTTGTTTTTCGGCTCGGTCAGCATCGAGATCGTACACGGGGTTGCTCCGGGCGGAAATCTTTATCCGGTCAAAAACACCGTCAGCAACCTGCTCGGCGCACTGGGCGGGGTTCTGCTTCCGATTGTCATTTTCTTTGCGCTTAATCATTTTTTCGGATCTCCTGCCTATAACAACGGCTGGGCGATTCCGACCGCCACCGACGTAGCCATCTCGTTGTTGTTTGCTCAAATTATTTTCGGCCGCAAACATCCGGCATTTACCTTCCTGCTGCTACTGGCGATTGCCGATGACGTGGCCGGGCTGGCTATTATCGCTTTGTTTTATCCAGACCCGGAACTTCCGGTCGAACTGCCGTGGCTGTCATTGGTCTTTGTCGCCGTTGCGGTTGCCTGGCTTTTGAACAAACATCGGATTAAATCTTACTGGTTCTATCTGCTTGCCGGCGTTTTGTCATGGATCGGCCTGCACGAAGCCAACATGCATCCGTCGCTGGCACTGATCTTCATTATTCCCTTTATACCCCATACGCCTAAACCGGGACAAGAACGTTGCCCGACCGAGTTGGACCGTTTTGAAGCCGATTTTAAACCGATTGTCGATTACGGGCTCTTTTTCTTCGGACTCAGCAATGCCGGTGTCGTTTTTTCCAGCATTTCCGTCTTAACTTTCATTATTTTCATTGCTTTGTTGTTTGGCAAAACAATCGGCATTTTTGCACTGGTCAAGCTGGCCGGTCTGATGAAATTTAACATTAATCCGGCAATTACCAACCTGGACCTGCTGCTGATCGGCATGACGGCCGGGATCGGCCTGACGGTTTCTCTGTTTATTGCCGAAATCGCTTATACCGATTTGGTTATCGGCGATGCTGCCAAAATGGGGGCTTTGTTCAGTCTGTTTAACGGCTTTATTGCCATTGCCGTCGCAAAGCTGCTGCGCCGCCGTCGCGAGCCAGAACATATCTGAGTTTTCAGCTTTCGCGCTCTTTCCGAAAACCCGTTCGCCGCCGAACGGGTTTTTCACATCTATACTTTCGATTAACCCAACGCCTTTTTTGCAAAAATTAACGCTTTATTTCCTTTTTCCTTTTAAAATTCTTTTATCCGTTTCACAAAAGAGAATTGAACATGTTATCTTCCCGTTGGTTTATTGCTCTGTTTTTATTGACGTTTTTTATTCCGGCAACTGCAAATGCCGCCCGCCGTCCTCCGGCCTCCAGCATTGTTGTCAACGCCAAAACCGGCGAAGTTTTGTCATCGCAAAATGCGGATACGCCGCATCATCCGGCTTCGTTGACCAAGCTGATGACGCTGTATATTACCTTTGAAGCCTTGGAGAAAGGAATCATCAAAATGGACGACCTGCTCCCGGTTTCGCAAAATGCCGCCAACCGTTCGCCGTCGCGTCTCGGCGTCAAACCGGGCGACAAGCTGAAAGTCAGTACCGCCATTGATGCCCTGATCATTAAATCGGCCAACGATTGCGCAACCGTGCTGGCAGAAGGACTCGGTTACAGCGAACCCAAATTTGCCGAAAAGATGACCGAAGTCGCCAAGGCACTGGGAATGAAAAACACCGTTTTCAAAAATGCCTCCGGCCTTCCCAACCGTCGGCAAATTACGACGGCGCGTGACATGGCAACCCTGGCCGCGGCCGTTTATTATCATTTTCCGCAATACTACGATCTTTTTTCCCGCACTCAGTTTTCATATGACGGCAAAACTTATTACACCCACAATCACCTTTTAAAAAGCTTTGAAGGCGCCGACGGCATGAAAACCGGCTACATCGCCTCGGCGGGTTACAATATTGTCACTTCGGCCCAGCGCGACGGCGAACGTGTCATTGCCGTAACGTTAGGACACAATACGCTCAAAGAACGCGACCGTGCTGCCGCCAGACTGATGGAACAGGCTTTTGGCAAACTGGCCCTTAACGACGCTGACGCCGTAACGCCGGTGTTTGCCAAACTCGAGAACAACGATTTCAAACTGGCCGAACTGACAAAAGAAGAGACCTCTGCCGCCTCCGAGAACGCCGTGTCCGCACGGCAGGCCCCGGCCGATGCAATTTGGGCGGTTCAAGTCGGCGCTTTCAGCAACTATGCCAAAGCCCGGGTCTATGCACTCAAAATCCGCCGTCAGTTTCCGCAGTTTAAGGACCGCAGCATCGCGGTAGAACCCGCTCAAACGGCTTCTTCGATCATTTATCGCTCCAAACTGGTCGGCTTTGATAAAAAAGACGCGGGAGAAATATGCAAAAATTTGCAAAAGTCAAACAAGTCCTGTATAGTCGTTCCGATTAAAACAGATTCGCAACTTACATTGGCGGTAAAATAACAAATGAGCGACAGACAGGCACACACAATCGTTATCAGCAACGAAAAAGGCGGAACCGGCAAATCGACCCTCTCCATGCATTTGGCGGTAAAACTGATGCAGGAAGGATTCCGAACCGCCGTCGTCGACATGGACGGGCGTCAGGGAACCTTGTCCCATTATATTGACAACCGGCGCCGTTTTTGCGCCGACCACGGGCTGCAGCTTCCCATTCCCGAACTGCATACGTTTGCCCCGGTCGAAAACATTGCCGAAATTGAAAACCATTGTAACGAAACCAACCGAAAAATCCGCGCCTTGCTGCCGCAGTTTGATGCAGTGCTGATTGACACGCCCGGCAACAAAAATTATCTGTTTGAACAAGCTCATCAATATGCTGACACCCTCATCACTCCGATTTCCGACAGCCTGATCGATTTGAACGTTATCTCAGAAATCGATTGCGCCCGTCCCGACGAGCGTCATGCCGGCCACTATGCCCAATATATCTGGGACGTCAAAAAATATTTGGCCTCTCGCGGCAAACCGATGTTGAACTGGATTGTCGTCGGCAACAAGATATCTTCGTTAAACTCGCGCAACAAAAACCAGGTCTTCGACTACCTGCAGAAAGCGGCCCGCACTTACGGTTTCAGGGTAGCGCCCTCAATCCGCGACCGCGTTATATACAAAGAGCTCTTTTTGCAGGGTCTGACGGTTCTCGACATGAATCACGATGCTTTAAAATGCCGTCTCAGCGTCTCGCACATTGCAGCCAAACAGGAAATTAAAAATCTGGCGGAATTTATTTGCCCGTAAAAATCGTTTCCGGCCGCATTTTTCAAAATAATAGTTAGTAAAACCGAGCTTTCTCTTGAGTCTCGGCCAAATGGTGTTAAATTACCAAACATCATATCAACACGTATTTTTAAGGAGAGATTATGATACAAGTTATTTCAACCACCCCCTACACCGACCAGAAGATGGGAACGGCAGGATTGAGGAAAAAATCCAAAGTTGTGATGCAGGAACATTATTTTGAAAATTTCCTGCAAAGCATATTCAATACCATCAACCCGACGGGAAAAACTTTTATTGTCGGCGGCGACGGCCGTTTTTATAATGACATTGCGATCCAGAAACTGATTAAAATGGCCGCCGCCAACGGCGTCAAAAAACTGATCATCGGCCAAAACGGTTTTCTGTCGACGCCGGCCGCGTCCAACCTGATTTTGAAAAAACACACCGACGGCGGCTTCGTTCTTTCGGCATCTCACAATCCGGGCGGCGAAAACGGCGATTTCGGCATTAAGTTTGCCACCGAAACCGGCGGTCAGTGTTCCAGCCAGATCAGCGATCAGATTTTTGCCCATTCGCAAACCATTTCGGAGTTCAAAACTTTTGACGCGCCCGACGTCGATTTGAGCCGTATCGGCACCCAGAAACTGGGCGAAATGGAAATCGAAGTGATGGATCCGATTTCCGATTACGTCACTTTGATGCAGCAGATTTTTGACTTTGAACAAATTAAAAAAATGTTCGACAACGGTTTTACCATGCGTTTTGACTCGATGAACGCGGTAACCGGTCCCTACGCCATCCGCATTTTTGAAGAAATTCTCGGCGCAGCAAAAGGTTCTGTCTTAAACGCGACCCCAAAACCCGATTTCGGCGGCCTGCATCCGGATCCGAATTTGGTTTATGCCAAAGAACTGGTTAATCTGATGTATGCCGACGATGCACCCGACTTCGGTGCCGCCAACGACGGCGACGGCGACCGCAACATGATTCTGGGTAAGAAATTTTTTGTTACCCCGAGTGACAGCCTGGCTATTCTGACCGACAACTACAACCTGATCCCCGCTTATAAAAACGGCATTTACGGCGTGGCCAAATCAATGGCAACATCCACTGCCGTCGCCCGTGTTGCCGCCGCCAAAAACATCGGATATTACGAAGTGCCGACCGGCTGGAAGTACTTTGTCAATCTGATGGATTCCAACCGTATTACCTTCTGCGGCGAAGAAAGCTTCGGCACCGGTTCCAGCCATATTCGCGAGAAAGACGGCATCTGGGCGGTTCTGTTCTGGCTTAACATTATTGCCGCCACCGGTAAAAGCGTCGAAGAAATTACCCGTGCCCACTGGGAAAAATACGGCCGCAGTTACTATCTGCGTTTTGACTTCGACGGTATCCCGACCGACGTCGCCGGCCAGTTGATGAAAGACCTGGAAGCCAAACTGCCGTCACTGAACGGTCAAAAGATCGGTTCATACGAAGTCAGCAAGGCGGAAAGTTTCGTCTACAATGATCCGGTCGATCATTCCTCCACCGCCAACGGCCTGCGCATTCTGTTCAAGGACGGCTCCCGGATCGTTTACCGCTTATCCGGAACTTCCAGCAGCGGCGCGACCCTTCGCGTTTACATTGAGAAATTCAGTCGTGACAATCTGGCTGACGAACCGCGTGAGATGGTGGACGAATTGCTGAAAATCGCTTCTGAAATTGCCGAAATCGAAAAACGCACCGGCAAAAAAGAGGCCGATGTAACCACATAGAAAGGGTTACATCCGATGCTGCAGAATATTAAACTTCCCCGTCCCGACCGGCTTTTGCAAAAAAGGCTGATCCGGTTGGCATATTCGTTGGTGGCGTTGACAATATCGCTGATCTTGTTCATCGTCTTTCCGCAGCATTTTATTTTATTGCTCAGCCTGACGGCCATGATTGCCGTATTTGCACTCGTTCTTTCGCTTCTGACCTTAAAGGCCGGCGAAAAAGCGATCAGTTACGGCGGATTCGCCAACGAAATCATCCGTCACAGCCGTCAGGCCAAACGCATTGACAATTCTCTCGGGCAGGTCGTGATCGAAAACGACCGCGCTCGCGAATTGTTTAATCAGGGCAGCATCTTAGGCTTTTTGCAAAACAACCTTTCCGACAACCGCAGCAATGTGCTGGCTTTGCATCGGCTTAAAAACGCTTTTCAAAATCTGTCCGCCGAAAAAGTCACTCTGGCCCTTAAGCTTGGCGACAGCATGGAAAACGAAACTTGGTTTGAAATCAGCCTGAAACCGATTTCGCTTAAAAAAGCCGATTTGTTTGAACATTCGCTTGCTTTGAAAAAAATCCGCAAAGACACCTATTTGTACTGGAGTCTGCGCGATATTACCAACGAACATAACATGGAACAGGTTTTTCGCAGCGAATGGCACGGCCTGCACGATTTTATCGACTATGTGCCGATCGGACTGTACATTTGTACCAAAGAACATCTTATCGAATATTGCAACCATGCTTTTGCATCCATGCTCAACTACGACCGTGAGCAACTGATCGGTACCGACTTAAAAAATCTCCTCAGTCCCAACTCCGCGGTACCGCCGTGTCGGGAGTGGGACAAAAACGTTCATTTTATCAACAAATACGGTGAAGACTGCGAAACCTTCATCCGCCAAACCAGTTTTCGCGAAAACAATCAGATCAAAATCCGCGGTGCCGCCGTTACCGGGCTTCCCAACGATACCTTGCTTCGGCAGCAACTGGGAATAGCCGTCGACAAAATCAGCTGGCTGTTTGACTTTGCACCGGTCGGTATCATTTTCATCACCCCCGAGGGAACGATCCGCGAATGCAACCGCCAGGCGGAAATATTTTTACAAGCCCCGGCCGGGGGCCTGATCGATACCGATTTGATGAGCTTTATTCGCAAGTCGGATTGCCACGGCCTCAAGATAGAACTGGAAAACATCAACAGCGGCGCCAAACAATCCGCTTCAATGGAAATCAGCCTGATGCACGGTCCCAAAGTTGCCCTTTCCTACATCACACCGATGAAACCGCTTCACGGCAGCACGCCGCCGTCCGGTTTTGTTATTTTTCTGGTCGACGCTACCGAGCAGAAAAACCTTGAAGTTAAATTTGCCCAGGCGCAAAAAATGCAGGCAATGGGACAACTGGCCGGCGGTGTCGCTCACGACTTCAACAATCTGCTGACGGCCATTATCGGCTTCTGCGATTTGTTGTTGCAACGTCACGGCATCGGCGATCCTTCTTTTGCCGACCTCATCCAGATCAAAAACAACGCCAACCGCGCCGCCGGCTTGGTGCGACAATTGTTGGCGTTTTCGCGCAAACAGCCGCTGCAGCCGAAATTGATTGATGTGACCGAGAACTTTATGGAACTCAGCCAGATGCTCAAAAGAGTTTTGGGCGAAAAAGTTACCCTCAAATTCCATCACGGCAACGATCTCGGTTTTATCAAGGTGGATCCGGTCCAGTTTTCGCAGGTTATTATCAATCTGGCCGTCAATGCCAAAGATGCCATGAACGGTAACGGCATTTTGACAATATCCACCCGTACCGAACACATTGCGCGGCCGCAGCCGTTCGGTGAAGATACGATCAAACCCGGCGAATTTGTGGTTATCGAAGTTGCGGATACCGGTTGCGGCATTGCCGAAGAGAACCTTAACCGCATTTTCGAACCGTTTTTCTCCACCAAACAAAACGTTGTCGGTTCCGGCACCGGTCTGGGACTGGCAATGGTTTACGGAATTGTCCGCCAGACCGAGGGTTTTATCAAAGTCGACAGCAAACTCGGCCAAGGAACAACTTTTTCCATCCACCTGCCCCGTTTTGAACAAAACATCGAAGAGGAAAAAAACAACATCCCCGCCCCGCTTCGTCCCGAAGTGACAGCAGACGACGGTTCTCCGGTTCTGACCGTCAAGGAACAAAACACGGCTTCGCTGCCGATCAATCAAAAGTTCATTTTCGGATTGAACGTCTCGGCAATTGACAAAGGCCCCGACAACCGCACCGCCGGATCCAACATTCGCATTCTGTTTGTCGAAGACGAAGACTCGGTTCGCAGCTTTGCCGTCCGTGCGCTCAAGAAAAAAGGATATCAGGTCACCGGTTGTAACTCGGCCGAAAATGCGCTTGACCAGTTAAAAGACGAACGCAATTTTCAACTGCTGGTCACCGATATGGTGATGCCGGGGATGAACGGAATTGAGCTGGCCCGCCGTGTCCGCGAACTGATTCCCGGCATTAAAATCATTCTTGCCTCCGGCTACTCGGAAGAAATCGCCCGCAACGAACTCTCCGGCAACGACAGTTTCGAATTTATGGCCAAACCGTTCAGCCTCGGTGACCTGACCAAAAAAATATTTGACGTGTTGAATAAGGAACATACAAACAATGAACAATAAAAATCAACTGTCACTCGAATTTACTCACCAACCCTACATGGGAAAAGACGATTTTATCACAGCTCCCTGCAATGCGGAAGCCTTTCATGCCGTCAACAGCTGGCCCGACTGGCCGTTTTTTGCCCTCTGCATTTACGGTCCGCAAAATTGCGGCAAAACCCATCTCAGCCGCATTTTTTCCGACCGCGTTTCGGTATTGACCCGTTATCCTTATCCCATTCCTTGTATCGAAGCGGAAAAAATTACGCTGGAAATGCCGCTGTTGCTGTTTGAAAAACATCCTTGCCTGGTGGTGGAGAACCTGACGCCGCAACTCAACCAAGAAGCCGTGTTTCATCTCTACAACCTCTATCGCAACCAAGGGGGAAACATTTTGTTCACCGCGCGTCAGGCACCGGCCCGGCTTCCGGTAACCCTGCCCGACCTTCGTTCACGTCTCAGCATCGTCCCGGCAATCGAAATTTCGGAACCGGACGACGAACTGCTTTCGGCGTTGATCATCAAATTGTTTATGGACCGGCAAATCACCGTTTCGCTTGACATCGTCAACTATATACTGGTAAACATGGAACGTTCGTTTGCCTATGCCCATAAGCTGGTCGCCGAAATCGACAACATTTCGCTGGCCTATAAGCGGGCCGTTTCAATCGCAATCGTCAAAGAAGCAATTGCACAACTTAACCATAATCCGCAGGGTGAACTTTTTTAACTGCCGACTAACTGCTCTGACTAAGGAAAACTAACCAATGTCTTTTTTTAAAACTCCGCACGCCTTCCTGACTTTGTCTTCCGCCCGTTTCAATTTCCTCTACAGCCTGTTCACGATCGCTGCATATAACATTCCTTTCATTTTGGCGGCAAAACGAATCAGCGGTTCATGGACCGGCACAGCGTTGATTGTTGCGTGCGTTTTGTGCGGACTCAACATCGTTTTGGCACTTTTGTTTACCAGGCACCTGGTCAAAACGCTGGCGATTGCTTTCTGCCTCATCAACACCGCCGTTCTTTACTTTATGACGGCTTATGGGGTGGTGATTGACAAGATCATGTTAATGAACGTTATTCAGACAGACGTTTATGAAGTGACCGACCTGCTCAATGTCAAAATGTTCTTCTATTTGACCGCACTGGGGCTTATTCCTTCTTATCTGATTTATAAAACCCGTATTACTTTTTTGCCGTTCAAAAAAGAAGCGGCGGCGAAAGCGCTGCAAATTTTGCTTTCGGCCTTGATAATCGTCGCGGTGACCGTTGCAGCCATGCCGCGTGACCGCGAGGTTTTTAACCGCAACAAACATGTCAAAAACGCCCTTATACCGGTCAATTATATCGGCGCGGCGATTTCGGTTGCCAAAATCAAATGGAAATACCGCAAAGACCGCCTGCAGGAAATTTCCGCCGACGCTCACATGCTGCCGCAAAGCCATAACGGCAAACCCAATCTGATTGTCGTGGTGATCGGCGAGTCTGCCCGCGATGCCAGTTTTTCGCTTTCCGGATATCAGCGTCCGACCAACCGACCGCTTGAAAAATTTGCCGACGAACTGATTTATTTTGACAATTTTTATTCCTGCGGTACCGCAACCGCAATATCGCTGCCCTGCATTTTTTCGCCCTATCCGCGTAAAAAGTTCGAACCTGAAAGCGAACGGCGGATTGAAAACGTGCTGGATATTCTGGATCATGCCGGTTACAAACTGCTGTGGCGCGAAAACAACACCGATTGCAAAGACAACTGTAACCGAATTGAACAGGAAAGATTTTGTCACGTCAAAGAATGCCCGGATGAAATTATGCTGACCGACTTTGCCGCAAAGATTCAAAGCAGCGACAAGCCTGCCGTTGTGGTTTTGCACCAACGCGGCAGCCACGGACCGCTTTACAGCTTGCGCTATCCGCCGGAATTTGAGATTTATCGCCCTGTCTGCCGCAAAGAATTTTTGCAGGACTGTCAAATCGAAGAACTGGTAAACGCTTACGACAACACCATTTATTACACTTCTCACATGTTGGCACAAACACTTGAACTGTTAAAACAATTGTCCGACCGTTACAACACGGCTTTGTTCTTCACCTCAGACCACGGAGAATCGTTAGGCGAAAACGGGGTTTATCTTCACTCGGCGCCTTATGACACCGCACCCGACGAGCAAAAACACGTTCCGGGAATGTTTTGGTTTTCGGCCGATTATGCCGCGGACAACAATTTGGACGTCGAGTGCGTTCGCCGACTGCGCAGCAATTACTTTTCCCACGACAACGTCTTTCATACGCTGCTCGGGATGAGCCGTGTTTCCAGTTCCTATTACAATCCGGAATTAGATATTCTGGCCCGTTGCAGACGTTAGGTTTTGCCAGCCTTTGGCGGCACGGCTCCACAATTTCGGCGTTTGTTCCGGCTGCGCCGGATTGTCATATTGCCGCAAAAGCTCCGTCAAAAGATACGGTTCGTTTTGGCTTGGCAGCACATAAACCCCGCCGACGGTCGGTATGCGGCAGCCGGTGGTGGAAGGCAATGAAAACGGCTGGTTGATAATTTTACAATAAGCCATATCGGCAAAAATGCGCGCTTCCATATATTCGCCCGAAAATCCGAACGCCCCGGCAAAATCAACTGTAGGGTTATCCGGCAGTCTTGCAAAAATATCGGCAAAAATCATCCGATGTTCGGGCAAAACCTCTCCCTGACGATGCAGCAGGTTTTCGAAATCTTGTCTGACCAGCGGATTCTTCCAACCGCCGCCGAACAAAAGGTACAAAGACGGCAACATAAGCTGCGGATGAACATAGCGCAGGTTATAAACATAGCTGTAGGCACTCAAATATTCGACGGTTCGCAAATTGTCGGCAAAGGAATAGCTTTCGTCATAAACAAGCTTATACCAGTGAGGATCGGAAGATTTAGGCGGCAATTGATGATAAAAATTTTCTCCTTCGCCGGTAACCGCGGCCTGATTGAACAGTCGCGACAGCAAATCGGGACGGACGGTTCCTTCGGCACCGAATTGTCCGTCTTTGTCAAAAGGCAACTTTTTATACTCACGCATCAGAAGATCGGCCAAATGGTTAAACGGTCCGATATCCCAACCGGCAACTTGCGGATGTTCCGAATCCTGCGTACGCGTAATCAGCGCAATATTACCGGTATTGCCGCCGTTGCAAAAGGCAACCGCGCCGTGTCCCCGGCCGGCCATCATCTGTGCAATATGAAAATTGTGCAACGGCGCCAACGGGGCACCTTCGCCGCCGTTCATAATATCGTCGGAACGAAAGTCATAGATTACAGGAATACCGGTCAGGTCAGCCAGCAGCCGGGCATCGCCGACTTGCAGCGTATAAGGTTGACCGTTGCCGGCAATCGAAGGCGGAAAATGGTCACAGGTTTGCCCGTGAAAACCGAGAGCCGCTATTTGATTGCGCTCCAGTCCGCTGATCTCAACCAGATGATTAACGGCTTCCGCCGCCAACCGGGTATAACTCTCCACCGTTTGAACAAACAACGGATCGTTCAGCGCATCTTCGGTCGCCGCATACTGCTTTATATGCTCGCGCAACTCGATAAACTGCTGCTTCAAACGGTCGGGATAAGCAAACGAAAAAGCCTTTAAATCTTCGATCGTATTTTCGTCAAAAGCCGTCAGAACAACATCAACGGCATCCAGAGAATTGCCGGTCATAATCCCGATCGTGTTTATTTTCATTTTAAGTCGCTCCTGTTGTGAACTCATGGAAATATGATAACCGGCTTTGCCTTAATATTTGATTAAGCGCTGCAGGCATCGGTACGAACTTCGGCGGAAGCGGCACCGCTTTGGTTTGGCACACGGTTATCCCGGATATGTTCCTTCAGCTGATTTTTGAAATCTTCGGCATTGCCGAAACTGCGGCTTATATAGGCCGTCATCGTTATATAAATCAAATCGTCGATTGTGGGATGATTATGAATCAGCAAATTGAGCTTGCGGATCATTTTTTCTTTATACTTATAGTTGTCCTCGCCAAAATTTGCCAACCCGATCAGGCGCTGATGAATATCGCGGACGGTACGGGCATTGTATTCGATGCGGATTCTGGCCAGCTTGTCCCGATAGGCCGCTACCGACGCAAAATCGGAAACTTTTGCCAGCTGTTTTTCCAGGTCGTTCTGCGGACAGATTTTGGCAGCCGCCTTTTCCAAAACGGCAAACAACAACCCTCTGCTGCCGGCATTTTGCAGGTCAAGAAGAAATGTCTCGCCAAAAGTCTTTTTTACGATTTCCCCTGCCATGGCCCTTCTCCTCGCTTCATAATTATATTTCGGTTTATAGAATAAAGTTTAACATAAAATCACTGTATTCACAATAAAAAACTCGGATCCGCGCCAACAAAATAATCTTATAAACTTAATTATTGATTTGATTATTTTCAACGGCCATTTTATAATTATGGCTTTGAGGAGAAAAATATGAGCGAATTTTGTCTGTCATCCGAATTATATCCGATTGCACCTGCCGACCTTGCCGTCTTGGAAGACGGACCGGCCGAATACCGCGGACGCTTCAAAAACGAAATCGTCGTTTTGATCGGTGACAGTCATGCCGGACAAATCGACACCTTGGTTTGCGGACGCGAAAAAGTTGCATCCGCCTTAAAAAACGGCATCGTTTCCGTTCCGGTTCGGATTGCCTTTGTCAGCAAAATCCGCCGATTTGACTTCATCACCGTTTTCGTCAAACCGCTTCGCTCCCGCTATAAAATATTTTCTTCCAACATTTACCATATTGATCCGGCCGAAATCCGCCGGATGAAAATCGAACGCAACATTCGTACCCGCGAAAACGCTTATGTCTTCAGCAATCCGTTGTTCTACTACGATGAACGGGAACGCAAACGCCAGTATAACGAATTATACGAGTCGATGAAAAAAGGATATAACGACGCCTTTCCGATCGATATCATGCTGCTGCGGATGATGGGCATCAAAGACACCGTCAATCAGGGACACCACCGGATGGGGATTGCCCTCGAATGCCGGTTGCCGCAGGTTGCGGTTCGCTTCAGCGCTGCCGGCAGTGCCCCGAAAATTCTCCAACCGCTGTTAAAAGTGATTGCCGATATTAACATCACCCTCAAATTATGGAACAAAAAATGACCCGTATCCTTCATATTGCCAACTTTAACTCCCTGCGCCTGAAAGGCTGCTTTCAGTGCGGTTTTCCGGTAAAGATTTCTTACGGGCTGATCAAAAACGGCTTCGAAGTCATCAATTACTCCGACCGCGATTTGTGCCGGATGTTCGGTTTCGGACATATGAATGCGCTCGGGCGCTATCGGCTGGGTAAACACTTGTGCGAATTCTGCCGCACCGTCCGCCCCGACGCCCTGTTGCTGGGACATGCCAACACCATCGGCAACGAGACGATTATGCAAATTAAGAAGATGCTGCCCGGACTTCGGGTGATGCAGTGGAACTGCGATTCGATCACGCCCGAGAGTAAACGTAACCTCGGCGCTGTCCGCGAGCGGCTGCAGGTCGTTGACGCCACCATGATTTCTACCGGCGATCGCCAAATGCTGCAACAATTCAAACAAGAAGGAAAACCGGTTGCCTATCTTCCCAACATGGTTGATGCTTCGATCGAAACCGGAACCGCTTTTAACAATGCCGCTCTTCCCTACGACATTTTGCTTTGCGCCAACACCGGACGCCGTCAGTTTTGCGGCAAGGACAAAGAAATCGAACAAATTATTGACGAGTCTGCCACACGAATTCCGGGCCTTAAATGGCTGCTCGGCGGTTTGAAAAATCAGCCGGCCCTGCACGGCGCCGCCTATCTCGACGCTTTCAAACAAGCCGGAATCGGCTTTAATCTCAGCCGCTATAACGACGTTTATCTCTACAGTTCCGACCGCCTGGCTCATATCATCGGCAACGGACAACTGGCAATGATTGACCGTGCCTGCGGTTTTGCCGACGTTCTTCCCGAAACCGGCGTTGCTTTTTACGGCAGCGAAACCGAGTTTTACGACAAGCTCGCCTATTATGTCAAAAATCCCGCCGCCCGCATGAAAGCCGCCCGGGAAGGATATGAAGCCTATTACAAAGAATTCAACAATCAGACCGTCACCGCCTATATGGCCGCTCTTCTGTTTGACAACTTCCCAAAATCGGAACGCCCCTGGCAGATTGTCATCTGATCAACCGCTGCAGAACCGGATCTTCGTCAATCAGGCGAACCGCCCGCCCCAGCGATTGCGGCTCCGAAAGGACGGTATAATAGTTTTCCTTAATTGTCGGCGCCAGTTCAATCGCTTTGATAAACTCGGTCTTGTCAAACGGGTTCTCCGCCACAAAGTCAAAAAAGCCGGTGGCCGACAAAATATCGCGCACCCCTTCGGTTTCGGGATTGTTTTGCAGCATCGTACAAAGATAAGCTGCGGTTCCGACCTGCAGCCCGTGCATTTTCGGTTTGGCCGCCAGTTCGTCCAACGCATGAGAAATCAAATGCTCCGACCCGCTTGCCGGCCGCGAGGTTCCGGCAATTTCCATCGAAATGCCGCTGTAAAGCAACGATGTCGCCAGACTGCGCTGGAAACGGGATGACTCGATATCGCTGCTGTGACGCAAAAACAACAGGTCCAGCGAATTGTACGCCATCATTGACGCAAAATCGTTGTATCTTTCCAGCCCAAGCGTAAAAGCGGTCTTCCAATCCCAAAGGGCACTCACTTTTGCAATCATGTCTCCGACCCCGGAATACAAAAACGCTTTCGGACAATCGGCAATTACGTCCAGATCGATCACGACGCCGTACGGAATAGCCGATTTTACCGTTTTTCGCGCGCCGTTCACCGTCAGAGACGACGTAGGCGAACAAAAACCGTCGTTGGACATTGAAGTCGGCACACTGATATACGGCAGTCGCAACAGGTTGGAAACATACTTGGCAAAATCCAGTACCTTGCCGCCGCCGACCCCGACGATTGCTTTGGTTTGCACCGGCAGCGAGAACGCGGTTACCGTAATATCTTCAATCGCAATCGTAGTCACAATATCTTCCGACAAAATTTCGATCTGGTGCTCTTTCAATCCGCCTTTAAGCTTATCTCCGAGCATTTCGTCCATTCCTTCGCCCCAAAACAGGGCAATGCCGGTCATATCCTTGTCAAACAGATATTTTCCGATTTTGGCAATTTTGTGAGAACCGATCTTCAACAGATACGGAATATTAATCTGACGATTGGCGGTTAAATAAGGCGGATGTTTTTTCATTGTTTTTTCCTTCCAAAAAACGGTAAACCTGCTTAAAATCAATCAGCTTAACCGCAGGAATTCCCAAATTGATACATTGCCGCAACAGCATTTTCCGCGCAAACACCCAATCGGCAATTCGCGCTGCTGCCAGGTCGGGCATACCGTCACCGCAATAAACAACCCGGTAGCCCAATTCGTGCAGATAAGCAACAATGGCCGCCTTGTTTACACCGGTACCGGGATCGTAAAAGCGACTGTCTGCCGGGGGCGGTGTCATTTCAAGCCCGCGACGGCTGCTGTATGTTCCGTGGTTGGCTATCAGCCGAATTCCGTATTCGGCTATTTCGGACCCGATCAGCAGATTGATATAATAATCACAGCCCGCCGAACAGACATACACCGGTATTTTCCGTTCTTTGCACCACGCGGCGGTTTTTACAAAATCCGGATCAATCTTGATTTTGCATATAAAATCGTCCAACTCGGCTTTTTTCACTCTGAGAGAGGCAAAAATTTCCCTCAACGCCTCAAAATGCGTTTTCTTTCCCTCCATGTAAGCCCGCCAGGGCTCAAGCGACTTTTCGCCCAAGTACTGCCGACTGATATAATAGAAGAAATCGTCATCGCTGACGGTTCCGTCAAAATCAGAAACCAGCGCTGTTTTATTTTGCTCCGTCATCGCCGCCTCATTTCAAAAATGCTTTACATTTACAGCATATCCTATATATTTTACCAAATGATGAATTTTTAAGCCCCAAGATTTGAGAAAATGTTTTTACTGATCGTTTTTGCCGCTTCGGCAATTTGTATTTCCTTTTTATGCTCGGTTCTCGAAGCCGTCTTGTTGTCCATAACCCCGAGTTTTATCGCCCAACTGCGGGAAAGCAAACCGCGTCTGTACGCGCATCTCTCGGAATTGAAAAACAACATGGACTCTCCTTTGGCAGCCATCCTGACCTTAAACACGATTGCCCATACCGTCGGTGCGGCCGGCGTCGGTGCCCAAGTGGCCGCAATCTACGGACAGGCTTACCTCGGCCTGGCCTCGGGCGTGATGACGCTGGCGATTTTGATCTTGTCGGAAATTTTGCCCAAGAGCATCGGCGCCAAATATTGGCGACAGCTCGCCGCTTTTATGGCAGCCACCGTTCGCATCTTGATTATTATCCTCAAACCGCTGTTGTATATTTCGGACTTTATCATGGGAATGTTTTCCGCCGAAACCGACAATTCGACTCTTAAGGAAGAAATACGTGCCCTCGGCAAAATGGCCGAAGAAGAAAAAGTTATTACCGAAACCCAATACCGTCTGATCCGCAACACCATCATGCTGTCAACCGTCCGGGTCGAAGACGTGATGACGCCGCGGACGGTCGTGCATAAAATCAAACCCGGCATGACAATCCGGGAATTTGACGTTTTTCTGACTTCCACGCCTTTCTCGCGTTTTCCGATCATCGACGAAGAAAAACAGATTTATCTCGGCTATATTCACAAATCGAGCACTTTTAAGGCAACCGACGAACAGACGGTCGATCAGTTTGCCCGCCCGATGCGCAGCTTCGGTCCCGAAGCCCGCCTTGAAGACGTATTGTCTTCCATGATCAAAGATCGCAATCATATTGCGATGGTCGTCGACGCTTACGGAAACTGGATCGGTATCATTACGATGGAAGATATCATTGAAAGCATCCTCGGCAAAGAAATCGTCGACGAAACCGACATGGTGGCCGACATGAGAATGTACGCCAAATTAAAATGGAAACGCAAACGTCAAAACAAAACCGCTTCGGCAAAAAACGAACACAACAACGAGCCCAACTAAGAAAGCGGTTGACTACCCTGTTTTATCTTATATGATGTCCACATTACTTAACTTTAGTTTATGAGGATATTATGAAATATTATATTGTCAGCGGCGGTTTTGATCCGATCCACGAGGGTCACATCGCCATGATTAACGAAGCGGCCCGCCGCAGCGACGGCGTCATATTGCTGCTCAACTCCGATCAGTGGCTCTGCCGCAAAAAAGGCAAAAATTTTATGAGCTTTCATACCCGCAAAACCATTTGCGAAAATTTGAAAAACATTATTAAAGTTCTGCCGTTCAATGACGACGACAACTCTGCCAGCGACGGAATCCGCTTGGTGCGGGAACAATTTCCCGATGCCGAACTGGTTTTTGCCAACGGCGGCGACCGCACTCACGACAACATCCCCGAGACCGAAACCTGCCGTCTGTATAATGTCGCGCTCGAATTCGGCATCGGCGGCGAAAACAAAGCCAACTCCTCTTCATGGATTTTAAATAACTGGGAAAAAACGGTCAGTTCCGAATCGTCCAAACAAGAAAATTAAAAATCTTTTGCCACAAAACCCGGATCTCAACCATCCGGGTTTTGTTTTTACGTTCAGATACGCATCGACAAACTACTGTTCGCCGAGAAGCATGCTTTTCAACCCGCGGATCTTTTGCTTGCACTGTTTGCGTTTTTCTTTATACTTTTTGCGGGTCTTGCCCAAAGTAAGTGCCGACAAAAGCTTATAACGCAGGCAGCGTCTTTTCAGCGAACCAAGGATGCCGCTCTTGACCAGCAGTTTTCCGGTTTCGTTCAAACGCTCTTCCAACCGCCATTGTTCGGCTTTTTGCGCATTCATTTGACGAATCAACATCGCAATAATCGCGTTTTCACCGTTGCCGGTATTGCTTTTCGGCTGCTTAAGCGCATTCTGCATCCATAAGATCGAACGTTCGGCCTCCGCACTCAGTTTTTTATTGACCGTTTCGTAATCCACCGACTCAAACAACTCGGGACGTTGATTGACGTCTTCGCCGCGACTGAGCAGTCGATTCTCCAATCCCAGCAGTCCCAACAGGCTCTCAAACCGGCTGGCGCCCCGTTCCGGATTGACAATGCAGACAAAAGGCTTGTTGAATATAATTGCAAAGCAAACCCCATGGAAAGAATCGGTCACCAAATAACGGCAGTTTTTAATATGATACAGCCAGTCTTCGGGAGACATGGTCACATTGTCGTCTTTTTGCGCATTTCCCATATCAACAATCTCGGAAACGCCAAATTTTTGTTCCACCGCCTGAACAATCTCAACGGTTTCGGGATGACGATCCAAGACATACGAGAGGCCGAAACCTTCCCCGCGTTTAAGAGAGTTTTTGATCAGTTCGTCCCAACGTCCGGCATCAAACCAAAATACCGGATCCAAAATTTGTTCGGCTTTATCATAACCCAACTCTTCGCGGCAAACGTCTATCCCCGATTTTTCACGAACCGACACCGCATCAAAACACGACAGATAATACCGCAACAACGGCTTATCGCGGCTTGAGGCGTCCAACTTGTCCAAACCAAAACTGGCGCTGCAGGAAATTTTCTTTTTCTCTGGATCGGCAAACGGCAGATAAAAATAGAAATTACTGTCCCTGGTATATTTGGGGCGGAAGACCTGATCCGATCCGACGATAAAGGTATCGGCGGCTTTGTTGAGCTTTGCCAATTCTCCGGGCGTCTTATAAGTTCGCGTAATATCCAGATAACGATCGGCAAATATTTGTGTATAACTGCCATGATAGTTCGGACGACACCAGTCGTGGATATAAGTTACCAAACGGTTGCTGTAGCCCCACTCTTTCAAGCTCTGCTGCAGGGCATAAGCGGTTAAGACCGCCCCGTAGTTCAACGACCACCAATAATTCAAAACAGCAACGTCGAAATGTTCTTCCTGGCAGCTTTTCAGATTATCTTCCAGCGTCATTTTATCAAGATTGTCAAAAAAGTTCTTACGGTTATGGTGCTTTTTAAACGGTTCTGTTAAAACCGGATTACCGGCTAATGCATATTTAAGATTAACTGCCTTTAAAAGTTTAAAATACTTTTTTATTTTTCCTAAAGCAACGCCCCCTTTAGCATTATTCTTCAATATGACACTGGTACCTTTTTTATCATTATATGCTTTGCGGCAGGCATCAATCCGCCAAAAGTCGCCGATCGTCAAATCGCCCTGACGCGGCAGGCGGTTAAAAGGACATACGCTGCAACTTTTTCGAACCGAAATATCATTCAGAAACAGTTGCATATAAGTATCTTTGGCGGACTCTATGCTATAACTGTCTTTGTCGGTACTGATTTTAAGATGAGCTGCGGTTGACCAACCTTTCGCTTTATCACGAAAATTAACATCCTTCACCTGCCCGTCCAGGCCCAGTTCACTCAAATATTTTTGAAAAACTTTCGGCGAAGGAACACCGTGGCAAATAATATCCACACA
Organism: uncultured Alphaproteobacteria bacterium; assembly: GCA_910577095.1. GTDB lineage: Bacteria > Pseudomonadota > Alphaproteobacteria > RF32 > CAG-239 > JAFUYI01. The sequence continues at coordinate 33,877 of CAJTLY010000008.1, forward strand.
CAACAAATTTTCATAATCTTTTTTCAGATAACCTCTCAAACCGGCAACCTGGCAAGGGGTACCGCTAAACAATACCGGGCGTCCGGCAATCAGAAGCTTTTTGATCCGGGAAAAACAATCGCCGGTAGTGCTTTGCGCGTATTTTGATCGACGCAACCTCTCCAAACCCTCTTCATTTTCGACCAGGATATGCTCAACCGCCATGTGCTCATCATAAGCGGCCCCGCACACCACACCGCCCTGCTTTAACACATTTTGCGCCAGCAAGGTGAACACGCCGCCGGAAGAACTTTTGCTTCGGATATCGTCATCAGCCATCGCCGCATAACACTCCGGCTTTACGGCATGATCATATCGCGGATTGATGACCGGACAGGTTTTTTCGCATAAACCGCAGCCGACACAGGCATCGGCATCTACGGCCGGATACAAAAAGCCTTCGCTGCCGGCTTGCATCGAAATGGCATGATGCGGGCATACATTAAAGCACGCGCCGCAGCCGGTACATTCTATCTGCTCGATTTTAAGCATTCTTAGTCCTCTTTTTAATTTTAATCTTTATCCCGAATATACTAAAACATTTGTGCTGTTTGGTGTGAACCGCTGCCGCCGGTTCTCCGGTTTTGGTACGATACGAGCGCAGACGCACCAGATAATTAAGCATATTATCTATATTGCGTTGAAAAAGCTCATCATATCTCTTATCGGTAAGTTCATTCATCTCATAGCGTCTCAGGATACCACGAACCAATTGATGTTCTACGGAAAGCTTCGACCAAATTGAATTGCCGTGATGGCGGTAAACCGACAGGTTCCGATTGACAAACCCCGCCTGATTGCCGTCCAAAATCAAAATATGCAACAGATAATCAACCCCCGGCCCTTTTCGGAAAACCGGATTAACTTTTTTCAAGATCTCGGTTCGATAAAGACAGCAGGATAAATTTTGAATTTGATTGTCCTTTACAAAATCCTCTATACCGATCCGGCAGTCCTTATTATACAAGTAGTCGCGTTCTTTCAGCTTGCCGTCCTGCAAAACCTGAAAACGATGAAACCACATTGCAGCATCGCTGTTCTTCCGCATTTCTCGATGCATAATTTCCAGCTTGCCCGGCAGCCAATAGTCATCACCTTCCAAAATCGCGGTGTACGTACCGCTGCAACGATTAAACAAATCGGCATAATTTTCGTTAACACCGACATTATGAGGATGTTCAACCAACTGAATTAAATCGGGATATTTAGCCTGATAGCTTTTAACGATTTCCACCGTACGATCGGAAGAACAATCGTCTCCGATGATAATTTCCCTGATCAGACTGTGATCTTGCACCAACACGCTTTCCAGCGCCTGCGCAATAAACGCTTCATGATTATAGGTTACGATAATAACGCTTATAGCCCGGTTTTCCATCAAATATCCCTTATTTTAGTTATTGTCTTCGTCTTTAGCGGCATTGCCGTCCCACAAATCTTTTCCCAAAAAGGAAAACTGCTTTTTTCTTAACGAAAAATGGAACATATGTTTTTTGGCAACTTTGATCTTCTCCAACCGTCCGAGGATTTCCCGAAGTTTTGCGGTTGTTTCGGGATCTTCACGCACTTCGTCGGTCACCATATGAGTAAGAATAAAATTGATCACCAAATCTTTTTCGATCTGTCTGAATTTTTTCTCATTCATAAAATTCATCATCTCACCGACGATATAAACACAATCATTGCAACGTTTCTGTTTTTTTAACACCGAACGGGTCGTCGAATTGCTGTTTTTGATGTAATTGTAAAAATGTCCCGAAATGGTTGCCAGTTTGTTGGCATAATAAACCGCCTTCAGGTTAAAGAGATTGTCTTCCCAAATATAATTCTCGGGAAAATACAACTCGTTTTTGCGCAAAAAAGCGGTACGGAACAGTTTGTCACAGGCACCGCCGTGTGGAAGCATCGCAAACTTGTTAAAAAAAGAACTGCACTCTTTGGGAGTATTGCGGGTTTGGGAAACACGTCCGTCCAAATAAACCAGTTTTGTCTCTGCCATCGTAATGTCAGCCCGGCTCGATACCGATTTTCTGAGAAGGGTTTTGTAATATTTTTCATCAATAAAATCATCGGCATCGATAAAAGCGATAAATTCGCCTCCGGCTTCGCGAATACCCAAATTGCGAACATAACTTTGTCCGTGATTTTCCGGCAGGTTGATCACCCGCAGCCGAGGATCGTCAATCGCTGCCGCAATCTCTGCCGTCTCGTCGGAAGAACAGTCGTTTATAACAATGACCTCCAATTTTCGGTAAGTTTGATTCAAGACAGAATCCAAACATTTGTTTAAGTACGGCGCTGCATTGTAAGCCGGAATTATGACCGTTATAACGTTCTTGGCTAGTTCTTCCATTTATTTGTTTCCTTAGTATTTTTTATTTGTTTTCTCATCAATCAGCTTCAACAATTCTTTCAGATTATTCAACGACAACCGGCGGATGTCCTCCGCTTTCTTCATTACTTTTTCTTGCATACGGCGATAAGCGGCGCCGTCCATCGCCGCCGCTTTTTCCATCGCGGCACCCAAATCGCCGTTACGGTCATAAACCAAACTGTTGTCCGAATTGAAATCATAAACCTTGGCAAACTCGGAATGAATAATGCAGGGTTTGGCAAAAGCGTAAATCAACTGAAAACTGCCGCTGGTACCGACCGAAACATAACGATGATGATCCGGATTTTCGGGATCAAACAGGCACAAAAAGAAATCGGCTTTTTCCATTTCTTTAAACATATCCGGATAAGAAAGCCGTCCGCAAAGTTCTATATACGGTGCAATTTCTTCATCAATGTTGTCCAGTTTTCCGGATCCGACCAACACGACTTTAAAATCCTGCCGTATTTTTTTGAGATATTTCACCGCATCAATCAATAAGGAGTGATTCTTACGCCAGGGACTGATGTTTCCGACCACGACAAATCTCGTCACGCCTTCGTTTTTGGGCGTAATTTCAATATCGCCGAAATATTGCGAATTGACCATCGTATACTTTTCTGAATATTGATTGTGCAGGTCGGCCAACGCAATCAGATTTTCGTTCATTCCGCCCTGCTCCAAATGATGCTGAACAAACAAAATCCGCTCGCGGTCATACGTCACATGCTTCAAATAATCGGCAACCGGTACCATTTTCGGGGTGTCGCGCCGCACACCGGGAAAATAAATCAACGACGAGTTAAACAAAATATACTTATAGTTTTTGACGATCGAATGCGTTTCCATCAGTAGTTCAAACGGCACGTTGCCGAAAGAATACACCCTCACCTTGTCAAGCGCGTCGGTCAGAAAATCGAGCTGCGACGCATTGCAGACAAAAATGTCGACATTATACCCCAGTTCGGTAAGATATTTGGCATATCCCGGAATAACTTCATAATGGCAGTCGTTCGGTTCCACAATCAGAACGCTGTTCGCCCGTACCGATTTAAAAAGGCGCATAAAGTCGGCAATTTTCTTTTTATGCCGATTATAACGCACCTGAATTTTAACTCCGGCAATTGTAATAATCTTATGTGTTTTGCGCGGCGAGTTCTTAACTGAAAAAATTTGCTTTAAGATATTTAACTTTCCCATTTTCCGTTTTCCTTCTGACAACTCCATACCCCGGTTATCGGACAGAGTCAATCATTTCCAGCAGCAGTTTCAGATTTCTCAAAGACCGCTCCCGGATATTTTTGGCTTTGTTTTTCAATTCGGACTGCAACCGTGCATAAGCGGCCCCGTCCATTTCAATGGCCTGCTGCATCAAAGGCACCAGGTCCGCATTGTTTTCATATACCAAACTGTTGGTATGATTAAATTCGTAAGCTGCGGCAAATTTAGACTGAATAAGACAGAGCTTGGCAAAACCGTAAATCAGTTGAAAGCTGCCGCTGGTTCCCATTGAAACATAACGGTCGTGATCCGGATTTTCCGGGTCCAGCAGACACAGAAAAAAGTCGGCTTCTTCCATGGCGGCAAACATTTCCCGATACGGCAAACGTCCTCTGATATCAAAATATTTCGCCGCGTCCCCGTCAATTTGCAACTTTTGTCCGGCACCGACGACAATCACTTTAAATTTGTCGGTCAGTTTTGCCAAACGACGCACCGACGCAATCAACAGATCATAATTTTTACGCCACGACGAAATTCCGCCCACCACGATAAATTTGGTAATATCTTTGCTTTTGGGCGTTATCTTGACTTTTCCGAAATAATGGGGATTAACGATATAAAAACGGGACGAATACGGATTGTGCAAATCAACCAACGCGATCTGGTTACGGTTAATGCCCTGTCTTTCCATATGATGCTGTATAAAAATCATTTTTGACATATCGGCGGCAATGTTTTTGTAATAGTCGGTTACAAGCGGCATTTCCGGCGCATTCGTCGCGCCGCCGCCCACATATTTAATCGCCGAATTAAACACAATATAGCGGTATTTACAAATGGCGGCCGCACTCAGCAGCCGTTCAATATCTTTCTCGCCCAAATTGTAAACTCTGACACTTCTCAGTGCGTCGCTCAAAAAATCCAGCCGTTCGTCACCGCAAACGGCAATATCGACATTATAGCCCAACTCGATAAAATATTTGGCAAAACCGGGAATAACCTCATAATGACAGTTGTTGGTTTCAACAATCAGTACACAGTTTTTACGGATATCGGCAATCAGTTGGTTACACGCCTTGCGGTTGCCGTCGCAGCGGATTTTCAATTTCACGCCGAAAATCTTCACCACTTTATGCGTCTTGACGGGAGTGGTTTCTACAGAAAATATTTTCTGCTTTAAGTCAGATATTAACATAATGTCAACTCGCCGGATTGCCAGATTAAGTGTAACAAAAAAGGTTCTCTTTGTTGCTACACCAAATTTGCTTAAAATTCAAGCGATTTATGCAGGTTATACCGTTTCAAAAAAAAGCAAATTTTTTGCTGTAGCAACAGTTTTTGCATAGTCTCGCCATTTTGCAATACGTCAAACGTTATAAATCAGTCCCCAATCCTGATAACGGGCCGGATCCTCACTCCAATTCTCGCGCACTTTAATAAACAAAAAAAGATGGATACGCTCTTCCAGCAATTCTTCCAACTCCAACCGGGCCGTTTGTCCGATCTTTTTGATCATCTCGCCGCCGCGGCCGACAATAATTTTCTTTTGCCCTTCCCGTTCAACAAAAATCGTCATTTCGGCACGGATCGAATTGTCGGAACGCCGTTCCCACAGTTCGGGTTCTACGGTGAGCGAATAAGGAAGTTCTTCCTGCAAGTACAAAAAGAGTTTTTCCCGCACAATTTCCGCCGCCAACAGACGAAGCGGCAAATCAGACATATGTTCTTCGGGATAATACCAGGGCGATTCCGGCAGATGGTCGGCCAGATAACGATAGAAATCATCAATATGTTCGCCGGTGGCTGCCGAAACCATAAACGTTTCGTCGAAATTGCCGTAAGCGTTCAACGCCGCTGCCAGCGGCAACAACTTTTCTTTGGCAATCAGATCAATCTTATTCAGCAGCAAAACTGCGGTACGATTTTGCTGATTCAACTCGTCTATAATCGCGCGGGTCTCGTTATCAAAACCGCGTTTGGCATCTACAACCAATACAAGAATGTCACCGTCTGCGGCACCGCTCCAGGCCGATGCGACCATCGAGCGGTCAAAACGGCGTTTCGGCTTAAAGATCCCCGGCGTATCAAGGAAAATAATCTGCGTATTGTCATAAATCCCGATTCCCTTGACCAAAGTTCGGGTAGTTTGTGCCTTAGGAGACACAATTGACACTTTTGAACCGACAAAATTGTTGGTAACGGTCGATTTTCCGGCATTCGGCGCCCCGATCAGGCTGACAAATCCGCAACGGCTCGGCCGGTCGTTATTTGTTTCCATGTTCCACTCCCAACAACGCCAGCATCTTCTCAGCTGCGTTTTGTTCCGCCATCTTTTTGTTCCGGCCGCTGCCTGATTGCGGTTCAATGCCGTCTATTTCAACCTGCATATGAAAAACCGGATTATGCTCAACCCCTTCGCGGCCGATCTCCGCATATCGCGGCGCGGACAATCCTTTTTCATGAGCCGCTTCCTGCAGCTGCGTCTTGGCGTCTTTGGGCGGTCGGGTATGGGTATCCACTAACGGCCGCCAGTGTTGCTGCACAAAATGAATCGCCGTTTCGCAACCGCCGTCCAGATACAGGGCGCCGATCACGGCTTCACAAACGTCACACAACACGTTGTCATTATGGCGTACGTCAATGCTTTCCGCCATTATATAACGATCCAGTCCCAGCTTAAGCGCCATTTCGGCTACGGTTTCTTTGCAAACCAGCGCCATAAAACGCTGCGAAAGGTTTCCTTCCGGCTCGTCCGGAAAAACCTTATAAACCATCTCCGCAACCGAAACACCAAGCACACGGTCTCCCAAAAACTCCAAACGTTCGTAATTTTCTGACAATTTTCCGGTTTTGCTGGTATGAGTCAATGCCTGATGCAGCAAATGCGGATTTTTGAAACTGTAGTTCAGACTTGCTTCCAACTCTCTCATTTTTTTCTCCGGCCGTTACGGCACAAATTAATTGATTTTGCTAAACAGGCGACGCCATCTGATCTTTTTGGCCCAGGTCCATGGCTTATACCAGGCGCCCTCGTTAGGATCATAAGAAAAGAAAAGAAAACGCGCTTTGCCGACCAAATTCTCCGCCGGAACAAAACCGACGTTTACCCGACTGTCATCCGAACGGTCACGGTTGTCGCCCATCACAAAGAAATTGCCGTCCGGGACCGTCACTTCGGGAAAATTGTCTTCGCGCTCGCTGTCGGAAATTTCCAAAATGGTATGTTTTACGCCGTTGGGCAGCGTTTCTTCATATTGATGATATCGTTCGGCGTGCCCGAAAGGATTGCGCAAAACAAAATTTTCGCCTTCCGTACGTTCCAGCATTTTCCCGTTTACATACAACCGGCCGTCTTCCAGTTTGATTTTGTCACCCGGCAAACCGATAATTCTTTTGATAAAATCGGTACGGTTGTCTTTCGGAAACTTGAACACCACCACGTCTCCCTGCCGCGGTTCGTCACTCCAAATCCGCCCTTCAAACAACGGCAGGCTGAAAGGAAAGGAATGTTTGGAGTAACCGTAGGTGTATTTGGAAACAAACAAAAAATCGCCCACATACAAATTGGGATACATTGATCCCGACGGTATTTTGAACGGCTCAAACAAAAAACTGCGGATTAAAACGGCAATAACAATTGCATAAATAATCGTCTTAATCGTTTCCGACATATTTTCTTCTTTTTCCATAATTCCTCTATCTCCTGCGTTTTTTGACATACTAATCTTTATTTTTATTTTATCAACCAAAAGCTAACAACTTTCAATCACCACCACGGCCTGAGCCAGCGGATAATCGTCGCTGAGACTCACCCACAAACGGGATGCGGGAATAATTTTTTTCAAAATTTCTTCAGCCTTTCCCGAAATATGAAACATCGGTCGTCCGCTTGCATGATGGACAATTTCGATTTCCGACCACGCCACGCCGTGAGCAAAACCGGTTCCCATCGCTTTCACAAACCCTTCTTTGGCGGCAAAGCGTTTGGCTAACGAAGCGGCAAAGCGCTGCGGCCGGTCACGCAAAAGCTCCAGCTCCCGCTGCTCCTGTTTGCCGAAACACCGTTGCAAAAAACGTTCGCCGAACTTCGCATATGCCTGTTCAATCCGTTTGATATTACAAATGTCGCTGCCCAACCCGATAATCATGCTACACCTTATTGATACTTTTTTTATTGCGTTTGGCCCGCTTAATCCCTTCCAACGCTTTTTTAAACACATAATAAGTTACGATCCAGGCAACAATATAATAAGGAATACATCCGACCATCATCGGAAAAATGATCGGCCACACATCACCGGCAAACGCCGAAAAATCAAACGTCATCAAAGCGTGCATGGCTTTTTCAAAAATACTCACAAATTCAACTTTTCCGGTTTCGTGCTCGCCCAAAAACCACCGGCCGGTATAAAGCGTGGCAACCCAGATAAACGGAAACGTCCACGGATTACCCGCCGCCGTTCCCAGCGCACTGGCCAAAATGTTGCCCCGGACAATCCAGGCGGTAACGGCTGCCAGAACAAAATGAAAACCGACAAACGGCGTAAAAGAAATTGCAACGCCGCAGGCAACCCCGGCAGCAATCGAATGCGGCGTTCCGCCCAGCCGGCTGAGTTTTGCCACGATATATTGTCCGTAACGTCTCCAGCCCAACTTCGGCCAAAACCAGCCTTTCAGTTTTTGCTTCCAGTTTAACGGTTTTTTGCGACTAAACAAATTTCATCTCCTTCTGTCAGGCTGACCTTGCCACATAACTTACGACTTTTGACGATTTCAAATCCGCAATCACCAAATTCAGATGATCCAAATTTTTAATTTCTACATCGACAATAATTTCAAAGTAACTGACGGTGCGGTAGACAATGTTCAGGTTGGAAATGTTGGCATTATTGCGCGCCATCAGATTCGAGATTTCGCCCAAACTGCCCGGTTCGTTGCTCAAAATCAGTTTCAGGCGTCCGGTATGAGTCTGGTTTTCGGCGCCCTCGCCCCACGCAATGTCAAGCCATCGTTCGGGTTCGTCGGCAAAACGTTCCAACGACTTGCAATTGACCGTATGTACCGCCACGCCTTTCCCGGTGGTCACAATTCCGACAATCCGGTCACCGGGCAGCGGATGACAGCAACCGGCAAAATGCATTGCCATTCCCGGAATCAGCCCTTCAATCTTCAACGGTTCGGTGTTTTTCTTTTTGATCTTCTGAAAACTCGGAACCTTGATCGCTTTGACCACTTTTTCCAGCTTGGATTGCTTATAAGCCGGGTAAACAGCCTTCATAACATCCCAGCCGCTGACCAGTCCTTCGCCGACTTTGGCATAGATATCATTGACCGATTCTGCCTCAAAGTTCGGCATAACCGCAGTCAAGCCCTTTTCCGAAAACTCCAGCCCCTCGTTCTTAAACATTTTCTCCAAAATTTCCTGACCCAGCACAATAAACTGGTCACGTTTGGAAGAACGTACATAACGGCGAATTGCCGCTTTGGCTTTTCCGGTAACCACGAAACGTTCCCATTCCGTGGACGGATGCTGCGCTTTTGAAGTGAGAATCTCCACCTGGTCACCGTTTTGCAAAACCGTCCGCAACGGCTTGATCTCACCGTTGATTTTGGCACCGACACAGGTATCGCCGACCGAAGAATGGACAGCATAAGCAAAATCCACCGGGGTCGAATTAATCGGCAACCCGATCAAATCGCCTTTCGGGGTAAAACAAAACACCTGATCGTTATACATTTCGAGCTTGGTGTTTTCCAAAAATTCCTCCGGATTGGAGGCGCGTTCCAAAATCTCCAGCAACTCTCTGATCCAGCGGAAATTTTTGCCTTCTGCCTTTTGTCCCTGTTTGTAAGCCCAGTGGGCGGCAATTCCCTTTTCGGCAATTTCATGCATTTCATAAGTACGGATCTGAACTTCGATACGGGTGTTGGCCGGTCCGATCACGCCGGTATGAATCGATTGATAACCGTTTGGTTTGGGCGTAGAGATATAATCTTTAAACCGCCGCGGCACCATATGATACTTGCTGTGAATGATTCCCAGCGCCTGATAACAGGTGGCAATGTCGTTAACGCAAATGCGAAAAGCCATGATGTCGGACAGCTGTTCAAACGAGGCATTTTTCTGCTGCATTTTGCGCCAAATCGAATACGGCGTTTTTTCGCGACCGGTCACCTGACAGACAACCCCGTTTTCGGCCATGTCTTTTTTGAGGCTTTCGATAATTTTCGGCACCAGATTGCTGCCCTGCTCGCGCAGAAAATTTAAACGGGCGATAATAGAATCGTGGGCTTCTTTGTAAAGCTCGCAAAACGCCAGTTCTTCCAACTCGCTTTTAACTTCCTGCATACCGATGCGCTCAGCCAGCGGCGCATAAATATCCAGTGTTTCGCGGGCAATCCGGGTTCTTTTTTCCGGTGCCAGAAAATGCAGCGTGCGCATATTGTGCAAACGGTCGGCCAGCTTGATCAGCAATACCCGGATGTCTTCCGACATCGCCAGCAGCAATTTGCGAAAATTTTCCGCCTGTTTGGTATAAGTCGATTTTTGTTCAATCATCGCCAACTTGGTCAAACCGTCCACCAGCGAGGCGACCTGATCGCCGAACAACTGGCGCACTTCCTCAACCGTGGTATCGGTGTCTTCGACCGTGTCATGCAGCAAACCCGCAATAACGGAGGAACCGTCCAACTTAAACTTGGTCAGAATACCGGCCACTTCGACCGGATGGGAATAATACGGGTCGCCGGAAGCCCGAAGCTGCGCCCCGTGTTTTTTCATTGCAAAAACATAAGCGCGGTTCAGCGCGTCTTCATCGGCGTCCGGATCATAAGATTTCACCAAATCGACTAATTCATATTGTCTTAACATCGGCCCGTATATTCCAGCTCGTGACTATTCGTCAAATTCATCCAGATTGTCGTCACCGATCTCGGCGGCATCGTCAAAACCGAGATCTTCGTCTTCGCCGTCCAAATCAACGTCCAGATCGGCATCAACGGCTTCGTCGCTGTCCAGATCCAAATTATCGTCGTCAACGCCGTGAACCTGCATTGCGTCAGACATTTCATTGTCCAGCAACAGCCCCGAGAACTGTTCGTCCAGTTCGGAAAGCTCTTTTTCCGCCGCCAGAATCTCCATTTCTTCTTCTTCCGGTTCCTCAACTTCGACATATTTCTGCAGTCCCATCACCAGAGATTTTTGCAAATCTTCGATATTGACCTTTTCTTCGGCAATTTCGCGCAAAGCGATCACCGGGTTTTTGTCATTATCGCGCGAAACCGCGATCGGCGAACCGGCCGATATGTCCTTGGCACGCTGAGTTGCGACCATCAGCAGTTCATAACGGTTGGGAATTTTATCAATGCAGTCTTCGACTGTTACTCTTGCCATTTTTTTTACCTTCGTAGTTAATTAAAACAAAATTTTGCCCGAACTATAGCCTTTTTACCGTCCGATTGCAATAAAAATCTGTTTTTAAACATTATAATAAACTGTTTTTATGTAATATTATTTTAAAAATATCGGTTGAAAGACGATTCGGTACCTTATCTTCTCAAAAGCGTCCTTGACGGCCTGGTGGTTCTTTTTAACTTCCAGAACGTCATTCAGCGGCGCTTTGTACATTTCCACCATGCTTTGCATTGTCACGGCCACGCTCGGCGCAATCTTTTCGGGATAGGCGTTAAGCTGGTTTTGGTAGACGTTTCTCTTATACAAAAGCAGCGTCATCAGTTCCGGAGTTGACATCCTCAAAACCCGGTAAGCCTTAATCGTCTTGTCACAGGTATAGGCCCATTCTTCCATATTAAAGCCTTCTCCGGCGATAATTGCGCTGAATTCGTGTTCCATTCCCTGCATCCGGATTTTTTGCACCAGCCGCTGGCACGGATTGACCAAATCTTTGATGTTGGGCAGAATGGCACCGGTTCCTTTCGAATTTTCCCACGCATCCAGCAATGCGCCGGCTTCAATGATTTTAGCCTTGTTGTTGATGTTCTCCCCATAATCCGCCAACGCTTCCAGACTGCGGACCACCGCCTGAACGTCCTTTCCGGTCAGCGGCGATGTCGCGTCGGGCGAAATTGTCCGCAATCGGCTTTGCAGCGGTTCCTGCGGCGTTGCCCCCGGCGCATAATCTTCCGGCGGTACCGTTTCCATCACTTTTTTGATAAATTTGGTATCATAACGGTTGGTTTGCGGCAACCGCTGAAATTTCATTTTTTCCCGGCTGACATCATTGTCTTTCCACAATTCGGGCATCAACGCAAAATACAACGCCGGAGACATAAACTCAAGGTTTTCGATATCCGCCAACTGGGGCGCAACGCGTTTCGGAAACCGGTTTTTGGTTTCCTTGATCCCCGGAAGGTTGAGAACTTTTTCCGAAATGCCCGGAATTGTGTGCAAATAGGGACCGATGTACGGATAATACTCTTTCGGCGTGTTTTTGAGCTGCTCCAGCATTGTCTCCTCACCGGGCCATTTCAATCGGGTTTGGCGGGTTCCGTAACTGCGGATCGTCTGGGCAAAACCCTTGTCAAATATTTTGCCGATATTCCAGAAATAATCAAACTTACGGTCATAAACCGGTTTGGGGGCAAACATTTTCCGCAGTTCCTCCAGCGGCGGAATATCTTCTTTCATATCCACTTCAAACCGCCCGGCATAATCTGCCGGCGTCACCGCTTCCGCAGCCGCGCTTCCGAAAACAACGGTCGTCAGGACCAAACAGGCATATATAAATCTCATGGCATTTTCCGTATTTCTCAATTCTTATAAATTATACACCAATATTTCCATTAATAAAGAACTTCTGACAAAGAAAATGCTAGACTCGTCAAAAATATTGATTTACTATTCCTTTGTACGTTAACTTTTTAAGGGAGATGCCGCTATGGCCTGGACAGACAAAATGGTTGAAGACCTCAAAATCATGTGGAAACAGGGGTTGACTACCGGAGAAATCGGTAAACGCCTCGGCGTTTCCAAAAACTCCATCGTCGGCAAGGTTCACCGCCTGCAACTGGACGCACGCCCCTCTCCGATCCGCAAAAAAGAAGATGACAGCTCAGAAAACGTTGTCGAAAAAACACCCGTTGCCAAACTTAAAGCAGACAAAAAATCTTCCCGCGACGAAGAAAAGACCGGCGCGGCAACACTGCCCGCAAGTACCGGTTTCCGTCCCACCCCGGCCAAAAATGCCGCTTCGGGGGATGTTAAATTGACGGATCTTGACAATCACACCTGCCGTTGGCCGATCGGTGATCCCAAAGACGAAAGCTTTCGTTTTTGCGGCCGCAAAGTAAGAGTCGGACAAACTTATTGCGAAGAACACGCCGCACTGGCCTATGTCAAGCCCAACAAAAAATAAAATTCTCGGTTTTCCCAAGTCCTGCCGCAGCGCAGGACTTTTTTTGTCTTTATGTTTTAGTCAAAATGATTTTTGTTGACTTTAGACAAAAAACGGAGCATGATAGAAGTCATAAAATAACCTTTAATACAATAATTATGCCTTATTTAATCGTATTCTTCTTTCTGGTCATTGCCATTGTTGCCGTGATCGTTATCGTTACCCGCTCCAGCAGTCGGAACCAGTACAGCGCCGAAGTCGACACCATTCTCGAAATGATGGGAGACCTGGCCGACAACGTTTCCAAAGACAAGCTGAAAAAACTGCAGATGCAGTTCTGTGACCAGCAAAAGCTGAGCCGCGGAAACAAAGAAGACACATCGGATTACAAAGTCGGAAAAATGAGGGCCTACAATCGGGTTCTTGACCTGCTCGGCAGGAAAGTCTCCGATTAAGGACCTGAGTGTCCGCAGCTTTGAAAGAGAGTGCCCGACGGCGCTCTCTTTTTTTATGGCAGCAGCAAATCTCTATTCGGCGGCAAAAGAAACTGAAATATATGGTAAACTTTTGTGTTTTTACTTTACAAGCATATCTTTGTAAGTTACCACTAATAACATTAACCATAAAACTTAAGGATCTAAACCCATGACCAACATTCACCCTACCGCCGTCATTGAAGACGGTGCCCAAATTGCCTCCAGTGCCAAAATCGGACCTTTCTGCGTTATCAGTTCCAAAGCCAAAATTATGGAAAACGTCCAATTGATTTCTAACGTCACGGTTATGAACGATACCACCATCGGCGAAGGCACGATCGTATTTCCGGGTGCGGTTCTCGGCGGCGGCCCGCAGGACCACGGCAATGAGTTTCAGCCCGAAGCCAAATTGATTATCGGCAAAAACAACATCATCCGCGAAAACGTAACCATGCAGTGCGGCACGCCCAAAGAACACTTTACCACCACTGTCGGCGATAACGGCATGTTTATGGTTAACTGCCACGTCGCTCACGACTGTGTGGTCGGCAACAACGTTATTATGACCAACAACGCCGTCATCGGCGGACACGTACGGGTCGGCGACGGCGCCATTTTGGGCGGCAACTCGGCCGTACACCAATTCTGCCGCATCGGCCGCAAGGCTATGATCGGCGGCTTGTCCGGCGTTGACCGCGACGTTATTCCGTTCGGCATTGTTACCGGCGAACGCGGAAAACTGCGCGGACTGAACGTTATCGGCCTCAAACGCAGCGGTTTCGAAGAAGCGACCGTTAAAAGCATTACCCGCGCTTTTATGTTTATTTTCAAAGGCAAAAACGGCACTTTCGTCGAACGTCTGGCCGAAGCGCACGAAAAATATAAGGACGACGCCATGATCATGGAAATGATCGCCTTTATCGACGAAGCGCTCAAAGGCCGCCGCAACATCATGACGGCCGAAATGTAACGGGAGATCCGATGGAAGACAAAGCCAAAAAACTGGGAATTATTGCCGGGGGAGGAAGTCTCCCCCGCAGTTTGATTCGCCATTGCCAAACTGTCGGGCGCGACTTTTTCGTTATTGCCATTGAAGGCAATGCCGATCCGGCCCTGTTTAATGACGAAATTCCGCACTTATGGATCCGTCTCGGTCAGGCCGGCACCGGCTTTAAGCGCTTTCGCGACGAAAAAGTCGAAGAAGTGGTTATGATCGGCACCATCCGCCGTCCAAGTTTCAAAGAACTGATTCCCGATATGCGCACCACCGCCTTTTTTACCAAAATCGGCGTTAAGGCTCTCGGCGACGACGGAATTCTGCGCGCCTTAATTAAGGAAATAGAAGCCGAAAAAATGCGGGTAGTCGGCATTCACGAAGTCATGAACAACATTTTGGTCCGCCCGGGCATTCTCGGAAAAGTCAAACCCGGCAAAGACGACTATGTCGATATCCGCCGCGGCGTTGCGGCAGCCTTTGAATTAGGGAGACTTGACATCGGACAGTCGGTTATCGTGCAACAAGGGTTGGTATTGGGCGTGGAGGCCATCGAAGGAACCGATGAACTGATCAAACGCTGCAGCGCCTATAAACGCAAAGGAAACGGCGGTGTTCTGGTAAAATTGCGCAAACCCCAGCAGGATATGCGGATTGACTTACCGACCATCGGCACCCGAACCGTTGAAAACGCCCAAGCCAGCGGTTTGAACGGGCTGGCCGTTCATGCCGGAAATACGCTGATCGTCGACGAAGCGGAAGTCATCCGCGCCGCCGACAAAGCCGGCCTGTTTATTATCGGAATTGAACCGGGAGATTATCTTGAACAATAATTTGAAAATTTATCTGATTGCCGGAGAACCTTCCGGAGATGCCCTCGGTGCCCGGCTGATGCGGGCAATCAAGAAAAAAACCGGCGGCAAAGCCGAGTTTTTCGGTATCGGCGGCGACACGATGGAAAAAGAAGGCATGAGCTCCTTGTTTGATATTTCCGAACTCGCCATTATGGGACTTTGTGAAGTTATTCCCAGTATTCCGAGAGTTCTCAAAAGAATCGGACAAACCGTTGACGACATTGTCCGCATTCGTCCCGATGTTGTCATCTCCATCGACAGTTGGAGTTTCGGCAGCCGGGTACAAAAGAAACTGCGTGCCCTCAAAACCGGCATTCCGCAAATTCACTATGTGGCGCCGCAGGTTTGGGCCTGGAAAAAGAAACGCGCCCGTACCATGTACAAATACGTTGATCATCTCCTTACTCTGCTTCCTCAGGAACCGAAATATTTCACGCCTTACGGGCTGCCGACCACTTTTGTCGGCCATCCGGTTATCGAAAGTCCGGTGGTTCACGGCGATCGGGAAATTTTCCGTCGCAAATACAGCATCGACGCCGCGCAAAAAATCATTTGCCTGCTGCCGGGATCGCGGCATAACGAAGTGTCGCGGCTGCTGCCGATATTTTTGGAAGCCGCACAAATGCTGAAGCAACAGCATCCGGAACTGTTTTTTGTTATTCCGACGGTTAAAACAGTGGCGGCTCGGGTTAAAAACATGCTCAAGAATAATCCGCTGCCCGTGTTGGTGGTGGAAGGCGAAGAAGATCGCCACAACGCGATGAGTGCCGCCGCCGCCGCAATTGCCGCTTCGGGAACCGTAGCCTTGGAACTGGCAATTGCCGATGTGCCGCACGTGATCGGTTATAAGGTTGCGCCGGTAACCGCGGCGTTGGTCAAACACTTTTTGCACATTCAGTTTGTTAATCTTTCAAACATCCTGCTCGGTCGCGAAATTGTTCCCGAACTGTTGCAGGAAAGATGCGTGGCATCAAACATCGTCTTATACATCAACCGTTTTCTTGAGCAAGACAGCTTTTACCGTCATCAGGCGGAAGGCTTTAAGAAAGTGCGCGAAGTATTGGGGGTGGGCGAACAAACCCCAAGCGAAAAAGCGGCGGATGTTATTTTGCAAATTATCGCCGATACCCGAAAAGTGTAGATATGCAGCTTTCCGGTTCTGTTTCTGCCCGGCTTTCCGGGCAGTTTTTATATTTTGAACGCAGACCTTTTTTCGGCAACCGCCCCTAATCCCGGTTATTTTCATGCGGCCGTACGTCGCGTTCGCGGTTGCTCTCATCGACGGCTTCTTCTATTCTGGCTTTTACCTGCAGCGGATTGTCAACATCATAAAATTCGACTTTGGCACTGCCGGTTCCCGAAAAGAGAATGTTGCCGTAGCCTAACACCCTGCCCCAGAAAGTTTGTTTAATCTGGATTGATTCGATCCGCTCGGTCTTTATTTCTTCGGTTTTTATTGAGATAATTCCGGTTTTATACACCACCCGGCGATTGGTACAAACCATTTCGGTCAGATGCAAGGACAAATACAAAACAAACGGATAAACCCCTAAAAGGCTTCCCAAAACCGCCAACCCCGCCGCCGCTTCAATATCTTTGTTAAAATAAAAAGTGAAGGCAAGCGAAATACAAGCCAGCGCCACCAACCCGAGAGTTGCAAACATGAAATAAAACCACAGCCACTTAATCCAATGATATTTGGCCTGCACCTTGATCGTTTCGTCCTTGGTCATGGTTCCGTTAACATATCCGTTTTGTCCCAGCATTTTATTTCCTCCAAAAGTTTTTGGTAAATACAACCAACACCGTCAAAACTTCCAAACGTCCCAGCAGCATCGCTGCCATCAGGGCATATTTGGCCACAACGGAAAGTGACGCATAATTGCCGTCCGGACCGATCGAAGCGACAATTCCCGGCCCCGAGTTGGTAACCGTGGCAACGGCGGCGCTAAAGGCAGTGGCAAAATCAAGCCCGGTAAACGCCAGCAGCAGCGCAACCGCCATAATCACCCCGAAGAACGATATCACAAACACCAAAACCGACGAAATAATTCCCGGATCCATCGTATATTGTTTTACTTTGACCGGCACCACCCGGTTGGGATCAACTGCCGTAATCATTGATTGTTTGAGGTAAGCCCACAAAACCTGCCAACGAAATATCTTAACCGAACCGGCCGTCGATCCGGTACAACCGCCGGTAAAGGCAAATATGATAAACAGAGTTTGAAACAATACCCCCCAGGCCAGATAATTCACCGAAGTCAGGCCGGTTGAGGTTGTAATTGAAATAATATTGAACGAAGCATAACGCAACGCCGTCCAAAAGTTGTCGTATACGCCCATAAATACCAGACAAAAGGACGTTCCGACAATAAAAAAGAACAGCACTTTTAAAAAACTGACAACTTGTTCCGTCCGCAACGACTGATGAAACTTGTTTTGCAGCAAAACAATGTAAAAAGTCATCGGCAGCGCCCCCAGCAACATGAAGACCGAAATAACCGCTTCGATTTTCACATTGTCAAAATAGAGAATTGATTTGTTTTTGGTGGAGAAACCGGCGGTAGCAATCGTTGACATTGCATGGTTAATCGCATCAAACCAGCCCATCCCCGCAAAATACAGACAAACGGCACACAAAACGCAAAAAAACAGATAAACCAGAAAAATCCGCTTGGCAATATAATGAAACTTGGGCATAAACTTATCGTTAAGGTCGGAATTTTCACGCTGAAACATCTGCATGCCGCCAATCCCCAAAAACGGCAGCAGCGCCACCGCAAACATCACAATGCCGATGCCGCCCATTGCCGTAAGCATTGAGCGCCACAACAAAACCGCTTTGGGAAGACTTTCAATATCATTGAGTATGGTCGCGCCGGTCGTCGAAAGGCCCGACACCGCCTCAAACAAAGCGTCATGAAAATTTGACGTGCTGCCGTACAAAACAAAAGGAATGGCCGACAACAGCGAAACCGCCGCCCAACTGCTGGTGGTCAGCAAATATCCCTGTCGGATACTGATGCTTTTTATCGGGGCCCGGTTGGAAAGAAAAAGCGATAAACCGATAAACAGGCAAAACATCGCCGAATTGAGAAAATATGACCAGGAAGCGGAAGTTGTATAAATGTCATAGCCGGCAACAACCAGCATCGCAGCACCGAGAATGCTGATAAAATAGCCGTTGATCATTAAAACCACTTGCCACATACGAGACGCCGATCTCTATTCCAGAGCAACCCGGTCAGAATAACCGCGTTCGACCAGTATGTCGTTGATGCTGATATCTTCGTAAAAACACTCTCCGGTCGCAACCTCGTCTTTGGTATAAGCAACAATTTTGCAGCGAATATTCTCCCCTTTCAGGGCATCTTTCAAAAAGACCGCCGCTTTAACGCCGCGGGCATTGCGCGGATTGGAATATACGCCGTACAAAAACAGATAGGTCCCGCCGACCTCCATTTCGTTGGCATTATGAATTTTAACCGGTCCCGAAATTTCTACCGGCGTATCCAGATAACGCAGCACATCGCCTTCCGCTTCCGAAACTTTTTTCACAATAACAGGTCTTTCCGTTGCCTGAGAGTATCTGCCGTCAGCCTGATTTCCGACATTTGACGAAACAGCCGCTTCCGTCCTTTCCGTCGTTTCTTCCGGCAGCAAGGGCGCCGGGGGCGTTACGGCAACGACGTTGTCGGCTTCCTGCGCCAAAACATCCACCCGCTGGGTCTTGCTTCCCGATGCGGCGCGGAAGATCTGACGGCGCACTTCTTTGGCACTCGGCGCCACTTCTACCAGACGATCGGTTCCTTTACCCGGCTTTTCGGCCAAGGCCGGAATTTTGTTCAGAAAACTCGAAAACTTGTCGGAAACCTGAGAAAAACTTTCCTTATCGATATTTTTGATTTTTTCGAGATACCAGGTATGAACCTCGAGCGGCTTAACCTTGTGATAATAAACCGGGACGGCATAAGCCGCCGCCAAAATCAATACCAGCAGCAACAAAAGATACAAAGGCTTGCGAAACGGATAAGTGACAAACATCACCGTTTTATGCAAAACTGCGCCCCATTGGCTGGGCGAACCTATATTGTCCTCTTTTTGCTTTTTTTTGAAAAACATCGTGTTTCCCCCGATTTATAAATTTTCTATAATATTTAAGCTAAACGGTCTCCGCATAAAATTCAAGCGAAAACCATATTTATTGCACGGCTTTGACGATAAAATCGGGAAGCTGTTCCAAAGAAGAGGCACCGGCGGCACCTTTATGGCCGCCGCCGCCGAAACGTGCGGCGATTTTGGAGACGTCAACATCCGGCTTGCTTGAATAAAAAGAAAGGTTCCAACGTCGTTTTTTGTTCATGTAAAAGTTTATCATAACATCGTAACTGTTTATATTTTCTAAAGTATCAAAGAAAGAGGACCGTCCCTGCGGCATATTGGAACAAATACATTTCAAACCGTCGATTTCCGCCTCAAAAGCCATGCTGCGCACCAAATGATAATTACGCGTGTTGATCCACGACAAGATTCTTTTTCCTTCCTCAATCATTTTGTCGACATCCAGATCTCCGTTAAAAAGTTCCTGCCAAATTTTGTCCTGGGGCCGGTTTTGCCCAAACGACTGCATGGCATATTCAAACGGTTCAACCCGGGGATCTCGCAAATCAAAAATGTCATGCTGTGCCAGCAGCTTCACGCCCAACGGAACCGGCCGGTCGGGATAATAATAGTTCCACGTCAGTTCAATCGCTGCCGTGCCGATCCGCCGCAAACCTTTGATCGGTTTTGCCCCCTCCCTCAGCATGGCCTCATATTCTTCAATCACCGAAGCATGATGATCAATCCAGGTAAAATCAATCTTATTGCTCAACTCAAACATATATTTCACCGGCAAGGCAAAATCGCACACCACTACCATGTCATGCTTTTCAATTTCGTGATAAGGGATTTCCATATCATGATTCAGCCCCAGCAGTTCAATCTGCGGATAGACGCTTTTGACAACCGCTCCCGACCCTTTGCCGTCATGATCGGCAATATGATAAATACATAACATTTTACTTTTCCTCATCCAAAATTATACTCATATTGTCAAACGCCGGCGTCACATTTTGCGGCGTCAAACGGTCAATTTCCCGATAATCGCATTCCACCGCCATATGATTGATCACAACCCGCTGCGGCGCAATCCGTTCGGCATCGTGCAGGATATCGTCCAGCCCGGCATGATGACACCCGCCTTCCGGCGTTGTCAGCGGCAAAATCAACAATTTGACCGGACGGGTGATACAGTTGAAGGCTGCCTCGTCAATTTTCCGATAATCGGCAATATACACAATTTCTCCGTCATTAAAAACATAACCCGTCGTCGGCATATTGTGTCCCAACAGCCGGATCGGCGTAATCTTTAAATCTTTCAGCATAAACGGCCGATAATATTCAATCGTATTCGCCACCAAACTCGGTTCACAACTGACATCGTTGTCATGTCCGGGAGTTGCAATCAAATAAGGAAAACGCTCCCGGATCGTTGCGATCGTCTCCGCAGTGGCATAAAAATTCAGGCTGCGGTTTTCGGCGCGGTTAATCTCCCGCAATTCGTCAATACCGTGCAGATGATCGGCATGGGCATGAGTATAGACAATCCCGTCCACATTCCGGACTCCGCTCGCCAGCAGCTGTTGACGCAAATCCGGCGAGGTGTCGATCAAAATACGGGTATTTTTATATTCCAGACAAGAAGTCGTTCGCGTCCGACGGTTTTCGGCAACCGACGGATCGCAGTTTCCCCACCCGCTGCCGACAGCCGGTACGCCGGGAGCAGCACCGCTGCCGAGTATGGTCATCTTATACATTAAAATTCATACCTCCCTTTGTCACTTGCCTTACGGAACAGCCGATAAAAATTCTCGGAAGTAATTTTTGCCACCTCTTCCAACGAAATATTTTTGATTTGCGCCAGTTTCTCCGCCACATAACGAACGTTTGCCGGTTCGTTCCGATGTCCGCGCAACGGTACCGGGGCCAAAAACGGAGAATCGGTTTCCACCAACAGCCGGTCCATCGGAAGATCGGCAAAGATTTCCCGCAATTCGGAACTTTTGTTAAAAGTGATTATACCAGAAGCCGAGATATAAAAACCGATTGAAAGGGCAAATTCCGCTAATCGGCGGGAACCGGAAAAACAATGAATTTCACCGTTGAACGGCGCTTTTTTGTAATGTTCCGACAAAATGCCGATCGTATCGTCATCGGCGTCCCGGGTATGGATAATCAGCGGCAATCCGGTCTCCTGAGCCGCTTTGATTTGTTCGATAAACAGTTTGAGCTGGTTTTCCCGGCTGCTGTAATCGTAGTAATAGTCCAGACCGCATTCGCCGATCGCCACAATTTTTTTGTGACGGCTTTTTTCAATCAGCTCGGCGGCCGTTACCGATGTATATTCATCCGCATTATGCGGGTGCACGCCGACTGCCGTATAAATAAAAGGATATTTTTCCGATAACTTCAGCTGTTCGTCCAGATTATCAATGTTATTTCCCGCATTTAATGCCGCGGTAATTCCGTTTTCTTTCATACGGTGCAAAATTTCATCAAAATCTTCTTCAAAATCGTTATAATCCAAGTGGCAGTGACTGTCGACCAGCATTTTATCCTCACATTATTTTACACAAATTGGCAATGATATTTATCAGAGCCTGTTTTTTATCCATATTCAATCCGTTGACCTGACGCAAAATCCTGACCGCTTCTTCCCAGGCTCGCGCCGTTTCTTCAATATTGCGGCTCTCCAAAATATGATCGGAGCAGAATTTCAACACCAACTCCGCCGCCAGGTCAAAGCTCTCTTCCGAAACGGTTGCTTCCTCCGTCCAGTCAAGCACATCCTGCAGTTTAAAACGGTCTCCGGCATAAATTATGTCGCTTAGCCGGCCGTAACGTTCCAACGCGCCGCAATCGGCATAGTTGAGCGCCTTGCCGATACTGCCGCCGGCAATTTTTGCCAGCCCTTTGATCGTGTTTTCGTCCAAATCGGAACGATAACGCCGCAACAGGCTTGCCACCGTGTTATCGGCCAACGGTTTTAAAACCAGCTTTGTACAGCGGGAACGGATCGTCGGCAGCAGTTGCCCGATATTATGGCTGATCAACATCAAAATGCTTTTGGCCGGCGGTTCTTCGAGTATTTTCAACAACGCGTTGGCACTGGCCGAATTCATGTCGTCAATACTGTCAATCACCACCGCCCGCCAGCCGTCATCCGAGGACTTTCTGGAAAAAAACTCATTAATCCCGCGCACGTCGTCAATACGAATAAAAGCCGATTTTTTCAGATTTCTCAATTCGTCTTCATCCATTGCCGAGCCGTCTTTGATCGCTTTCAAAACCTTTTTGCGGTCGGTTTCAATAAAATCGCGTTCAATCACTTTAAAATCGGGATGAGAGTTGGAACTGATCAACAGATTGCTGCGGCTGTCCGGACTGGTGGCAAGCGTTGCCGCCGGCGCAAAAACACGACGTTTTTCATCCAGCAGAAAACGGGCAAAACGATAAGCCAGCGTCGCTTTCCCGATCCCTTTGACGCCCGAAATCAGCCAGGAATTATGCAATTTGTTGGAATTGTAAGCTTCAAGAAGAGCTTTTTCCGCCTCTTCCTGGCCAAGCAGAAAATAATTGTTTTTCGGAGTAATTTGCACAGGGTCGGGCATTATGGTTTCAAAAGCCTTTCTTCTACAATTTTTACAATGTCATGATGCAATTGCTCAATGCTCTGATCGGCATTCACCACAACATAACGGGGAGAAGTTTGCGCAATCTCCAAAAAACCGCGCCGCAGATTTTGATGAAACTCGTTTCCTCTGCTTTCGTGACGGGTCTCTTTGACTTCGGCCGCGCCGTTACGCTGCAGCGAACGTTCCAAACCGATGCGCGGATCCAGATCAAGAATAATCGTCAGGTCCGGATAAAACTCGCCGACCGTCATCGCGTACAACTGCTCCAGCATCTGCTTCGGCACCCGTTTATTGTAACCGTAATACTGATAAGCCATCGTCGAATCGGCAAAACGGTCGCTGATCACCCATTGTCCGTCCGCCAGCGCCGGCAGCACTTTTTGCTGCATATGAATCCGTCGGTCTGCATAATACAACAGGGCCTCCGCCACCGCGTCAAATTTGTCTTTGTCGCCGGTACACAGCATCTGCCGCAATTCGCGGCCGATCGGCGTTCCGCCCGGTTCTTTGGTCAACACGGTTTCCACACCGCAACGATTCAGCCACTCGGCCAACAGTTTTATCTGGGTCGATTTTCCGGTGCCTTCACCGCCTTCCAGAGTGATAAAACGCCCTTTCATTACTCTGCTCCGAACAAAAGATATTTGACATTGCTCATAATCCGTCCCCAAAATCCCAGTTTGCGCACGCTGTGATCGGCATACAGAGGAACAATTTTGGTCTCGCCGCCGGGAATTTCGATTTTGACTTCGCCCAACCGGTCGCCCTGACTGATCGGCGCCTTAACCGGCTTATCATAAACAGCGGTGAGTTTAACCTCCCGGGCCTTGCTGCGGGCGAGTGTCAGAACGACGTCTTCGTTGACAATCAAATCAATTTTTTTCTCTTCTCCCATATAAACCGGCGCGGCAACAATCCGCTGAAACTGTTTGAAAACTTTATAGTTGTCAAACTCTCGAAATCCCCAACTCATCAGTTTTTCGGCTTCTTCCGAACGTTCCTTGTTGCTCTTCATTCCGGTCATAACCCCGATCAGCCGACGATCGCCGCGCTTGACCGAAGCCGTCAGGCAAAAACCGGCCTCAGCCGTATGTCCGGTTTTCAGACCGTCTGCATCCGGCATGCTGTAAAGCAAGGGATTACGGTTGCCTTGAACAATGTTATGATAAGTAAAACTTTTTTGTGCAAACACCGGGTAATATTCCGGAAAATCCTGAATAAGCGCACGCGCCAGCTTGGCCAAATCCTCGGCCGACATACGGTGGTCGGGATGCGGCAACCCCGTAGAGTTGACAAAATGCGAATTTTTCAACCCCAGTTCTTTGGCTTTTGCATTCATCAACGCGGCAAAATTTTCTTCCGAACCGGCAATATTCTCCGCTGCCGTAATGCAGGCGTCGTTGCCCGATTGAATGATAATACCCTTGATCAGGCTTTCGACCGTAACTTTATCGCCCACCGGCAAAAACATGGTCGAACTGCCGCTGGCCGCGCCGCCGGTACGCCAGGCGTTTTCACTGACCGTAAATACGTCTTCCAGTGACAGCGAACCGTTTTTCAGCTTGTCAAACAAAATATAAACAGTCATCAGCTTGCTCATCGAAGCCGGTGCCACCGGCACGAAAGCGTTTTCGGTATAAAGATATTCGCCGGTGTCATAATCCATCAAAATCACGTTTTTGGCTTTGGTTTCCATCGCTGCCGCCGAAGAAGACAACAAAGCGGCGACAACAACGGCAGAAATCCATTTAGTATACAGTTTCATTTTGGTTCCTCTAATTTTCAACGACATGAGCGGCAGGAATTCCGAAATTTCGGATTTTGGCCTGACTGACAACCGCTTCTTCATGATAATTATACGGTCCGACCCGAACCCGGTAGAACAACCGGCCGTTGATCTCCGCTTTCAAAACGTGTGTTTTGCCAAACCGCATCAACCGCGAAGCCAACCCTTTGGCCGCCTGATAACTCGAAAAAGCGCCGGCCTGAACATAATATCCGGCAGCCAGAGAAGTTTCGGCATCACAATCGTCTTCATCATCGTAAGACGACGTCGACGGCATCGCCGGCGTAATCGCAGGTGCCGCCGCCAGCGGTTTAATATCTTCACCGATTCCAGATCTGACGATTTGCGTCGTCGGCGCCGCCGTAACTTCCGCGGTCAACGCTTTGCCGGTCAAGGCCGCCTTGAGGTTTTTGCTTTCTTTTTCCAACACCTCGACCCGGACCTTGGCGGTTCCTTTCTCCAAAAAACCCAACAATTGGGCCACTTTTTTCGAAACGTCGACAATACGGTTGCGCGCATAAGGACCGCGATCATTGACGCGTACCACCAGTGAACGGCCGTTTTCCAGGTTGGTAATTCGGACGATCGACGGCAGCGGCAACGTACGGTGTGCGGCGGTTAAACTGTGCATATTATATTTTTCGCCGTTTGCGGTACGCTTGGCATGAAAATCGGGACCGTACCATGAGGCCGTTCCGGTTTCGGAATAAGAATAGTCTTCTTTCGGGTAATACCATCGTCCCAGAACTTTATAAGGATTGCCCACTTTGTAAACTCCGCCTTGGCTTTTGATGGCCGAAGCCTGTTTTTGCGGCGGATCGGTCACTTCGGGACCGGCGGTTTGGCAACCGCTCAACAGAGCCGTCACACAAAGGCAAAACACCGCGGATTTCAGCGTATTCAAGTTCATTTTTATTCCTCAATCAACATTGCCGGGCATTTTATACTATTTTTTTTGACTCGTAAAGCCTATAATTATGTCACATGAAAACATTGTCTGCCATCCGGAAGAACTGCTCCGTTTTTATGGCGATACTAAAACTTTAGCCGCCCCTTCCCCGGGGTTCAAATCCCGCTCTCCGCAAAAACATTAAAAAAAAACACCCTTGCGGGTGCTTTTTTTAATGGCGGAGAGTCAGGGATTCGAACCCCGGGAGGAACTCACGCCCCTCGTCTGATTTCAAGTCAGGTGCATTCAACCGCTCTGCCAACTCTCCGTTTTGTTTCTATATTCTGACCGGAACTCCGTTCCGGCGTCTGATTGTGGCTCAACTCTTTCGGGCTGTCGCCCTCAAGGCTCGCCGATCTCCGCTTCGCTTCGATTCCAAGTCAGGTGCATTCAACCGCTCTGCCAACTCTCCGTTTTGCCAGCAATATCGCTTGCAAATTGCCTCCTGCCTCAATCGGGGATTGCTTTAGTTTTTACCTAAAACAATCCCAAAGGTCAAGCGTTTTTTACAATTATTTGCGTTTTCCGATCAATCGCAGATAATCGACGATATAAACGACAATCAAAAAACACAGGGCACGCAGACCGATAATATATAAACCGGCCCGCATACTGAAAAAGAAGACCTGAACAATCATCGATGTGACAATCGAACAGACCAGCATTGTCAACCAATAATATCTCACTTTGCTGAAGGCAAAAGCACAAACGATTGCCGGCACGAATATTTTCCAATCGACGATCATTTCCTGCAAAATGCCGAGACTGACCGGAATAAATTTGGTACCGGTAAACATACTGATAATGATGATTGCCGCCGCGGCAACCAGAATGGCAAAATAAATTTTCTTCAAACTCATTATTATATTCCTCTGATTCAGTTTTATTTTGCCGGCAGAATAACAACAATTAATTAATTTGGCAACACCTAAAGAAAACTCCGGCAGTTTTTTAATGCCGGAGTTTTTTATGGTGTCCGCGGTGAAATTAGAACATAAATTTCACACCGGCGGTAACTTCCATCAGATTGTCAAGATTTCTGGCACCGATATAGCTGTATCTGCCGACAACGCGGGCGGCAAAGTTTTCGGTGAAGTTATACTGCATACCGACACCGGCACGATAACCCATTCTCTGTTTGTCCTGGCTGCCTCTGATATATTTAACTTTCATATTGTAGTTTGCCAGACCGAGGGTACCGAGCAGATTGAAGCCGTCACAGCCGATCGGCATGTAACCGTAAGCATCCAAGCCATAAGCATAAAATTCGGTTTTTACCTGATCAATCGTTCCTTTGAAAGATTTTCTTTCGCCCGACTGCTGGAAGAAAGCTTCCAAGCTGGAATACGGCGTAATCATGGTACCGAGGTTAACAGCGCCGGAGTTGTAATCCTTTTTCGGATCCTTGGCCAGCTTTTTGTAGTCTGCATGAGAATAAACATAATCAAAACCGATGTAAGGCTTAAATTCTCTGTTTAGATCCATTGCATTTGCACTTACGGAAAAGAGGCAAGCAACACCTGCTAACAGTAATGTTTTTTTCATATTTTAAACTCCATTTATAAATAGGTTTTTGTTAACTGTATTCAAAAGTCTGTTGTAAATATTATAACAGTCATAATATTACTGATTGTTGATGTAGCCATTGTTTGCCCAAATTAAAGAGTGCAATTCAAAAAAAATGTGCTAAATTAAATAAAAAAGATCTATAATTTAGGAAAATGAATATGTTATGCCCAGAAAAAAATTGCCCCTTATGTCCGCGCCTCGTCGCTTTCCGCACTGACAACCGTCAAAAATTTCCGTCTTTTTACAACGCGCCGGTCCCGCCGTTCGGTCCCGCCGACGCCCGGCTGCTCATTTTGGGAATGGCGCCGGGACTGAAAGGGGCCAACCAGACCGGGCGCCCGTTTACCAACGATTATGCCGGAGACCTTCTTTATCCGGTTTTGAAAAAATACGGCTTTGCCACCGGCAATTACGGCAAACGCGCCGATGACGGCTACCGGCTGGTCGACGCACGGGTCACCAACAGCGTCCGCTGCGTGCCGCCGCAAAACAAAGTCGTGGCCGAAGAAGTCAACAACTGTCGCCGTTTTCTTGTCAGCGAGTTGGAAGCCCTGGACAATTTAAAAATTATTCTCGCACTGGGCGGCGTAGCTCATAATGCCCTGCTCGGCACGCTCGGATACCCTAAATCCGCCTTCAAGTTTGCACACGGCGCACGGCATTTGCTGCCCCGGCACAATCTGGTGTTGTTCAACTCTTATCATACTTCGCGCTACAACGTAAATACCGGCGTTTTAACCGCCGAAATGTTCGAAAACGTCATCCGTCAGATTCGCGAAGAACTGGGAGACAAAGCCTGATGTCTTATGATTTGATAATGCAACAGGCGCTCAAATTTCATAACGAGGGCAAACTGGACGAAGCCGAACGGCTTTACCGCAAAATTCTGGAAACTTCCCCTCATCATCCGGTCATTCTCAATCTGCTCGGCCTGATCGCCCAAAGCAAGAGTCTGCACCTTGAAGCCGCTGACTGCTTCAGCCGCGCGATTGCGCAATCTCCTCAAACAGCCGAGTACTATTTTAATCTCGCCTGGTCACTTGAACGTTGCCATAAAGCGGCCGAAGCCATTGAATATTATCATCGCGCTTTGCAATTGCAGCCGGACATAAAAGAAGCGCATAACGCCCTCGGCAACCTTTACCTTGCCGCCGGCCGTCGCGAACAGGCCCAAGATCAGTTTAATAAGGCGGCCTTGCTGGAGCCGGGTTATGTCGAACCCCGTGCCAACCTGGCTAAGATGAATCAGGATCTGCCGGCTTTGCAAAAACTGCAATCTCAATATCCGCACGAAGCGTTGATCCCTTATTATATAAGTCTGCTGCAACGACAATCGGGACAAACGGCATCCGCGCTGGAATCCGCACAACTTGCGTATAACCTGCAGCAAGACGAACAAACTGCCCTCCTCGTCGGCGAGCTTTATCTGGAACAACAACAATCCGACCGTGCCGAACCGTATTTTCGCCGCGCCCTCTTCCTCAATCCCAAATCGGTCAGTGCCCTCATCAATTTAGCCAACCGCGAGCCCGACCCCGCAACCGCCGAAAAGATGTATAAACAGGCGCTTGACCTGTCACCGCAAAATATTGACGCTCATATTAATTATGCCGATTTGCTGTACCGGCAGAAACGCTTACACGAAGCGTTGGAAGAATATCGCCAGGCCGTTATTCTGGATCCTGAAAAACCTGAAGTTTCCAACAATCTCGGTATTATTCAAAAAGATTTCGGCGAATATGAAGAAGCGCTGGGACTGTTTTTTAACGCCTTGTTACAACAGCCCGACCGGAAGGAATATGCTCTCAATATTGCCGAGACATTGATGCTTTTGTATGAAAAGACACCGGAAGAAGCGCAAAAAATTGCCCGCAACTGGCTTAAGAAAACCCCCGACAACATCTTCGCCCGCCGTCTCAACGAAATCTTTGACCATACCGACGGCGAAAGCGGCAAAGAATATGTGCAAAAACTGTTTGATTTGTTTGCCGACAATTATGAGGAGGTTATGCAGCGACTCGACTATCGATTGCCGCAAATCATCGCCGACAAGTTAGGGCCGATTGAAGGACACATCATCGATCTCGGCTGCGGAACCGGACTGACCGGTGCCGCACTCAAGAATCCCCGCAATTCGCTCACCGGCATCGACATATCGTCGGCCATGCTGGAAAAAGCCCGGCAAAAAAAGATATACGATCGTTTGGAAGAAGCCGACATTGCCGACTGTTGCCGGCATCTTCCCCCGGCCGATATGGTGGTTGCCGCCGACGTATTCGGATATTTTGGGGCTCTCGATGAAATTATCCCGCTGATTTTTCCTCGCAACTTTTGTTTTTCGATTGCTGCCGACGACACGACGGAATCCTGGCGTTTGATGCCCAACGGCCGCTTTCGGCATAATCCGGCCTATGTCAAAAAACTTTTGCAAAAGGCGGGCTATTCGAATATAACGGAGCATCCGGCGATTTTACGCCGCGAAAACGGCGAAGACGTCAACGGCTTTGTCTTTATTGCAAAGGAAAAATAACAATGGCCCGAAAAGAAGAAAACACCGGTTTTGTTTGTGAGCACTGCGGACGGGAAGTGTTGCCGCTTAAAGACGGCAGCTACCGCAATCACTGCCCTTTTTGCCTTTATTCCCTTCATGTGGATATCGTTCCCGGCGACCGCGCCGCTGATTGCGGCGGCCTGATGGAACCGGTAAAAATCATTTACAATTCCAAAAAAGGCTACCAGATTGTTCATCGCTGCCAAAAATGCGGTTTTGAACGCAGCAACATTATCAGCGAAGATCCGCGACAACCGGACGATATTAAGGCAATTACCGACATCATGCGGCAAAGTGCCCGCTGATTTTTTGTTCGGCTGCTCTTTCCGAAAACACCGGCAC
Organism: uncultured Alphaproteobacteria bacterium; assembly: GCA_910577095.1. Classification (GTDB taxonomy): domain Bacteria; phylum Pseudomonadota; class Alphaproteobacteria; order RF32; family CAG-239; genus JAFUYI01. The sequence goes on from CAJTLY010000008.1 coordinate 64,127, forward strand.
CGACTATATTATAGGCAAAACAACATGGAGTATGAAATATGAGCGAAGACCTGAGCAGCCTTTTTGTTAAACGGCGTTCCATTTACCATCTGGGAAATGAAACCGCACTGGCAGAAAACGACATTACCGAAATTATCACTCATGCCCTGAAATTTTGTCCTTCCGCCTTCAATTCGCAATCAGCCCGCGTGGTGGTGCTGTATGGCGAACATTACCGCAAATTTTGGGACATCGTACTGACAGAGCTGAGTAAAATTGTTCCCGACGACAAAATGCCGCAAACGATTGAGAAGGTAAAGTCTTTTACCACCGGCATCGGCACAATTCTGTTTTTTGAAGATTGTACCACCATTGAAAATCTGCAAAAAAAATTTCCCCTGTACAGTGAAAACTTTCCCAAATGGTCACTGCAATCCAGCGGAATGCTTCAATACATGATTTGGCTTGCTTTGGCCGAACACGGCATCGGCGCTTCTTTGCAGCATTACAATCCGTTGATTGACAACGAAGTGCGGCTGGCTTTCGATTTGCCGGAACATTGGATGCTTTTGTCGCAAATGCCGTTCGGAAGCGTCAGCGCCCCCGCCGACGAAAAAAGCTTTTTGCCGATTGAAGACCGCCTTAAGGTTTTTGGATAAAAGCGGATTATTGCGTCTCCCGTCGCATCTGAACTGATGTAAAATTGCGTTTTCTCAAATTGTCGCATCGGCAAAAATACAAAAACAAAGGTTGAATCCGATAGGATCAACCTTTGTTTTTGACATCGTTGCCGTTTTCAAAGCTTGGTTCTCGCCACGGCAACCGCTTAATCTTTAGCCGAGAAAACGGCCGGCAATCGCCACTTCGGAAGCCGGCAGCGAGGTGGCAACGATATTGATGTTGTCTAATTCGACATTTTCAAAACGTTCGTAAAAGAATTCGGTCAGCAGCTTAATCAAGCCCTGTTTGTCGTTAAAACCGATCGAATCCACATAGGCCAGCACGCCTTTGGTTTCGCTGCTGCCGCCGAAAGACATCGACGTTTCCCGTGCCAGACTCACCACAACATAACCGATCGGCTTTTCCAGTTTGTGTGCAACCAGTTCCGCTGCCCGCTCGGTAAATTGTCCGGCGTTTTTGTCTTTTAATTCCGCGTTGGAATAAACTTTCAGAAAAGGCATTTTTTCTCTCCATTATTGTTGCAGCAAATGCAAATAATTAAAATCTTTAATCCAGCCGGAAGCGTTTATCGGCATCCCCGCACCGGTTTCCATCGTAATCATTGCATCGGCCGCGACATACTTTTGCAAAAAGTCTTTCAAAGGAAAATTTCCTTCGCCGTAATGCATATGCTCGTCTTCGGTTCCCCGAATGTCACCGTCACACATATGATATACCGTCGGCTTTAATTTATAAAACCCCGACAATTGTTTTTCAATATCCAGCCCCAACGAATTAGCCGCGCAAACGGCATGGGAAAAATCGAAACAGAAACCGCAACCGGCATAATCCATTACATATTTTATTTCTTCGGGCGTGGTACCGTGCATCCGCCCCTCCACGTCATCGGCTTCGTAAGGCAGGTTTTCAATCACAATCCGCGGATCGTTAAACAAACGGAATTGCCGGGCCGTTTCTTCCAAGTTTTCTCTCGCCTCGCCGCCGCCGGCATGGACAACAATTACTTCGGCACCAAATCGGTCGGCTGCTCTTTGGGCATGGCCCAGAATCTCCGCATTGCTTTCAAAACGTTCCCGGTAACCGGTGTCAAATCCCATACTGTTGTGGGGCGCATGGATCGTCACTTCCAGGCCCGCAAACTTTTGTTGCAAAAGGGCCAAGTCTGCTTCCGGCGTTGACGGAATGATCATCAGTTCCACAAACATTTCAAGGCGGTTTTGCCGCACAAACGCCACCGCCTCGTCAACAAATGCCGGATTGTTCTGCAAATTGCTGCTGAACAGTTTAAATCCGTATTTTCTCATTTTGCCGCCTTACAGTCCGAAGCTGTTCAAATACCAGTCCACCGTCTTAACGATACCGCTGGCAAAATTTTCATCGGCTTTCCAGCCCAATTCGCGACAAAGTTTTTCAGCATCAATCGCATAGCGGCGGTCATGCCCCGGACGATCTTTGACAAAGACAACCAGATCACGGTAAGATTTTCCGTCTTCCCGCGGGCGCCGCTGATCCAAAATCGAACAGATGGCATCGACAATCTCCAGATTGTTCTTTTCGTTATGGCCGCCGATATTATAAGTTTCACCGCTTTTGCCCTGATGAAAAATCAGATCGATTGCTTTGCAGTGATCCAAAACATACAGCCAGTCGCGTACGTTTTTGCCGTCTCCGTAAATCGGAATATCTTTACCGGCCAGAGCGTTGGAAATGATCTTGGGAATCAGTTTTTCGGGATGCTGCTTCGGCCCGTAATTGTTGGAACAGTTCGAAACCGTGACATTCATGCCGTAGGTGCGATGATAGGCGCGCACCAGCATGTCCGATCCGGCTTTCGAAGCCGAATACGGCGAACTGGGGTCATAGGGCGTCGTTTCCCTGAAATAACCGGTATCTCCCAAAGCGCCGTAAACTTCATCGGTAGAAATATGATGGAAGCGGCAGTCTTCATAGCCGTCTTTGACCTGATGAGGAGCGCTCATCCAGTGATTGCGCGCAGCATCCAGCAACGTGAAGGTTCCGACCAGATTGGTTTCGATAAAAGCGCGCGGCCCGGTAATCGAATTGTCGACATGACTTTCGGCGGCAAAGTGAACCACGCCGCGGACGTCATAGGCTTCAAACAATTGTTTAACCACAGCGGCATCACAAATATCACCCTGCACAAACTTGTAGTTCGGCGCTTTTTCACATTCTTTCAGATTGTCCAAATTGCCGGCATAAGTCAGTTTGTCCAGATTGATTACCAGATAATCCGGATATTTTTTCGCCAGATAAGGCACAAAGTTTGCCCCGATAAATCCGGCGCCGCCGGTTACTAAAATAGTCTTCATAAGTTGTTTTCCTCCATATTTTCAATACATTCTCTGAGGGCATCACGCCAATGGCGGATGCGGATACCGAAATCTTTCTTGATTTTTGCTTTGTTCAGCACCGAATAAGGCGGCCGGGCAGCCTTCGACGGATATTCCCAGCTTTCAATCGGACGGATGTCGCAATCCAGCCCCGACATTTCAATTATCTCTTTGGCAAAATCGTACCAGGAACAAACGCCTTCGTTGGAAAAATGGTAAATGCTTTTGGTTCCCGGACGGATCTGCGGCAAAATATGAATGATCGCCGCTGCCAGATCACCGGCATAAGTCGGCGTTCCGATCTGGTCAAAAATCACTTTCAGCATTCCGCGTTCGCTGCCCAAACGACGCATCGTTTTGACGAAGTTGCTGCCGTATTCAGAATACAGCCACGACGTGCGGATGATCACCGCGGTGGAAGCCCGCGACATAATGATCTTTTCGCCTTCCAGCTTGGTACAGCCGTAAACCGATTTCGGCCTGGTCGGATCAGTCTCAATATACGGAACATAATTTTTGCCGTCAAAAACATAATCTGTCGAGATATGAATCAGAGGCACCCCGGTCGCAGCCAGATTTGCCGGTCCCTCAATATTGATTTTAGCCGCCAGATCCGAATCTTCTTCGGCTTTGTCAACCGCAGTATAAGCGGCGCAGTTGATAACCGCCTGATAACGTTCGGGATTGACAACCAGACGCACCGCTTCGGGGTTGGTAATGTCGAGGATATTGCGATCGGTATAATCGGCCCGATCACCCAGCAGACGTCTCATTTCACTGCCGAGCTGGCCGTTGCATCCGGTTACTAAATACATGAGATCTCCTTTAACAACGGGTTATGCCTGTCTTTGTCCGACAATACGGCTTTGTCGGTATCAATTTTCCAATCGATGCCCAAAGCGGGATCATTGTACAATAAACCGCCTTCGGCCTCTTTGCAATAAACGTTGTCGCATTTATAAGCAAACACGGCGGTCGGCGTCAATACCGAGAATCCATGACCGAAACCGCGCGGAATCATCAATTGCTTTTTGTTCTCCGCCGACAATTCCACCGCCACGTGCTGACCGAAAGTCGCCGATCCGGGCCGCAGATCGACGGCAACATCCAGCACCGTCCCTTCCAAAACCCGCACCAACTTGGCCTGAGCAAATTCTCCTTTTTGAAAATGAATGCCGCGGATGGTTCCGAAACAGGATTTTGACTGATTGTCCTGAATAAAATCGTAGTCAATTCCCTGCTCTTTCAAAGCCGCTTTGTTCCAGCTTTCGAAAAAATAACCGCGTTCGTCTTCGAAAACCCGGGGTTCAATCACAAAAACCCCGTCAATTGCCGTTTTAGAAACCTTCATGATAATCCTCATACACACGTTTCAAATAAGCCTTGTAATCAACGCCGTCTTTCAACTCGTCAATCAGCTTCAGCAGCTGGTCGGCGGAAATAAAACCGCGCCGATAAGCAATTTCTTCAATACAGGCAATTTTTAAATCCTGCCTTTTTTCAATAATCCCGATAAAATTAGAAGCCTCAAGCAGCGACTGCGGCGTCCCGGCATCCAACCAGGCATTGCCGCGCTTCATCGGCAAAACGTTCAGACGTCCTTCTTCGAGATACAGACGGTTCAGATCGGTGATTTCCAACTCGCCGCGGGCCGAAGGTTTGAGATTGCGTGCTTTTTCCACCACATCGGACTTGTAGAAATAGAGTCCCACCACCGCATAATTCGATTTCGGTTCCTTGGGTTTTTCTTCAATGGAAACCGCTTTGAAATTCTTGTCAAATTCCACCACGCCAAACCGCTGCGGATCGGAAACGTGGTAACCGAACACCGTTCCGCCCGGGTTGTTGACGATTTCACGCTGAAACAGCCCCAACTGATCGCCCATATAGAAAATATTGTCGCCGAGAATCAGGCATACGTCATCATCTCCGATAAAATCGGCGCCGATTGTAAACGCCTGCGCAATTCCTTTCGGTTCTTCCTGAACCCGGTATTCCAGTCTCAGACCGTAGCGGGAGCCGTCACCAAAAAGTTTCTCGATGTTTGGGGTATCCTGAGGGGTCGAGATGATCAAAATTTCGCGTATGCCGAACAGCATGAGGGTTGAAAGCGGATAATAGATCATCGGTTTGTCATAAACCGGAAGCAGCTGTTTGCTGATGACGTTGGTAAGCGGATATAAACGTGATCCGCTGCCGCCTGCTAAAATAATGCCTTTCATATTTTAATTCCTTGTAGTTAGACCTTTATACCCGCCATAATACTCCCCGGCCGTCACAAATCAAGAAAATTGCCGTTTCTATTAACAACCGCGTCATAAACAACCCCGACAAAGGTCTTGTATTTGTATAATTAACGGTTATACTTCTTGTCATCTGAAACAAATTTCTAATGACGGAGCCTTAAATGGACGACCTAATCAGCGTAATCGTTCCCGCTTTAAACGCAGAAGCTTATATTGAACGTTGTCTGGACAGTTTGGTCCGGCAAACTTATCAAAATCTGGAAATCATATGCATCGACGACGGCTCAACCGACGGTACGGTTGAAAAAATCAAGCAATACAACGATCCCCGAATCAAACTGATCGTACGCGGACAAAACTACGGCATCAGTCTTACCCGTAATTTCGGCATCGGAATCGCGTCCGGCAAATATATCGGTTTTATCGATTCCGACGATTTCGTTGATCCCGATTTTTATCAAAAACTGCATCGGAGCATGACTGAAAACGACGCCGAGGTCGTCAGTACCGCCACCCGCGTCATTTGGCCCGACAAAACCCGGATTTGGTCGTCAAAACCGCAAGTCTGCCAAAAATTCGAAGACAAACTCATTGCCGTTCGCAACGGCAGTTGCTGGAACAAACTGTACAAAAGAGACCTCATCCGCCGAAACAATATCGAATTTCCCGCCGGCGTGGTTTTCGAAGACAATTTGTTTATCGTCAAATGTCTGTTTTTCTGCAACAAACTGGTTATCATCGATGATACCGCCTACAATTATATGATGGTATCTTCTTCCCTAACACACAATCCCGCCAAACAGGAAGCCCGCAAGAAAAATTCGCTCACCGTAACCAAAATGATGGTCGACTTTGTCGGCGCCCATACGCCCCGCAGCAAAAAGGACGTGCTTCGTTTTATCATCAGGAATATTGTCGTTTCGGACTATTTGGCCGACAACGAATATTATCATCGCTTTAAGGCAATCACCGGCCCTTCTTTTCATTTATACAAAGCGCGTTTCAAAGCCCTGAAAAAATCGTGGTTTAAGAAATAAACGGAACCGGAACGGTTTTGGTGTTCCGATACGGCAAAATTTATTGTTGCATATAGAAATTGCGCGACTCAGGCATTATTTAAATCAATCATCGGTTTGAACAGTTAACATGGAGCTTTTCATGCAAAGAAATCGGATTTTGACCGCAGAACAATATCATGTTTTGAGACACAGGGGCACTGAACCGGCTTTTTCCGGAAAATATTATCAGTTTAACGAAGAAGGAACCTATGTCTGTGCCGGCTGTGGCAATCCCGTCTTTACTTCCGACCAAAAGTTTGACAGCGGCTGCGGCTGGCCGAGCTTTGACGCCGCTATTCCCGGCAGTGTAAAAATGGTGCCCGATTACAGTTACGGCACCGCCCGGACCGAAGTTTGCTGCGCCAACTGCCACTCGCATTTGGGGCATGTTTTTGACGACGGTCCGACGCTGACCGGCAACCGTTTCTGCATTAATTCGCTGGCACTCGAATTTCATCCGCGCCGCAAAAACTAAATTTCCAAAAAGCGGCGGATTTCTTTCTTCAGCGTCCGCGCATGCAACGGTCCGACATGCCCTTTTTCCGGCACAATCACCAGCTTTGAGGCCGGAAGCGCTTTATGCAGGCGCCAGGCACCGATCAACGGACAAACCATATCCAGCCGGTTGTGAACGATCAAAGCCGGCAAATGCCTGATCTTGTCGATTTGGCACATAATTTGATCCGGTTTCAACATAAAACCGGCGGCGGCATAATTAATATAAATTCGCGCCGCGTTGACGTCGTCCTGTGTCACTTCCGTTTTTTCAAGGTTTGGAACCAGCTGTCCCAACACCCGTTCATAATTGCCGTACAACGAAGCGGCTTTCACCTGTTCGCTCAGATTGCGCGAATTGACCATATCGGCATAATACTGCGGCAAACTGACATTGTCCGGCATATGACGCCGCAATTCGGCCATTGTATCGGGATAAAACCAGCCGCTGACTTCATCGGCCCAGCCCGTCGCCGTTTCATCGGCAAGGAAAATTTTTGACAGCAGCAGCATCTTGACCCGTTCGGGATATTTTTCGGCAAACAGCAGCGCCAGCGTCGAGCCCCATGAACCGCCGAGCAATATCGCTTTTTGCCTGATCTGCAAAAAGTCAAGCAGTCGGGCAGCGTCATTAAGCAAATCGGCCGTGGTATTATGCATTGTTTCTCCCGCCGACATCGAACGGCCGCAGCCGCGCTGATCAAAAAGAATCACCCGAAACTTCCGACGTCCGAAAACAGCGGCATGATGCAGCCGCGCACAACCTCCGGGACCGCCGTGAAAAACCAGCACCGGCTGTCCCGACGGATTGCCGGCTTCCATAAAAAACACCCGGTGACCGTCTTGTTCGGGCAAATACCCCTGATTAAAAACTTTAGGCGCAAACCAATTAAACATAACCATTTACCTTTTTTTTATCTTTATGTCTCATATTAATATAATCAAATTAATAATAAAACAAAAAAAGGACATTTACCCATGAGACTGATAATTTCCCCCGATTATGAACAATGCTCGCAGTGGGCCGCCGACTACGTTGCCTACAAAATCAAAGCCGCCCATCCGACGGCCGAGAGACCTTTTGTGATGGCTATTCCGGCAGGAAGTTCGCCGCTGGGTATGTTTCAACGGCTGATTGCCATGTTTCAGAAAAGAAAATTGTCCTTTCAGAACGTCGTCATTTTTAACATGGACGAATACGTCGGTCTCAGCCCCAAAGATCCGCAAAGTTATCATCGTTTTTTGTGGGAAAAATTCTTCGACCATATTGATATCAACAAAAAGAACGTCCACCTGCTGGACGGGCAGACGAAAGATTTTGCCAAAGAATGCGCCTCATACGAGAAGCTGATTCGCAGCTACGGCGGCATTGACCTTTTGATCGGCGGCGTCGGCGAAGACGGCCATATCGCTTTTAACGAGCCGGGTTCTTCACTGGCTTCGCGCACCCGGGTTAAAACCTTAAATAAAAATACCATTAAGGCAAACGCTCGCTTTTTTGACAATGACTCCAACCTGGTCCCGAAAAACGTCTTAACCATCGGTATTGCGACCATTATGGAAGCCAAAGAAGTAATGATTATTGCCAGCGGTGACAAAAAAGCCTCTGCGCTTCATTGCGCTGTCGAAGGCAGCATTAATCATATGTGCCCGATCAGTATCCTGCAAATGCATCCGCATGCCTTGATCGTTTGCGACGATGAAGCGACGTCGGAACTTAAAGCCGACACTGTACGCTATTTCAAGGAAAACGAAGAAGTTAAAATGCCGCAAAAACGCTGAAATTATATTCGGTCCGATTGCTAAAAGGCGTTCTTTCAAGAACGCCTTTTTATGTTTTGCCACAAGTTGCAGTCCTATGGCCCCGTAACTGTTTGTCCTTCCGACCTTTATTGCATGGCAATGCTTAAGCCGCACATCAGAATAAACCCCGCAAACAAAGCCAATGCCGATCTTTTATCTTGTTTGGCATCGTATGTTTCGGGCAATATTTCATTAATAATGACAAACATCATCGCACCGCCGGCAAAAGCCATTCCCAACGGCACCATCAAACTTCCGATATCGGCAATCAGCAGCCCCGCAAGAGCGCCGATCGGTTGCATCATTCCGCTTAGAGTTGCGGCAACCGTGGCTTTTAAACGGGAATAACCGGCGCTGATCAAGGCAATCGCCACCGTTAGCCCCTCGGGAATATTTTGCAAGGCAATGCCGATCGTCAGACTCTCCGGATTATTAAGGCGCTCTCCCCCATAAGCTACGCCGATCGCCAGCCCTTCCGGCATTTTGTGGATACTGATCGCAATCACAAACAGCCACGCCGCACTCAATTTGATTCGGGTTCCGTGATGGCCGGAAATTTCATGATCATGCGGCAAAAAGGCATTAAGCGCCGCAATCGAAAACATACCGCCGAATAACGCCGCCGAAAACCAGATCGCCGTTTCCGTATGACTCGGCAACAAGCACCGCAACCCTTCCAATGCCGGTTCCATCAACGAAAAAAAAGAAGCGGCCAGCATCACGCCGGCAGCAAGATTCAACATCAGATTAATATCGTCTTTGGAATAAGATGATTTGAAAAAAGTCAGAAATCCGCCGATGCCGGTAACCAAACCGGCCAAAACCGCGGCTAAAAAGCCTTCCGTAAAAAATCCCGACATCTCACCTTGCACCTGTTGATATTATGCGATTAATATAAGACGAAAACCTGAGTACGACAATTGAAAATTTCCAAACCGCTGCAAAAAAAGGGTCGTTTTTTTGCAGCAATATTATTGTACAACATTTCTTTTTCCGATTCAACCGTTTCTGTCGTGAAAATAACAGGTTAGCCCCAAACCGGAATTTGTCTTTTCCGGTTTCAGCCGCGGCGCAAAAAAACGACGGTTAAATTTCCGGTACTCGTCAAAACCCGACCCGGCCGAAAAACCGATCCGATTTTGCCGCTTTGAGTAGAAATCAGGAGAAAAATATGATATATTATAAAAATGCGGATTTACATTCGGGGAGATATCATTATGACTAATTTTAATTCTAAAAAATGGTTATTCGCCGCCGGCTTCACAGCGATGACATCCCTCTTTACCACCCAACTGCGAGCCCAGACAACTATAGATAATGCCACAGAACTGCAGGCTGCTTTTACCAACGGCGGCGATTATGTCTTAAGTGGTGATATCGTTCTCAACGCCGATATTACCGCCAACAATGACCGTACGGTCAACCTGTCAATCAGCGGCGGCCCGCAAAAATATACCATTGACGGCAACGGTCATGCCGGGCTGTATTTATACAGTTATGGGGGCGGTCAAGGTTCAATCAGCAACATGACTCTCAAGAACTTTGCTTTCGGCGCCTTGCACGGCACTGGCCGGTATAACAACGTCGGCGATAATGTCAGTTTTATTGACAACCGCAATTCCGGATCCAGCGCTTACGGTGCTGCCGGTGATTTTAACCACATCGGCAACAATGCCTATTTTTACAACAACGCGGTTTATGCCACGTACAGCGCTTACGGCGGTGCCGTATACGGCAATTATCACGCTTCTGCTGTCGGCAGCAATGTGGTTTTCCGACAAAATTCTCTTCATTTGGAAAACAGCGGAGCAGGATATTGGGCCTGGGCTCAGGGCGGCGCTTTTTACAGCGGCGAAGCAACTTTAGACGGCAGCGTCTTTGACGGCAACCATATCCATGTGACCGATTCGCCGGGCGGTCTTGCACAAGGCGGTGCCTTGTACATCTCCGAAAGCGCCGAAGATTTTTATATCAACAATTCGCGTTTTACCGATAATTATATCACGATCAGCAATTCCGAAGGCATAACGCCTCAGGGCGGCGCGGTCTTTGCTTACGTTCACGTCGAAGATATGATGGCCGGCGACCGTTCTACCCGCCTGCACATCAGCGCTGACGGCGGCGAAACATTGTTCAGCGGCAACTATGTAGAGGTCGATGGGGTTAAAAAGTCTAACGCGATTTATATGGGACAAAAAGGAACCAAACAAGACTGGATGCCCGATCCCAAAAACACAACCCTTATTTTAAAAACGACCCGCAACGGCAACATACTTATGGACGACGGTATTGCCGGTCTCACTTACGATATTGTGATTGAAGGTGACGGCAGCGGCGGTATCTTTTTTAATAACAGCATTGCAGGGGCCGACAGTATCGCCGTTACCGACAGTACAGTCAATTTGGGCCAATATGTCAATGCAGACATGCCGGAATTAAACGGACGCGGTAATTTTGATATTGCGACGGATGTAAGTCTTACAAATTCGACCCTAAATCTTCATAATAACTATTACGACCGCATTAACCTTAAAAACTACCGCAGCGAGGGAGATTCGTTCTTAAACGTCAATATCGGTTATCATAACGGCGCGTGGGATGCCGATAAAATAACGGTAGCCGGCGATATCATCGGTGAAACCAAAGTCATCGTTTATGCCCTCACTGACAAAGTTGAAACGGCCAGTGTCGTTTTTGTCGAAGCGCCTAACGATACGATCCTGAATCCAAACGCTTTCAGCGTCTACCGAGTTTACGGCAGCCCTTACATGTGGACGGCTCAACGCAATATTTACGGCAATGAAAACGGCAGTATCTGGTACCTTACCATGAACGATATCTTAAATCCGGACTATGACGGAGAACCCGATGTTCCTGACGTCCCGGACGTCCCTGATGTTCCGGATGTTCCGACCCCGTCGGTTGATTATCGCAAAGTGGCGCCGGAAGTGATTGCCTATCAGGGTCTGCCGGTAGCCGCTCTTGAGCAGACCAAAGGGATGGTCGGCAACATCAGTCGTCAGGTTCAGGGACGTCG
>CAJTLY010000009.1 GCA_910577095.1 uncultured Alphaproteobacteria bacterium
GGTGCGGTAGAATTGCCGGAAGGTACCGAGATGGTTATGCCGGGCGACAACATCCGGATGAAAGCGACCTTGATCCATCCTGTAGCGATGGAAGAAGGTTTGCGTTTTGCGATCCGCGAAGGCGGCCGTACGGTCGGCGCCGGCGTTGTTTCGAAAATCATCAAATAGTTTGCAACGCAGACAAAAAAACGCCCCCTGAACCGGGGCGTTTTTTTTTGTATTTAACTGCATCAAAAAAAGGATCGTTTTTTTGCTATGGCCGAACGCCGATATCTGATTTTAAATAAAATTGTTATTTTGTAATGATTTATGTTTGCTTTTTTGATAATAGTAAACTAGACTTAAGACGTATCAAAAAAACGATCGTTTAAATGCATTTAGATAAGGATTGTGTCAATGACTAAACATACATCTTTGGCAATTGCGTTAACGGTGACCACTTTTTTGAGTGCACCCGCAATTGCCGTTTCTTTAACACCGACTTTGGATGCCTTGAAATCGGAAGCCGGAACTGTTCTTCCTTCTATTAACCAGACTTATGAGCTGAGCGAACTGAGCGGTGATCTGCCGGCAGGTGCGGTGAAAGTTGAAATCGGCGACAAAGATTACTACTTTACCCCTAGCGGCGATCATGCCGGTTTGTTGACCACTCTGGCGAGAACTTCGGCGGGAATGCTGCAAGAGAGTTCTGACGGTTTGTTTGCACTTGACGGTAAAAAGTACGGTTTTAATGTTGCGTCGATTCCGAACAGTGTGTTTTCGTACAGCGACGGATCCGAGAGTGATTACAACTTCACGATGTCGGAAGCGGATGCTGACGGCAAGCTAACGACTAAATATTATAAAATGAATCTGAAACCGAAGGCTTTTACAACGTCAAAAAATATCAGTTGGACAGAAATCGGCGAAGATCAAAAGGATGCCGATGACGTGGTAAAAATGAAATTGTCCAACGATTGGGCAAAATACTTCAAATACACCTACACCAAACCGGAAGGACGGACGGTTTATAATACAAAACCAACAAGCTTAACCAGTCCGGATATCGATGCTGATTTTATCGGTATTGGCAGCAGCTCATCTCGTAACCACGGCGGTGCCATTTCCAATGGTGGTGCCACAGTAGGCAATATTACCGGTGATTTCATCGGCAATTATGTTCTCTGCCCTTCTTGTTCCGGTGGTGCAATTTACAATAACGGTACCATTAACGGTATTACCGGTAACTTTATCGGCAACTATGCTTATGAGAACTCCAAAGGAGGAGCTATTTATAATGCCGGAACTATCGGTGATATTACCGGGAACTTTATCGGAAATTATGCTGAAGATGATTACTCCGGTGGTGCGATTTATAACACGGGAACCATCAACAATATTACCGGTAATTATATTGGTAATTATATGAATAGGTATAGTGGGGGGGGAACAACTGCTTCTGCCAGCGTGATTCATAATGGCGGCACCATCAATAATATCACAGGTGATTTTATTGGCAATCACTCTGCTAATGCTGTTATAATCAATTATACTTCTAACAAAAATAAGAGTGTAATTAAGAGTATCAACGGTAACTTTATCAATAATGTAAATTATGGCAGTGGCAGTGTTATTGATGTATCTTATTCTTATTCGGATACTCATACGGCAAATAATTTTAATTCTTCCATTGGAGATATTACCGGCAATTTTATCAATAACACAGGCAGGGCGATTCGTAATAGTAGAGCATCCCTGTCTAATATTTCCGGAAATTTTATTAACAATAACAGTTCTGGGTCAGGTGGTGCCATTCATGCAATAGGCGGTCGTATTGGTAATATTAATGGTAATTTTATTGATAACCATGCAGAAGGGAGAGGAGGAGCTATTTATGGTACATTTGCTTTCTTTTATACTTTCATTGGTGATATTAATGGAAATTTTATCGGCAATTATGCAACATCTTCTGATGCCGCGGAGGGAGGAGGAATTTATATTGCGACAAATTCGGTAATAGGAGATATTACCAGTGATTTTGTGAATAACTATGTCAGTGCGACAGAAAATGGTAATTCGAGCGGCGGGGCAATTTTTAATGGTGCGACTATAAATAGTGTTACCGGTAATTTTATAGGGAATTCCGCAACAGCTGTTTCCGGTAATGCTTCTGGTGGCGCAATTTCTAATGATAAAACTCAGGCAAGTTGGGTAAGTTTGGGAAAAATTAAAGGTGATTTTGTAAATAACCATGCTGAAAGTGTTAATGGCAAAGCTCAAGGCGGCTCTGTGTATAATACAGAATATCTGCATAGCAATGCTGATTTTATTGGCAATTATGCCAAAAGTACAGACGGCGATGCACATGGCGGTGCTGTATACACTTTAAAAAATTCGGGGACAACATCTCTTCCGAATAATTTGATGTATCTTGTTACCGTCCGTTACGGTGATCAGGAACTGAAGACATATTCATTGCCAAATTCTCAGGATAACATGCAAATAATTTCCGCTCAGTTGACGCTGGATGATGCGGAGGCTTTTGAACAGCTGAAACAGCAAAATCAGCAGGGAAAGGATATGATGGATATTCTTTTGAGTGTTCCGGCAAATGAACTGACGATTGAAAGCTATGTTGATCTTATGATCCGGATAGGAGAAATTCCGGAAGATCAGAAGGATCAGATTATGGCTGAGATGGATCAGTACTCGCCGGAAGAAAAAGAACAAATGCTCGCAGAAGTTCGTCAAGAAATGACTAAGGAACAAGAACAAATCAAAACATTACAGGCGGCAATTGACAATGCTGAGCCGATTAATAATGTTTTGGTGGTTGCACAACAAGGAAGCAATTTCACGAATTCTTCTTTCCGTAACAACAGGGTAGAATCTGTAAACGGAGAAGCATCGGGGGGCGCGATTTATGGCAGCGGTATTGAAATAACCGCCGATAATTATACTTCCATTTTTGACGGCAATACAGCAAACGGCAAAAATAATGCAATTTATGTGCTTAACAAATCAGAAAAGGTAACCGAAGATTTAGATCAGAAACTCTCTGCCGACTTCCACAACAAGTTTTCACAAGGAGAAGCAGATTGGAATGCAAAAGCTGCGGCAATCGATGTTAAGTTCTCAACTGTTAATGACGGCATTATCTTACTGAATGACGGCATTGACGGAGAAAAAGGTTACAGCATTGGATTTAAAGGTGACAAAGGAATTGAGGAAAAAACTTTGAGAACGCCGCAATATGTTAAATTAAATAACAGCCTTGCCAATGCCGGTAATGTTTATGTCAATTCTACAACCTTGATGTTGGGTAACGGCACTTACGGCAAAGGAGAAATCGTTTCGGATCATACGGCTTTGTCATTAGATAACGGTGTGTTTGATATTGCCAATGGCTATCAGGAAGTTGTTAAGTTGAAAGGCTATTCGGCAGCTAATAGTTATCTGCATATGGATGTTGATGTGGAAAACTTGAGCGCTGATAAGCTTATGGTCAACGGCAATGTCGAAGGACAGACAAAATTAGTGCTTTATCCCACCTCAGACAAAGATATTCAGGGGGAAAGCATTGTATTTGCATCTTCAGAGAATGATACTGCCGGCAATAAAGATTCCTTTAAGGTATGGCGTGTATACCGCAGTCCGTATTTGTTTGAAGTGAAACATACGGTAGTTGGAGAAAATGCAAACCAATGGGAACTGGTGATGGGAGAAGAGGAAAATGAATACGCAGGCGTAGAGCCCAACCAACCTGACGTCCCCGATGTTCCTGACGTTCCGACGCCGCCGACCCCGGACAAACCCGATGTTCCGGTCAAGACGCAACCGTCGGTTGATTATCGCAAAGTGGCGCCGGAAGTGATCGCCTATCAGGGCTTACCCGTGGCTGCTCTTGAGCAGACCAAAGGGATGGTCGGCAACATAGGCGGACAAATAAATCGTACCGATGCCGATCATACCCTGTGGGCGAACGCGGTTTATCAGACTTCGGAAAACGAAGCGTTGGTTAATGTCGATGCCGACGTCTGGGGTTTAGAGGCCGGCGGCGACTTGCAGCACGATCTCAACAACAAACTGGGCCTGTTCCTGTCTTACCGCAAGGGTAACTATGACATGAACGGTGACGGCAAGCATCATTACTCGACGATCGGTTCCGAGATCGATATCGACAGTTATCTTGCCGGTTTGTACTACCGTTATGACCGCAACAATTGGTGGACCTTTGCCACCGTATACGGCGGCATTCAGAGAGTTGATCTGAAGACCAAAGACGGCATCAAGTCGGATACCGACGGCACCGAGTTCGGCGGCAGTATTGAGTTGGGTTACGATTATGCGCTCAATAAAACGGTTTATCTGACCCCGAGCGTCGGCGCCTTCTATACGCAGGTTGACTATGGCGACGCCACCGACAGCGCCGGCAAAGTGGCGAAGTACAACACTTTGCGTCAGCTGGAGTTGGAAGCCGGCGTCAAACTGACGAAGGCGTTTGTAATGGACGAAGGCTATGCCAACCTTTACGTCAAACCGAGTGTTGTGCAAACCGTTACCGACGGCGACGAAGTTCGGATCACCGGTTTGGGCAAGGTCAACACTTTGGACGATCAGACGCTGGGCCGGATTGAGATCGGCGGCCGTTACGGCTTCACCGAACAACTGTCTGCTTACGGCTGGGCGAACCACACCTTCGGCGACGACTACAAAGCGTCGACCTTCGGTTTGGGTTTAAGTTACAGCTGGTAATTGATACGGTTTAGATGTCAAATTCGTTTCTGCAGCCCCGTTAAACCGGCTTTTCGTTGGCGGGGCTTTTTTTTCTGTTTGGGTTTGTCAGTGTTGTTTTTTTGTTTGACACTTTAACAAAAAGAAGTTATTAAGTAGCTGAAAAAACCGAGAACCTTCTTTAAAGAAGGCTTTAAATAACAATAATAAACCGGAGAAATACAATGAAACGCACATATCAACCTTCTAAATTAGTAAGAGCCCGCCGTCATGGTTTTCGCACCCGTATGGCTACTCAGGGCGGACGCAAAGTTTTAGCTGCCCGCAGAGCCAGAGGACGCGCTAAGCTGTCAGCTTAAGGCACGGGCAGATGCCGGCTTTTTCCAAGTTGAAAAAACGCAAGGATTTTATCCATGCGGCAAAATCGGGAGTTTCCGTTCCAACCCGCACCATCGTTTTGCAGGCGGTTTTTCGCAAATCCGACAGTCCTGTAACCGGTGCCCGGATCGGATATACCACAACTAAGAAGATCGGCAAAGCAGTGGTTAGGAACCTTTGCCGTCGTCGGCTTCGCGCCGCGGCGGCACTGTTCTTCGAAAAACTTGCCCTGCCGACGGCAGATTATGTTCTGATCGCGCGTTTCAGCACCGCCGACGCCGACTTTAAGAACATCTGCCGCGATTTGCAGCGCGGTCTCAAAAAAATCAATCAGACCCTAAACGGAGAAGCCGATCATGATCAACCGGATACTCAAGTTCCCGTTTCTGCTGCTGATTAAATTTTATCAAAAAGCCATTTCTCCTTTTCTTCCGCACAGTTGCCGCTTTCAGCCCACTTGCTCGCAATATATGCTGGAAGCCATTCAAATTCACGGCATTATCAAAGGAATATATCTCGGCACCCGCCGTCTTTTGCGCTGTCATCCGTGGGGGGGTTCCGGATTCGACCCGGTTCCGCCCAAATCAAAACGCAAGGCCGGAGATAAAAACTTGCATTGAAAATAAATACTGTTATATTCGTGTGATAAATAAATTTTAAGGGAATTCAACAACAATGAACGACGACATCAAAAGCTTCTACACGGCAATCATTTTGTCGCTGGCACTTATTTTCATTACCAACCACTTCTTCTTCAAAAAAGACATCGCTCCCGAAACACCGGCGATTGCGGTTAATGCCCCGGAAACTGAAAATAAAAACCCTGCCGCCGAATCACAGCCCGATGCCGTCCTTTCCTCCGAAGCTGCGGTTTCCGCTTTTCCGCATATTGACATCAGCACGCCCGCGCTCACCGGTTCTTTTCGTACCCGAGGATTCCGCATCGACAATTTGTGGCTGGAAAAATACAAACAAACCCTTTCGCCCGACAGTCCGGACGTGGAACTGTTGTCTCCCGCCAAAACAGCCAATCCTTATTATGCAGAATTCGGCTGGCTGGCCGCCGACGCCTCGATTCGGTTGCCTAACGCAGACACTCGGTGGAACGTCAAAGGCAGCAAATTGACCCCCGAAACCCCGGTGGTTTTGGAATGGGAAAACGGACAGGGCTTAAAATTTATTACCAAAATTTCGCTCGACCAAAACTATATGTTTACCGTCAGCCAGGCGGTTGAAAACAATACCGGCGGCAACGTCACTCTCTATCCCTACGGCCTGATTGCCCGTTCTCCGGCAGCCGTCGGCGGCCGCAGCGTCGTTCATGAAGGAATGGTCGGCGTGATGGACGCAACCCTGAAGGAAATCAAATACGACGATTTGGAAAAAGAGAACGAAGAGTTCGTTACTTCGGGCGGCTGGCTTGGTTTTACCGATCGTTACTGGCTTTCGGCAATCATTCTCAACCCGCAGGTTGAAAGCAAGGTCAAATTCAGCAAAAGCGGCGACAACCTCTATCAGAGCGATTTTGTCGGCGCACCCGTCACCGTTGCTCCCGGTGCGGTAGGATCCGACCAGATCATGTTCTACGCCGGCGCCAAGGAAATCAAACTGCTCGACAAATATACCAAAACGTACAACATCCCCAAGTTTGATCTTGCCGTCGATTTCGGCTGGTACTATTTCCTTACCAAACCGTTTTTCTACATTCTCGACTTTTTGTATAACATCATCGGCAACATGGGCTGGGCAATTCTGTTATTTGCCGCTCTGTTACGACTGGTAATGTTCCCGATTGCCAACAAGTCTTACGAAAACATGGCCAAGATGAAAAAGCTGCAGCCCAAACTGAAAGAGTTGCAGGAAAAATATGACGACAAAGTCAAACTTCAGCAAGAAACGATGGAATTGTACCGTCGTGAGAAAATCAATCCGGCTGCCGGATGCCTGCCGATGTTTATTCAAATCCCGGTCTTTTTCTCGCTCTACAAGGTTTTGAACATCGCCATCGAAATTCGCCATGCCCCGTTCATCGGCTGGATTAAAGACCTTTCGGCGCCCGATCCGTTGACATTGTCGGTTATTACCCATCTTCCGGTACCGGCCTTTCTCAACATCGGCGTCTGGCCGATCGTCATGGGACTGACGATGTATATCCAACAGAAACTTAATCCGGCCCCCACCAACAAGGATCAGGCACGCATGTTCGCGCTGCTGCCGCTGATTTTTATGTTCATGATGGGACATTTTGCTTCCGGTTTGGTCATTTACTGGACACTGAGCAACATTCTCTCAATCATTCAGCAGCGTGCCATCACCAAACGCAACCAGGATAAATAGATATGAAAAACCTCAACCCTCAATATGATGCCGAACAGCTCGAAGCCGGCCGAAAGCTCCTTGCTTCACCCTGCACTTTTGTATTGGGGGTTGCGTCGCTCAGCCAACTGCCGCCCGATGACCAAATGGAAGAAATTGCTTTTGCCGGTCGTTCAAACGTCGGGAAATCGAGTCTGATCAACGCATTGACCGGCCGAAAAAGCCTGGCCAAAACGTCTAACACGCCCGGACGGACCCAGCAGTTGAACTACTTTAACCTGGCCGACTGTTTGTTTTTGGTCGACCTTCCCGGTTACGGTTTCGCCAAAGCGCCGGAAAGCATGGTTAAAAAATGGCAGAAAACCATTTTTGCCTATTTGCAGGGACGGGTCAATCTTAAGCGGGTATTCCTTTTGATCGATTCCCGCCACGGCATTAAGAAAGTCGACCGCGACATTATGGAAATGCTGGACAAGGCAGCGGTTACTTATCAGATTATCCTTACCAAAAGCGACAAGATCTCCGCCGCCGAACTGGAAAAGGTGTTGACTCAGACGCGGGAGGAAACGTCCAAACACGCGGCCGCGTATGTCGACGTCATCGTCACCAGTTCGGAAAAAGGATTCGGGATTGACGAATTGCGTGCCGAAATTGCCCGAATTGCCGCGACGGCCTAGCTTAATTTCTTAAAGATATCCCCGTATCGTTCGGGGGATTTCGGAGATAAAAAGATACCCCCGGCGCAGCCGGGGATTTTTGCAAAACCATAAAAAAACACCCCGTAAGCGGGGTGTTTTTTTATGGCGCGCCCGGCGGGATTCGAACTCACAACCTTCTGATCCGTAGTCAGATGCTCTATCCAATTGAGCTACGGGCGCATCTTTTTGCTTTACATCAGCTTTAATACAGCCTTTTATTTTTTTTTGCAAGCAAAATTTAAACAAATTTAATTTTTTTCTGTTAAATATAACCGCAGGTGTAAAAATACTTATTTGCTTATGATAAAATTGTCTTTACATTCAAGCGGAAAAGTGTAAAAAAACATTAGGTTATATATTTAAATATATTGATAAGGTAGCTGATTACATGAAAAACACTGTACTAAAATTATTGGTCGCCTCCGCGGTTGTCCTTACTTCGTCATGTGCCGGTTCCGACGGATGGTTTCCTTCTCTTGTGGGCAGCGATTCGCAGGAAGACACCCGCACCAACGGCAACATCGTTGTCCGCAGCGGCTCATACGAAGACGCCCACGGCGCCAACACCGGAACTTTTGTCGGGCAAAAAATCATTGCCTTTCGTCAGGAACTCGAACAAATTAAAGTTTCGCATCAGATCAACCGTGAAGAGTTGAAAAGAATTCAAAAAAATATTGCAGCTAATTCCACTCAATATAACAAAACCGTCGGCAGCATAGAAACCAAACTGCAAATCGGCACCACTCCGGGCAACCCCAACCTTTACAATATGTTGCAACAGGCACAAAACAACGTGCAGACGATGTCGCTCAATGCCAACGCCCTCGACAACCTGTCGGTAAAAGTGGGTAACGACGCCACCTCCACCGTTTATTTGATCGATTCCGTCCGCGCCGCTTTCCATATCTCGGGTGCGGTTGACGAAGACCATCGCCAGTTGCGGATACTGCAAAACGAAGCCGAACAGCTTTCGGTCACCATCAACAGTCTCAATAATCAGGTAATCGACGATTCCGCCCGCCAACAGCAGTACCTGGCTTCGGCTCAAAGCCAACTCAGCCGTTTGAACGCCGCCATCCGCACCGGCAGCTTTAAAAACGCGCCGGCTCCGGTCTACAATCGTCCGGCCCTGTTCGGCAAACCGGCACCTTCACGGGCAGTGGTCGCCCCGGCAGCCGCACAGCCTGCTGCAGTGACGAATGCCAAACCGCTGTTCGTGGCCAAATTCAAAAAAGACAATGTCAGTTACAAAGAGGGTCTGAGCACCGCGGTAAAAGCGACCCTAAAACGCAAAAGCGGCGCCGTTTTTGACGTTGTCGCCGTCTCTGCACCGGCTTTGCAGTCAAAAGCCCGGCAGCATGCGGAAAAAATCTTTGCCGAAATCACCGCTATGGGCGTCACCCCGGCAAATGTCAATTTAAGCGCCAAAACCGACGCCAAAACCGACAGCGCCGAAGTTTGGATTTTTGTAAAATAATCAATTGCCTTTAATCATAAAAACCCCGGAAACCCGGGGTTTTTATTTTACCGTAAGTCTTTCTGCCGCCCGGCTATTCCTTGCCGAGGTTGGTTTCGCGGTTAATATAAACCGCCATGATAATGCCGAAACTGGCCGTTACCGATAAAATAACCGTTCCGCCGTAAGAAATCAGCGGCAACGGCACCCCGACCACCGGCAACAACCCCAGCACCATCGCAATATTGATAAACACATATAAAAAATAGTTGGTGGCTAAACCGATAATCAGCAACTTGCCGAAATAACTGGTGGTTTTCAGCGCAAAGGAATAACTGTAAGCCAAAATCGCCATATTGACCAGCACCACCAAAATCCCGCCGATCAGACCAAACTCTTCCGACAACATCGTAAAAATAAAATCGGTATGCTTTTCGGGCAAAAAGTTGAGATGACTTTGGGTTCCCTTCAAAAAACCCTTGCCGAAAACACCGCCCGATCCCAACGCAATTTTAGACTGCATGATATGATAACCGGCTCCCAGCGGATCGCGCTCCGGGTCAAGAAAAGTCAAAACCCGCTGCCGCTGATAATCGTGCAAAAAATGCCATCCGACCGGCATCAAAACCGCGGCCATACCGGCCAAGGCAACAAATTTCCACACCTGAACACCGACCACAAACAAAATGACGCCGGTGGTAAAAATAATCATCAGAGCGGTTCCCAAATCAGGCTGGGCCATAATCAGCAAGGCCGGTACCATCGCCATCAACAGCGGCGGAGCAATGCCGCGAATCGTTTCAATACTTTGCAGGGTGGTGGTGTGAAAATATTTGGCCAACGCCATTACCAGAGCAATTTTCATCAGTTCCGAAGGTTGAAGCTTAATAAACTTGAGATCGATCCAACGGGTTGCCCCCATTCCGGTATAACCGGCCGCTTCCACCACAATCAGCAAAACCAAAACCGCAAAATAAAACGGATAAGTCCACCGCAGATAAACCTTAATGTCAATCATCGCGGCAACAAACATCACTGCAAAGCCCATTGCAAACCGCAAGGCATGATTAACCGCCCAGCCTCCCCAACTGCCGTTGGCCGCCGAATACAGCATCATAACCCCGGTTGCCGCCAACAGCGAAATCAACAGAAAGTAAGGCACATTGAGATTATACAGTTTTTCGCGAAAACTGAGGTTTGGATTATGCAGTCCCAGTTTATACGGTTTATACATATTCTATTTTCCTTCCTCATCGAGCTTCAGGGCTTCCAGCAGCAGTTTGCTGCCGATCGGGGCTGCTACCGTTGAACCGCCGCCGCCGTGTTCAACCAGAACCGCCACCGCATATTTGGGATTGTCCTGCGGCGCATAACCGACAAACAGCGCATGATTGCGGTATTTCCACGGCAAGTCTTCCTGTTTGACAATGCCGCTCTGACGTTCTTTCATGCTGATTCGCCGCACCTGGGTTGTTCCGGTTTTGCCGCACATCCTTTTGCCGTTATAATTAAACTGCGAGGCAAAAGCGGTGCCGCCCGGGCGGTTCACCACCGCACACATTCCTTCTTTGACAATTTCGAGATAGTTTTTGTTGACCGCTATGCGTCGTATGTTTTTCAACTGTTCGGCATTCGGTTTTACAAAAGTCGGACGGATTTCCCTGCCGCCGTTGACAAGGCGTGCCGTCATCACCGCCAATTGCAGCGGCGTCGTCAAAATATAGCCCTGTCCGATGCCGGCAATCAGGGTTTCGCCGGTCTGCCACGGCTCGCCGAAACGTTCCAGCCGCCATTTTTTATCAGGAATCAATCCGCTTTTTTCGCCGCCGGCTTCAATGCCGGTCGGCAAACCGAGACCGAATCGCCGTGCCATTGCGGCAATTTTTTCAATTCCCAATTTTTGCGCCACGTCATAAAAGAAAATATCGCATGAATGCTGCAATGCTTCAACGACGTTCAGCGCCCCGTGTCCGCTTTTTTTCCAACAATGAAACAAATGGTTGCCGAGCTGGGTTTTACCCGAACAAAAAACCTTGCTGTCCTTAGTGATAATTCCCGCTTCCAGGGCTGCCAGCGCCACCACCATTTTAAATGTGGAACCCGGCGAATACAATCCCGCAACCGCTTTATTCATCAGCGGACTTTTTTCGTCATTGAGCAGGGTACGGAAAAAATCGCCGCCGACACCTTGTGCAAAATCGTTGGAATCATAAGAAGGCGTTGACACAAAAGCCAGAATTTCCCCACTGTTGACGTCCATCAAAACCGCAGCACCGCTTTCTTCGCCGTACAGTTCATAAGCTTTTTGCTGAAGCCGGGTATCAATGCTCAGTTGCAGATTTTCACCGGCGGTTCCGTCAACCCGCTCAATTTCCTTCATCACTCGTCCAAGCGCATTGACTTCCAGTTTGAGGTTGCCGCCGGCGCCGCGCAATTTTTTTTCAAATTGCTTTTCAATTCCGTCTTTCCCGATCTTAAAACCGGGAATTCCAAGCAGCGGGTCATTATCCTTTTTCATATCGTTTTCGGAAACCGACGAAACGTATCCGAGCACATGCGCCGTCTGCCGTCCGAAAGGATAATAACGGCTCAGGCCGTCGTCAATAATAATGCCCGGCATTTCCGGAGAGGCCAGCAAAACTTTGCTGACATCGTCCCAACTCAATCCGTCCTTGATTTTGATCGGCACAAAACGACGATATTTTTTCAGGTCTTTCTTAATTCGTTCTTCTTCGGTTTCGCTCAACGGCATGATCTTTTTAAACCGGTCAAGCGTTTCCTGAACGCTGGCGGTTTGTTCGGCCACAATCATGGCCTGAAAGTTCTGACGGTTGCCGGCCAGCACTTTCTGATGACGGTCAACAATCACGCCCCGCGGCGGAATCAACAGCCGGGTCGAAATGCGGTTTTCGTCCGCCATCGTGCTGAACTGGTCGGCCTGATAAACCTGAAGATAGTATAAACGCGCAATAATCAGCAACAACAGCACAAACTGGATCAGTACCCACACCAGGGTACGACCGATTAAAACTTTTCCTTTGTCATTGTCACGGTTCATTATTGGTCGTCCTGCAAAAAGTTGTTCAGCACCAAGGCATTAAAACCGCCGATCACCGGATAAAAAGCCAGACTGGTCAAATAGGTGAAAAAAAGCAGCGACAACGGCAGAAACTGCTGATAATAAATTGACAGCACCAACCAGCGCGTCAACAGACAAACCGGCAGCAGCGCCGCCGCGCCGATCCACAGCACCACAAAAATTTTACCGTTTAAATATTTAACCAAATTAGTTACCAGCAGATACATCACCAGCATTGCGGCAAGCCCGGAACCAAACGGCGCCGCCGAAACCGTGTCCGCAGCCATGCCGAGAAGAAACACCGACAAAAGATTGAACAGGTCGGGACGATATATCAGCCAAAAATAGACGCACATTAAACCGACTGCCGGTCGGGCGTTACCGGCAATTTCAGACTTCAACGGCATAAAGGAAAACAAAACCAGTACCGCCGACACCAACAGCGGCAGGCTGCGGCAAAACCGGTTGACGGCAATTTCCCGCCATTCTTCTTTCATTGTGCGATATCTCCCCCGGCAAACTCATCCGCCGGATCGGGCAGTTTATAATCAACAATCTGCACATATTCCAAACGGTTCAGATTGTCAAACGGCCGCACTCTCACCCCGTCCTTATCGATCGAAATTACTTCTCCTACCGGCAGCCCGGAAGGAAACACGCCGCCGATTCCCGAAGTGACAATACGGTCTCCGATTTCAATCCCGGCATCAATCGGAATAAAAATCATTTTCGGCAGCGGATCGTTTTCGCCCGACAACACGCCGCGCACCCGGCTCTTTTCGGCCATTACCGGAATTTTTGAGTTAATGTCGTTAATCAGAAAAATCTTGGCATAATTGCGCCCGCTCAACTCCACCCGGCCGATTACGCCCTTGTCGCTGATAACCACCTGCCCTTTGCGCACATTCGGGCTGCCGCCGGTATAGACCGTCAGGGCATGGGCAAAGGCGTTTCCTTCTTCGGCAACCACTTTGGCGGTGATAAACGACGCTTCCGGAGGCACGGTATAATTAAGCATCCGCGCCAGCAGACGGTTTTCAATCTCCAGCGCGCGACTTTTGGCGTTGGCAATCGTCAAACGGCGGTTTTCTTCGCGTAAGGCGCGGTTTTCCATATCAATTTTGCGAAGACTGCGCAAATATTCATACCCCTTGACCAAAGCCGTTGCCGGCATCACCAGCACATCCACCGCCGAAGAGACAATTTCGTTGGCGGTGGTGGAGGTTTTCTCAATCAGTATGTTTTCGCTTTTATTAAGCAGCATAAACACAAAAGCAACCATAAAAGCCAAAACAATCGCGAACTTCTTGATCGTACCGCGAATCTGGCTGAACTGCAGAAAAATTTCCCGGCGTCTTTTAACCAAATCCCTATCCTGAAAAAAAGCTTAAAAAATTAAGTCATTAACTAGCATATAAAAAAAATTATGGCAAATAAAATATCATTTCGGCCTCGGGTTCGTCAACAGCTTTCGTCCGCCTCTCTTTTTACGGATCACGCCCTCCGTAAAAACCGATTTGCTGTTTTTGCTGCTGCCGCACAAAAAGAAAGCTCCGCTGCGGGAGCGGAGCTTTCTCAATCCATATGTACCGTCATTGACAAGTACACCTGACGGCTTACTTGCCGAGGTTGATCATCGGCACGGAATTGCCCAGCATATACTGCGGCAACTTACCATCCCACTTCTGAACAGCCTCATACTCGGTAAGACCCTTGTTCTTGGCCAACGCCTGAGACTTGATCTCCATGGCTTCGGCCTCGGCCTTTGCAGAAATAACCTTCTGGTCGGCTTCCTCCCTGATACGCTTCGTGTTGTTGACTGCCTCCTGAGCTTTCTGCTCGGCAATCACCTTATCTTCGATCGCACCTTCGAACTTGTCCGAATAGTCGATGTTGATAAACTGGAACGTAATGTTCTGGAAGAAACGCTTGTCCAGACGGTCCTGCAAACCGGCAATGACATCGACACGGGCTTTGTCTCGATTAGAGACCAGATCCTGCGCCTGCCATTTGCCGACCACGTCTTTCAGCACGTCGTTGAGCACCGGAATCAGCTTTTTGCCCTCATAATCCATACCGACCGTTTCATAAAGGATATGAACGTTCTCGGAATTAAGATCATAGGTAAAAGTGTATTCCAACTCGGCGGTCTGCACGTCGGACGTGTAGGTGGCCGTCTTTTCGGTCATTTTCCGGGTGCGGACGTCCATCTCGACCATCGAGGAAACGAACGGCCACTTGAACCCGACACCGTTGACATACGACTTCTGATCCACCTTTCCCAAGGTAACCAGCACGCCGCGGTAGCCCGGGCTGATCGAGTAGAAACCCGAGAAGATGAAGATGAGAACAACAATGGCGCCGAGCACACCGCCGACCCATTTCATGATCTTTTTTACAGTCCAGTCATTCTGTTCGCGATTTTCGTATCCGTACATAATACATGAAGTTTAATAAACAAAACCTTTCCTTAAAAAATTTTCCCGTATTTTAAATGGTTTTTCCCGATCCCTAAACGTATCGTTTAAACTGCATGGCAGTGGGCGGTCATTGCGATTGACTCTTTCATCAGGTATTCCAAGTAATCAAAATTTGTCTAAACAAAAATCAACTTACGGTTCGTTCTTCTAATTCCTAGTTTTGTTTGGTTAATTGTTACTAAAATAATTGTTATCGCTTTTAAACGTACATTATTTTTCGACAAAAATCAAGCTCAAAAAACAACTGTTTGCCATTATTTTTTCTATAGCAAAATAATGTACCTTTTTTTGCTATAGCGGAAATACCGCAGCATCCCTTGATTTGTAATACTTTGGAAGCGAAACAAACGACAAAAAAGAGGTGCCGTACCGGCCCCTCTTTTTTATACAATCGCATTCTGAAGGCGGTTAAAAACTCTTCAAAATATACTCGCTGATCCGTGCCGCATAAAAAGACGGATCGGAAATCGGCTCGCCTTCGGCAATTTTGGCCTGATCCAGCAACACCCGGGCAACTTCTTCAACTTTCGGTTTCAACGCCTCGTCGCCCATCGCTTCGCTCAGTTTGACAATCAACGGATGATACGGATTGACTTCCAGTATCCGCGTTGACGCAAAGGCCGTTTGTTGCTGGTGATTGCGCATCAGCCGTTCCAAATGGATACTCATCTGGCCGTTTTCCACCGTCAGGCTGACCGGACTTGCGGTCAGTTTTTCGGTAACCGCTACCTTGCCGACTTCGTCTTTGAACATTTCCGTCATCAGGGCAGTCAGCTTTTCAAGGCTGCCTTCTTCGGCCCGCGCTTCTTTGCGTTCAAAAGCCAGATCAGCCTCCGCCTGCGAAATATGTTTGACGGCTTTGCCCTTATAGCCGGTCAGCGTCTGCGTCCAAAATTCGTCAATCGGATCCGTCAGCAGCAAAACTTCGAGTCCTTTTTGCTTAAAAGCTTCCAGTTGCGGATTGTTGGCCAACACCCGAACGTCATCGCCGGTAATGTAATAAATTGCCTTCTGATCTTCCGGCATACGGGAAATATACTGATCTAGCGTCGTCAGTTTTTCCGGCTCGCGGGTGGAATTGAACAACGAAAGCGCCGCCACTTCTTCGCGGTTGGTAAAATCTTCGTAGATTCCTTCTTTAAAAGCGATTCCGAAAGCCTTCCAGAATTTAAGGTAGTCATCATAATTTTCCGCCCGTTTCTTCAGTTCTTTCAACAACCGGCTGACAATACCGTGACGGATCTTCGCCACCAGCGCATTCTGTTGCAGCATCTCGCGCGAAATGTTCAGCGGCAAATCAGAAGAATCGACAATTCCCTTTACAAAACGCAGATAACTCGGCATCAGTTCTTCCACCTTGTCGGAAATGAACACCCGGTTGACGTACAGCTTTAAGCCCTGTTTGCGATCGGGCTGGAACAGATCGTACGGCTGTGCGGAGGGGATATACAACAACCCTGTATATTCAATGCTTCCCTCCGCTTTAAAATGCAGCGTCAGCCACGGATCGTCAAAATTATGCGAAAGATGCTGATAAAAGTCTTTGTATTGTTCTTCGGTAATTTCCGCTTTGTTGCGAGTCCACAGCGCCGACGCGGTGTTAACCGTCTCTTCGCCCGCTTCCCCGAGATTGAGCACGATCGGATAATTGATATGGTCGGAATAGGTGCGGATCAGATGGCGCAGATAAACGGTATCGGTAAAATTGCGGTCTTCTTCTTTCAAAAACAGTTTGATCTCGGTACCGATGCCGGGCTTCTCCGCCTCAAAGATTTCAAAGCCGTCAACGCCGTCGGAAACCCAGCGCCAGGCCTGTTCTTCGCCGGCCTTGCGCGTCAGAATCTCTACTTTTTGCGCCACCATGAACGCTGCGTAAAAACCAACCCCGAACTGTCCGATCAGCTCCGTGGCAGAGCCGTTTTCTTTCATCGCGGCGACAAAATCGGCGGTTCCCGATTTGGCAATCGTTCCCAAATGATTAATCAGATCTTCTTTGTTCATGCCGATACCGTTGTCCGCCACCGTCAGCGTATTCTGTTTGTCGTCGGGGGTGATCACGATTTTCAGTTCGCCGTTGCCTTTGGCAATATCCGGCCGGGTGAGCTGCAAATATTTCAGTTTGTCACAGGCGTCGCTGGCGTTGGAAATCAGTTCGCGCAGAAAAATGTGCTTTTCCGAATATAAAGAATTGATGACAATTCCCAGCATTTTGTTGACTTCCGCCTGAAAATTGATTTTTTCGCTCATAATATCTCTCCGTTGTTAATTTCGTTATTTCTATATATGGGTAAAATTTTGCGCTTTCGCAAGCGGTGCCGCCGAAATTTTGCCCCACAGACACTTTTTGCTTGATTTTATTGCAAATGTCGCTAGATTGAGGGCTGAAATATTTTAAGCAAATCTTTAAGGAGACAAACCATGGTTTCTGTCGTTAATGACAATTGTATCAAATGCAAATCCTGTGCCGACGTTTGCCCGGTTGACGCTTTCCACGAAGGCGACACTCAGCTGGTTGTTGACCCGGATACCTGCATCAGCTGCGGCGTCTGCATTTCCGAATGCCCGCAGGAAGCGATCCAGACCGAAGAAGAAGCCGACCCGCATTGGGTTGAATTCAATGCCGAAAAATCCAAAGTCTGGCCGAACGCCAACGAATAAATTTCGCAAAAAAAGCCCCGCACATCTTGCGGGGTTCTTTTTTTACCGTCAATAATCGCCGCGGTTTTTAGTTTTTTCTTGAAATCAATTGAAGTTGTGCTATTGTGCGCTCAATCCGTTTATAATATTAATGAAAGACAATTCGATGGAGCTTAGAAATATAGCGATTATAGCTCACGTTGACCATGGCAAAACAACGTTGGTCGACGCCCTTTTAAAACAAAGCGGTACCTTCCGCGACAATCAGAAAATTCAGGAATGCGCAATGGACTCTAACGAGCTGGAAAGAGAACGCGGCATTACCATTTTGTCAAAATGCACTTCGGTCGACTGGAACGGCACCCGCATCAACATCGTCGATACTCCCGGCCACGCCGACTTCGGCGGCGAAGTCGAACGCATCCTCTCAATGGTCGACGGCGTCATCCTGCTGGTGGACAGTTCCGAAGGACCGATGCCGCAAACCAAATTCGTACTCGGCAAAGCGCTCAAAGTCGGCCTCAAACCGATTGTCGTCATCAACAAAGCCGACAAACCCGACGCGCGGGTCGACGAAGTTCTCAACGAAATTTTTGATCTGTTCGTCAGTCTGGACGCTACCGACGAACAGCTGGACTTTCCGGTTCTGTACGCTTCGGGACGCAACGGTTGGGCGGTTAAAGATCTTGAACATGACGAAAAGAAAGATTTGCAGATTTTGTTTGAACTGATCCTTTCCCATGTTCCCGCACCGGTTTGTTACCCCGAACGTCCCTTTACAATGCTGGCAACCACGTTGGAAGCCGACAAATTTATCGGCCGCCTGTTGTCGGGCAAAATCCTTTGCGGCAGCGTCAAACCGGGAGACACCGTTAAAGCGCTGAACGGTCAGAACAACGAAATCGAACGTTTTCGCATTACCAAAATTTTGGCCTATCGCGGTCTGACCCGACAAAGTCTCGAAGAAGCCCATGCCGGCGACATCGTTGCC
This sequence comes from uncultured Alphaproteobacteria bacterium, assembly GCA_910577095.1. Classification (GTDB taxonomy): domain Bacteria; phylum Pseudomonadota; class Alphaproteobacteria; order RF32; family CAG-239; genus JAFUYI01. Next base: position 18,749 of record CAJTLY010000009.1, read on the forward strand.
ATTGCCGGCGCGGTTAAGGCTACCGTTGCCGATACCGTATGCGACTTCGGCGTCACCGAGGCTCTCGAAGCGCAACCGATCGACCCGCCGACGCTGGTGATGACCTTTTCGGTCAATGACTCGCCGCTGGCCGGCCGCGAAGGCGACAAAGTCACCTCGCGCATGATTGCCGAACGTCTGCAAAAAGAAGCCGAAGGCAACATCGCCCTCAAAATTTCCACTTCGGCCAACAACGACTCCTTTGAGGTTGCCGGCCGCGGCGAACTGCAATTGGGCGTTTTGATCGAAACCATGCGCCGTGAAGGCTTCGAACTCTCAATTTCCCGCCCGCGTGTGGTCTTTCACAAAGACGAAGACGGCAATATTCTGGAACCGGTTGACGAAGTTGTGGTTGACGTTGACGAAGAATTCTCGGGCACCGTGGTTGAAAAACTCGGTTCGCGCCGCGCCGAACTGGTGGAAATGATTCCTTCCCAGGCCGGCGGCAAAGTACGCCTGATTTTCCATGCGCCCACCCGCGGCCTGATCGGTTACCATTCCGAGTTCTTAACCGATACCCACGGTACCGGGGTGATGAACCGCAGCTTTTACAGCTACGAACCGCACAAGGGCGAAATCGAAGGACGCCGCAACGGCGTGCTGATCTCAAGCGAAAACGGCACCGCCGTCGCTTACTCGTTGTGGAAACTCGAAGATCGCGGCCCGATGTTCATCGACCCCAACGTTCCGGTTTATGTCGGCATGATCATCGGCGAACACACCAAACCGAACGACTTGGAGATCAACCCCTGCCGTTCCAAACAGCTGACCAACATCCGCGCCGCCGGCAAAGACGAAGCGATCAGTCTGACCCCGCCGCGGCGTATCACGTTGGAAGAAGGCCTGTCGTATATTCAGGAAGACGAACTGCTTGAGGTAACGCCGAAAACAATCCGCCTGCGCAAACGGATTTTGGATCCGATCTTGCGTAAACGGTCCGGCGGCAAGGTCGCTTAGCCCTTTTTATAAGCAGCTTGAAATTTCGGCTGCTTATATTTTGCAAAAATTCTTGCACCGGGTTTTGAATTAGCGTATGAAGAGTATATATTAATTGCAACCGAGATAACAATGCGTAATACAAATCGAAAAAACAACCAGCTGCGCAATATTGAGCTGATTCCCGACTATAATCCTTACGCCGAAGGCTCTTGTCTGGTTAAATTCGGCAACACTCACGTGGTATGTACCGCCAGCGTGGAAGAAAAAGTGCCGAACTGGCTGAAAGGACAAAACAAGGGCTGGATCACGGCCGAATACGGAATGCTGCCGCGAGCCAACCGGATACGCGTACCGCGCGAGCTGAAATCACCGTCGGGACGCACTCAGGAAATTCAACGGTTGATCGGGCGGTCGCTCCGAGCGGTGGTTGACTTGGGCAAAATGAAAGATCTTTCAATTTGTATCGACTGTGACGTTATTCAGGCTGACGGAGGCACCCGCACCGCATCCATCACCGGCGGATTTGTAGCCCTGTATCTCGCAATCGAAAAACTGATTGCCCGCAAAAAACTGGATACAAATCCGATTCGCGAGTTTGTGGCCGCCGTTTCCTGTGACATCCACCAGGGAGAAAAAATTATTGACGTAGATTATGAAGAAGATTCCCATGCTCAGGTTGACATGAACTTTGTTCTGACCGAGAGCGGAAAAATCGTTGAAATTCAGGGAACCGCCGAAGAATCTCCGTTTGCGGAAGAAGATTTCGGCGAACTGATGAATCTTGCCAAAGACGGTATCCGGCAATTGATTGCCCAACAAAAGAAAGTTTTAGGAGTGAAGTAAATGAAAATAACCAAATTGGTCGTTGCCAGCCATAACGACGGCAAAGTCGCAGAAATAAAAACCCTGCTCGCCCCGCTGCATATAGAAGTACAATCCGCCAAAGAACTGCGTCTCGGAGACGTTGAAGAAACCGGAAAAACTTTTGAAGAAAACGCCAAACTCAAAGCCAACGCCCTCAGCCTGATGTGCGGTCTGCCCTGCCTCGCCGACGATTCCGGCCTTTGCATCGATGCTTTGGACGGACGTCCGGGCGTTTATTCCGCCCGCTATGCTCCCAACCGTGATTTCAACGAAGGCATGAAAATGCTGCTCAAAGAGATGGACGAAGCGGAAAAGAAAACCCGAAAGGCTCACTTTGCCTGCTATATGGCTCTGGCCTGTCCTAACGAAAAAGTCAAGGTTTTCGAAGGGCGCGTTGACGGCGAAATTTCCGAACAGCCCCGCGGCGATAAAGGCTTCGGCTACGATCCGATTTTCATTCCCGAAGGTTATGACAAAACTTTTGCCGAACTCGGCGATGACGTCAAAAATCAGATTTCTCACCGCCGTCGCGCACTCGAAAAATTTATTAAGGAATTCAAATAACCTGGATTGACGATTTGGCACCAAACATTTGCAATATTCCCGCCAGTTGCTCCCCGGTTGACACTCTGGCACGGGAACTGTCCTCCGCCGACGGCCGGTTTCAATTGGCCGATATGCTGGTTTTGCTGCCAAACCGCCGCGCCTGCGGGGAATTGCGCGATGCCTTTGTCCGCCTCAACGGCATGAATCCGACGATTCTGCCGCGGATTATGCCGTTGACGGATCCCGACGAAGATGAAATGTTTTTTGCCGAAACAGCTGCCGGTGCCGCCATGCTTCCGCCGGCGATATCTCCGACCGAACGCGCCCTGTTGTTTATACGTCTGATCGCGGCCCGCCCGCGTGATTTCGGCAACGGCGAATCTTCTTTGGCTCAGGCGGCCTATCTCGCGACTGAGTTGGGACAATTGCTCGATACCGTCGAAAACGAAGAACTTTCTTTTGACGTTCTGTCCGCGTTGGTGCCGGAAGAATACGCCGCCCACTGGCAAAAAACCCTCGATTTTTTGACCATCATCACCGAACATTTTCCCCAAATCCTCGCCGAACGCGGCTATGTCGACACCGCCGAACGCCGGATAAAACTGCTGAAAATGCAAAATGCCGCCTGGCAAAACCGTCGCACCAACGGCAAAATAATCATTGCCGGCATTCCCGGCGGCACACCTATTGTGCGTCAGTTGATAAAAACCGTGAGCGAGCTTGACAACGGAACGGTTTATCTGAACGGTCTCGACCGTTGGTTGGATGATGATGCCTGGCAGCAGATCGACGAGACCCACCCTCAGTTTGAAACCAAGCGGCTGCTCGACGATTTGGGTTTGCAACGTCATCAGATCCCCGATTTGCTTTCGCCGGACAACCCCGAACGCGAAAAACTGGTTTCGGAAATCATGCGTCCCGCTGCCGCCAGCGACCGTTGGCGCGAACTGGACAGCCGGCCCTTTGCACCCGAAGCAATAAACGGTATTCATCTGATCAGCTGCCGCGAGCTGCACGAAGAAGCGTTGGCTGTTGCCGCCGTTATGCGCCACACTTTGGAAACACCGGAAAAAACCGCCGCTCTTGTCACCACCGACCGCAATTTGGCGCGCCGGGTTGCCAACGAACTGAAACGCTGGGACATTACGGTCGACGATTCTGCCGGACGACCGTTGTCGCAAACCCCGGCCGGCATCTTTCTCCGCCTGACTGCAGAAGCCTGCAACGACGAATCCGATAACATTGCTCTGCTCGGACTGCTTAAACATCCGTTGGCGGCCTGCGGGCAAAAAACCGTTGTTACCCGCAATCTTGTTCGCGCTTACGAAAAAAACGTGCTTCGGGGCCGACACCCGAATCCCGACTTGGAAAAATTTATTTTGCGGCAAAAAGAAACCTTACGCCCGTTATTTGAGCTCTGTTGCCAACCGCAGGCCGATTTCCGGGCGCTGATTACCGCACATCTCCATGCCGCCGAACAACTGGCGGCCGACGATCAATTGCCGGGCGCTGAACGGCTGTGGCAGGGCGATGACGGTGAAGCTGCCTCCGCCTTGTTTTCCGACCTGCTGGAAAACGTCGGCACCCTCCCTTCCGTTCCCGGTTCGCAATACGGCAAATTTATCGAAGCGCTGATGGCCGCCCGCACGGTACGTCCGAAATACGGAACCCATCCGCGCCTGAAAATACTCGGTCCGATCGAAGCCCGCCTGACCGGCTTTGACACCGTTATCATCGGCAGCGTCAACGAAGGAACCATGCCGACCGCCGCGCCGGCCGGTGCATGGCTGTCCCGACCGATGAAAAAAAGTTTCGGATTTCCGCTGCCGGAAAGAAACATCGGTGTTCAGGCACGCGATTTTGCCCACCTGCTGACTCAAAAAGAAGTATACGTCAGCCGCGCCGAACGGGTCGAAGGCACGCCGACCGTAAAATCGCGCTGGTGGATGCGCATGGAAACCGTTCTTAATGCCGGGGGAATCGAAATCGGGCAGCTTTACAATTTTGTTTACCCGCAAACCGCCGCCTTTCTGGATCAGCCGCGTTTCTACAAACCGATTGCCGCACCGGCGCCCAAACCGCCGTTGTCGGCGCGCCCGCGCGAACTATGGGCCGGTGCGATCGAAAATCTGATGCGTGATCCCTACATTGTTTTTGCCAAATATATCCTCAAACTGGAACCGCTTGACGATATCAACCGGCAACCGGGAATCGTTGATTTCGGCATTATCGTTCATGCGGTGCTGGAAAGGTTTAACCGTCACTGTCCCGGTCCGCTGCCGGCCGATGCCAAGGAGATCTTGCGTCAATTTGCCGCCGAAGAATTCCGTAATTGCGGAATTTCCGCACAGACTCTGGCTTTTTGGCAACCGGCCGTCGACAAGATGATTGCCTGGATTTTGCAACACGAAAACGGTTATCGCGAAACGGTTGCCAAAATATGCAGCGAAATCAGCGGCCGTTACAGCTTTGAAGCACCCGGCGGCACGTTTACCGTCGGTGCCAAAGCCGACCGTATTGACATCACCGCCGACGGCAGGCTCAACATTATTGACTATAAAACCGGCCGCGCCCGCACCAAAAAAGAAATTGCCGCCGGTTATGCCCCTCAACTGCCGATTGAGGCTTTGATCGCACAAAACGGCGGCTTCCCCGGACTGGCAGCGGCCCCGGTTGCTTCGCTGCGTTATTGGCGGCTGGGCCGGGAAGAGATCTGCGTTGACGAAAAAATTGATCAGATTCTCGAACATAATCTTGCCAACATCAAAACCTTGATTGCTGTTTTCGATAATCCGGACAAACCTTACATCACCCAGCCGAATCCGAAATATGCGCCGGCTTATTCGGATTATGAGCATCTGTCGCGCCTGAAAGAATGGGGAGTTACCGACCGCAATGAAGAATAATGATGACCTTATTGCCCGCGAACGTGCCGAACTCGGCCGCCGCGCCACCGCTCAGCAGCAAAAAGCCGCCGATCCGGCTCATTCGGTTTGGGTTAATGCTTCGGCCGGAACCGGCAAAACCAAAGTCCTGTCCGATCGGGTTTTGCGGCTGTTGCTTTCGGGTGTCAGTGCCGCCAAACTGTTGTGCCTCACCTATACCAAGGCCGCCGCGGTGGAAATGAACACCCGCGTTTCGCAAAAGCTCAGTCGCTGGGCTGTTGCCGATGACGGCAGTCTTGAAAAAGAACTGGCTAAACTTTACGGTATGCTGCCGCAAGACCCAAAACGGCTTAATGAACTGAAAGCCCGGGCAAGACGTTTGTTTGCGGTTTTGCTCGACACCCCGGGCGGTATAAAAATTCAAACCATCCACAGCTTTTGTCAGGAAATTCTGAAACGTTTTCCGCTCGAAGCCGGTGTTTCGCCTCATTTCGAAGTTATGGACGATCGCAGCGCCAAAGAGGCGGTCGAAGAAATCAAAAATCGCCTCATTGAAGAAATCCGCAATCATCCCGACAGCCGGGCCGCCCAAGCCATGAGCTTTCTCACCGCCAACATCAGCGAACTGAAATTTCCCGACATTATCAATGCCATCGTTAACGAACGCGGCAAAATCGGTCGTTTGCTTGAACGTTACCAAACCGTTGACGGATTGCTGACCGCCCAAGCCGCCAAGTTGGGAATTGCACCCGAACAAACAATTGAACGGTTGTGCCGAGATTTTTTTGAAGCAATGCCGCGGCAACGGTTACAAATTCTGCTTGAAGCCTGGCTCAACAGCGGCAGCCGGCTGACCGCCCGCGCCGCCCGGCTGACCGCGGTACTGCAAAATCCGCAGCCGCAAAGTTACCAAACTTACATCGACGCCTTTTTGAGCGACGGTGAACCGTACAAAACGATTGCCGCCAAAGCGCAACTGGATAAAAATCCGCAACTGGCGGAAATTTATGCCGACGAAATCGCCCGTATTCTCGAATTCAGTCAACATCTAAAAGCCTTGCGGGTTTTTCTTTCGACCAAAGCGGTCGTCAGTTTGGCCGACGAACTGATTAAAGGCTACAATGCCTATAAACAGGCGCGAGCCCTGATGGACTATAACGACATGATTCTGTTGACGCGCCGCCTGCTCGAAAACCGTGAGGCCGCCCGTTGGGTTCTTTACAAATTGGACGGCGGCATTGACAATATTCTGATTGACGAAGCGCAGGACACTTCACCCGATCAATGGCAAATCATCCGCGCCGTCAGCGACGAATTTTTTACTTCCGAAGACAGCCGCCGCACCATTTTTGCCGTCGGCGACCGCAAGCAGTCGATTTACAGTTTTCAGGGCGCCGATCCCGACAAATTTGATGAAATGCGGACTTATTTCGCCGCCAAAACCAAAAATTTCAGCCAAGTCAACCTCGAAGTTTCGTTTCGTTCCACCCCGGCCGTTCTCGACACGGTCAACCAACTGTTCAATGACCGTCAAATTTGCCGCGGTGTCGCTTCGGAGGGCGAAAACGTCACCCATATTCCTTTTCGCCGCGGCGAAGGCGGAAGCGTTGAATTTTGGGAACTGATTGAACCCGAAGCCGGTGAAAACGGTGATGAATGGCAACCGCCGGTCGAACATCAAAATGCACCGACCACCAGTTCGCGAATGGCCCGTCAGATTGCCCTCAAAATCCACGCCATGGTCAGCAACGGCGAACGGCTGGATTCGCAAAACCGTCCGCTTCGCTACGGCGATTTCCTGATTTTGGTCCGCAGCCGCGACGCTTTTTGCGAAGAACTGATCCGCGAATGCAAAAAAGCCGGCGTCGGCGTTGCCGGAATTGACCGTATCCGCCTGTTGGATCAGATTGCCGTCCAAGATCTGGTCAGTTTGGGAAAATTCCTGTTGTTGCCCGAAGACGACCTCAGTCTGGCCGAAGTCCTCAAATCACCTTTGTTCGGTTTGGACGACGACGATTTATTTAAGCTTTGTTACCGCCGCAACGGCAGCGTCTGGGAAAGGCTTGAACAGTGTTCACAATATCGTGACGTTTTCGAAACATTAAAGCGATTGTTGAATATGGCCGACTATGTGCGGCCGTTTGAACTCTACTCGCATGTACTGGGTCCGCTGGGGGGACGGCGCAAATTTGCCGAACGGATGGGAAACGAAGCCGAAGACGGTCTGAACGAATTTCTTAATTTGGCTCTCAACTTTGAACAGACACATGTCGCTTCTTTGCAAAAGTTTATCGACTGGGTGGTCAGCGACGACGTCGAAGTCAAACGCGAAACCGAGTCCGGATGCGGTGACCTGGTTCGTTTGATGACGGTTCACGGTTCCAAAGGCCTGCAGGCCCCGATCGTTGTTTTGCCTGACACCGCGCGGACTCCTGTATGCCGTCGCGAAGCCGAAATCTTGTGGGATGACGACGGATTGTTTCTCTATCCCGCGTCCGCGGCCGATTACGAAACCGTATGCAATCGTCTTAAAGAAAAGCAAAAACAAAAAGTAAGCGAAGAATACCGGCGCCTGATGTATGTGGCGGTTACCCGTGCCGAAGACCGCATGATCGTATGCGGTTATCGCAAAACCCGTCAACCGGCGGAAGAGTGCTGGTACAATCTATTCAAAAACCGTTTTGAACAAATCTCGGTGCCGGACCGACAGGAACACGCACGGCGTTACGTTTCTCCCCAACTGTTCGACCCCGAACCCAAAGAGCAAGCAAAACCCGTGAACGGTGTTTTTAAACCTCAAGCGTGGATGGAAACGCCGGCAGTGACGGAAGGTCCGCTGGCACGACCGTTGACCCCTTCCCGCCCCGAAGAAGAAGAACCGGCCGTCATATCGCCGCTCAGCCACGACTGGCATCCTCACTTGTTTAAACGCGGTCTGCTGATACACCGGCTTCTTCAGTTTCTGCCGCAAATCGAACCGTCTGCGCGCCCCCGCACCGCCGAATCCTTTATTCGTCGCAATGCGCCGGAAATGCCTGCTTTTGAGGCCGATAAAATTATTGTCGAAATTATGTCGCTGCTGGAAAATCCGCAATTCGGCAGCGTCTTCGGCCCCGATTCCAAAGCGGAAGTTCCGATAATGGGACAAATCGGCGGACAAATCGTTTCCGGACAAATCGATCGTCTGATTATCGAACCGGAACGGGTGGTGATTGTTGACTTTAAAACCAACCGTCCCGCCGCGGCAACCGTTGAGGCGGTCCCGCCGCTTTATCGCCGCCAGTTATCCGCTTATCGTCGGCTGTTGCAAAAAATCTATCCCGACAAAAAAGTTATCTCTCTGATTTTGTGGACAAACACGGCAACTTTGATGCAAATAGAATAAACGATTTTAAATTTAGGGGTTGTTTTTATATCATAAACCTTTAATATTGAATTCAGAATTCCTATATATAACGGCAATGTCATATCAGAGAAAGGAAAAAACATGTTATCAATCAATGATTCTCAGTTCGAGAGCGAAGTATTAAACAGCAAAGGCCTGGTATTGGTCGATTTTTGGGCGGAATGGTGCGGTCCCTGCCGCCAGCTCGGACCGATCTTGGAAGAAGTCGGCAAAAGTATGGGTGACAAAGTCAAAATCGTCAAAATGAATGTCGATGATGCCCCCGATACGGCTGCCCATTACGGAATCCGCAGTATTCCGACCATGTTTCTGTTCAAAGACGGCAAACAAATCGACACCAAAATCGGTTTAAATCCGCAATCGGCTATTGTTTCGTGGATCGAAGCCAACCAGTAAAATCTCATTTTTTTTTGCAAGCCCCGGATTTTCCGGGGTTTTTTATTGCTTTCATTCCCTGTTTCCATACCTCCGAAAAATGACGACAACACACAGGCAAGTTTTTTATTGCCAATTTGACAATATGTTTTAATATTACCAAAAAAATAACGGATAAAGACTATGAATAAACTTGAAAAACTGAAATCTTATCAGGAAATCCTTCGTAAAGACGAACCGGTTGACACTTTCAATCTCTGGGCTTTTATTTTTAACTCCTTTTATTATTTGTGGAAAGACCTCGGCTTGCTTTTGTTTGCCGTTTATGCCTTCGCTACACCGTTATTGTTCGTGATTATGCTCTTGATCAAAATTGAACCCCAAATCGCCTTAACCGCGGCAATTCTGTTGGTTCGCACCACTGCCGGGTTGCGCGCCAACATCGATATCCGCAACCATATGGAAAGATTCGTCGCCAAATATAAAGACTTCAAACCCGAAAAAGAAGAACCCGTGGTTTATTTCTCCGTTTCTCTGTTGCGACTGTTTTTGGCTTCCTTGTTCAGTTTTGGCCTTTATGATGTCTATTGGGCTTACAAAAACTGGGAAGCCGTCCGTAATTACAAGAAAGACGACAGCATTTATCCGTTTTTTCGCAGCTGGTTTTTCGGAATATTTTATATCTATCCGCTATTTTCACAAATAAAACAAAGCTGCACTTCGACCAAGCCTGTAGGATCTTTGTTCGGTTTGTGCAGTGTTGTTTATACAATATTGTACATGATTAAGATTCTCCTTATCCGGTTATCCGACAAAACCGCCGACGAAGACGTAAGCATCGGCTTGTTCTTGTTTTCAATGATTGTCACTCTGTTGTCCGCGCTTTTTCTGTTGCCGATCCAAAAAGCCGTCAATGAACACAATCACAAGCTGAACCCCGAACACCGTCCGCTTAATTTCTTTTATCCCGGCGAACTGGCCGTCATCATTATACCGCTTACCGCCGTTACCTTTTTTGCCTTAAACGGTTACTGGGAAAATTAAAACGTTACGGACTGGACCGCTCACAATAACGGAATCCGCAACCCAATTTTAACAAAATCGAAGGAAGATGAAAATCTTCCTCTTTTTTTTGCTGCTTTGGTTCATATATATAAGCAAAACAAGGAACACAAAAATGCTTTGGATCATCGACGGCCTGATTTACGGTTTTTTTACCGCCATTTATACCATTTTTAACCAGCACTATAAGCTCAATGCCTATTTGCTGGGAATGTGGCGCGGGTGGGGAATCGCTTTTTTCTGCGCGCCTTTTCTATGGTTTTTCGAAGTCCCGACCTCTGCCTATTATTGGTTTTTGCTGATCGCTCAGGGTTTTATGATTGCGGTCTATGATTCGCATTTGTTTTTTGCCTCGGCACAATACGGTGCCGGTCCAACTTCGCGGGTGATGGCCCTTACGGCAATGGTTACAACCTTTTTTTGGTGGTTTCTGACCCCTGACGATTTTTTAAAATTGCTGAACAACGGAACGGTGGTCATCACCATTATCCTGTTGTTGTTCGGATTTACGGTCTGCTACTGGCAAATGATCAAATCTCCGGTTTCGCAGGAACTGGTCAATTATATGATCCCCGCCATCTTGTCGCTGGCCGGCATGAGCATTGCCACCAAAGAAATTGCCATGCGCGGTTCCACCGTCTGGAGCGCGGTCACCTATTATCTTACGGTTGCCACTTTTGTCAGCGGTTCGACCAACGCCTGGTGGTACGTTCGCAGTACCAAACCGGGTATACGCGGCTTTTTTAAACAGGTTTTTTCGCCCCATGTGGTTAAAGTCGGCCTATATGTCATCAGCTTCAGCGCCGCATTAATTACAGCCAAGACCTTAGCGTTGCGGGTGGCGCCCAATCCCGGGTACGTGACCGCTTTGTTGCTGACGGCACCGATTTTTGTATTTGCCCTCAACCGTTATAACAAAGTCAACGATGACGTTTCCGTCAAAGCCGGTTTTATGATGATCGCTTTTTTGGTGGCGCTGATGTTGTTGGTTACCGGAAATTTCGGCGTTAACGACTAAGTTAACCAGTATTATACGGACTTGTAAAGTTCGGAGAATGAGACGAATGGTAAGAAATAAGGAAAATTGCGAGGGCGCGTACAAAATGGTACGTAACCGAGCAATTTATCCGCAATTTCGTTTTAACCGGGCCTTATACGGACTTGTAAAGTTCGGAGAATGAGACGAGTGGTAAGAAATAAGGAAAATTGCGAGGGCGCGTACAAAATGGTACGTAACCGAGCAATTTATCCGCAATTTCTGTACCAATCGGCCATTATACGAACTTTAAAGGATCTCGCGCTTACCGCTATGATCAGCCGCTGACAACACGCCTTCTTCTTCCATGCGTTCTATCAACACTGCTGCCCGGTTATAACCGATGCGGAGGCGCCGTTGAACGTAACTGATTGAGGTTTTTTTGTCATTGCGGACAATTGCTACGGCCTGATTATAGAGATCGTCGTCGCTGCCGCCCATCGCCGTTTTATCAAAAACGGCACCGGAGTCTTTGACGTTGAGTTCGCCTTCGGTCACACCTTCAACGTATTCGGGTTCTTTTTGGGCCTTCAGATATTCAACGATTTTTTCCACTTCCTGATCTTTGACAAAAGAACCGTGAACACGGATCGGACGCTGGCCGGCCGGCATGTACAACATATCGCCCATACCGAGCAGCTGTTCGGCACCCTGTTCGCCCAAAATGGTACGACTGTCAATTTTGGAAGTCACCTGAAAACTGATACGGGTGGGAAAATTGGCTTTGATCACACCGGTAATGACGTCTACCGAAGGCCGCTGTGTCGACAAGATGAGGTGAATACCGGCCGCACGCGCCATTTGCGCCAGGCGTTGAATCGCCGCTTCCACTTCTTTGCCCGCCACCAGCATGAGATCGGCCATTTCGTCAACCACCACCACAATATAGGGCAGCGGCGTCAAGTCGAGTTCCTGCTCTTCATACAGCGGTGCGCCGGTTGAGGCGTCAAAACCGGTTTGAACCGTGCGCACGCAGCGTTCGCCGCTGTTGCGCAGTTCCTCAAGCTTTTTATTGTAACCGGAGATATTGCGCACATTCAGTTGTGCCATCGCCCGATAACGGTCTTCCATTTCCTTCACTGCCCATTTTAACCCGAGAACCGCTTTGGCCGGATCGGTAATCACCGGCGTCAGCAGATGCGGAATTCCGTTATAAACCGAAAATTCCAGCATTTTCGGGTCAATCATGATCAGCTTGCACTCGTCGGGACGCATCCGGTACAACAGCGACAAAATCATCGAGTTCATCCCGACCGATTTACCGGAACCGGTGGTACCGGCAACCAGCAGATGCGGCATTTTGGCCAAATCGGCATAGACGTTCTCGCCGCCGATATCTTTGCCCAACACCACGTTAAGCGCATTTTTGCTGTCCTGAAAACCTTCACCTTCAAACAATTCGCGCAGCCAAACGATTTCACGGGTGGTGTTCGGCAATTCAATGCCGATGGTATTTGAACCAGCAACCACGGCAATGCGTACCGAAACCGCCGACATCGAACGGGCAATATCATCGGCCAAACCGATCACTCGAGCCGTTTTGGTACCCGGCGCCGGTTCCAATTCATACAGGGTAACCACCGGACCGGGTCGAATTTTGACGATCTTGCCGTTAATACCAAATTCCTGTAACACGCCTTCCAAATCCTGAGCAATCTTCTGCAACTCTTTTTCACTCACGGTCGTATTACCGGATTTTACTTTCGGCGCCGTCAGCAGGCTGACGTCCGGATAATGATATCCGTCATCGGGAACCGCGGCTTTTTTAACCGGCCGCAGAGGTTTGGCCGCCGGACTTTTTTCCACCGGCAGAGTCGTTTTGTCGTCCGTAACCGTTTCCGTTTTTAACTTCGGTTCCCGGCGTTCCTTTTTATTGCTCCCGGCTCCCGGTTGCATTGCCGATTGCGGCAACGAACGACGTATCAGTACCGGTAATACAGCCAGCGCTTTACCGATCAGACGGATACCGCGCCAGATCACTGTCAGCAATTTTTTAGCGCCGCGATACCATTGAACGGCACTGACGTCAACCGTATAACTGAAAGCGACGACTGCCAGCAAACCCGCTGTTGCGGCCACCGTCTCACGGCGGTAGGGAAACGGCGGCAGAACTTCCAGCAGCCGCGCATTGAGCATCCGGCCGACAACCCCGCCGAGCGGCGCGGCAAAACGAATAAAATCAAAACAAATCATTGCCGCAACCATACCCAGCAACCACACCACGCAGTGCAGCCAAAAATATCGGATTTCCTGCAAACGGCAGAATTTATAACCCCACACCATCACCGGAAGCACAAACACCGGCAGCGCCAGTCCCGAAAAGGTAAGAATTACCGCGGCCGTGTTGGCGCCGGGATAGCCGAAAAAATGACTGACTTTGTCCGTCGCCAGATTAAAGGAACTGTCTGCCGGCGAAAAAAAGCATACGGCCGCCAGCACCAGCCAGCCGGCAACAATCATCAGCAAACCGTAAATACGCCGACTGACCTGATAATAAACTGTCGGTTTTTTCTTTTTTTTAGCCATCTTTTTTCCTCAGAATCCTCAGTGTTGACAAAAACGGCCGTCAGCCATCTTGATCATAATTGCACGTTTAATGTCGCTGATCAGCGCTTTTGCGGCTTCGGAATCATAAGCTTCCTTATGACCGTCCCACACCGTTCCCGGCCAATCGGGATCACCTTCGAAACGGGCGATGATATGAACGTGCAGCTGCGGCGTTTTGTTGCCGATCATCGCCACATTGGTCTGCGCCGGTTTAAACAATTCGCACATTACTTCTTCGCAAAGAGCAATTTCCCGCATCAGTTGCAAACGTTCTTCCATGGTCAGAAAAGTCATGTTTTTGACTTTTTCCCGCCGGGGAACCAAAAAAATCCAGGGATAAAGACGGTTGTTTTCAAACAACACCCGGCACAGTTTCATATCAACGACAAAATCTTTGGCAGCCAGTCCCGGCACTAATTCGAACATAGTCACTTCTCCGTTTTTTTGCAAAATAAACTGCCCGGATTATAGCCCGTCAAATCTTTCTCTAAAGTTAACAAACGGTTTTTAAACTTGACTTTTTTTGCATAATACGTTTAAAACCGAAAAGATATTAATGAACCAGAGAGGTTTTTTATGAAAAACGCTTTTGTTTTTCCCGGACAGGGTTCCCAATTCGTCGGAATGGGAAAAGATCTGGCCGAAAACTTTGCTTCCGCCAGGGAAGTATTTCAGGAAGTTGACAATACCCTCAATCAGAATTTATTTGAGTTGATGTGCAGCGGGCCCGAACATGAGCTGACGCTGACCGCCAACACTCAGCCGGCGTTAATGGCGGTGTCGATGGCGGTGGTTCGGGTGCTGGAAAAAGAATTCGGCATTGCCTTAAAAGACAAGGCCGCCTTTGTCGCCGGACATTCCCTCGGCGAATATTCCGCCGCCTGCGCTGCCGGCGTATTCTCGTTGGCCGATACCGCACGACTGCTGCGTGCCCGCGGCGATGCAATGCAAAAAGCGGTGCCTTTCGGCGTCGGCGGCATGGCTGCCGTCATCGGCGTTTCTTTTAAGGATATCAACGCGTTGGTCGAAGCCTGCCGCGACGAAAACAACATCTGCGTCGCCGCCAACGACAATTCGGACGGTCAGGTGGTTCTTTCCGGAAACATGGCCGCCATTGACAAAGCGGTTGAGATCGCACCGGAATTCGGCGCCAAACGCTGCATCAAACTGCCGGTTTCCGCACCTTTTCACAGCCCGTTGATGCAACCGGCAGCCGAAACCATGGCTCGCGTTTTGATGGAAGTGGAAGCTAATTCGGCACAGATTCCGCTGATTTCCAATGTATTGGCTCAACCGATAACCGATGAAAAAGAAATCATCAAACGGCTGGTCGAACAAGTAACCGGTTCTGTCCGTTGGAGAGAAACCATGAACTACCTGCATGAGCGGGCGGTAACAGATATTTATGAACTCGGCGCCGGAAAAGTCCTTTCCGGATTATCCAAGCGGAGTTTCAAAGACATCAACGCCGCTTCTGTCTGCACCCCGGCCGAAATTGAAGAATTAGCCAAGAATTTATAAAACCAAACCCTAACACAAGGAACTTAACATGTTTGAAATTAAAGACAAAGTTGCTCTGATCACCGGCGCCAGTGGCGGCCTCGGCGACAAAATTGCCCGCACCCTGCACGCTCAGGGCGCAACCCTCGCCTTAACCGACCGCAATGCGGAAAGAATGGAACAACTCAAAGCCGAACTCGGCGACAACGTCGAATGCTTTGTAGCCGACCTCGGCAATTCCGAAGCTATCAATCAGCTGGTTAAAGACGTAGAAGCCAAATTCGGCCGCATCGACATTTTAGTCAACAATGCCGGTCTGACCCGCGACAACCTCTTCATCCGCATGAGCGACGAAGAATGGCAGCTGGTGCTGGACGTTAACCTTACCGCCGGTTTCAAACTGGCTAAAGCAGCCGTTCGCGGCATGATGAAACGTCGTTTCGGCCGCATCATCGGCATTGCTTCGGTTGTCGGCGTTACCGGAAATGCCGGACAGGCCAACTACTCCGCTTCCAAAGCCGGCATGATTGCCATGAACAAATGTCTGGCTCAGGAAGTCGGCTCGCGCGGTATTACCGTCAACTCCATCGCCCCCGGTTTCATCAGAACCCCGATGACCGACGTGCTGCCGGACGACGTCAAAGCGGCTTTGCTGGCCAAAATTCCCGAAGCCAAACTCGGCGAAGCTCAGGATATCGCAAATGTTGTCGCTTTTCTGGCCAGTGACGAAGCTCAGTACATCACAGGTCAGACCATCAATATCAACGGCGGTATGGCTATGATCTAAACGGTTAATTCCGATCAAAGCAAAAAACCCTGTCGACAAGACAGGGTTTTTTTCATTTGCAGTAGTATCATTTGCAAATGCGGCAAAAAAACGATCGTTTTTTTGTTACAAGCTCTTTCTCCAGAGAAAAAAAATCGTTTTCAAAATAATTTGTTGATTTTTAGTAATAAATAAATTGCATTTTAAAAATTATGGTTATATCCTGATTGTGTAACAAAAAAACGATCGTTTAAAATGCGATACTTGTTTTTATATAAGTTAGGTTTATAATTTGGGATTACTAATGGAATCCCTTTTTTTTATATTTTTTGCCCTTACTTTCCTTTATACGCCCACAGACCTCCGAAAACGCCGAGAACTTCTGCATATCAAATCCTAAATTCTTTTGTCGGAAGAATAACAATAGGCGGCCACCGGACAATGAGTGCAATCCGGTTTCTGCGCCTTGCAAATATAACGTCCGAACAATACCAGCCAGTGGTTGGCATACATCAGATAACGTTCGGGCAATGCTTTCAATAAATCTTTCTCCACCGCTTCGACGTTTTTTCCCTGACTGAAGTCCAGCCGGTGAGCCACCCGGAAAACATGGGTATCCACCGCCATTGTCGGTTTGCCGAACCAGACGTTGAGCAGAACGTTGGCCGTCTTATGACCGACACCGGGCAGGCTTTCCAACTGCTGCTGATCTTCGGGAACTTCACCGTTAAAATCCCGAATCAGCATTTCGCTCATCGCGATAATACTTTTTGCCTTATTGTTGTACAGACCGATCGTTTTAATATATTCCTTCAGTTTTTCGATTCCCAACGCCAGCGTTTTTTGCGGCGTATCGGCAACTTTAAACAATTCGGCCGTTGCCCGGTTGACCCCTTTGTCGGTACTTTGCGCCGACAAGACGATCGCCACCAGCAGGGTAAAGGCATTCGAATAGCACAACTCGCATTTCGGCGCCGGATCGGCGGCCGCCAAAACATCAAAAATTTCAATAATTTCTTTCACCGGTCTCATGCTTTGACACCTCCGGCACCGGCCGCTTTCGGCGCGTTTTCATCCAACGGCCAACGCGGACGCGGTTTAAAATCAAGATCATCGGTCAAACCGGCGGCAAAACGCTCCAAACCGGCCCATGCAATCATAACGCCGTTATCGGTACACCAGCGTACAGGCGGCGCCGCAAAAATCAGCCCCTTGTTCTCGGCCAACCGTTCGAGGTGCTGCCGCAGATAGCCGTTGGCCGCCACTCCGCCGGCAACCACCAAGTGCTTGCCCTGAGGATATTTTTGCTTAAAAATGTCGGCCGCGCGGGCAAGCTTGTCAATCAGACACTCGGTGGCGGTTTTTTGAAAACAGGCACAAATATCCGCCGTATCTTTTTTAGATAAAATGACATGTTCAATATTGCCGCCTTCGTCATAAGACTCGATAATTTTGCGTACAGCCGTTTTTAATCCCGAAAAAGACAGGTTACAGTCTCCCGATCCTTTGAGCGGATGCGGCAAAACAAAACGGTTTTCGTCGCCGACTTCCGCCGTTTTTTCAATCATCGGACCGCCCGGATAACCGAGATTGAGCATTTTTGCCACTTTGTCAAAAGCTTCGCCGGCAGCATCGTCGATCGTGGTTCCCAAACGTTCGTAATCACCGACGCCTTTTACGACCAGAATTTGGCAATGGCCGCCCGAAACCAACAACAGCAAATAGGGATAAACGACATCGTTGGTCAGCCGCGAAACCAGTGCATGTCCTTCCAAATGGTTAACAGCGACAAAAGGCTTGTTCATGGCCAATGCCAACGCTTTGGCCGCCATTACGCCGACAACGACGCCGCCGATCAGACCCGGACCGGCAGCCGCAGCCACCGCGTCGATTTGTTGCGGCTGCACCCCGGCTTTGGCAAAAGTGTGGGCAATGATATCGTCAATATGATCCAAATGAGAACGGGCGGCAATTTCGGGTACCACGCCGCCGTAAATCTTGTGTTCTTCCTGCGACAGTACCGTTTCCGCCAGAATTTCCTTTTTTTCGTTGACCAAGGCGGCGGCTGTTTCGTCGCAACTGCTTTCAATTCCTAAAACTATCATTATTTTTATCTTTGAGAAATTTTAACTTTTGAAGGTTACTATAAACCATTAAAAAAAATATTACAAAGGAAATAAACAATGGGAAAAAACAAATCTGTTGCCGAAACCGGTTCTCAGCACCCCCAAACGGTATCAACGACGGCTGTCGCCGGCAAAACGGCTCATTTTTTAAAAATTGTTTTATGGCTTCTGATTGCAATCGTTTTGGCCGGCGGTGCGGTTTGGCTCTACAGCTATTCGGCACGTCTGTTGTCGCAAACCGATACCTTGCAAAACATTGCGCCGGCCGTTTCCGCTCCGGCAGATCCGGTTGTTTCGACCTTGCCGACAAACCCGCAGCCGGAAAAAATAACCGAAGTCAAATATGTTATTCCCGAAAGCGTTTCCAACGCAATCAATAAATTGGCCGACAAAGTTGCCCGCACCGAAACCCTGAGCGAACAATATTTGAATATTAAAGCAGACTCTTCGGCCGTTATCAGTCTCGGCGAACGGGTTGACCGGGTGGAAAAAACGCTTCGCCACCTGTCTCAGCTCTCAAACGACGGCGCCCTGATTTTGACAGCCGCCCAAATGATCAAACAAAACGCCGCCGTCGGACAATCCGTAACCATGGAAGCCGAAATTTTGAAACAGCTTGCGGCAGGGCAGCCGGATATTGAAAATGATATCAACTACATCTATAATAACTCGTCCCGCCATTACCCTTCCGACAAGAACCTGATGGCCGAATTTGACCGTATCAGCCGCAATCTTACCGCCGAACTGAAGAATCAGGGAACCTGGAAAGAACGCCTGTTGCGTAAAATCAATGAATATATCCACATTTCCGGTCCTGATGCACAGCAGGTCCGTAACGAAACCGAAGTTTTGCAACAGGTAAAAAATCATGTCGACGAAGATCAATTTGAAATCGCACTTGAAATTCTTGCCAAACCCGAGAACGAAAAGCTGAAAGATAATCCCGCGCTTTTGCAATGGTATAACCTGACCGATTCCAAACTGAAATTTTCAAAAGCACTGTCTCATGTCTCGGCTTATGCCCTTGCTTTGATGAAAACGGAAAGTCTCAAAAATGATTCATCCGGACAGCATTAAAAAATTCTGGTACCGTAAGTATGCCGATGCACCGGCCACCCTTGCCAAGATGAAAAACGTCGGCAGTCTGGCCGCCGCATTTAACGCCAACGTCGATTCGGTGGTCAAAATGTCAGGCCGTACCCTGACGCAAATGATTGCCCGATTCGGCCTGAGCTTATGCGATCTGCAAAACATCTCTGTTAAAAGCATCCGTACTCCGGAAGATATTCTGCGCGGAATTTTCCGCTGCTTTTGCCTCGGAATCGCCGAAGAATGGATTGCCGAAGACGTTGAAATTTACCGCTGGATGAAACAAAATCTCGGTACCGACAAACTGCAAATGGGCGCTCAGGCGGGAATTATTGCCAACACGATGGCGATTACCGGCATCCGTCAGGTAATTACCCACGTCAGCGCCCTGCCCGCTTTGCAGGCCGATCAGTTTCTAAAACGCGACAATTTGCTTTCTTTTGACGAACAGGGGCAATTAAAACCGGCTCATACCATCAACCGCCCTAACGAAGAAGCCTCTGTTCACTGGATTGTCGAATTTTCCAAAAACGATACCGTTACCGTCGAAGGACAAACTTTTACCTGCCCGAAGTCCAATCGTTTTATCGCGACTTACGATCCGATGTTGTTCAATCTGGTGATTGATCCTCATTTTACCGCTTATACCGGCAAAAATCCGGCCGATTATGTTATTCTTTCCGGCTACCAGGCTCTGACCAAACAAAACCGCGGCTTGTCCTTGCTTAAAAAAACGATTCCGATCATCAGACAATGGAAACAAAACCGTCCCAAAACGATTATTCATCTTGAAATAGCCTCAACGCAGGATCTTTCGGTGCGCCGCGCCCTTATCCGCCATATTATGCCGATCGTCGATTCCGTCGGCATCAACGAACGCGAAACCGTCGATTTGCTGGAGGCAATGAAAGACGCGCGTCTGGCTTCGGATTGTACTAAAAATCCCTCGGCAAAGAATTTGTTTCGCGCTTTGGCTAAAATTAAGCAAAAAACCGCATGCCCGCGCATCCAGCTTCATATGTACGGTCTTTATATCACCCTGCAAAACCGCAATTTTCCGATCGCGCCTTCGGCAAACCGCCGCGGCATGATTCTGGCGGCGGTTGCGGCGGCTTCCAAAGCTGAAACCGGACGCCTGTCCGAATACGAAGATCTGACCGCCGCTCTCGGTCAAACGGTTTGCAACGAAGGAATTAAGGGTCTGGAGGAAATAGGCTTATTAATCGGTGATCCCGGGTTTGCGGCTTCCGGTATCGGAAATTTTGAAGGATTTTCGGTTATCGCGGTACCGACAATCATTGTCGAACAGCCCAAAACACTTGTCGGCATGGGAGACACGATCTCAGCCTTTTCATTGATCGGCGCCCGTTGACGCTTTATTTTGCCGTCGTTTCGTTTTCGGGCTCTGCCAGCCACAAAGCGTTTTTCAGCCGGCTTTTCAGAAATTCGAGATGTTCGGCTTCTTCCGCTTCGCTGACGGCAAAAACCCGTAACGGCCGCACCTTGCGTTCCGCGGCAAACATAACTCCGCTTTCCGTCGTTGTTTTGGCATCGTCTTCGGGCGTCAGCAGCATGCTCGGTTCGGCGCCGCCCAACAACTCCAGATAAACATCCGCCAACAGCTCGGCATCCAACAGCGCACCGTGTTTGGTCCGGCGACTGTTATCGACATTAAAACGTTTACACAGGGCATCAAGGTTGTTTTTGGCGCCGGGAAACTTTTTGCGCGCGATTTCCAGCGTGTCCACCACCCGGTTCCATTCATATTCGGCATACCCGATCTTTTTCAACTCAAAGTTAATGAACTTGATATCAAAAGAAGCGTTATGTGCCACTAAGATGCCGTCTTCGCCGACAAATTCCACAAAAGCGGCCGCCACTTCCGAAAATACCGGATAGTCTTTCAAAAACTCTTCGGTCAGCCCGTGCACCGCCACCACTTCTTCGGGAACGCTGCGTTCGGGATTGATATATTGATGATAGGTACGCCCGGTCGGAATATGGTTAACCAGCTCTATGGCACCGATTTCCACCAGACGGTCGCCGCCGTCGGGAGACAAACCGGTGGTTTCGGTATCAAATACAATCTCGCGCAAAGTCGTTTTCATAGTTCTTTCTCCAACCCGTCAAGCATGGCCAAAACTTCCAGCTTCAGCAAATTCTTCGGTTTATCGGTATTGATCACCAGATCGGCCAAAAGCTTTTTGTCCCGGTTGCTCATCTGCACATTGTTAATCTTGTCAAAATCGTCGCCGCCGACATTGTCCCTTTCCATCACCCGCCGTTTTTGAACCTCATACGGAACGTCGGCCACGATAACCCGGTCGCAGTACTTTTGCCAGCCCATTTCAAACAAAAGCGCAATATCCAAAAAAAACAAATTTCGGCAGCGGCTGTTTTTGTTAACCACACGTTTAAGATAACGGCACAAAAAAGGATGGGTCATGCTTTCCAATATCTTTAACTGTTGACGATCGTTGAAAACAATATTGCGCAGTTTTCGTTTGTCCACGGCCCAGCCGTCGACGGTCCCGGGAAAAGTATCGCCGATACTCTTGATAAAATCCTTATTAAAATACAACCGCCTGACCCACGAGTCGACGTCAAACACAACATATCCCTGGCGGCGTATCATCCCGGCAAGGGTAGTTTTTCCGCATCCGATCGAGCCGGTAATTGCAATCAGTTTCATTTTATTAACCCGAGTTATTAACAAGGCCTGTGCATAAAAAAACATTTATGCCTATTTATACAAATTTATCAACGGAATTAAAATTCAATAAAGCAAGATACACACAGGTTGATAACTTTTATCAACCCGATTGTCATATAAGGATAAGCTGTTTTATTAACAAATGGTAAATTTTTATGTTTACAAACCAGACTCGCGACAAAGACTTTCTTTTTTTAAAAGTTAATTTTCTCTTAACAAATTTATTAACAAAGATTTAAAATCTGGATAAATCTGTTAACAAAATTTAATCCCCATACAGATGACGGATATACAACCTACAAAAACATTTTAAAAATTATATGATTGGGTTTCGCAGGTGTTGAAAACTTTTTCCCAACAATTATTTGACAAGTGTCGGAGAATGAATTATAAAAATGACGTTATCCGATGCGGTGCCGAAAACCGCTTTTCGACATTTTTTATGCAAAAACATCTCAACACTCAACCAACCACGGATTTTTCATGCACTTAAACGAGTTAAAACAAAAGTCTCCCAAAGAGCTTTTAACCGAAGCCGAAGCCCTCGGAATCGAAGACGCTTCCTCCATGCGCAAACAAGATTTGATGTTTGCCATCCTTAAAAAAGTCGCTTCCGACGACAACGTCATTTACGGCGAAGGAACCATCGAAGTTTTACAGGACGGTTTTGGTTTTCTGCGCTCTGCCCAGTCAAATTATCTTGCCGGACCGGACGATATTTATGTTTCTCCGGCTCAGGTCAAAAAATTCGGCCTGCGTACCGGTGATACGATCGAAGGCGAAATACGCGCCCCGAAAGACAATGAGCGTTATTTTGCGCTGACAAAAATTAACCGGATTAATTTTGACGATCCGGAAAAGTCAAAACTGCGGATTAATTTTGACAACCTGACGCCGCTTTATCCGACCCAGAAACTTGATTTTGACGTCATTTGCGGCGATAAGGATTATACGACCCGGATCATCGATCTGGTTTCGCCGCAGGGCAAAGGACAACGCGGTCTGATTGTTGCGCCGCCGCGTACCGGCAAAACGGTTATGCTGCAAAATATTGCCCATGCAATTTCGACCAACCACCCCGAAGTTTATCTGATGGTGCTTTTGATTGACGAACGTCCCGAAGAAGTAACCGACATGACGCGCTCGGTTAAAGGCGAAGTGATTTCGTCAACGTTTGACGAACCGGCGACCCGTCATGTTCAGGTTGCCGAAATGGTTATTGAAAAGGCCAAGCGCCTGGTCGAAAACAAAAAGGATGTTGTGATCCTGTTAGATTCGATTACGCGTCTGGGACGCGCCTACAACACGGTTGTTCCTTCCTCGGGGAAGGTGCTTACCGGCGGTGTCGATGCCAACGCTTTGCAGCGTCCAAAGCGGCTTCTCGGTGCTGCTCGCAATGTTGAAGAAGGCGGCTCGCTGACAATTATTGCGACAGCTCTGATTGATACCGGCTCCCGAATGGACGAAGTTATTTTCGAAGAATTTAAAGGAACCGGCAACTCCGAAATTATTCTGGACCGCAAACTGACCGACAAGCGCCTGTTCCCGACGATTGACATTACCCGTTCGGGGACCCGCAAGGAAGAATTGCTGGTCGACAAAGCCACTCTGACCAAAATGTGGGTATTGCGCCGGGTTCTGATGCAAATGGGCATGACGGACGGAATGGAGTTTCTGCTTGATAAGCTTAAGCAAAGCAAAGATAATAAAGACTTCTTTACCAACATGAATTCTTAAACGTTGTCAAAACATTAAAAATCCCCTTTATTCCTGCCGAATAAAGGGGATTGTTTCATTTAACAAACGTTAGCGGTTCTTAATTTCCAGGCGTTCGATTTGCAAAAGCCCGTTGTAGGAATAGGGGGCGAGGATTCTGATTTGGCTGTTCTTGTTAATATCCCTGATCTCGGGATATGAAGTCGGCGAAACCATAAATTTTCCCTTTTCGCAATCAACAACATAATAGGTGTTGCCGCGGTGGTATTCTTTTTCCCATTTAAGCACCGGAATATACGGTTGCTGACTGAACTGAATGTCGGTTTTCTGTTTTATTTCGCAAGCTCCCCATATGCAAAGGATTATGCCGTATACAAAAAAGCTGAAAAATACGCCGTTATGCCGGGTTTTTCTGCTGTCGCGGCCAAAATCGCCGAAGGAATAGCCTTCTTGTTCGTCGTTCAACATCAAACGGTAAGAAATTGCCGGGATGTAAGAATACAGAACGGTACAAATGAATAATGAAAAGAACATTCCGGGAAAGCGTATTGTAATTTCTTCTTCGAAAGTCAACAAAACCGACGGCAGATAAAAAGCGGCAAACATGATAGCTGCCCATCCCAGCCTAACCGTTTTGGATTCTATTCCGATATTTGCGTAAGGCAATCGAAAATAGATAATGACGGCGGTGATTATTCCGACATCGAATAAGGCGGACTCAAAACCGAAAAGGACCGCAGCGACGGCAATTGCAATGCCGATTCCGGCAAACAGTCGTTCGCGTCTTTGCTCTTGCTGCAAAAAATTCTGACACAGGTTCCAGAATTGCTTGTTTGTTTGTTTTTTGGTTTTCATGACGAATAGTATTTAAATTAATAATATTTGCTTAGACAAAAATTAATTCTTTTGTGCCTGAAAGTCAACTAAAAACTGTTTGATTTCATCCATATGGTAAAAGATATTTTTGATTCCGAGCGCCTTGACTTTGTCCAAATATGTTTGTCCGTGATTCATTTCGCAGCCTAAAAAAGCGATCACTTTCATACCTGCTTTCAAACCGGCTGTCATGCCTGCCAGCGAATCTTCAATAACGATACAGTTTTGAGGCTGATATCCCATTTTTTGTGCAGCCAGCAAAAACAAGTCGGGTTCCGGCTTGCCGTGTTCGACCATGTCGGCCGTGAATATTTGTTTTGGCAAAAAATATTTTCCGATTCCCACGGCTTCGATCTTGACGAACGTTTTATCCTTGGTGCCGCCGGTGGCAATGCACTGATCGAAAGATCTCATTTTAAAAATCTCTTCAATTCCGGGCGTCGGTTCAATTCCCTGTTTCATAACCGCCATATCCATTTTGAGGGCTTCGGCGGTAAAATTGTCGTCTACAGGGAGGCCCATTCGTTGCAAAACTTCTTTTTTGGTTTTTTCGCTCATACCGCCGAGATGGTGATTAACGGTTGTAAAATCCCAGTTAAGATTAAATTTTTGATTGAGCAATTGTCTCCGGTTTTCCAACCACAGTTTTTCGGTATCGGAAATAACGCCGTCAAAATCCCATATGATCAGTGTTTTGTTCATTTTAAAAATTCCTGTAAAAAAAACGAGTTCGTCTAAAGCGCGTACAAAGCGGTTTTCACCATTTTATGATATAAGTGTTAAGATTGTATAAATCTGTTTTCCCTGCGCAAAAAAACGGCTTTTTTTAAAACTTGCAAGATTAATCGTTTGCTTTTATACCATGAAGATAAAAGGAGCTGTTATGAACAACGATACCATTTATGCTTTGTCGACGGTGGCCGGAAAATCCGGCGTAGCCGTTTTTCGCATTTCCGGTCCCGCTGCCTTGCAGGCGGTGCGCCGTTTAACCGCGCTTGATATTGCGCGTCTTCAACCGCGTTACGCTTATTTTGCCGCTCTGTACGATTTGGAAGGCCGACAGGCCGATAAAGGGTTGGTCCTTTATTTTAAAGCGCCGGCATCGTTTACCGGCGAAGATATCGTCGAGATTCATTCCCACGGTTCAAAAGCGGTTATTGCCTGTTTGTTGGAAAATTTGGGAAATATTGAAGGTTTCCGTCTGGCCGAACCGGGAGAATTTTCCAAACGCGCTTTTTACAACGGCAAAATGGATTTGACCGAAGCCGAAGGGCTGGCTGACCTGATTGATTCCGAAACCCGCGAGCAGCAAAAATACGCCCTGCGTCAAATGAACGGCGAATTAAAAAATCTTTATGACGGTTGGCGGGAAAAGCTGGTGGAAATTCTGGCTTATCTCGAAGCCTATATTGATTTTCCCGATGAAGAACTTCCCGATGATTTGGTTTCACGCTTGGAAAACACTGTATTTAAAGTGGCGGACGAAATTGACGGCCATCTTCGGCAAAGTTCTTGCGGCGAACGTCTGCGCGAAGGATTCCGGGTCGTGATTCTGGGAGAACCGAATGCCGGAAAGTCCAGTCTCCTTAATGCACTGGCCAAACGCGAAGCGGTTATTGTTTCCGATATTGCCGGCACAACGCGGGATGCCGTCGATGTTTATATGGATATTAACGGTTATCCGGTTATTTTTACCGACACCGCCGGTTTGCGCGAAACTCAGGAACAAATTGAACGACGCGGCATTGAAATAGCTTATGACAAAGCTAAAAATGCTGATTTGGTAATCGCTTTGCTTAATGGTGAAAATGTTAATCTATTACCATTTGTGGATATAGAAAAAGAATATAAAAACAATATGTTGTATGTTGTTAATAAATCTGATAAATTAAGTAAAGAACAGTGTTCCTTCTTAAGTGACAAGGCTTATACGCTTATTTCCGCCAAATATCAGCAGGGAATAGACGTCCTGCTGCAAAAAATCAGTACACGTATTGCCGAAGAATTTACCGCTTCTTCCGGAGCTTTAATAACCCGTCGGCGTTATCGTGAAATTTTGAACGATGTATTTAAAGACCTGCAGCGCTTCAATTTGCACAAGTCGATTGAACTGGCTGCCGAAGATATTCGTTTGGCGGCGCGAAATATCGGCAAAATTACCGGACGCATCGAAGTGGACGAGATTTTAGACAAGATATTCGGCAGTTTTTGCATCGGCAAATAACTTATCCGTCAATCGGAAGAAAACGTATAAGCCTGCGGAATCCGATAAACGTAAATATTGTTGAATTTGTAAAATCCTTTGACTTCGATGATTTCATCCGCCCGAAAACCCGGGATGTAAAAACTGTTTGAATAGACGACGGTTCCTTTCGAGCCGTCGGTTTTCAGTTTTTGCCCAAAACGTTCCATCAACGGCTGCATCAAAAAACAGGCGATAATGTCAAAATCTTTAAAGGAACAATCAAACATATCCCGACGGATGATTTGGACATTGGTCAGCTTGCGGGTTCGAAAAGCGGCAACCGCGGCGGTGAAACGGTTCCATTCGATACCGACAAAGCGATGCTGCGGATGCTTGCGTGCCAGTTCAATCAGCAAAGTTCCGGTGCCGCATCCGGGATCCAAAACGTTAAACGGCCGTTCCGATTTTTGCAGTTGAGCGTCAATTCGCCCAATCATTATTTTCTTTTGCTTGCCGAAACTGGGAACCAAAGGCGGACATTTGCGGAACTCTTGGTTGACAAACAGGCGTATAATGTCAACCCATATCCATATTAATGCCGCCATCAGCAAAACATAGATAAATACGGCAAACCATATCATTATTCTTCTCCGCAATTGGGCATTTTGACGATAGAGAACCGAATCTGTTCTCACACTCTTAACCTTATTCTAAAACTTTTATGCTAAGGTTTGGTTAATCGTATGCGGATAATGCGTTTTTGTAATAAAAAAGCTTGATAAAGCATCAAAAAAACGTTAAACAGCAAACAGATAAGAACAGAGGCTGAAATGCATATCAAAAATCACTATAACGTTATTGTCGTCGGCGGAGGCCATGCCGGTTGCGAAGCTTGTGCCGCTGCCGCGCGAACCGGTGCCGAAACCTTGCTGATTACCCACAAGATTGCCACCATCGGCGAGATGTCGTGCAATCCTGCCGTCGGCGGACTGGGTAAAGGTCATTTGGTGCGCGAAATTGATGCGCTGGACGGATTGATGGGCCGGGTTATCGATCGCGCCGGAATTCAGTTTCGGATGCTTAATATGTCCAAAGGTCCGGCGGTACGTGGACCGCGCGCTCAGGCGGATCGTGAGCTTTACCGCAAATATATGCTGCAGGCGTTGCAGGAACAGGATAATCTTGAAATTGTCGAAGCGGCGGTTGAAGGATTGCTTTTTGCCAACGAACGGGCGGCCGGCGTCGTTCTGGCCGACGGAACAAATATTACGGCGGATGCGGTCGTCCTCACCACCGGCACTTTTTTGAACGGCATCATGTTCACCGGTCATCAAACTTCGATCGGCGGCCGGGTGGACGATGTTTCTTGTGCCGGAATTACGCCCTGTTTAAATGCGCGGCAATTGCGCTTGGGGCGTTTGAAGACCGGTACGCCGGCCCGCTTGGACGGCAGAACGATTAATTGGCAGATTTTGGATCGGCAGCATGGAGACGAAGTGCCGCATCCGTTTTCTTATCTGACAGAGAGAATAAGCAATCCCCAGATTGATTGTTTTGTTACCCATACCAACTTGAATACGCATCGGATAATTCGCGATAATTTTTCAAAATGCGCGTTATTTTCCGGATTGATAAAAGGCGTTGGGCCGCGATATTGTCCCAGTATTGAAGATAAGCTGGTCAAATTTGCCGATCGCGAAAGTCACCAGATTTTTCTCGAACCCGAAGGTTTGTCGACCGATGTTGTATATCCCAACGGTATTTCGACTTCTTTGCCGGCGGATGTTCAGGAAGCTTTTATTCATACCATTAAAGGCCTGGAGGATGTGAAAATTCTCCGTTATGCTTATGCGATTGAGTATGATTATGTCGATCCTCAGGAATTGGATTGTTGTCTGCAACTGAAGAAAGTTCCCGGTTTGTTTCTGGCGGGTCAAATTAACGGGACCACCGGCTATGAAGAAGCGGCGGCGCAAGGTTTGTTGGCGGGTGTCAATGCGGCATTGTGTGCCGAAGGCCGCGGACGCGAGTTTATCATTGACCGTTCCGAAGCTTACATCGGCGTGATGGTTGACGACCTGATTACCAAAGGAGTGGATGAACCGTATCGCATGTTTACTTCACGTTCGGAATATCGTCTCCATCTGCGGGCCGACAACGCCGATCTTCGTCTGACCGCAGCCGGTCGGGAAGTCGGTTGTGTCGGCAAATTGCGTTGGCATTGTTTTGAACAAAAACGCAAGCAAATTGCCGTTTTGCGAGATTTGGCCGATCAGTTGCAAATTAAACCGTCCGAACTTGACCGCCACGGTATTAAAAACAAAAAGGACGGAACCCGGCGTACGGCGTTCAATCTGATGTCTTATGACGATGTTTCACGTGAAACAATATTAAAAATATGGCCGCAACTGTCAGAATACTCGGCGGACGTTTATGAAGAAGTGGAAATAGAGGCGAAATATGCCGGTTATATCAAACGTCAACTGGCCGATATCGAGGTTTTCAAAAAAGATGAAAAGTTGAAAATCCGCGACGATATCGACTATTCTAAAATCGGCGGTTTATCTAACGAAATGGTCATTAAGCTGAGCCGCATCCGTCCGGCAACGATCGGGGCCGCTTCACGTATTTCCGGCGTAACTCCGGCGGCGGTAATGGCGATTTTGGGCTATCTTAAGAAATAGGAGTTTTGAATTGACTGTATTTCCTGACCGCGATCGAGCCGAAGCTTTGTGGGAAGAAGGGATCCGCTATCGTCTTTCGCGTCCCTATCCTTTTGATCTGGAATGCGAATATCGTTTTCATACCCGCGGCGTTGCCGAAGCGGCCGAAAAAATTGCCGCTTGCGTTCCCGGTCTTGTTCCGGAAAGAGCATTTGTTTTCGGCCTGTTGCACGATTACGGCAAAAGAATCAGCCAAAGCCGCGAAAACAAATTTCACGGGCAGGAAGGTTACGAGCAGATGATGAAACTCGGTTATCCGGAAATTGCGCAAATCTGCCTCACTCATACTTTTCCCGACAAGGATTTTAATCCGGAACAATATTCTTTTCCGCCGGAATGGTTTGACTGGATCCGTTGCCGCTTGGCGCCGATGGTCTATGATGATTATGATTTGCTGATCGCTTTTTGTGACAAGCTGTTCGAAGCCTGCGCAATGGTCTCAATTGAAGAAAGGATTGCGGCGATTGTCCGGCGCTACGGTCTCAGTATTTGTCAGCGCGACCTTTTATATCATCAAAGTATGAAACTGAAACATTACTTTGATGCTAAAACCGGTCGGGACGTTTATGAAATTTTAGGTTTGGAGAAATAAAAATGCAAAAATTCAGTTATCACACCCACACCAATGCCCTCGGTATTTTTGACGGCCGTTGTACAGCCGAACAAATGATTGAACAGGCGCAAAAAATAGGTTATCGGGAAATCGGTATTTCCAACCATTTGGTTTATCATCCCAACATGACGGTCGGAAATCCGATGTTTTTTAACGATTATAATCTTCTCGAAGACGCAATGATGCGGATTGCCGACGAGATTCGTCAAGCGGCTTCAACCGCTGCAATAAAAGTCTTTCTCGGATTTGAAGTTGACTTTTTTCCCTCTGCGGAATGGCGCCGTTGTTTTGAGAAATTGCGCAAGAAAATCAATGCCGATTATTATATAGGATCTTTCCATTATCTGCGCAATCGGGACGAAAGCCGGATCGAAAATATGTATTTGTACAATCCGCTTCAACCCTCATATACAGAAGACGAAATTAAAGAAGCAATCAGTCTCTACTGGCAGAATGCCGCTTTGGCTGCCGAAAGCGGATATTTCGATTTTATTGCTCATCCCGATGTTTACAAGATTTTTCCGCATTTTGCCGCTTATGGCGAGGAAGAGGACAAATGGCATTTTATTGAAACCATGGGACGGTTAAAACATCCTTATGAGCTGAATACCAGCGGCTGGCGCAAATGCGGCGAACAGCATCCTTATCGTTGGATGATGGAAGAATTAAACCGTTTGGAAGTTCCGGTTGTCATCAGTGACGATGCTCATGACGTTTCTCAGTTGGCTAATTATTTTGAGCAAGCGGAGCAATTGTTACAGTCGCTTGATTATAAAAAACGCTGGAAGTTGGAAAAATAAATGCAAAAATTCAGTTATCACACCCATACCGATTTTTCCGACGGTCACAATACGCCGGAAGAAATGCTGCAACAGGCGGCTGATCTCGGTTGGGAAGAAATCGGAATCAGCGATCATCTGATCGTGCATAAAAATATTCGTCAGAGTTTTTCTTGGCCGCGGTGGGAAAGGACTGACAAGATCGAAATTTTTCATGCCGATTTCAGCGAGGCGACGGACGGTTTTTGCCGTCATGCCGATCATTTGCGTAAACTTGCCCGTCGTTACAACTTGAAAGTGCGCGTCGGTGCCGAAGTCGATTTTTTTGATTATGACGGCTGGGCGGAAGAGTTTGCCGCTTTTCGCCACCGGGTTGGCTTGGATTATTGTATTTCCGGCAATCATTTTCTGCCGTTAAACAACGGCAAACAGATTTTGGACGCCAAAGACAGCGCAATGCTGGATCAAAATGCTCTTCAAGCGGCCTTACGGCTGCATTTTGCCACTGTTACGGCAGCGGCATGTTCGGGAATGTTTGCTTTTATCGCTCATTTGGATTATTTGCGCAAAATTCCGCAATGGGCAGAACAGACATTTGCGGCAGAAAAAACGGCCGTGACGGCGGCTCTTGCAAAATCGGCGGTTGGGACCGAACTGAGCAGCAAAGGAATTCGTAAACAAGGTTATTTTTACCCCGAGGAAAACTGGTTGAAACAAATCATTGAAGCCGATATTCCGTTGGTTATCAGTGACGATGCACATCGCATTGAGGAGCTTGGTTTCGAATTTGACAAAGCCGAAGCTTTGTTACAGCAGTTGGGGTGTCATAAACGCTGGCGTTTTAAATAGGACATTGTCAAAAAACGTCGGTCTGTTTGAATAATGCTTTTTATCAATTTGCATCGGCGAATCACAAATCGTTAAAAACAAAACTTTATATTTTCATTACTTCGCGCATTGATTCTTTTTGTTGTTTTATTTGATTGAAAACACTGTTCTTTTTGATAGTTTTTTTTAAATGTTCATAAGTAATATTTTTATATTCTAAAATTTTCAATTCGTATATATAAATACAGCTATGGAAAATTTTATCAAAACATATGATGTTTCACGTGAAACATATGACCGTCTGAAATGTTGCCAAGAAGCGCTAAACGAATGGCAACAGAAGTTCAATCTGGTCAGCAACGGTTCGCTTGCCGACAGCTGGAACCGTCATTTTATCGACTCTGCACAACTGTTTCCGCTGATTCCGGAAACTGCGCGTTCTTTGGCCGATCTGGGAAGCGGCGCCGGTTTTCCGGGAATGGTGTTGGCGATAATGGCCGCTGAAAAAACACCGTATTTAAAAGTGACGCTGATTGAAAGCATTTATAAAAAAACAGTGTATTTAAATCATCTGGCGCAAATTACCGACTGTAAGGTTGAAGTTGTCAACCGTCGGGTTGAGGAAATTAAAAACCGTCGCTTTGACGTGATTACGGCTCGCGCCGTGACCGCACTTTCCGATTTGCTCGGATATGCTTTTCCGTTGTTGAATAAAAACGGCCTTTGTCTTTTTCCTAAGGGGAAAAGTTGGTCCGAAGAAGTCGGTCTGGCCCGGCGTAAATGGAATTTTGAATACGATGCCGTTCCGAGCCGGACCAATCCTGAAAGCGTTATTTTAGTTATCCGCCATCTTGCTGCAAAAGGGAGATAAATTATGCCTCGCATCATTGCTGTCGCCAACCGAAAAGGCGGCGTCGGAAAAACCACCACCACCGTCAATGTCGCTACTGCGATGGCCGCTGCCGGCAAAAAAGTTTTGGTTATTGATCTCGATCCCCAGTCCAACGCTTCGACCTCGCTCGGCATTGACAAACACGGGGGCATGATTTCTTCTTATGAAGTGATTATCGGCGAGCGTCCCTTAAACGAAGCGGTTATTTGGACTGAAATTCCCAATTTTTCGCTGGTTCCCGCCTCGCCTGATTTGGCGGGTGCCGAAGTGGAATTGATTGACAAGCCGCGTCGCGAATTTGCGCTCAAAGATGCTCTCGGAACCTCGGCCGTCAATTACGATTATGTGCTGATTGACTGTCCGCCTTCTCTGAGTCTGGTAACGATCAATGCGTTGGTGGCGGCCGACGCCGTTATCGTACCTCTGCAATGCGAATACCTGGCCTTGGAAGGCATCACAGATCTGATTGCCAACATCAATCAAATCAAACGCCGTTTTAATCCGCGGCTGGAACTTCAGGGAGTCGTACTGACAATGTATGACGGCCGCAATAATCTTACCCAAATGGTGGAAGAAGACGTTCGCAGTTTCTTCGGCAAAAAAGTTTATCAAACCGTTATTCCGCGGAACGTCCGCGTTTCCGAAGCGCCCTCCCACGGCAAACCCGTTTTGCTTTATGATTTTAAATGCCCGGGCTCACAGGCTTATATCAGTCTTGCCGGTGAAGTTTTGAAAAGAGAAAAGGAATTGATAGCATGTTAGACGACGGTCACAAAAGAAAAAGTCTCGGCCGCGGTTTGGGCGCCCTGCTCGGCGACGACCTCGGGTTTTTGGATTCCGAAACCCCGGCTCCGAAAGCCGGTGAAAAAAAGATTGCGATTGCCGATCTCACGCCCAGCCCTTACCAGCCGCGGCTTGATTTTAATCCCGAAGCTCTGGAGGCGCTGGCACAGTCGGTAGCGGAAAAAGGAATTTTACAACCGCTGCTGGTTCGCGAACTCGGAAGCGGCAAGTATGAGATCATCGCCGGCGAACGCCGTTTCAGAGCCGCTAAAATGGCAGGCTTGACGGAAGTTCCCGCAGTGGTGAAAAATATGAACGATCAGGAAGTTCTCGAAGTTGCCCTGATTGAGAATCTTCTCCGCGAAAATCTTTCGGCAATTGAAGAAGCCGAAGGACTGCAGCGGCTGATTGATGAATTTTCGCATACGCAGGAAGCGCTTTCAAAGGTTATCGGCAAGTCGCGCAGTTATATCGCCAACACGCTTCGCCTTTTGTCATTGCCGGCAAAGGTTCAGCAAATGGTGCGCGACGGTATTCTGACCGCCGGTCAGGTGCGTCCGCTGATCGGTATCGACAACGCCGAAGAGTTGGCCGGGCGGATTGCCGAACGCGGTCTTAATGCCCGTCAGGCCGAAGCTCTGGCGGCAAAAGCCAAACAACCGGCAGTGTCACGCAAACAGACGGCTGCGGACGGCGATCTGACCGAACTTTCGGAAGGAATTGCCCGCCGGCTGGGAGTTAAGGTTAAAATTACGCCGGCCAAAAACGGTGCCGGAAAGATTGTGCTGCAATATGCTAATTTAGCCGATTTGGATAAGATTATTGACATTTTGCAGCAAAAGTCTACACTGTCAGACGGCAGACCGGCCAAATTTACAATGAATATTGTCGATTGAGGAAAGAAAATGACTATACTTGATAAAATGCTCGAAAACTGTAAAAATAACGGTTTTCAACCTACTGAAAATATTGAAAAAATTGCTCGTGCCAAAAATATGATGTTCGGCGAGCAGTCTTGGCAGCGCTGTCCGTGCGACGGTCGCAACGAAGAACGTTACTGCATTTCCGAATTGTGCCGCAGCGATATCGAACGCGACGGCATCTGCCATTGTCGTTGTTACAGCAAAGCAAAATAATTTTACCGGAGTAACTATATTTTTACCGTCCTCGGCATATATTTAACAAAAACCCAAATTTTCAAGGAAACCGGCCCATGTTTTTCATTAAAAAGTTAATCCTCGGTTTGGCGGCAATCATCTTGATTTATGTCGGCGGCAACGGTACCCAAAGCTCCAACCTGTTGTTTCAGGGCGGTGGCTTTGTCGGTATGATTGTCGGATTCGTGGTATTGTATATTTTTGCAAAAATGGTATGGCGGGCCATGGGCTGCCTGCCGGTTTTGCTGATTGTCTGTCTGATTGTCGGTTTTATCCTTTATGCGATCGGCGCTTTTAACAACGGTGTCGAAAATGTGGTACCGAACGTTCTTAATTTCCTCGGTGCCGGGCGCCATACGGCTGCCGGAAACGTGATACAGGCCAACGCTTCGGCT
Source organism: uncultured Alphaproteobacteria bacterium (assembly GCA_910577095.1). GTDB lineage: Bacteria > Pseudomonadota > Alphaproteobacteria > RF32 > CAG-239 > JAFUYI01. The sequence continues at coordinate 53,589 of CAJTLY010000009.1, forward strand.
GAGCCGGCGGTTCCGGAACTGGTTGAATCGACGCCCCCTGCCGTACCGTTGCTTAATGAAAATTTTGATGAAGCGAGTACGGTTGTACCCGAAACAGCCGCGGTGCCCGCAACCGCTCAGCCGGCAGCGGCACCGGCGGCGCGTCAGGAACCGCAACAGGTCGAATCCGAAAGCGGGTTGGGACGTCTGTTAAGCAGTCTGGCCGGAAAATCGGCCGAACCGGCGGCACAGCCTTCGTTTAATCCCAACAATTATCCGGCAGTTTACGGTGTCACGAAAGTGATTAACGGCGACACCCTGTTAATGGGCGGCCGCTATTTGCGAATCTACGGTATTGACGCTCCCGAATCAAACCAAACCTGTTCCGACGGAAAAGGACGTGCCTATCGCTGCGGACAGGAGGCGGCCCGCTGGCTGAAGAGCTGGATTTCCGGTCATGAATTGGAATGCCATGTGATCAAACAGGACTCCAAAGGCAACATGGTTGCCACCTGCGCACTCGGGCAGTATGATATCGGCGCCGCGTTGGTCAACGCCGGTTGGGCGGTTGCCGACCCCAAGCAGAGCAACATCTATTTTCCTTACGAACAACAGGCGCGGGAAAACGGTCGCGGCTTGTGGCAGGGACAATTCTACAAACCCTGGGACTGGCGCGAAATTCAATCCAAAAAGCCCAAAATCAAAGTGATCAAGCCTAAAGGGCCGAAAAAAAGTCTGCTCGATTTATAGGTGAAGCATGAAACAATCCAAGAGTTGGTTTTGTGCCGAAGAAAAAGATACCTCAGCGTTGGGACGTCAGTTGGCGGCGATTGCCCGCCGCGGCGATTGTTTCATCCTTAACGGAACCCTCGGAATGGGAAAAAGCGTGCTGTGCCGCGCCTTTATCCAAAAATTGACCGCTGCAACGGAAGTTCCCAGTCCGACCTTTACCCTGGTGCAAAGTTACGCGGCCGGTGATTTTGAGATTTATCATTTTGATCTTTATCGTCTCAAGTCGCCGGAAGAGATTTTTGAATTGGGGATGGAAGAAGCGCTTTATGACGGCGTCTGCCTGATTGAGTGGCCTGAAAAAATGGGGCCTTATCTGCCCCGCAAAGCAATTGTAATTGATATTGTGCCGGAAAACGGCGGCCGCCGGGTCACCGTTACTTTTCCCGAACCGGCTGAAAGGTTGGCTTCTCTTGACTGAAACACGTAATATACATGCAACTTGTATCAACTATAGGGACTGCGGAATTTTGATTACCGGTCCTTCCGGCAGCGGCAAATCAGATCTGGCGCTGAGAATGATCATGGACAAGGGAGCTTCTTTGGTTGCCGACGACCGCACCGATCTGACTCCGGTTAAAAAACGTTTGCGTGCTTCCTGTCCCGAAAACATTTCCGGCCTGCTTGAAGTCCGCGGGCTGGGCGTATGCCGTTTTAAGCCTTCGGAGCCGGTTGATGTCGACCTGGTGGTGGAGTTGATTCCCGCCGATCGGAAAATAGAACGGATGCCGCAGGTGGAAACGGCGGAATTTGAAGGAATCACAATTCCCAAAATCCGGCTTCACGGCTTTGAAATATCGGCAATAGACAAGATCATTCTCGCCTGTTACCAAAACAAATAGACCTTGCTTTCTTACCCATGGTATTTTAATATAACTCCGATCAACAAGATTTGAGGACAAAACGATGCAGCATCACAGATATCTGGAAAATTTTTTACGGGCACTCGGCAAACCCCTGGTTGTGTTTGTTTCCCGGGTCGGCCAACTTTCTGAATTTATTGCCAGAGCGTTGTACAATACCGTAACACCGCCGTTTTATCCCAAGCTTTTGCTGCGTCAAATCGTCGATATCGGTTTTTATTCGCTGCCGGTAGTCGCTTTGACGACCATTTTTGCCGGGATGGTGATTGCTTTGCAAACCCATGCCGGTTTTTCCAGCTACGGCGCCGAAAGCGCGATTGCTTCGGTGGTGCTGATTTCGGTTACCCGGGAGTTGGCGCCGGCTTTTGCCGGTTTGATGGTGGCCGGCCGTATCGGCGCGGCAATGGCCGCCGAGATCGGAACCATGAGAGTGACCGAACAAATTGATGCTCTGTCAACCCTGTCAACCAACCCTTACAAATATTTGGTGGCGCCGCGCCTTTTGGCCGGGGTGATCGTGTTGCCGCTTTTGGTGTTGATCGGCGACGTGATCGGCATTTTCGGCGGTTATATTGTTGCGGTTTATCAGTTGGATTTCAATCCGGCCAACTATATCAACGCCACCGTCAACGAATTGCAGCCGATTGATATTGTCACCGGGGTGGTCAAGGCAGCAGTGTTCGGTTTTATCATTTCCCTGCTCGGCTGCTATAACGGTTACAAGTCCAAAGGCGGAGCCCAGGGTGTGGGCGAAGCGACCACCAATGCGGTGGTGGCGGCGTCGATCATCATCTTAATATTCAATTACATCATTACCGGCCTCTTTTTTACCAAATAACCGGCGGAGCTTACGAGTATGGATCAGGATATCAACAAAATAGAAGTTAAAAATCTGCATAAGGCCTTTGGTCGCAAAAAGGTGTTGGACGGGGTGGACGTCTCGATCAAAAAGGGCGAATCCCTGGTTGTGATCGGCGGTTCCGGTACCGGAAAATCAGTGTTGATTAAATGTATTCAGGGTTTGATTACGCCCGATTCCGGCTCGATTAAAATTGACGGCGTCGAGACCGTCGGCGTCGCGCGGCAGGATAATGAAAGGCTCTATTCAACCATGGGGATGCTGTTTCAGGGCGGCGCTTTGTTTGACAGTTTGACGGTATGGGAAAACGTTGCTTTCGGGTTGTTGGAAAATCAGAAAATGCCGCGTCGACAGGCGCGCGAAAAAGCGATAGAAGTGTTGCGGCAGGTCGGGCTCAGCGCCGATGTTGCCGATTTGGCACCGTCCGAGCTTTCGGGCGGCATGCAAAAACGGGTCGGTTTGGCGCGAGCGGTAGCCACTCGGCCGGAAATCATCTTTTTTGACGAACCGACCACCGGTTTGGATCCGATTATGGCCGATGTCATCAACGATTTGATTATCGCTTCGGTTAAGGAACTCGGCGCCAGTGCACTGACGATTACCCATGACATGATTTCTGCGCGCAAAATTGCCGATCGCATTGCAATGCTCTATCAGGGAAAAATCATTTGGCAGGGAACGGTTGCCGAACTGGATACCACCGACAATCCTTACGTTTGTCAGTTTGTCAACGGCTGTTCCAAAGGACCGATCAAAGTGGAGGTTTAGAATGGCAAAAAAAGGCGGGACCGAATACGCATGCCAAAACTGCGGCGCCGTTTATCCGAAATGGCAGGGAAAATGCGACGCCTGCGGCGAATGGAATACAATCGTTGAAGAAAAGGTCGGCGGCGAAGGTTTTTCCAACTTTAATCCCAAGAAAAAAGGCAATCTGCTCGATTTTGTCTCGCTGAGCGGCACGCCGCAGGTTTTGCAGCGACTGCATACCAACATCATGGAACTTGACCGTGTCTGCGGCGGCGGTTTGGTTCCGGGATCGGTAATTTTGGTCGGCGGCGATCCCGGCATCGGCAAATCGACTTTGTTGCTGCAGGTTTGCGCCCGCATTGCCGATCTGCCCGAGCGACCCGAATGTTATTACATTTCCGGCGAAGAAGCCGCCGATCAGGTCAAAATCCGCGCCAAACGGCTGGAACTTGAAAACGCGCCGGTCAATCTGGCTTCGGCCACCGATGTCAAAGACATCGTCACCACTTTGGAAAAAAACGATGCCGCGGTGGTGGTGATTGATTCGATTCAGACCATGTATCTGGAGGAAGCGGAGTCTACCCCGGGCAGCGTTTCGCAAGTGCGCGCCTGTGCTTATGAATTGATCAAACTGGCCAAGAAAAAAGGTTTTGTGTTGTTTTTGGTCGGTCATGTGACTAAACAGGGTTCCATTGCGGGGCCGCGCGTTTTGGAGCATATGGTCGATACGGTGCTCTATTTTGAGGGCGAACGCGGCCATCAGTTCCGGATTTTGCGGGCAGTCAAAAACCGTTACGGCGCTACCGACGAAATCGGCGTGTTCGAAATGCAGGACAAAGGTCTGGTTGAAGTCGAAAATCCTTCGGCGTTGTTTTTGGCCGAACGTCAGGGGAATATTTCCGGTTCCTGCGTGTTTGCCGGCATAGAGGGTTCGCGGCCGGTGCTGGTGGAAATTCAGGCGTTGGTCAGTCAAACCGGCTATGCCAGCCCCAAACGGGCGGTCGTCGGCTGGGACAGCGGTCGTTTGTCCATGGTGTTGGCGGTTTTGGAAGCGCGCGGCGGTCTCAACCTGAGCTCTCAGGACGTGTATCTCAATATTGCCGGCGGTCTCAAAATATCGGAACCGGCGGCTGATTTGGCGGTTGCGATGGCAATCATTTCTTCTCTGACCAACCGCCCGCTGCCGGCAGATATGGTTATTTTCGGCGAAATCGGACTTTCCGGCGAAATACGTGCCGTCAGCCAGCCCAACCTGCGCCTGAAAGAAGCTTATAAACTCGGATTTCGCAGTGCGATTGTACCTTCGCAGTACAAAAAGGATAAAAAGAAAACCAATCTCGACATCAATCTCCACGAGATCGGCAATGTGCAAAAGCTGATCAACTGGTTTAATTAGGATCAAAAGAAGTATGAACAGTCTTGACGTTGTTATTTTAATCATTGTCTTAATTTCGGCTCTGATCGCCCTCAACCGGGGGCTGATTAAAGAGGTTCTGTCGATTATCGGCTGGTTTCTCGGCGTTGCGGCGGTCATTTACCTGCTGCCGTACGTTCAGCCGTTGATGGAAGAACATATCGAAAGCGAGATGATGGCGATTGTTGCTTCTTCGTTTACGATTCTGATTGTTTTTTTCATTATTTGGATTTATCTGACTTCAATCGTTATCGGCAAGGTGCGTTCCAGCAAATTGAGTGGGATGGATCGTCTGCTGGGGCTGTTTTTCGGCATCCTGAGAGCTTTTTTGCTGATTATCCTTCTCTATATACTGGTGGGTTGGATTATCCCCAAACAAAGCCAGCCGGAGAGTTTTAAGCAATCGAAGTATTTTCAGCTCGCCGGTTCTTTTGCCGAACCGATCGAAAAGCTGATTCCGCAGTCAACCAAAGATAAAGTGCATTCACAGGTAAACACCGACAAGGAAGTTTCTCCCGGCGTGGAATTGAACAGCGATCTGGATGATTTGTTTGAGAAACTGACCCAGCCGCAGGTTAAAAAGAAAGAAGTCAAAAAACCGACGGCGGATAAGTCCAAAGGGTATAACAAATCGGAACAAAAAAGCCTGGACCGATTAATCGAAATGACAGTTGAAGAATAGCTTTAGGGAAACAGCGACAACAGAACCGAAACCGGCAGGTACAGCAGATTATAGGCATTGCCGGTTTGTGCCGTATAATTAAGTTCGCGTTGAACAATGTTCATTTGGCGGTCGGAAATGTAACGCGGCGCAAAACCGCCGCCGGAAGGAGTTCCGTTTATGGGCGGTGTGTACTGATTGCGGACAACCGGAACAATTTGATCCGATTTCATGAATTTGCGGTATTTGGAAGCGGAAATTCGGTTCAGACAGCCGGGATGACGCCGGGCGCCGGCTAAAATAAAAGAATTGTACGCCTGATAGTCGTTACGCTTAACGGCTGCGCATACCCCGGTATCGCCGGCGGCGTTGGGGGAATCGATCCTCAGGCCGCGATGCATGGCATTTCGCAAAGCCGGAACATCTCCGCGCGAAGCGGCGGCATACATGGCTTCGAAAGAACGCGGCGAAGCAACGGCCGTAGATGCCCAAAAAGCGATAACAACCGAAAAACCGGCAATTATTTGTATTCCGAGATGATGAAATTTTGTATGCTTCATGATAATTTCAGTTTGTTTGATCCGGTATAAATCCGCGTGTGTCGCAAAGCGCGAATATCTGTTTACGACAAAGCCTTTCGCGAATTGATTGCCAGCTGGATTGTGCCTTCGTCCATATAATCAAGCTCGGCACCGACCGGGATCCCCTGGGCAAGGGTTGTGACTTTGGTTTCAAAGCCTTTTAACCGGCTGACCAGATAATGCGAAGTAATTTGTCCGTCGACCGTAGCCGGGAGCGCCAAAATAACTTCTGCGGTCTGTTCGTGTTCAATGCGGTCGAGCAGGGTGTCAATATTCAGATCTTCGGGCGAAATGCCGTCCAGAGCCGATAACACGCCGCCAAGAATATGATATTTGCCTTTGTAAAAACCGACCCGTTCCATCGCCCACAAATCGGCAACGTCCTGTACCACGCAAATGGTCCGACTGTCTCTTTTCTCCGAAGTGCAAACCGAGCAGGGCGAGACGGTGTCATAATTGCCGCAAACCTCACAGGTTTTAATGTTTTCGGCAACGCCTTGCAGGGCCTCTATCAACGGCAGCAAGGCGGTTTCGCGCTTTTTCAGCAAATGAAGTACGATCCGTCGTGACGAGCGCGATCCCAGCGCCGGCAGTTTGGCAATGATTTTGACCAGTTTTTCTATTTCCTGACCGGACAATTTCTGTCTCCTTAAAACGGAAGTTTAAGACCGCCCAGATTAAGACCGCCGGTCACATCCTTCATTCCTTCGCTCATCATCGCGTCAACTTTGCCCTGAGCATCGTTGAAAGCGGCCAAAATCAGGTCTTCGAGAATGTCGGTTTCTTCCGGGTCAAGCAAACCGGGGTCAATTTCCACTTTTTTAGCCTCAAATTTGCCGTTGAGGGTAACTTTGACCATCCCGCCGCCGCTGGATCCGATGACTTCGCTTTCGGCCAGTTTCTTTTGGGCTTCTTCCATTTTTTTCTGCATCATCTGGGCCTGTTTCATAATTCCCTGCATATTCATCATGATTGTTTAATCCTCACTGTTAAAAAAATCTTCGTTGTTGCTAAAGATATCATCATTTTCGGCACTTTCACCCTCTTGGTCTTCCGGCGCCGCCTTACGGGTCAGGTTTTCAATTCGGGCGCCGCGAAACTCGTCAAGGATCGCCTTGACCAAAGGCGTTTCGGCAATGTTTTTTTTATCTTTTTCTTTTTGTTCGTTTTCTGCATCGGCAATTGTACGGCCGACTTCGCCCGGAATGATGTCGAGCGCCCATTTGGCGCCGGTTGTTTCTTCCAGAAACTTGTTGACGGCACTCAGCGTCTCGTTGCTTACCCGGTCGGCTGCTTTGAATTTGATGCGGCCGACGGCAAATTCGCAAACTTCGATATCATGTCTCAGGGTGTATGCAAGACGGGGTTGTTTGTTGGCTTCCAACAGTTTGATCAGACCGATGATGTCGTTGAACGGCGCCTTGACGGTGTTGACGGCCGGTGTATCGGCGGAAAGAACCTTTGTCGGTTGTCGGGGCTGTGACTGTGTTGCGGCTGCCGTTATCGCCGACGTTTCCGATGCGGCCGGTTGAGAGCCTTTTAATTCAGATTTTTTTTTTACGCTTTCCAGCAGTTCGGCGGGAGAAGGCAGGTTGGCGGAATAAGCGATCCGGATCAAAATCATCTCCAGAGCGTCAATCGGTACCGGTGCCGTTTGCAGTTCGTTCATTCCTTTGATCAGCATCTGCCATATTTTGGAGAGGGTGGCGATACTCAACTTGGCGGAAGTCTCTTTCAAAAAGTTGCGGTCGTTTTCCGACAACGAAGGATCGTTGATAAATCCAGGCAGCAGCAGAACTTTTGTCAGAGCATGGGTTAAGTTGATCAAATCGCCGATCATTGCCGACGGGTTGGCGCCGTTTTTGTACATTTCCTGCAATTTGCCGAGCAAAGCGGCCATGTCGCCGCCGATCATTTGGTTGAACAGTTCAAAAGTCTGGCCGCGGTCAGCCATTCCGAGCATTTCTTTAACAATGTCGATCCGCACTTTGCCGCTGCCGAGAGAAATTGCCTGATCCAAAAGGGATAAACCGTCGCGAGCCGAACCGTCGGCTGCGGCAGCAACCATATGCAGTGCTTCGTCGTCGGCTTTCAGATTCTCGGCATCGACAATCTTGTTAAACAGTTTGAGCAGGTCTTCAATCGACAACCGCTGCAAATCAAAACGCTGACAGCGTGACAAGACGGTTACCGGAACTTTGCGGATTTCGGTGGTGGCAAAGATAAACTTGACATGCGCCGGCGGTTCTTCCAACGTTTTCAGCAAGGCGTTGAAAGCGCTTTTGGAAAGCATGTGGACTTCGTCGATAATGTAGATTTTATAGCGGCAGTTGGTCGGCTTGTAACGAACGCCGTCCAAAATATCGCGAATGTCGTCAACCCCGGTGCGCGAGGCGGCGTCCAGTTCCAAAACGTCGATATTGCGTCCGGCCGCAATCGATTTGCAGTTTTCGCAAATGCCGCAGGGATGGGTTGTCGGTCCGCCGTTGCCGTCGGGGCCGGTACAATTGAGAGCTTTGGCAATCAGACGGGCGGTGGTGGTTTTGCCGACGCCGCGGATGCCGGTCAGAATATAAGCGTGGTGCAGACGGTTGTTGTTGATGGCGTTGGTCAGGGTTTGCACCAGCGCTTCCTGTCCCAGCAGGTCTTCAAAATTCTGCGGACGGTACTTGCGGGCTAAAACCACATATTGCTCTTGTTTGTCTTCTTCGGCCATCGTTATCATTTCAAAAAAGGCGGAGAGACATCGACCTCAGACGGTTTCGTTACGGCTGCTTCCTTCCGGACCTGACCGGATTGGCGAACGTCTGACCCGATGCCCTCCATAAAATACATCCTTTAATATCGTCAATTTCGCTTTAAGTTGCAAGTAAAAAATTGCCTCATCAACATGATTAGAAAGAAAAGCGATATCCCTGATATCTTCCCGGTGTTTCGGTGTCGGACCTATAAGGGTTGCTGCCGAGCGGACGGCCGAAAATCTGCCGTTCGGCGGCGGTTTGATCTTTGCCGAAAATCAGCGGCGGATAATTGTCATAAACGGCGGCAATGTTTTCCGGCGTGCTTTCGGGTATGACTGCGGAGAACTTTTTGGGAGCGAAGTCGACAACAGTGTCACCCGAAGGACTGATTTCGATGATGTCAAGACTGTGTTCGTTTTTGCCGTTGGGCAGAATTCTGAAGACGCCGCTGATTCCGACAAATCCGTCTTCGGTGGTAATGGCAGCATCGATATTTGCGGGTTTGTTGCGCGCCAGCGCCGCCGACAAAGCCACTGCGTCATAGGCAAAGGCATACAGGCTTTGCGGATATTCGTTAAACAAGGCGTGATATTTTTTGTTGAAATAAGCGTTGTGGTTGCGCGAAAGGGCCGGATACCAACTGCCTTTCAGCGTGCTTTCCTTGTTAAGCCGGGTATTTTCCCAAACCGAGGTACCGAGGAATTTGACTTCGGGAGCAAATACGTCATAATAGCCGAACATGGCTACCGCCGATTTTAAACGGGCACCCGATTCCGGCAACAATACCGCATCAAAGTCGACGCCGCGATCGGTATCTTTGGCGTTCAATTGCCGCAGGGCTTTTTGGGCGCCGGCATCGCCTTTTGCAGCCAGAGCTTTTAAATGGTTTTTCTGTTTATTGATTCCGGCGGCGCGGCGATCATAATCGGTCAGTTTGCGGATAATGTCGGAAAAATCGGTGGAAGAGGGCGGATAAAAAGCGATTCTGACCACTCGTGCGCCATGGGCGGCCGCGGCGCCGACCGCCGCTTTGGCGACCGCGATTCCGGTGCTGTTGTCCGGTAGCAGCAGAGCGAAATTGCGGCGGCCGTTGGCGGCGGCATATTTGACGATCCTGTTAACTTGTTCTTCCACCAACAGGCCCAGAGTATAAATCTGATTTTGCAAAACGTCGGAACCGGAGGAAAAAGCGACTACCGGCACTCCCTTGGCTTTGGTTTGATATGAAATTGCCTGAACCGAACTGCTGGTGAGCGGCCCGATAATCATCTGCGCTTTTTGGTTAAGAGCGTTTTCGGCTGCGGTTCTGGCGCCTTCGGGGGAACTTTGGGTATCGTAAAACTGCAAGATCAAGTTAGGGTTGTTCATATCTTCGAGCGCCATCAGCGATGCTTTTTTCAATCCCTGTCCGTAGCGCGAAGCTTCTCCGGTTAACGGCAGCAAAACCCCGACCCGGAAAGCCGACGGGCGGTTAAACGAAGATTCGTCAATATCCGAGATGCTGTCATGAATTCCGCTTCCGGTGGTTACCATCGGCGAACGGCAACTGAGCAGCACGGCTGTCAGAGCGAGCACACAAACTTTTTTAAACACTTGCATTTTTTCCTAAAATCGAAAACAATTACCTTCGTTAATTTAAATTAAAAAACCGTTGTTGTAAAGGGGCAGGAAGATAATAAATGATGAAAAAAGGCTTGTATATCGTCGCAACGCCGATCGGTAATCTCGGCGATCTTACCGCGCGGGCTGCCGAAGTGTTGACGGCGGCGCCGTATGTTGCCTGTGAAGATACCCGGGTGACCAAAAAACTGTTTTCGCTGCTCGGAATCGGATTAGACAAGAAATTTATAACTTACGAAGATCACAGCGAAGAACAAAAGGCTCAGGGGATCGTTGATTTGATCCAACGCGAAGGAGCCGCGGTGGCGTTGGTCAGCGACGCCGGTTCGCCGTTGATTTCGGACCCGGGATACAAACTGGTGCGCCGTTGTCGCGAACAGGGCGTTCCGGTCTATACGCTGCCGGGGTGTTGCGCGATCATCTGCGCTTTGCAGCTTTCGGGGCTGCCGACCAACCGTTTTATGTTTGCCGGTTTTATTCCCAACAAAGAAAAGGGGCGTGCCGATTTGTTTGCCGAACTGGCGGCGGTAAACACCACCTTGGTTTTTTACGAAACCGCACCGCGGCTTTTGAAAACGCTGACCGCCGCCGCTGTTGCTTTTCCGCAACGCGAAATGGCGGTTGCGCGCGAGATAACCAAAATGTACGAAGAATGCGTAAACGGCACCGCTGAACAATTGATTGCCCATTTCAGCCAAAATCCGCCGAAAGGCGAAATTGTCCTGATGGTGGCGCCGCCGGATACGCAAGCCGCTGCCGCCGCGATTGACTTGAACAGTGTTTTAAAAAGCAAAATGCAGGAAATGCCGCTCAAAACCGCAGTTGCCGAAATCGTGAAAGCCTACGGACTGAACAAGAACGAAGTGTACCGGCAGGCGGTTAAAATTAAAAATGAAAGCTGATACCAAAGGACATCTGGCCGAGTTTTTGGCGCGTATGCTTTTCCGCTGCAAGGGCTATCGCGTGATTGCGGCCAATTATGTTACCGGACGCGGCACCCGTGCCGGCGAAGTCGACTTTGTTGCCGTTCGCGGCAAAACGGTTGTCTTTGTCGAAGTAAAACAGCGTTCAAGCCTTGAAAAAGCTGCGGAAGCGGTTTTGCCGCGGCAGCAGAAACGGATCTGGCGGGGTGCCGAAGCGTTTATGCAAAAACATCCGCAATATGCCGATTGCGATATTCGTTTTGATGTGGTGACGGTGAAATTGCCGTTTAAAATCCGTCATCTGACCGACGCTTTTCGATTCTGATAAAATTTTCACGCCTTAAGGCAGACGTCGGGTGCACGAAGGTAAAGCGGTTTGGGATAATCGGTTTTTTTGAGACGGAATTTCTCACTTCCGCAAGCGGCAAGAGTTTCGATGGACAAACAATCCTCCATGCGGATGACGTGCAGGCTGAGACCGGAAGGACGATTCAGAAAACGTTCCGCTCCGTCGCCGGTCAAGGTTACTTTTTTATGACGCAGGCGATCGATAATTGTTTCATAATCCAAAGCTTCGGGCTCGCCTAATTTGTTTTTTCGATCGTCAAAACATTGAAAGTAAAAGTCTTCGCGTTTGGTTTCGATAATAACGGCGTTGTAAAAAGCGAGTTCTTCAGGCGCAAGGTCGTGAACATAGGCCTCAAAAGCCGATACTCCGGTAAGGGCGGTTTTCGGCAACGCCAAACCGAGCGTACGCGCCGCAGCCAGAGACGAACGAACCCCGGTAAAAGACCCCGGACCGCAGCAAACGGTGATCAAATCGAGTTCTGCAGGCTGCAACTGCCGGCTCCGTAAAATTTCCCGAATGGCCGGGAACAGCGCTTCGGCTTGCCCGAAATCCATTTTTTTTACATATTTTTCCAGCGTTTTTCCGTCTTCGGTCAAAAGAACCGAACAACTGCCGGCCGTGGTGTCAAAAGCTAAATTAAGCATCTTTTTTGTTTACCGTTTGTTTTTAAAATTTTACTTGTTTTTGCTTTTATATTATAAAATTAAATGACAGACAATCAATTTTAATGGTAAAAAAGCAAAAAAAATGAACCGAGAGCTGCTTTCCGATATGTTTTTTGCCGCACCCGAATTGTGGTATGCGGTTTTGCTGGTTTTTGCGTTGTTGGCCTGGCTGGCGGTATCCAATTATGTCCGTTTGCTGAAGCTAAAGCGCAAGAATTATTTTGTCCGCCGGGATCGGGAACGTTATGCCGAAACCCTCTATGCTTCCAAAGACGGTTATTTTGCTTTTATTTATCCTGACGATCGGGTTAACGACGCTTCTTTCGCCGTTTCCGAACGGTGTTCGCGCCGGCTGGCGGTCTTGTTAGGTTTGCCTGCCGGTACCGATACGCCGTTTGACGGCGTTTTGAAGGGCTTTTATAAAGAAGATGCCGATAAAATCTTGAAATATACCGCCTTGCTGAGAGAAGACGGGGTGTCTTTTGAAGATCGGTTTGAATTGAAAAACGGCAAAAAAATGATATTGAACGGTGTTCGGATAAGCGGCAGCGACGGCGCCGTGTACAGTGACATCATCTGGTTTCGCGATATCAGCTATGTAGCCGCGCAGATTGACGGTTTGCAAAAAGAGAAGCAGTTGAGCGATCGCCGTGCCGACGATCTGAAAGAGCTGGTTGATAATCTTCCCTGCCCGGTCTGGATGAGAACCCCGCAATTGTCTTTGAAAATTGTCAACAAGAAATATCTGGAATTTTGCGGCGGCAAATACAGTAATGTTTCGGAAGGCGGCGATTTTGAAATTGCCGGCGCGGAAACGCGGGAATTGGCGCAATCGGCACAAGATTCGAATAAAATGCGTAAAAAATACGTTCATCTTAATCAAAACGGAGAACATCGCTGTTTTGAAGTGACCGAAACGCCTTTTCACGTCGAACAGAGCCTGGACAAAATTGCTACCGTCGGTATGATGACCGATGTCAGCAGTCTGGACAATCTGCGCCGCAACCTTAAACAAAATCAGAATATGCATTTGGAAATTCTGGCTTCGTTGGGAACCGCGATTGCAGTTTTTGACAGTTCCTGCAAACTGATCTTTTGCAATCGGGCGTTTGTCCGTTTGTGGGAGTTGGACGAGAATTGGCTTGAAGAACATTCGGCGTACGGTGCCTTTTTGGATTATCTGCGCGAGAAAAGGTTGCTGCCCGAAGTTCCGGACTATCCGCATTATCGTAACGAAGAACATAAAATGTTTACTGCCGTCATGGAACCGAAAGAGGACTTGCTGCATTTGCCGGACGGCCGCAGCCTGCGGCGGATTCGGGCGCCGCACCTTAAGGGCGGTCTGATTTTTGCCTTTGAAGACATTACCGATCGTTTGACGGCCCGTCGCGAATATAACGCGTTGTTCAGCGTTCAGCAGGAAATATTGAACAATATCGAAGAAGCGGTGTTGATTTTCGGTCCCGACGGCCGTTTGCAATTTTACAACCAGGCCTATGTCAATATGTGGGATGCCGACGAAGTGATGTTGCAGAAAGAGCCCTCTTTTACCGAAATCCTCGAAACTCAGAAAGTTTTCTTCAACCGCGTCAGCAATTGGGAAGAGTTGAAAAAAGACATTCTGAACCATATTTTCAGCAGCACGACCCGGGCGTTCAGCCTCAATCGCAGCGACGACTTGCGCATTGAATGTTTTTCTTCGTTGCTGTCCAACGAGTCGATCATGGTTTTGATGCACAAGACGGCTTCCGTATAATATTTGACAAAATTGTAAAAAACATTTAAATTAACAATAACCGGATACCGATAAACAGAGGAAGTTTGATGGACGATATTTTTTCAGATTCGAAGAATGACGACGCCAAAGAAGGCGATTCGAATATTGAATGGAAAAAAAGCGGAATAGACAAGCACGAAAGACTTACCCTTAAGACCAACGTCAGGGAGGCCAACCTCTATAATGCCGGAAAACCGAACGACCTTAAAAGCAAACCCAAAGTCCGGACGCCGTTGGAAGTGCCGAAGGGTTTTAAAAAAGTCAGCCGCAAGATCCGTGATGCCATGGACGAAGAAGAGGATGAAGACGATTATATTCTGATACCGGTATTTGAGGATGTGCGCGAAAGCTCGCTGATGCGTGCCCTGACCGATGAGGAAAAGAAAATTTTACGGCAAAACGAAAACCTCAATGCGATCCGTTTACAGGAAAACATCGGCAAAGAAGCCGCAATTGCGCAGGCCGAACGGGTGATTATGCAGGCCGGTCTCGGCAAAGCCGATGCAAGGGTGCTGGACGAACAGCGCCTGAAAGCCGGCAGCGTTTCGGTTCAGGAAGTTGTGGCCGAAGCCGCCAAGCAAAAAGCGCCGCCGAAAGCGTCTGCCAAACCCCGCAACGAAAATAAGCCGCCGCGCCGGGACGAAACGAAAGCGCGGGCCGCCGCCAAGGAAATTGCCCGCAGCAATGATAAAGAAGCGAAGGAAGCCGCCCGAAAACTGAAAGAAGCACAGTTGAAGGCCGAGCAGAAACTCCGCGAAGAAAAAGCAGCCAAAGATGTTCGGCAGCCGCAACAAACGGAGCAAAACCGTCTCCGCGAAGCAGAAGCCGCCCAAACCGCGGCGTTGGAAGCAAAAGTTGCCGCAGAGCAGAAAACGGAAGAGAAAACCCCGCCGCCCGCAGAAGTTCAGACCTCACCGCAAAACGTGAAGGAAACCGAAATTATCAGGGAAGAAAAGCTTTCGATTAAAGAAGACGAAAAAGCGCTGGCAGAACGTCCGCAACCGGAAGTATCTTCGGTTAAGGAAGAAAAAACCGATCAAAAAGCGAAGCCCGAGGCCGAAAAAGATCAGGTGAACAAAGACCGGATCAATCAAAAAGAAGAATCGGGCAAAACGGAAACCGAAGTTAAGCCGAAAACCGAGCCCAAAGAACAACCTAAAAACGAAGAAGCCGTCAAACGGACGGCTCAGGAAATTGTGAAGGAAGCGGAACAAAAAACGCAGCCTCAGAAAGAAAGCAAAGCCGAGAAAGAAAAAGAAATCAAAGAGCTGATTATGGAAAAAAGCGGCCGTACTTATAATGACCGCTATCCGAAAAAGAAAATTGACAAATCGCAGTTGTCGGAAAAAGAGTATCAAAAAATGGTCGAAACTCAGGTCAAAATGTACCAGGATCGCGAACGCTGATTAATTATGCCTGTTTTTGCCGTTTATAAATAGCCGCCCTGACGGAAGTTTTTGCTTGCAAACAGATTGTCGATAATCTTTTCAATGTTTTCAAACTGTTTGGTTTCAATCAAATCAACGATCTTGACTTCCTGTTCGGTCAGCGGCCGGTTGATGCCGATTGAATCATAAAATGTGTTGGCGCTTTTAAGCATGTTGGCGGCAATGTCGCGGCTGCCGAGTTCGCTGTAATACGAAGCCATCATTTTGTTGGCGTTGGCAATTTGTTGGGTATAAATGCCTTCATCGGCAATATTGAGGACGTTGCTGTAGGCCCATACCGCTTTTTCCTGCATGTCTTCGCGCAAATACATATCACCGAGCCGTCCCCATGCGGTAACGTTGCGCGGATTCATTTCGATTGCCAGTTCGAAAGCGGAAATGGCCAGCCGGTTGTGGCTGAAGGCTGCCAGCGAACCGAAAATGGTGGCACAGTTGGAAGCTTCGCACCAGGCTTTGTCCTGCTCGCGTCCGGCAACCATTGCCTTAACGGCCGCGATTTTCCGATCAATCAGTTCTTCCGTCAAAACCAGCGCCAACGAGCTGTCGCCGTTGGCAAGATGATACAACGCCGCGTCTTCCTGCGGCAGGGCTTTATGCGGGTTGAGATTTTGAAAACGTCCGCTGACACAAAGGTAAATAAAAAATTTGATGGCCGTGATCGTTTGAATAACGTCGTCTTCACTGTTAAGGTGCTGGTTTTTATACATAATGGTTTGGGCAATTTTCGGTTCGTCGACGCTGCGTTCCAGCATATCCATGATTAATCCGGTCAGCGTAATCAGTTTTTGCGGTTTAAACTGATATTGAAAAGCGTCGGGAACCGGAATTTTGTCTTCTTTTTTCGCTGCTGCCGCGTTCTTTTTCCAGTCAAAATCGAGCGGCAAGGCTTTTTTGTCGGGTTTACGGCGTCGTTTGCCCGGCTGGTCAAGTTCGTTTTTGTTCAGCGAACCGTCGTTACTCGGGTCGGTATCGTCTTCCAGTGCCAGCCTTTTGTTAAGGCGGTTGTCGAGTTTACTGCGATATTCGCGTTCCAGCATCCGTTCGCGTTGAATCGAAGCTACGATCGACTTGACATACCATACCAAAACCAGACAAAGAACCAGAATCAGCGTCATCAAAAACAAAATGAGCGCCGCCGTTTTGGCACTGCTCAATCCGGAAAGATAACTGCCGACGGAAAGGTGTATGGCCTCAAGCTTGGCTGCGGCATAGCGAAAAATTTGCGAAAAGTCGAAAATCTGGTCCATCATGTTTTTAAGATACCGTTTGCAAAAGATTATTTTCAGTATAGACACGTCTGCTAAAAATGTATTATATTCAAACAAGCTTTAAAAACAACAAAAAAGAAAAGTCTGACAAAATGGGTTATCTTGCACAAAGAAAAAAACATATCCGTACCGATTTCATATTAAAAAGTCTGATTGTGCTGCTGGGGCTTTTTTCACTGATTGCCTTTGCCGAAAATGCACCCGGTCAGTTTTTCAACCAATGGCGTTTTCAATTTTATTTGCTTTCGCTGGCGGTAACCCTCTATGCCTTGGCAAGCCGTTTCTTTTTGTATTCTTTTTTGGCCCTGTTGCTGATGCTGCTTAATTTCTTTGTCGTTTCTTCTTCGGTTCCGGTTTTGTTTTCGGGCGGCAGCGTGCAAAAAACGGCGCCGCTGAGTTTTGTTTATCAGCGGCAGACTTCGTCGCTGCTGGATGTTTTCGAAACCACGGCCGGTCGTCAGGCTGCCGTGTTGGCCGTGGTCAATCCGCTTCTCGGCGGCGGTAAGGCCGCCGGATTGATGCCGAAAGATTATCATCTTGCCGGAAATGTTGAAAACGGCAGTTTTATGGTTACATCGGAAAAACCGCTCGGTGCCGGCCGGATCAACCTGGGCGGGCACAATACGGCAGCTTTTGCAGCAATTGAAATCAAAGGTCGAAAATATGTTTTTCTGAGTTTGGACCTTTCGCGGCAAACGTCGGCCGAGCGGGAACAGGCTTTGGGATATGTCAACAATTTTGTGGCTTCGCAGGATGATCCGGTTATTATCTTCGGCGATTTCGGTATTCCCGCCTGGGCACCGGCTTTCGGGCGCTTTTTGGACAGCAGCGGGTTGGAAGTCAAAAATGACTTGTTTTCCCTGCTGCGGAACATCGTTTTTCCGCCGACCTGGTATATAACCGGTTATCGCAATCTGGAGTTTGACGGCAGCCGCCGTCTTTCCCGCCGCGACAACCGCTTTGCACCGGTGCTTTTCCGTCTCAAATTTTGAGAAGCGGATAGAAAAATTTACTCTCTGTTAGGGTTTATGGTTTTATACTTGGCGCAAAATCTGCAATTGTATTAAAACAGGATAAATTATCATGAGTATATCTAAACTGAAAGACCGGCAGCTTTATACTGTCTGTGATCCCCGCAAATTTGACTTTTCCAGCACCGCGGAACTGGAAGAAAGAATGTCGGCTCTCGGACAGGACCGGGCAATCAGTGCGGTCGTGCTCGGCATCAATATCAAATCCAAAGGCTATAATTTATTTTGTCTGGGCCCCGAAGGAACCGGAAAAACCAGTCTGGTCAAACGGATTTTGGAAGAAGAAGCCAAAAAGCGTCCCACTCCCCGCGACTGGGTCTATGTTTATAACTTTGACGAGCCCTATAAACCGAGAAGCATCAGTTTCCCGGCCGGCAGTGCAACCGAGTTTGCCAAAGACGTCGATAAACTGATCGAAGATTTCAGCGTGGCCATTCCGGCGGTGTTGGACAGCGACGAGTATAAAGCCGGCTTGAGCATTATTCGCGAAAAATACAAGCAGAAAAAAGAAGAATATATGCGCATTTTGCAAAAAAAGGCCAAAGGCAAAAGCGTATCTTTGCTGCATATGCAGGTCGGACTGGTGGTTGCGCCGGTTAAAAACGGCGAAGTCCTGAGTCCGGAAGCTTTTGACGAACTGCCGGAAAATGAAAAACAGCAGTTGATCGACGATCTGAACCTGATGCAGGAAGAAATTGAAAAAGCGGCCAAGGATCTGCCCGAATGGGAAGACCGTCAACGTCGCGAGAGTACGCTGTTGCGCGAAAAATTTATTAAAATGGCGGTAAAAAACCCGATCGACAATTTGCGGCAGAAATATAAAGGACACCGCGAAGCCGCCGAATTTTTGAAAAACGTTCAAAATCATATTGTCAATAACATCGAAGAGTTTCTGCCCGAAGAAAACAACGCTCCGGCGGAGGAGGGTGACGCCCTGACAGCGCTGTTGTCGCGAATGAACAAGCAGGAAGAAGACAAATTTGCCAAGTTCAAAGTTAATGTCATTGTTAAAAACGAACCGGAATCGGGGGCGCCGATCGTTCATCTGGACCATCCGACCCAAGGCAATCTGGTGGGCCGGGTAGAACGAATTCAACAATACGGCGCTTTGCTGACCGATTTTACGTTGATCAAAGCCGGCGCCTTGCATCGCGCCAACGGCGGTTTTTTGCTGATCGATGCCCGCAAACTGCTGATCCAGCCGTATGCGTGGGATTCGCTTAAACGATCGCTGGCCTCAAAATCGATCAAGATCGAGTCTCCGGGCGAGGAGACCAGCTTTACCACCATTTCGCTGGACCCTGAGCCGATACCTCTGGATGTCAAAATTATTCTGACCGGTGACGAAGAGTTGTATGAACTGCTGTCGGAACGCGATCCTGACTTCTCCGATTATTTCAAAGTGGAAGCCGATTTCGGCACGCTGATGGATCGCACGGAAGAAAACGAAATCGAATATGCCAAGCTGATCGGATCGCTGTCAAACAAGAAAAAATTGCGTACGCTTAACAAACAGGCAGTGGCGCGGGTGATTGAATATTCGTCGCGTCTGGCCGAAGATTCAAACAAGCTGACCGCTCATATTGCCTCGATCGGCGATTTGCTGCGCGAAGCCGATTACTGGGCCCGTGAGTCCAACTCCAAACAAATCGGCAAAAAGCATATCGATCAGGCGGTAACCGCTCAGATCTACCGTAGCGACCGTATCAAACAGGCGATGTTGGAACAGATTGACGACGGGACGATCATGATTGATGTCGAGGGGCGCAAAGTCGGGCAGATTAACGGACTGGTGGTTTATAACTTCTCGCGTTTTTCGTTTGGCAAACCGGCGCGGATTACGGTTCAGGCACGCATCGGCAACGGAGAATTCGTCAATATTGAGCGCGAAACCAACATGAGCGGCCCCATCCATACCAAAGGGGTATTGATTTTACAGTCGTTGTTGGCGAACCGTTTTGCCAAAACCTCGCCGTTGTCTTTGTCGGCTTCGATTGTTTTTGAACAGTCTTACGGCGGCGTTGACGGTGACAGCGCTTCTTCAACCGAATATTATTGCCTGTTGTCGGCAATTGCCGATTTGCCGATTAAACAAAATATTGCCGTTACCGGTTCAATCAACCAGTTTGGCGATATTCAGCCGATCGGCGGTGTCAACGAAAAGATAGAAGGATTCTTTGACGTTTGCAACCATCGCGGATTGACCGGCGATCAGGGCGTTATCATTCCCCGTACCAACGTGGTGAATTTGATGCTGCGCGAAGACGTTATTACGGCGGTGCGCGAAGGAAAATTCCATATCTATGCGATTGACACCGTAGATGACGGCATTGAAATTCTGACGGGGCTCAAAGCCGGCAAACCGAATGCCAATGGCGAATATCCGAAAGGTACCGCCAACTATCTGGTTAAGCAGAGTTTGCTCAAATATCAGCAGCTCTATTGCATGTATGCCAAAGATACGTTCGGTAACGTTGGCCGTTAATATAAGAAAGCAAAACAACACCCCCGATTTTCGGGGGTGTTGTTTTGTTTGTGTTTCGGCCGTTTTACCAGTTGTAGCTGAGACCCAAACCGAAGGTCGAGGCCTTGTAGTCGTCGCCGAAGGTATGGTTCGCCCAACCGTAAGCCGACAGTTGTTCGGTGAAGCCGTAACGGCCGCCGAGTTCAATCCGGCCCAGGGTTTCGTCATCCAAAGCATTGACTTCTCTCAAACCGCTGACTTGGACGTCGTCACCGCCGTTGAGGGTTTGCACAACACTTGGTTTGACGTAAAGGTTGGCATAGCCTTCGTCCGTTACAAATGCCTTCGTCA
>CAJTLY010000010.1 GCA_910577095.1 uncultured Alphaproteobacteria bacterium
CGTCAGGTCCTGATCCGACGACAAGTCCTTCGGATTGACTTTCTTTCCCGAATCCAACTTCTCTACATATTCTTTGACGTTTTTGATTTTTTCCATTTTCTTCTCCTTAACGGTTATGAGTGGCAGATTGATATATATTATATTATTGTTTTAATATATATTAATATTTATATATAAAAATAATGATATGTATTGTGGTTGTCAAGTTGTTTTCAATTTTATTTAAGATAGCGGTTGTTTTTGCGGTCTTTTGCATATCCAATCGAATATTAAAAGATAATAAAGTGTAAAAAGGTATAAATATAATGAGGTTTGGGCGGCTTTGTTATGAGAGATTTTTATTTTTGATCATCTGATGAAACAGAAAAAACATAGATTTGAAAATCACGATCGTCAAAGACGGATGTGTTGACAAAATTTTGTACATATGGTAGAAAGAAAAAAGTAACAAAATTTTTAATGACATGAGTAAATTATTTATTTTAGGATGGGACAATTGTCTTATCTCCGACGTTACTTTACATAAAGTACATCCGTCGTATGTTCAAATGTGGCAAACTGTTGATCCGCTTATGGGTGCCAAATGGACGTTTGCCGATACAATGCGTATGCAGGGGCTTTCTCCGCAACAGGTGTGGAATGAACTTGCGCTTCTGCTGGGAAAAGAAAAAGCAGAGCACGGTCGCCGGATTTTCTACGATACCTATCGTCAACTGCCGGTGCCTCCGCTGACGCCCAACGCCGAATTGCTGTTGGAAACGCTGCAGACATGCGGTTGCGACGTGGTAGTGGTTTCCAACAAAAACCAGTCTCTTCTGGAAGAGGAAATCGACCGCTTGCAGTTAGGCAAGCTGATTGACGTCGCCCTCGGAACAACGGCAGATTCTGCGGTGCAGTTTGATCCTGCCGATCCGAACCAGAAGCTGAAAAGCCGCTGCCGCCTGCTCGAACAGGCTATCGGCAGCTGTCCGGACGCCGAGGAGGTTATCGTTGTTGCCGGTGCCGGTTATGCGGAGGCTGCCTATCGGATTAAGGTTGATCGTTTCGAAGAAGCTTCGGCGCCGGTATTCGACTGGGTTGCCGCTCAGGTAAAAGAAGAAGCCGATCGTGCGACGGCAAACAAGAAGCAGCGGTAAATGATCCGAGAGAGAGGATCGTCCCTAAAAGAACAACCGTCATTGACGGAACACGACCAAGAAAGCCCGACTTTGAAAGTCGGGCTTTTGCTTTATATCGGTTATCTGAACCGGGCAGGAAGGAAAACGCTTGGCTCTTTAACGAACTTGTGATAGTTGTTTAAAAGACAATGATTAAGGAATAAAAAAGCGGACTGATATAAACGGTAAGAAAGGAAAAGTGCAAAATGAGAAATCTGTGGTTGGGCCTGATGATGTTGGGAATGTTTGTGTCGGGAAGTGCCGGCGCGCAAATTGCGAATCCGTTGGCGGCAGAAAGCCTGACGCCGGCATGGAGCGTTTCCACGGCCGACCCGATGTATATCAATGCTTATAATCTGAAGAATAAGCTCGAACTGGTGATTTTTACCGATGACCTTGCGCCGGTCGGTACGCGCTGCGAAAAGGGCAAGGTACTGAAGGATGTCAAGTTTACGGTGGCTTTTTTCATTGCGCCGGATCAGGTAAATCGAAATCCGGAACGAATTATCCGTAAGGTTAAAATGAAAATCAGCCGCAAGAGCCAGACATATCTTCCCCGCGCGGTGGTAATCGATTCTTACGATAAGGACAGCCGTCCGGAAAACGGTCAGCCGATCCGTCTCGGCAAATTGCAGTTCACGTCTCCGTACAGTTGCCATAATCTTGACGGCGTCGAGTTTAAAATTTATAATTTGGAGGTTAACGGACGGGATGTTCCGGAATTGAAATTCCGGGTTGAGTACCTTCCCGCAACCAAAGACTGAAAACGCTCTGGGTCGGGCGTAAAGGACGGAACATAAAAAAAGCCTGTTGCGAGAACAGGCTTTTTAACTTGCGAAATAAGTTATTTTGACGGTTCGCCCCACTGGTTGGCTTTGGCTTCGCCCGGCTGGCAGAACCAATAGATCAGAGCGATCGGGCCGACGACCGGAACGACAGCGATCAGGAACCAGAACCAAGGTTTGCCGAGGTCGTGAACCCGGCGAACGGTCATGGCCAGGTTGGGAACAAAAGTTGCCAAACCCAACAGCATTCCGAGTACGGGCTGACCGAACAAAAGGGTGTCAACAATTGCTGCCGGAATGGCAATCAGAGTATAAAACATGATGTAATACCAATATTGCGAGCGGCTGGCACGGCCTTGGAAATCGGTGTATTGTTGTTTGAGAACGTCAACAAAATATTTGTTGAAACCGTCTTTGTTGAGAACGGAAACAATATACTTGTTGAAAACATTTTTAATCTTTTCAATGTCCATTAAAGATATCCTTATTAAAAAATGAAATTAACTTCGTTAATTAAAATGCACTTATAATCTTAAAAATGCAATTATTAAATTAGGAAACTGCACATTATTTGTGAAATTGAATTTTTTCCGACCAGGCAAACCGATAACAACGATCGAAGCGGCTTTTGCCGTCGGTCGATAAAATATGGTTCCGCAAACTTTTCAAGTTCCGACTGACATTGCGAACGGTTAAGGCGGTGTTGAAAATGCCTACGGTATTGGCGTTTCCGGCGGCGTACAGATTGCCGGGGTGAACGTACAGTCAAACAGAAAGTTGCCGAAACTGTCGTGATAAACCGTGGAGGCCGTCAGTCCGGAAGCGAACATGACTTCCAGCCCCTGACACATTGCGGGCAGCAATTGCCGGCAACCGAAGTCCTGCAACCGGGCAATCATGTCGGTGCGTTCGCCGTCATCAAGACTGGCGGTGTCGATATTGACGATATAGGTATATTTTATTTCTTTGCCGGTACGGCGGATATCAATCCAGCGGATGCCGTTTTGAATTTGCACCGGCAGCATTTGCTGCATCCGGCCGAGTTGTCCGTCAATCTCATCGTCGCTGAGCCGGCGGGGGCGGTTTTCGTCCGCCCGGGCCGGTAAAATGAACGCCAAAAAGACCAGCAACGGAATAATGACGCTTCTCATTATGTTACTCCGCAGCTTTTGCCGGTTGGCTATATTTGGCCACCAAGTCGGCACAGTCTTTTTTGTTAAATCCGCAGTGAAGGAACTGTTGTCCCGCTTTGTCGTTGTATGTGGCGGCGATGTTGGTCAATCGGGGAGAAAACGTGCTCATCAGGTCGAGACTGACGCACAGTATCGGTTTGACTTGCGGACACATTTCGGTTTTTATTTTGGCAACGATCTCCTGTTTCTGAGCAGGATCGAAACCTTTGCGCAGTTCTTCGGGGAGAGCGTTAAGCATTTCGTCAATGTCGATTTGGTAAATATAATTGAGACTGTCGTCGTTGACAGCGATATCCTGCCAAACGACGCCGGGATTTACCTGCATCGGCAGCGTTGATTTGAGCGATTGAATTTGATTTTGAATGGCGTCTTCAAGATATTTTTCAAGGTCGGGATTTTGTGCGGCGGCGTTGGCAACCGAACTTGGCGACAAAACGGCGGCGTTCGTTTCGGCGGCATCGGCTGCCGGAACCAGTAAAACCGGGAAAATCAGCGTCCAGATAAATTTTTTCATTAATAAGCACTCCTCTAATAATTAACTGCTTTTCAGGATAATTTAAAAAAAGGACAAGAGCAACATCTATCTGAAAAAATCGAAAAAAACCCCGGATGCAGAGCATGCGGGGCAAAAAATCTTTTTTTGTGTTTAAGGCTGTGCGGTTCCGCCGACGACGCAGACCGGGCAGGCAATGCCGCAGTCATCGATCAGCATACTCTGGGAAATCAGGGTATGGATGGTGGCGTTCTTGAAATTAACGGCATAATTGTAAGCCGTGTAACCCGAGCCTTGCAAACGTCCGGTAGACCAGGCGAGCAGATCCTGCGGCAGCGGCTTTTGACCGATGCTCCGGCGGCGGCGGTTGATTTCGTCGAGATTGAAAAAGATGAAAAATAAAATTTTAGCCGAAGCAATATAACCGCCGTGTTCGAGACACCAGTTATCGGCTTTGCGATACATCTTTTTGTTGGAAGAAAAGTCAACCAGAGAAATGCCGTCGGTAAGATAAATGCCTTTAACCTGATCGGCGGAAACGTTCTGAGATGCGTACTGCCCGTTTTTCAGCAGAAAATCTCCGAATTTCGGGGTGATTGTTAAGTTATTCATGGTCTGAAAATTTATAATTGTTGTTTAAATAATTTTATTGCATCGGATAAGATAATCTTTTCGGCAACAATTGTCAAGGTCGTCGCATCAGGAAAAGCGCAAGATCGGTAAGAAAGGGGAGAGTACGGTTGAGGACGTTGTCGGAATGGCGATAAAAATCACGCATGTCAAGCCGCCATTCAAGCTGTAAGATGCCCGGCTGCGACGAAAGGCGCTGCAAGTCTCCGGTCAGGCCGAAACGTCCGGTGTAGTCGGGATGATTGAGGACCCAACTGATTTTATATTTGTCGGCCAGGGAGGCAATTTGCGCCAAAACGGGACCGTAGATCCGCGGTGCCAGAATACCGGTGCCGACCGCCAGTTCAAAAACCCGTTCGCCGCTCATGCCGTGAATGTCCAGAAAACAATGGTTTTGCAGCCGGTGACCGGTGATGAAAGCGGTTATCGAATGTTCTTCGGGGGCGAATCGGCGCCGGGTTAAGGCGGAAGCGCCGCTGTCGATTGCGGCCGTGCGCGCCAGAGCGCCGGTATAGAGATCGGGCTTTTTGACGGCGTGTCCGCGAAAGGTTCGGGTGGCATGCGGTGCGCTGAAAATCAAGGCGCTCCGGTTGTCATAAAAACGGTAAATCGGTTCGTCTTCAAGGCCGCAATAGTTGCCGGCCGCATAATCAGGTTCATATTTCTTAAGTAAATTCAGCATCGTAAAATCCATCATGTTTGCTCGGATTATAGCATATCCGCATTGTATTTATCCCCGTTATTCACAGGCTGTGCATAACTAAAAGGGAAAAGCGTAAGATAATATTTGTTTTTAAATTAAATCCTGCTACAACAAAGCCGGTATTAAGACTGAAAAAAATCGACGGAGACCGGATCAGATGGAAAAAATCGACGCAAATTCATTGCCGCAGAATATCGAAGCCGAACAGGCGCTGCTGGGTGCGCTGCTGGCCAACAACAAAGCTTATGAACAAGTATCGGACTTTTTGAAACCGGCGCATTTTGCCGAGGCGGTGAATGCCAAAATTTTTGAAGTGGTTTCCAAACTGATCTCGCGCGGTCATACCGCCGATACGATTACGCTTAAAAACTATTTTGAGCAGGAAGGCGTCCTTAATGAGGTCGGCGGGTACAAATATCTGATCAAACTGGCGGAAAGTTCTTCGCCGCTGACCAACCCCGAATATTATGCTCAATACATTTATGACCAGTATTTGCGTCGGGAACTGATTGCTACCGGTTATGACATCGTTAACAACGCCATGAAAGAGAATATCGACTCTTCGGCTTCGGTACAGATCGAAGAGGCGGAAAGACGCCTGTACGAGCTTTCGGACAAAGGCGACGGCCAGCGCGGGTTTGTCGAGTTTTCGGATGCGTTGACCCAGTCGCTCAATACAATTGAAAAAGCCTATCAGCGCGAGGGGAAAATTTCGGGTATTTCCACCGGGTTAAACAATCTTGACCGGCGTACCGGCGGGTTGAACAATTCGGACCTGATCATTTTGGCCGGACGTCCGGCGATGGGAAAAACAGCTCTGGCGACCAACATTGCCTATAACGTGGCCGACTGGATGAGCCGCGAGCGCAATTTGGAAGAAAAAGCGCGCGGGGTTGCTTTTTTCTCACTCGAAATGTCGGCCGACCAGCTGGCAACCCGCGTATTGTCCAGTGCAGCTGCCATTTCGTCGCAAAAAATGCGCAACGGCGACATTGACAACGGCGAATTTGAGCGAATTGCCGCCTGTGTGCGGATGTTGGAAAAAATGCCGCTGTACATTGACGATACGCCGGGTCTGACCATCAACGCCATCCGCAACCGGGCACGGCGGTTGAAACGCAGCAAAGGATTGGGGCTGATCGTGATTGACTATATCCAGCTGATTACCGGAAACGCAAGCCGCGGCGAAGCCAACCGGGTGCAGGAATTGTCGGAAATTTCGCGCGGTCTGAAAATTATGGCCAAGGAACTCAACGTGCCGGTGATTGCGTTGTCGCAGCTTAACCGCGGCGTAGAGATGCGCGATGACAAGCGTCCGGTAATGTCGGATTTGCGCGAATCGGGATCTATTGAACAGGATGCCGATATCGTTTTGTTTGTTTATCGTGAGAACTATTATATTCAAAACGAGGAACCGAAAGAAACCGACAAAAACTATTCGCCGGAAAAACATGACAAATGGGAAGCGCGCATGCAGGCCACCCGTCATCGTGCCGACGTGATTATCGGCAAACACCGTCACGGGCCGACCGGAACGGTCAAACTCGGCTGGCAGGGCGAATATGCGCTGTTTACCGATCCGATCGAAGACGACCAACTGCCGGAACAGATCGGATAGGCGATGGAAAAGAAGCGTTATATTGTCACGATTGCCCGACGCGATCCGGTGGCGGAGGCGCAAAATACGGTAGAGCCCGAATTTTGGAAAAAGAAAAAGCTGGAACAAATGTCAGCCGCAGAATGGGAATTGTTGTGCGACGGTTGCGGCAAGTGTTGTCTCAATAAGCTGGAGATTGAGGGCAAAATTCATTTTACCTGTGTGCGCTGCCGTTTTTTGGATACCAAAAGTTGCTTGTGCCGAATTTATGAAAACCGTTTTGAAAAAGTGCCCGACTGTCGCAGCGTCGATTTGAAAGCAATTCGCGAAAAACCGCGCTGGTTGCCGCGCACCTGTGCCTATTGGCTGTTGGACAACGGACATGAACTGCCGGCGTGGCATCCGTTGGTGAGCGGCGACAAAGAAAGCGTGCATCGCGCTTTTCAGTCGGTGCGCGGGCGGCTGATTATCTCCGAATCGGAAGTGAAGCATTATGAAGATTACATTGTTGACTGGAAAGACGTTTGAGATTGAAGAAAAATCCGGGCTGCCGCTTAAGGTCGTGCAATCTTCCCGTTGCCGGCGCCTCAGTCTCCGAATCGATCAAAAAGAAAAAAAGGCGGTATTAAACCTGCCGCCGTTGTGTACGGTGCGGCGGGCATTGCAGTTTGTC
This sequence comes from uncultured Alphaproteobacteria bacterium, assembly GCA_910577095.1. Lineage (GTDB taxonomy): Bacteria > Pseudomonadota > Alphaproteobacteria > RF32 > CAG-239 > JAFUYI01. Next base: position 7,232 of record CAJTLY010000010.1, read on the forward strand.
GAAGCCAACCGCGGCTGGATAGAAAAACATCTGGCAGAAATTCCCGCAAGCCGTCGTTTTGCCGACGGCGAAGAGATCAGCCTGCTGGGTCGTCCGACGACGATTCGCCATTGTCCGGGTCTGAAAGGCGGTGCGGTGCTTGAAGACGGCATTCTTAAAGTTTCGGGCGAGGCGGCGTTTTTACCGCGACGGGTCAAAGACTTTATCCGTCGGCAGGCTCAGGCCTATCTGCTTGAGTTGTCAAAGCAAAAAGCGGCGCTGATCGGCTGCCGGGTCAACCGGGTGACGATCAAAGACACCAAATCGCGCTGGGGCAGTTGTTCGACGCTCGACAATATCAATTATAACTGGCGGATTGCGTTGGCTCCGGCAGAGGTGATCGACTATCTGGCGGCACATGAAGTGGCGCATCTTAAACATCGCGACCACTCGCGCGCATTTTGGACTTGTGTGAAGAATCTCAGTTGTTGTGCCGATTCCGGACGCCGCTGGCTCAAGCTTAACAGCCGGTTATTGTATGCCTATGAGTAATCTGCTTGATTTGCGTCAATAAAAAAACTATATTATAGGCAGTGAACATATCTAATTTTGAGGAGAAACTTATGTTAGAAAAAAATTATACCGATGTCGGTATTGAAAAAGCCGCCGTTGACGAAGGTCTGCGCGCTTATCTGGTCAGCGTTTACAATCATATGGCCGGCGCGTTGGCAATTACCGCCGCGGTTGCTTTCTTGGTGGCCAACACTTCGCTGATTGCGATGATGTTTGATCCGCAAACCGGCGGCATGTCGGTGCTGGGCTGGCTGTTTTTGTTGTCGCCGCTGATTGTTATTTTCGGTTTCGGCTGGGTTTTGACCCGCGGAACTTTGGCGCAGGTACGCGGTGTCTTCTGGCTGTATTCGGCTTTGATGGGCGCTTCGTTGGCGCCGATCTTTCTGGTTTATACCGGTGCCAGCATGGTTCGGGTTTTCCTGATTACGGCGGCCATGTTCGGCGCGATGAGCATTTACGGAACCGTTACCAAACGCGATTTGACCTCGATGGGTTCTTTCCTGATGATGGGATTGTGGGGAATTATCATTGCATCGGTTGTCAACCTCTTTATGCAAAGCCCGGCTTTGTATTATGTGCTGTCGATCGTGTCGGTGGTTGTCTTTACCGGGCTGACCGCTTATGATACCCAGAAAATCCGTCAGATTTATGCCTCAAGCGATAATGAAGATACCATGACCCGCAAGGTTGTGGTCGGCGCGCTGGAACTGTATCTTGATTTTATCAACCTGTTTCTGGCATTGTTGCGTTTGATGGGCGACCGCAAATAAAATTCCGCCTCACGGCGCGTAACTGATAACAAAAAACGACCGATGACATTTTGAAATGTCACGGCCGTTTTTTTGTTTTTTATCTCAGTCACAAACAAGAAAAATTACAGCACTATTTCTGATTATCGCATTTTGGATATTCCGGATTATGAAACAGCGCCGTCAGTTGCTTTCAAAGCACCGCGGCAGGAGAATGATTCCGTAAGGATGGGGTATTCTTCAGCCTATCAGCCGATGGCAATGAATACAAACTATGTTTTTCGGGAGATGCAAAACGGAGAAACGCCTTCGGAAGGAAATTTTGTGCTTGAAAAATTAGCAAAAACATATGAAACTGTCAAAGCCGAAGCAGAGAAATATTATCCAATGGCCCGCTTTGTCGGTGACACAATGTTGAATTATGCTGCACAGCGAAAGCAGGATGACTGGTTGACCCGCTACGGGCGTTGGTACCAGGAAGCCGGAAGGGTTGGTAAAATGGGTATATCCGATGAAAACAAGCACCAGTATATGAGCTGCCGCGCAGCCGAACAGCGAATACCCAAACTGGGGTATGTAACAGGAATCGCTAAAGAAGCCTTTGACTTGGCAAAAAAGCTAAAAGATGAAAAAGAAATTAAAAAGTATAACGGAAAGTTGGGTGTGGTGTGGGACAGTGTCAAAGATATGAAAAACAACACCATCGGCCTCGGCTATGGAATGTTGTCGTTTGATCCCGATTGCGAAAGTTTACTTGAAGAAAAAATCTGGTAAAAGGAGACGTACACCGTGACCGTAAGAAAAATAATGAAAAACTTTTTGGATAATAAATATGTTAGAAAAATAGTCGATTTTGTGAAGGGGAGCATCACGGTTGTTTTTTTCATTGTTTTGTTTGTAACTTTCTATAGCCCGTTTCGTACCATCATGAAACTTATTTTTGTTCCGGAATACGGGGTGGCGCTGTCACCGCTGCTTTCGCAGGCTTATGTGGAGTTCATGCTGGGATTGTTGTGTGTGCTGAGTCTGTTTTTGGGCAAATACGGGATGCGGATTTGCTGGATCATCTTTTTGCTTGACATTCCGGCGGTTTTTAATCAATTTCCCGGGATGCGCGAAGTTTGGGATTATGAACTTTGCTTTGATGAGGGGTATTGTAAGGCAAGCGTGCGAGAAAGCGTCAGTCGGGAAGATTGCTTGGCTCATAACGGAATGTGGAATATTGACGAAGAAATGTGTGATTACGGCTGCAACCGCGATACCTGCGAAATCCGTTTTGGCGGTGATAATTGGGAGCTGCCGGAAATCTGTAAGCAAAAGAAACCTTCATAACATTTTGTAAGGAGATGTTTCGCGTCTCCGCGACAAAACTTAGGTACGCGTGAACGAACCGTTTTAGGTTCGACCGCGAGACAAGCCACGAAAAAAAGACGCGTTTTGCACGCGTCTTTTGAAAGTGGCGTCGACGAGAGAGGTGCTAAGCAAAAACAACCGCTGCTCCGGTTGTTTTTGTCTGTAAAGCCACGTCTACCTTGTGTTTTGTAAGGAGATGTTTCGCGTCTCCGCGACAAAACTTAGGTACGCGTGAACGAACCGTTTTAGGTTCGACCGCGAGACAAGCCACGAAAAAAAGACGCGTTTTGCACGCGTCTTTTGAAAGTGGCGTCGACGAGAGGACTCGAACCTCCCACCCACAGTTTAGGAAACTGTTGCTCTATCCTGATGAGCTACGTCGACATTAAGGACGGATTATAAATATTCTGCCGGTAAAAGCAATCATTCTTCATCATCTATCCACGATTTCAGGCTGGCGATTTCGGCTTTGAAATCGGCTTTCACGTTGGCCCAGAACTCGCGAAAGTCGGTTTTCTTCCAGGTTGTGACGGTCCAATAAGTTCCGACCGACAAAATAATCAAAACCCCGATGGCAAAGCCGCAGGCAAGCAACCAGACAATCGTCATTCCGATTGCCAGTATTAAAATCAGCCCCCAGGAATAATCGGCCCCTTTGACAAAATGAATCGAATAGACGAACATTGCCAGTTGAACCGCTACTCCCAACAGCGAACCGATGCGGGCCGCCCGGCCGTACTTTTGTATTTCAAGATTAACCACCCATACGCAGCCGGCTGTCAGCAGGCCGCAGGCAATTAATCCCATCGTTAGCATCGTACTCATTTCAATCCGAAGTCTTGGTTATTGTACACTATTAACAGCAGTGCATAATATTATTATATTTTCCCGTGTATGTCCAGTTTTTTTGTGGCGTTTCAGAAAGCGGGAATCCGGAAAAACAATCCCGTCGGCGGCAGGATGCGGCTGACGGGATTGTCGGACAGTACGGCCGGCAGCATCGTTACCGCCGGCCATATCTCAAGAATCAGGCTTTTTCGGCAAGACGGTGCAGAAACCTTTTCTGAATTTCTGCCAGTTGTTCGACGGTTTCCCATACCGCATATTCGCCGGCGGCATGCATTCCGTCACCGCTGCCCGAATGCATGATGACGACGGAGCCGCGTTCGGCAAAAGCCCGCGAATCGGTGGCGCCGCCGATATATTCAAATTCGAGCGGGCGGTTGAGGTATTGTTCCGCCGTTTGTTTATAATCGCGGATGTACGGATTGTTTTCGTCCATAACCACCGGGCGTCCTGCCGATACGATTTGATAGCTGACGCCGTCAACCATGGCCTGTTGCAGGTTTTGTTCCAACTCGTCCGGCGATGATTTTTCGGTCAGCCGGAAATCGAGCATGGCTTCGGCATGGTTGGAAATAACGTTGGCGACGGCGCCGCCTTCGATCCGTGCAAAATGAACGGTGTCAATCCAGGTGTCGGCCGGTTTGGGCATTTTTTTGCAGAAATACGGGTACCGGGTGCGGATGTTTTGCCATACCTGCATCAATTGTTCGTTGGCGTCAATTCCCTCCCAAGGGGTGGAGCCGTGAGCTTCCTTGCCCTCGGAAAACAGTTTGACAAATACCGGACTTTTACAGCGAGCGACAATTTTGCCGATGTCTCCGGCAACGTCAACGTCGAGTACGATCTTGGACTTGAGGTCGGGATTGTCGTGTAAAAAGGCTTCCAGTCCGAAGCTGCCTTTTTCTTCGTCGGAAGACAACAAAACGCCGAATTTCAGCGGCAACTGCTGTTTTAAGACATATTCAAGCGAATTTAAGCCGACGGCGGCAAACGATTTCATGTCCAAACTGCCGCGACCGAACATTTTACCTTCTTTGGTGTAGGGAATAAACATCGGATCGGCTGCCGGAACCACGTCGATATGACCGACGACCAAAACGTCAAAGTCACGGTATTTGCCGTTAGAGAGCAGGATCACCGGCGCGAGGGCATCTTTGCGGTATATTTCGACTTCGGCGCCGACGGTTTCGGCCTGTTGTCTGACGAAGTTCATGCAGCGTTCAATTTCCGGTATGTTGCCGGTTTCGGTGCGAAATTTAATCAGTTGGACAGTCACTTCCTTTAAGTTCATTTTTTTATCCTCTCTTTGCTGAATTTTACCTTTTATTCATCTTATATGAGTATGATTAGCGCAATTATAATAAGAAAGGATTAATGAGGATCTGCAAATGAAAACATTTCTAGCCGGCGTTATGATGTTTGTTGCGCTTGCGGCCCCGGTATGGGCCGGCGGCGATGGCGAAAGCGATTCCGGGCGCGCGTTGCCGCGGATGGCTTCGCTGCGTTCAAAGTTGGTTAATGCCCGTTCGGGTCCGGGTTCGCGCTATCCGATCGAATGGGTGTATAAACAGAAAAATGCGCCGGTTGAAATTATTGCCGAATTTGACCTGTGGCGGCAGATCCGCGATTGGGAAGGCTCGGAAACCTGGGTTTATAAACCGATGCTGAGCAACAAGCGCTGGATTAAGATGACCAATGCCGGTACCAGCAACATTTACGCCAAGCCCCAACTTGACGCCAAAGTGATTGCCAAAGTTGAAGATCAGGTGATCGGCGAAATCGAAAAATGTCCCGAAGGCAAGGATTTTTGCCTGATTAAGTTCACTTCGGCAGAAGGCTGGGTTCAGCGCGGTGACTTTTTCGGCGTCTACCCCGGGGAAACAATCAACTAACCGACAGGACCCTTTTAATGAGTACAGTTAATGAAATAAGCTTTTCCGATATTTACATCACCCCCGATAAGGTTGCTTATATTCCGGACGGCAAAACGGCCAACGGCCTGATGAAAATCAAGACCGATGATTTCAACTATTTTTATGATAAACTGGAAAGCTGTTATGACGGCCACAATCCGAGCTATTCGGTTTTGTACAATAAAATTTTGTATCGTGTCGAACGCAGTGTCAGCATCTACGGTATTCAATACTGCGCCCGCAAAATGCCGCCCGAAGTGCCGGCTTTCAGTACGCTCGGTTTTACGCCCGAATTGCGCAAGTATCTGCTTAAGCTCGGCAACTCTGCCGGGCTGATTTTGTGGTCGGGGCCGACCGGCGCCGGAAAAACCACCGCGGTTTCGTCGCTGATGAAAGAATATCTGATCAACGAAGGCGGTTTTGCCTATACGATCGAGGATCCGGCGGAAATGCCGCTGGACGGCAGCTACAATGCGCTCAACGGCAGTCTCGGTTTGTGCAAACAGACGCAGCCGATTGACGGCAATTGGGGCGGTTGTCTTAAATCGGCCCTGCGTTCCAAGCCGCGTTTTATTTTGGTAGGTGAAATCCGTACTCCCGAAACCGCCAGCGAAGTGTTGCGCGCCTGTACTTCCGGGCATCTGGTTTTGTCAACCATTCACGCCAACAACGTTACCGACGCCATTAACTCGGTGATTAAATATGCTTCTTCTTCGGGGATGACGGAAGAACTGGCCTATGACTTGTTCTCGCGCGGGATGCTGGCGGTTTTGCACCAGACTTTGAACGGTATTCGCAAAAAAGTGCCGACAGTTTCTTATCTTTTTGCCAACCCGGACACCACTCAGGGGGATCAGGTTCGCGCGATTATCAAAACCGGCAAGCTCAATCTGGCGACTTCGATTGATACGCAGCGCAGTCGTTTGTCGTTGGGCAAAGAACTGTTTCCCGGATTGCGCGAACAGAGTTAGGACCGTAATTTGAACCACAAAAAAGCCGGCGACTGTCGGCTTTTTTACAAAATTCTAACCGTGTTCGGCTTTGATTTTGTAAATATATTCAATCACTTCGGGACTGTCCCAATCGGCACTGCCGCGGATACGGCCGATTTCTTTACCTTCGCGACTGATCAATACGGTCACCGGCGAAGAAAAAATTCCCAACGCCGAGGCCATGTCGTTTTTGTCGTCAACATACATTTCCAGATCGTTGCCGCCGAACTTTTTTAACAATCGGCGCTGTTCGGAAAAACCGCCTTGCCATTCTTTTTTGGGAGAAATCATAATAACCCGGATGCCGTCGTCTTTGGTTTGACGGGCAAAAGCGTTCAGGCTTTCGATTTCGCGCAGGCAGGGCGTGCAATGTCTTGACCAAAAGACGGCCAGCACAAAATCACCGTCAAAATCAGAAAGTTTGACTTTGCTGCCGGTTTCGCCGTATATGACTTTTGACGGCGCCTGACGGGGCGCGTGATAAATGTTGACGCCTTTTTCGTTTGCCCAAACCGTCGAAATTTGCAAACACAGTATTGCCAGCATTACCATTCTACAAATTTTTTTCATCTGCTTACTGATCATATTTTTATCTTGTCTCCGCTTGAGGAATAATATATAACCATAATAATCAAATAGACAAGCAAAAGGTAAAAGAATATGAAAAAAGCCTCGGTACTTTTTTGGATTTTGTTGGTGGCAGCCGGTTTGTCCGTAAGCGGCTGCGGCAAAGTTTCCGCCCCGGCGCCGCTTGAGGGCAGCGGCTATCCCCATTCTTATCCGCGGCAATAGAGACAAGGAGGATTATGATGGCAGAAAACAATTTTGTGGACGAGATGATCCCGTATGTCGAATTTGCCGACAACGCCAACGAACGAACCCCCTGCGTTTTGGTACTCGATTGTTCCGGTTCCATGCGCGGCGAACCGATCAAGCAATTGAACGTCGGGCTGAAAGCGTTGGAAAAAGAACTGAAAGAGGACATTGACGCCAGTTCGCGGGTTCAGTTGTTGATTATCAAAGCTTTCGGCAAAGACGAAACCGAAGTTTCCGCCGACTGGATTGACGCCATGAACTTTTCGGCACCGGAGATGGTTGCCGGCGGTTTGACGCCGCTCGGCAAGGCGATGGAACTGGCCTTGCAGAAGATCGAAGAACAAAAGTGTTTGTATGACAGCTGCGGCATCACTTCCAAACGGCCGTGGATTTTTCTGATCAGCGACGGCGAACCGACAGACTATGATTGGGAAAGCACCGCTCGCAAGTGCTGTCAGGCGCAGGAAAACAAAAAAGTGGTTATTCATGCGGTGGGTACCGAAGGTGCCAACCTCGAGAAGCTGGCGCGCTTTTCCCTTAATACGCCCAAACGGCTGACCGGCTTAAAATTTACCGAATTTTTCCTCTGGCTGAGCCGAAGCGTTTCGTGTATTTCGAAAGCGGCGCCCAACGCCGGCGATTTGTTTGACAATACGGGAAACTGGGATGAAGAAAACTGAGCGTCGGCAAATCAAAGTACGCGCAACCTGCATTGCCGGGCCGATACACCGCGGCCGCGGGCAGCCTTGTCAGGATTATTGCCGCTATTCGACCCGCGGTGAAAATTTTGTAGCCGTGGTTTCGGACGGTGCCGGTTCAACCCGTTACGGACGTATCGGCGCCAAAATCGTCTGCGATACCCTGGTCGATCTGCTGGCCAATGCGCCGTTTGACGATATCCGTTCCGCGGTGGTCAACGCCATTTCGGTTGCCCGTGACAAACTGATGTTTCACCGTCTCAATTCTGCCAACAATCCCAAAGGAATCATGGCTTTTGCGGCGACGGTGGTCGGTGCGGTCTGTCATCGCGGCCGCGGGATTTTCTTTCATATCGGCGACGGTGCCGCAATTGCCTTTACGGCGCCGGACCTGTCGCGTTATGTCGCTTCGCGGCCGGAAAACGGCGTTTTCTCCTGTGAGACCTATTTTTACACGATGGACGATTGGGAAGATACGTTGCGTTTTACGACCTTTGAACAGGCTTATACGCTGATGCTGATGTCCGACGGCCTGACCAACTTTTCGTTTGCGCCCGATTTCAGCCGTATCGAACCGAACTTTTTGCTGCCGATCAATAATTTTCTGGATGGGGAAAAGCTGAAAACCAAAGCCGTGCGCGCGCTTTCCAACACTTTGAATACGATGCGCGCCCAAAAGCTTAATCCGGACGACAAAACTTTCTTATGGGCCAAACTGTGATGGAAGAGACTGCGCCGATTTATAATGCCATTTACGGCGACCGAACCTGGGAGCAGATCACTTTGGGCGAGCTGATCAACAAAGGCGGTGCCGCCGGCCGGATCTTCCGGGTAAAAGGTCATCCGCAGATGGTGGCAAAAATTTTCCATAATCTCGGCAAAAGCAGCACCAACCGCGAAAAGCTGCAGGCAATGCTGCTCAATCGTCCCAGTTTTTCGCCGGCGATGAAAGACGGCAAGCAGTTTACGATGGAAGACGGCAACAGCTATGTGCAGATTGCCTGGCCGGAAGCGTTGTTGGAAGACGAAAACGGCTTTTGCGTCGGTTATCTGATGCCGTTGATCGATTTGAGTCAGGCGGCGTCGCTTGATCACTTTATGCAAAAGGCGATCCGCCACAAGCTTAAACTGACCGAAAAATACGAACATCGGGTTCAGGCGGCTTACAATCTCTGCACCATGGTGGCGGCCTTGCACGAGAAAGGACATTACATCGTCGACCTCAAACCGTCCAATGTATATGTTTACAAACAAAGCATGCTGATTGCGATTTTGGATTGCGACGGTTTTTCAATTCGCGGCGAAAAAAGCCGCTATCCGGCCGAATTTGTCAGTGAGGAATATATTTATCCCGAGGGCATGCAGCTCAGTTGCGAGCAGATGGGCGAAGAACAGGACAAATTTGCGTTGGCGGTGATTTTGTTTAAGCTGCTGAACAACGGGATTCATCCTTTTTCGGGTGTGCCGCGCAAACAGGGAGTTCCGAACCTGACGATTCAGGAGCGGATTGCCGCTTATCGTTATGCTTACGGTTCCTGGGCCGATCTTTATCAGGCGCCGCATCCTTACAGTATTCACGACTATTTTGCCAAAGACACGCTCGAATTGTTTGACCGTGCTTTTGTCAAGGGGATGAAACGGCCGACGGCGGCCGAATGGGAAAGGCATTTGCGCAATCTGCTGCAAAACCTGCGTCCGTGCAAAAAGAACTCCGATCATGCCTATTTTACTTCCAAAGGATGCGGTTTGTGCCTGATGGACGAGAAGTTTAAGTCGGACATGCAGGAACGGCGCCAGCAACTGCAAACCCCTAAAACCGTGCGCGGACTTGAGATTGACAAAATGTCGCCCGAGCAAATGGAACAGGAAAAGATAATGGAACGGCGGCGGGTGATTCGCGCCAACCATATAACGGCGGCGGCGGCGGTCGTTTATCTGCTGTTTTTCGGGATGGTTCATTTTATGGCGGCGCCGTTTGCCGAGACGCTGAAAACTGCCGGGATCGGCGTGCAGGCCATCGGCATTACCCTGATTATGGCGGCAATTCATCGCCTTTTTCAAAAACTGCGCCCGAAGGTACCGTTGTTTCGTTACGAGATGCTGCCGCTGTTGTTGGAGGTTTATGCGTTTATCTGCCTTTTGGTCGCTTTGATTGCCGTCAACCGCCTGCCCCTTGAAATATTGATGCTGGCTTCTTAAATTTTGCTATGAAATAAAAATTTTTTGTGGTATAAAGTTGGGCAAATAAAATACTATGAAAGGTTTATAACTTGAAAAATCTAAATCCCATTCTCATTTCCGGCAAAGAAGTCCTGCCGCTGGTCGAAGGCGGCAAAGGCATTAATGCCAGCGACGGACGCAGCAGCGGCGCCTGGGCGCATGAAAACTGCGTCGGCACTTTCTCCGGCGTCAGTCCGGATTTTTATGACGAAAAAGGCAATGTCGTTTCAGAGATTTTCTTTAAAAAGTCGCGACCCGAACGCCATGAAGAAATGGTGGAAAGAGCCATCAAAGGCGGAATCGCTCAGGCGGAAGTTGCGCATGAGGTGTCAAACGGCAACGGCCGCATCCATATGAATATGCTGTGGGAACTGGCTGATTCACAACGGATTCTCGAAGGCGTGCTCGAAAAGGCCAAGGGCCTGATCAACGGCGTTACCTGCGGCGCCGGGATGCCGTATCATCTCGGTGCGCTGGCTTCCAAGTTCGGCGTTTATTACTATCCGATTGTTTCTTCGGCCCGTGCTTTCAACATTTTGTGGAAGCGCGCCTATGCCAACTTTACCGAATTTCTGGGCGGCGTGGTCTATGAGGATCCGTGGCTGGCCGGAGGACATAACGGCTTGTCCAACGCCGAAGATCCGACAAAACCGGAAACACCGTACAACCGGGTCGTGGAATTGCGCAGCCTGATGAACAAATACGGCCTGACCGCAACGCCGATTATTTTGGCCGGCGGCATCTGGTCACTCAAAGACTGGGAAGATTATATCGACAATCCGGAAATCGGACCCCTGGCGTTCCAGTTCGGAACCCGTCCGATGATCACTAAAGAAAGCCCGGTCAGCGAAGCTTGGAAAAAGGTGATGTTGCAGGTTAAAAAGGGCGATGTCATTTTGCAGCGTTTCAGCCCGACCGGTTTCTTCTCTTCGGCAATTAAAAACACTTTCCTCGAGAAACTGCTGGATCGCAAGAACGGCGAAATTGCCTTCAAAACCGAAGCCGACGCCGAATTCAGCCAGCCTTTGAAAATGAGCGAACACAAAACCGTTTTTATTCGCCCGGATGATATGAGCAAGGCCAACAACCAAATTAATGCCGGGCTGACCGCAATTAAGGAAACGCCGGACGGTACGGTCGTCTTTATGACTCCCGAAGATTGGGAAGAAATGAAGCAGGATCGCAAAAACTGCGTCGGCTGTTTGTCGCAATGCCAGTTTTCAACCTGGTCGGCGGCCAGTCCGACCGGCTCAACCGGACGTATTCCGGATCCGCGTACCTACTGTATTCACAAAACCCTGTACGAAGTGGGACACGGCGGCAGCGTCAAAGATCATTTGCTGTTTGCCGGCCATCAGGTTTATCGTTTTGCGACCGATCCGTTGTATCGCAACGGTTGCATCCCTTCGGTAAAAGAACTGATCGAAAAAATCAGACGCGGCGAGTAGCGTTTTGGCGTCAATGTTGCCTTTTCCCGGTCCGTCGGCTGACAGACCGGGATTTTTTGTCGGGGAACAAACTGAAAATACCGGACAAGAACCCGGTATTTTTATCGGAAGAAAGATGACGGATAGCGGTCAGGGATAGTCGCAGCGTTGGCGGCTGCTCATCATTGCGCGGTCACTGACCGGCAAGTCGTCGCTGTCGCCGAAATTGTGCATGTCACAAATGAATTCTTCCTGATCGTCGAGGCCGTAATTGGGCGTGATCAGGTTTTCGTCGTCCACGGTTTTGATATGAAAATCCTTTTCGTCGTCGTCCTGGTAGGTAAGATTTGTCATATCTTTGATTTTAATTTTTCTGCCCATTGTTTTCTCCTTGCTGGTTTAAATTTAAAATAAGGGCGGCGGCCCGATTTTAAACCTGATAAATTTGCTAATCTCGACTTGCAAAACGCTTGCGTTTCGGCTATAAACACCCTAAATATCTCATGAAAACAAATCATTTTAACAGGAAAGCATACCGGTTATGAGCAAAAAGGACTATTATGAAACTTTGGAAGTGGCCAAAGGCGCAACTCCCGAAGAGATTAAAAAGTCGTATCGGCGGCTGGCAATGAAATACCATCCCGACCGCAATCAGGGCAATGCGGAGGCAGAAGCCCGTTTTAAGGAAATTAACGAAGCTTACGAAGTTTTGAAAGACGAGCAAAAACGAGCGGCGTATGACCGTTACGGTCATGCCGCTTTTGAGCAGGGCGGCGGTGCCAACCCGTTTGATTTTAACTTCGGCGGCGGCTTCGGCGACATTTTTTCCGAAGTGTTTTCCGATTTTATGGGCGGCGGCAGACGCGGCGCCCGGAACAGCGCCGGCAAAGAAGGCGAGAATCTGCGCTATGATTTGGAAATATCGCTCGAAGACGCTTATAACGGGTTGGAAAAGACCATTTCGTTTCCGACCGAAAAAGTTTGTGACAAATGCAACGGCTTTGGGACTCAGGACGGCAAAGAACCGCCGCTGTGCACCGCCTGTCACGGCAGCGGCCGGGTTCATCGTCAGCATGGCTTTATGATCATGGAAACGGTTTGTTCCGAGTGCGGCGGCCGCGGTCGCAAGTTGAAAGACGCTTGTCCGGAATGCCGGGGCGAAGGAACGGTTCCCTATACCAAGGAACTCAAAATCAAAATTCCGGCCGGGATTGACGACGGAACCCGTATCCGTTTGTCCGGCGAAGGCATTCCCGGTACCGGCGGCGGCCGCAACGGTGATTTGTATGTGTTTGTGAGCATCAAGCAGCATAAGCTGTATATGCGCGAGGGAGCGGATCTGCTGGCTCAGGTTCCGGTGTCGATGGCTTGTGCGGCGTTGGGCGGCACAATAGAGATTCCGGCGGTTGACGGACATAAAATTGAAGTTAAGGTGGCTGCCGGTACCCAGAGCGGACAGCGGATCAAGATCAAGAACGAAGGCATGCCGAAAATGCGTTCGGTTGATAAAGGAGACTTGTGGGTGGAATTCCGGGTCGAAACGCCGGTTAACCTCAATGCGCGTCAAAAGGAACTGTTGGAGGAATTTCGTGCCCTCAGCGGCGATGACAACTGTCAGCCGGCCGAAAAGAGCTTTTTTGAAAAAATAAAAGACTTGTTTGCGGCCTGAACTGTGAAAAAAGGTTGATTTTTGTCTATAACGGTCATATAATCATAACCGTTAAATTAATTATTAATTTTAAGAATATGATCGTTACCGAAAAAATTAATCCGGTCGAGTTTCTGAATGAGCTGACACGGATGGATCTGGAAAAGATTGATAATGATGCTTTGATTATGACCGCGGCCAAAACCAAGCTGATTTGCGAAGCGTATTCCCGTCGTGAGTTGGACTGCGTTGAGCTGACGTTTTTGAACGGCTGCCGTTTTTATCTGCAAAGGATGGAAAACGAGTTGAAACGGCGCGGCGTTCAACTGGTGACCCTCATTGATCTGCTGAAAAGCAATGCTCCGGCGGTCTATGACGTCCTCTATTCGTATTCGATGGAAAAGTTGCTGGAACTGGTCAATGCGTTGGAAAAAATTACCCGGCAGGATAAAAGCGAGCTTTTTCTCCTGCTGAAGGAAAAAGCCCAGGCCGAATTGATGCGGCGGGCGGCAACGGGCGGACAAGCCTGATCCTTGATGTCTTTATTTCCGGTTGAATCTGTGAAGATTCAGCCGGATTTTTTTGTGCCGTTGTCGGCAATGATTGAATATTTTCGAAATATTTTGTCAATTTAAGGCTTGCTTTTTGACGGTCGCTGCTTCATACTGTATACATCAATAATTATTAATTCTAAGTGTTATGGAACAGTATGTAAATATGTACGTCAATCTGGACGAGTTCATGAAGGAACTTGCTCAGACAGATATCGCCAAGCTGGACGATCAAAGCCTGTGCGAACTGGGACTGAAGCTGCGCATCGTCAGAATTGTTGTTTCACAGCAGCAGCAACTGACCGAACAGCAGCAGGAAACCGTTCGCATTTTCAGCGAGTATGACGAACTGGTGACCGAAGAAATGGCTGCACGCGGCTATCAAGTCGTTGACAGTAACGATTTGCACGATGCCGACCCCGAAGCCGTAGCCGAAGCGCTGATGAGCATGGGGATGCAGGAACTGCTGGAATGGTCCGTCGCGTTGGAGGGCAGCACCGATGACAAGGATGTCCGGATGCTGTCTTTTATCAACAACGAGCTGGTGCGCCGTTATTCGGGAATGAGCGGTTATATGCCGAACTGATTTCCCGGCAGTGTGTTTATAACAAGTCTTGCCGTTGGTTGCGGCAGGACTTGTTATCTTGGTAAACGAGAATTATTAAATGTACAAATATGAAAACCAAACAACAATGGATTGAACTGCTGCAACAGTTGCAGTCGTCAACGATTTCGTCCGCAAGCGACGATAAACTGATTGAATGGGCAGGGCAGTTGTCAATGGCGGTTGCATTGCCGGTTTCCGAAATCGATCGCGATTTGGGAGCGCGGATAGTTACCGCTTACACCCAGGCGGTGCAGGAACTGCGTCTGCGCGGTTATGACGTCCTTGATCTCCGGGAAGTGGTGAATTCGACGCCCGAAGTCGTTGAGAGCTATCTCGAAGACGTTCCGTTGGAACTGTTGATCGAGTTGATCAACGATTATGATAAGTTGGCCGGCCGGGATCCGCGTTATGCCCCGATTGCCGAAATCGCAAAAGCCAAAATGCACGAACGCTGTATCGGCAGTTGCTGAACTCCGATGCCGCAACGGTTTCTGACAGCGGCTGAGTTTACAAACCCCCGGAATTTTATGATTCCGGGGGTTTTTGTCGGATGATTTCTCACCTTGTTTGTTCAAGGTGAGTTTTTTTGTTTCTGTTTCTGAGCTGTCTTTGACGTTTTTGGCAAAAAACTTGCAAAAGTTTTTGAGAACTTATATACTGTTGCTGCCGGTGAGAGGTCACCGGCAGGGTATCACAACCCTTCAAGTAATTAAACGACTCCTGCGAGGGAGCCGGGGATATAAGTATGTCTTCGGATGTATCGAATAACTCGGACTGCTTATTACTTGTCAGTTGTGAACTCCCTCACCTTGAATCCTCAAGGTGAGTTTTATTTTAACAAAACTTTGGGAGTTTGGGTATGCCAATCAGACACATCCTCAAACGGCAGCTGGGGCAGGAATTTCATCGTTGTCGCAAGAAACAGTCGTTGGGATTGCAGGCGGTTGCCGATTACACCGGTTACAGCTGGCAGAAAATTGATAAAGTCGAAATCGGACAAACTTTTAGCTGGGACATTTATAATAAGCTGCTTAATTTTTATAATAAAAAGATTGAGCTGACGCTGGTCGATAGCGATTGTGGGGTCACGCGTCGCCAAGAGGAGAAACCTTCCGTCTTGCCGGCTAATGTAAGAAAAGGCGAAAATCAGCCGCTTAAAGAGGTTTGTGTCGGCAAAGCGGAACATGAAGACGCGCCGGACCGGCTTAGTGACGAAGAAAACCGGCCCCGCGACAAAGAGAAAAAAACGGAAGCGGCCCAGGAATCGGGAAAACTGTTCTGAGCTGAGGACGGGAAAGCCGGTCCGGCCGGGTTGCCGCGACAGAAGGTTGCCGCTGCTTAAAAAAAGACACGCCGTTAACGGCATGTCTCAAGGACTTTTTGTTCGAAAAAGGAACCAGTTATTAATTGCCTTACAGAAAGCCCCGTGTTTTCTCGTAGTGGAAAGATGTTGTCAGACATTTTCCCACCCTGACGGGCACGGTCAAGCCGTTAGCTTTGTAGCTGTTCGAGAACCGGCGGTTTGCCGAGTGATGTTTATTGACTTTTTTAGCAACAAAATTTATAGTAATAGATGTCAATATATTATTTCTCAATTTCATATTATTAACTAAAATCTATTTAATTATGGAACAACAAAAAATAATTGATAATGCCGAAACGTTAGCGGCAAAAATCGTAACCGTAGAATTTAGCTCAATGAAGT
Source organism: uncultured Alphaproteobacteria bacterium (assembly GCA_910577095.1). GTDB lineage: Bacteria > Pseudomonadota > Alphaproteobacteria > RF32 > CAG-239 > JAFUYI01. Next base: position 23,309 of record CAJTLY010000010.1, read on the forward strand.
TGAACGAACTGTTGCAACTGGCAGAAGATACGGAAAATACAATTGAGGCACTCCAAGAGCATCGTGAAGAACTTTGTCCGGATAAGCAGAAAGTTCTTAAGGTTTTGGAAGATAACAGAACATGTCTGGCCAAAGAAATACGGGCCAAGGGTTATATAATTGTGGATTCTGAAGCGCTACCCAAAATGCAGCCCCGGATAGCTAAAAAGCTTATAGCATCAATGGACATACAAACTATTGACAAACTCATTTCTGTTTATTCAAAAGAAAAAGACAAAAAGGATAACCAAGGAATGATGATCAAGCTTTGTCGTGAGCGATTAAAGCGTTTCTATGCCCAAAGCACCTCTCTCAAAGCAAGAGCATTAGCACTTAGTTGGGAGTAACAGAGCTTCTGTATGGTGTTTTAGATTGTTGAGCCGGTGTTTTCTTTTGGAATATTTTTCCCTAATCTCAGTTTTGCAGAAGGCTGATTTTGTTGAAGCTATTAGGATTTTTTTAAGTTTCATCGCTAAAACAAAAAACCTGTTTACTTTGAAGTAAACAGGTTTTTTTATAAAAAGAAAAATTATTTGTTCAACTGAGCAGCAACTTCGGCAGCAAAGTCTTCTTCTTTTTTCTGGATGCCTTCGCCCAGTTTGAAGCAGGCAAAGTCTTTGATTTTGATGTCGGCGCCCAGTTCTTTGGAAGCGTCGGCAATAACCTGCTTAACCTTTTTGTCCGGATCCATAATGTAGGCCTGTTCTTCCAGAACAACTTCGTCATAATATTTCTTAACGCGGCCTTCAACCATTTTCTCGATGATGTGTTCCGGTTTGCCCGAGGCTTTGGCCTGGTCGACGAAAATGGACTTTTCGTGTTCGACGGCGGCCGGATCAACGTCGGCAATGGTCAAAAACTGCGGCTGCGAAGCGGCAATATGCATCGCAATGTGTTTGCCCAGTTCGGCGAGTTTGGCTTTGTCGGCGGTCGATTCCAGAGCAACCAGCACGCCGATTTTGCCCAGATTGTTGCGGGCAACGTTGTGAACATAGGGTGCAACCACGCCTTCGCTGACTTCAACCACTTTGGCGCGACGCAGGTTCATGTTTTCGCCGATTTTGGCAATCATGTCGGTCAGGCGTTCTTCAAAAGACTTATGAACTTTCGGGCACTGGAAGTTTTTCATGTCGCACAGTTCGCCGTTGTTCATCAAGGCAACCAGAGCGGCGTCTTCGACATATTCCTGAAAGATTTCGTTTTTGGCGACAAAGTCGGTTTCGGAGTTGACTTCGACCACGGCGCCCTTGTTACCTTCAACGGCAACGGCAACCAGACCTTCGGCGGCAACGCGGCTTGCTTTCTTGGCCGCGGAAGCGAGGCCCTTTTTGCGCAGCCAGTCAACGGCTTTTTCCATATCGCCCTGAGCTTCGACCAGAGCTTTTTTGCAGTCAAGCATTCCGGCGCTGGTGGATTCTCTCAATTCTTTTACCATAGCGGCAGTAATTTCGGTCATTTTTTCTAATTCCCCAATCTGATGTTTGAATTAAAATGGCGATATTTCAGGGTCTAAAATACCGCCATTGATGAGTTGCTAATTTGTCAGCCGCAAATTATTCGGCAGCTTTAGCTTTTTTGGCGGAAGCTTTTTTGGCTTCTTTGGGAGCCTCGGCTTCTTCTTCGTTGTTTTCTTTGGCCGCGGCTTTTTTCTTAGCCGGTTTGGCGTCGGCGTCGGCAACGATTTCGTCTACCTTAACGCCCTGAGCGGCGATTTCGGCCTGAATACCGTCCAAAACGGCGGAAGATACCAGTTCGCAATAGAACTGAATGGCGCGAATGGCGTCGTCATTGCCGGGAACCGGGAAGTCGACCAAAGTCGGATCGGCGTTGGTATCGGCAATTGCGATAACCGGGATACCGAGCTTTTTGGCTTCTTTGATCGCCAGATCTTCTTTCGGCATGTCAACGACAAACAACAGGTCCGGCTGACCGCCCATGTTCATAACGCCGCTGAGTTCTTTGGCCAGTTTGTCCTGCTCTTTGCGCAGATTGAGCAGTTCTTTTTTGGTGTAGCCTTCGGTGGCGTTGTTTTCGAACATTTCGTTCAGTTTGACCAGACGGGAAATCGATTTGTAAACGGTTTTCCAGTTGGTGAGCATGCCGCCGAGCCAACGGTAGTTTACATAATATTGTCCGCATCTTTCGGCGTTTTCTCTGATGATGTCCTGAGCCTGTCTTTTGGTGCCGACAAACAGAACCTTACCGCCGTTGGCGGCAATTTCTTTGGCTGCACTCAAAGCCGTGTACAGCATCGGGTAGGTCTGCTGCAGGTCGATAATGTGAACGTTGTCTTTTTTGCCGTAGATGTAGCTGGCCATTTTCGGGTTCCAACGACGGGCGTGGTGTCCGAAATGAACGCCGTTTTCAATCATCTGACGGATTGTAAATTTAGGAAGTGACATATTTATATCCTTTGTTTTCCGGTTAAACCTCCGCAGGCTTTCTGGCTTGTTGCCAAGCACCGGAGCGAAGGCCGAAAACGGTTCCGCCGTGCCTGCGTGTGAATTAATGTTAAACTGATATCGAATCTCCGATATCGGGGCTATTTTTATACCTAAATATTTTATTTGGCAAGAAAAATATTACAGGGCGTGTGCAATATCGGCAGCGTTTTCGTCCTCGTTGCGGCCGTCGAAATTGCGGATGGCTTCGATCACCCGTTCGACGGTGCGGTCAACCATTTCTTCGCGGGTTTCGACCACGATGTCGGCTTCGGAATAATAAGGATATTCTTCCCGGATATATTTCTCGAGTTTGTTTTTGAGATGCTGGTCGTTGCCTTCGATAAACGGGCGGTGTTTGCGGCCGGAGGTGCGGTGATAAAGAATGTCGAGATCGGCTTTAAGCCAGACGGTGATGGCATAACGCCGCGCCAGTTCCCGGGTTTGCTGCGGGACAAAGGAGCCGCCGCCGGAAGCAAGCACGCAGGGTTCGCCCTGCAGCAGCCGTTTCATCACCCGTTCTTCGCCGGCGCGGTATTCTTCTTCGCCGAAGCATTTCAAAACGTCAACCAGCGGCAGGCCGGCGGCTTTTTCAATTTCCTGGTCGCCGTCGACGAAGGGCAGCCCCAGTTTTTTGGCCAGACGTTTGCCGACGCTGGTTTTACCGCTTCCCATCAGGCCGACAAGTAAAATTATTTTATCGTTTTGCATGGTTTGTTAATCTTTATTTCAAATATTTGATGTCATAATATAAACAGTTTAAATTTTATCAATATTTTTTTTGCAAAAGGTGAAAATATGCGTCAGAAAAGCAGCAAAACCTGGTTTTATGTGATTGCGGCAGTGGCAGCCGCCGCGGTATTGTGGGTGATTTCGCGGGAGATTCCGTTTACGCCCGAAAAAGTTGAACAGCCGCTGGAAAATACCTTTGCCGAATAGTCCATACGATGACGGGGCAGAATCTGGAAAATTTTCTTGAAATGATGGCGGCGGAAAAAGGCGCGGCGCAAAATACGCTTGAGGCCTATCGGCGTGATCTTTTGCAGTTTTTCGAGTTTTTCGGTGCTGATGAAAAACGGGCGGAAGATCATGATATTTCCGCCTTTGCACAATATTTGGCGCAACGCGGTTTTGCATCCCGGACCCAGGCCCGAAAGTTGTCGGCTCTGCGGGAATTCTATAAGTTTTTGTATTCGGAAAACGAAATCGACAATAATCCGACCGTCGGAATTTTGTCGCCGCGGCGCGAAAAGACATTGCCCAAGTTTTTGACCGCGGCAGAAATCAAACGGTTGCTGGAGACGGCCGAAAAGGGTGAAGACTTTGCCCGCCGGCGGCTGACGGCGATGTTTGCGCTGATGTATGCCTGCGGTTTGCGGGTTTCCGAGTTGGTGGGGCTGCCGGAAAACTGTATCAATTTTGAAAAAAAACAGATTTTGATTATGGGCAAGGGGAGCAAAGAACGGCTGATTCCGGTGGCGGATGCGGCGCTCGGCATCATTTTGCGCTATGTCGGGCAGCGGCAGCAGTATGTCGGCAAAAGCGGTTCGCCGTGGCTGTTTCCTTCCCGGCGGTCGGCATCGGGGCATATTACCCGTGACAATTTTTTCAAAAATCTCAAAAATCTGGCGGTCGAAGCCGGAATCTCGCCGTCGCGGATTTCTCCCCACGTTTTGCGGCATTCGTTTGCCACCCATTTGCTTAATCGCCGCGTGGATTTGCGCAGCGTGCAAAAACTGCTGGGGCATGAAGATATCTCCACCACCGAAATTTATACCCATATCGTGTCGCAGCAGTTGATTGATACGGTATTGCAAAAACATCCGTTGGGCAAAATCAGCGAATAAAAAGCGGAAGCGCCTCTGTGAGAAAGCCGGCAAAACCGTGCCGATAAAGAAAAAAGAGAAACCCGTTAAGGTTTCTCTTTTGAAATGCGGTTGCAGGGTCAGGAACGGATCCAAAACCCGAACAACTCGGTGACCCTGATGTCGGCAAGTTGGTCGCTTTTGGCGGCGAGGGTGCCGTCTCCGAACAAATTGTCGGCCCAGATGACGAAAGTCAGCCACGAGTGTTTGTCGTCGCCGGCCAACGGCAGCCTGATCTCCCGTACTTTCATTTCCGGATTGAGGCGGTCGACGGAGGTTTCCATCTGCACAGCCAAAAACTTCCACAGCAACTCAGCCGTGATCAGGGGGCGGGTACATTCCGCGCGAATCCTGGAGGCCGTTCTTCCGGAATGCAGGGTAAGCAGACGAGCCAAAGTCAGTACCGGCGCTCTCGGATCGAGATAAGACCACGGAGAAGCGGACTTGTCGCTGAATTCGTCCACCGTATCATAGTTCTCCCGCTCTTCTTTCAGCTTTTTCTTGATGTTGGTGAAAATGTCCTGAAAATAAGGCAGGTAGATTTTTCCGTCGCCGAGGTTTTGATCTTGCAACTTTCTTCTGTCAATGCCCAGCTTCTGGGCAAAGGCAGGAAATACGTCATTTCTTTTCATATGGCATAGTGTTTAATTCCGTTAATAATACATTACTAAAGTTTTCTATAGCATAACCGCGGCATAAAATCAAGCCAAAATTTGACAAAAAACGAAGGCGGCGTTGTTTAAAAGAGAAATATACAAAAAGCGGGAATTGAATGATCAATTCCCGCTTGAGTGTGTTAAGAAAACCACGCGTGAAACGCAGGGTTCCTTAGATGGGTTCACTTTCTCCGAAATTCTGCCGTCAGAATAATCTGAAGCGGCCGACAGTCGCGTTTGTCCTTTCTCAGATCAAGCCACGTGGTTTGAGTGAGAAAGTCGTTTTTAACCTCCTCGGTATAAGAAGAGGCGCAAAAGAAAGCTTCTGTTCCCGTCTGAACCTGAAAATTCAGGATATCCCGTTCACAGAGCTGAATTTCCCATGCCGTTGCCCAGTCGCTGATCTGCCAGCAGAGATCGATGCCGTTATTGTCGGAATGCATGTTCCGAAATTTTTTGTAGTAGGCAATTCCTTCTTCAAAGGTCATTTTGCGGTCGGCCAGATGTATCAGTAAAGACGGTTGGTCTTTGAAAGGAAACATCCCGATCGGCGTCAAGTCGCTTCTTCTCTGAGTGCTCAGCTCAAGGTTGCCGTTGCGGTTCTTGTACAGAACGGGAAACGGCAGCGTGTCGCGGATTTCCATCAGAATCTTGCCGAGGTTGTTCTCGCCGACGCCGTCGCAGATGCCCCAGTAGGTGTCTCCCCAAGTGTTGCCTTCTTCAAGAACGGCGTCGCCGGTTTGAGCGAGCATGTACATCAGCGGCAGATGCCGGGTAAACTTCTGGCGGTTCAGATTTCTCAGAATCGGGTATTTGACGCTGTCCCAGTCCTCGCGGATTTGTCCTTCTTTGCCGTTCCAGTATGCTTTGGTCTCGTAAGGAGACATGGTTACGAACTTTTTTCGCAGTTCAATGTCCTTGGTTTTGGCCGCCTGATAGGCGTTTTCGGTACAATCGAAACAAAGGCCTTCGAGAAAAACCTCTATTTTGTCGCTGCAGAGCAAAGAACCGACCTTGGTCGGAAACTCATATTTACTCCCGTCTTTTTTGTAGGGATAGAAGTTCGACAGAAACCGGGTTTCCGGGGTGGTAAAAGTTGCAATTTTTTCCATGATGTCAGAATTTTGTAAAGTGAATAAATAAATAATGAACTGATAATTTTTTGTATAAGAAGGATACAGCAATCCCCATTTTTGTCAATATTTAAATTCTTGCCGAATAATCAGCGGGCATATTACAGATTTTGAGCGAGTTGCAGAAACATTTCCGGCGTCAGTTCTTCGGCACGGGCGGTCAGGTTGATGCCTAGCTGAAAGCATTTTTCCGTCAGTCCGGGAAACTGTTTGAGGCTTTGGCGCAGCATTTTGCGGCGCTGCCCAAAAGCTGCCGAGGTAATTTTTTCCACTTTTTGCAAAATTTGTTTGTCAGGCACTGTTGTCTTGGGGCGGAACAACAAAACGGTGGACCAGATTTTCGGAGCCGGGGTAAAACACTCCGGCGGCAAGTCCATTAATTTGACGATGTCGCAAGTGAGTTGCGCCAAAACCGAAAGCCGGCCGTAATCTTTACAACGGGTCGGTGCCGTAATGCGCTCGGCCACTTCCTTTTGAAACATCAGGGTCATGGCCCGGTAACGGCCGCTGTCCTGCAACCAGCCGATCAGAAGCGGAACCGAAACGTTATAAGGCAGGTTGCCGATGATTTGCCGCGGCGCATTAATTTCGCGGCTCAGGTCATATCGGAGGGCATCGCCGTTGATAATGCGAAACGGAATCGGGGTTTGTGCTTTAAGTTCCTCCATAATATCAATACAGCGACGGTCCATTTCGACAACGGTCAGGGAAGCCGGTTCCGCTTCGACGATCGCTCGCGTCAGACCGCCCGGTCCGGGGCCGATTTCACAAACATGACAGTCCGCAAAACTGTTGATGCCTTGGCGGTTGAGGCTGAGGCGGATGATTTTGTCGGTGATGTTACGGTCGAGCAGAAAATTTTGCCCTAAAGCTTTCGAGGCAAGCAATCCGTGGTCTTCCACCGTTTGGCGCAGCGACGGGAGCATCTTTTATTCTTTCAGTTCGATCATGGCCCGTTGGCGCAGTTCCTGCAGATGCTGTGCGGCATACCGTTCGTTTTTCTGATTGCGCAGCATGTTTTCCACTTCTTTGGCGGTCGGTGTCGGCATTTGACCTTGGGCCGGATCAAATTTCTTTTCGACTTTGAAAATATAATAATCGCCGTTATACAAAATCGGGTCGCTGACCTGACCGGAAGAAAGTTTGCGAACGCTGTTTTCAAGCGTTTGCGGCAGTTGTCCTTCGTTGACCCAGCCGAGCCTTCCGCCCGAAGACGAACTGGGACTTTGCGAAAACTGGGCGGCATAAAGTTCAAAGCGCGGATCGCGGCGCAGATTCTCGACCAGCTGGGAAATATGTTTGGCTTCTTTGACCGGAATAACAATTTCGGAGAGCATGAATTTAGGTTTGCTCATGTCTTTGGCGGCCAAGGCCAGCGCTTCTTTGATCTCGGGCTGGGTGATGGTTTCGCCCATGGTATTGCGGTGAACCAAGCGAATCCATGCCAGATCGTTTTTCATCTGTTCGCGAAAGACCTGCGGATCCACGCCCGATTGTTTCATCATTTGATTCAGCCGTTCCCGCGTCAGGTTGTTGTTTTGGCAAAAGACGTCAATTGAATTTTCGACTTCTTTTTCGCTGATGTCAATTTTGTTGCGGGCGGCGTCCTGAGCTTTCAGTTTTTCGTCGATGGTATTCTGCATCACCTTGTTGATGATCAGCAACTTGGTTTGCGAATTGTAAGGAATGCCGGTCGTCATGGTAAAAGCGCGCACCCGGTTGTTGATGTCTTCGGTGGTGATAATGTCGCCGTTGACCTGAGCCAGAATCCGGATTGATCCCGTATAAGGGGTTGGTTTGCGGATGGCGACCGGTTCCGGCGGCGGGGTGGGTTCCGGCGCTGCCTGGGGAGCGCCGCGGAATAAAACCGACGGACCTTCCTGTTCCGGTTCGGCGGCGTCATTTTCCGCCGAAGCGCGCCGGTAGCCGGGAGCAAATTGAGCGCGGGCTTCGAAAGATGAAATTAAACATAGTGCCATCAGTAAGATTCTGATCATGGTTTACTCCTCAATTTAGTTGGAACCGATTCCGCCCAGCGTTTTTAACAGGAAAGTTGCGGAATATTCATAGCTGTCTTTGTAGTCGGGGTCAGTCGAGTTGTATTTATGAACGTCAAAGACCAATTTAAAGCATTCGTCTTCATAAATTATGCTGCCGCCGTGTTCGAGCGAACCCTGAGACTTTTTGGTAAGGTCCTGCCGGTTGTAGGCGGTGACAGTCCAATCACGTGAGATCTTTGCTTCGACCGAAGTATACAGTTCCTTGCGTTCCCGATAATCGTCAAAAAAGTAGAGACTGCTGTCGGGACGGTTGTCTTTTCTTCCTTTGATGGAAGTGAAGGAAACGTATGCCGAGAGAATGTCCGGTCCGATCCGGGCGTTGATCTCGTTGTATTTCAGCTGATAGTTGGTGCGGTCGATGCGAAAACGGTAATTGAAGTCCAGATAGGACGTCGGCGCGGCGTAAACGCGTCCGACATAGTCGCTCAAATGACTGTTGTCTCCCAGGCTTTGGGCAAAGCTCTGATCTTCGCTGAAGTAATAACTTTGGGCAATGAACATTGAAGTGCGTCCCATGATGTTACCGTAGGAACTCCAATTAAAACCGTAACTGATGCGGCTGCCGGTGTCATTGCGGTCGTAACCGTTATAACGGTCCAGGTTCAGAATGTTGGTATCGTCAAGCTGGGCGTTCAGGCTGTCTTCGTTGGGAATTTTGTTGATCTTGTTGCCGCCGTCCGGTGCAACCGCCGCCACGATAATCGGTTCGATGATCTGACGCGAAGTGTCGGTCGCTTTGACAAACGGCAGCCGCCATTCAACCCCGGCCTGCGGAAAAACCCGCCCGACCGCGCCGGTGTAGCTCTCGTCATTGCTGTTGATGTATTTGTCAACGTAATAGGCGTCGGATTTGACCGAAGCCACAAATTTGTATTTTTCGCCGAACGGGCTGGTATAAGGTAAATTCCATGAGTTGATCATGCTTGCGCGCTGGGTTTTGGTTTCATCGCGTTCGCGATAAACCGACGCCATGCCGAGGGTGTTTTTGAAATATGAACCGTTGTCGGCGATATCGCTGATGTGTTCATAAGTGGCCAGCGGCAGAATATAAGGCTTGCTGTAGTCGCGTCTCTCAAATTCGGAAATGTGATATTCGCGCAACGAATAACTGACCAGTTTGTAGGAATAAGCCTCGATGGAAGCGTAATCGCGGTTCTCAAAACGTTCAAATGCCGCTCTGGAGGTCAGCCAGGTTTCGGTTTTGCCGGGCAGGGACAAATCTTTTAAATAAGCGCCGTCGGAAGCATAGTTGATGTCCATGCTGGCAAGCCAGAAATCGTCGATTTCGTATCGTCCTTTGGCAAAGATGTTGTAGCGCGATTCATGCGTATCCTTGTCTTTCATAAAGGTGCCTTCAAGAGACAAGTCGCCGTTATAAAGCATTTTGCGATAGCGCCCGCCCCATACAACGTCCTGTTCGGCGCTCAGCAAAGGAGAAAACAAAAAATCTTCGTGATCGGAAATGTTCCAGAAATAGCGCAGCTGCAGCGAACTGCCCAGATACGACGTGGAGCGCAGCGACGGCGGCAGAAAGCCCGAACGGCGTTTGACCGTCGGGTCCGGATGTGACATAAACGGCGTATAAAAGACCGGGATGTCTTTGATCTGGATGAAAGCGTCGCGATAATAGACGTCCTGGTTGGCGGCGTCATGGGTGATTTTGCGCGCTTTGATCTGCCACAGCGGCGACGGATTGTCCTTGCAGACGTCACAGGGAGAATAAACGCCGTAAAAGAAATATTTGTTCTTGTTCGGCGATTGTTTAATGCGGCGCGCGGCCAGCCGACTTTCGTCGGCCAGGATCATTTTGACTTCGCGAATCGTTCCCTTGGACATTTTGTCTTCCAACTGCGCGCTGTCGGCAAACATGGTGGTTCCGTCCGGTTGAATAATGCTGACGTTACCGGAAGCGGTGATAATGTCACGGGCGCGGTCATAAGTGATTTTATCGGCCTTCAGAGTGGTTCCTTCGCGGATAATGTTGACGTTTCCGCCGGCGGTGATGACTTTGGTCTGCGAATTCTCTTCAACCTGATCGGCGCTGAAATGGATCTGAGAACGTCGACGCACCGGTTCCGGGGTATTTTGGGCAGCCGTCCACAACGGAAACAGAAGCAGGCTTCCGCCAACAATAACCAGCATACGTTTTAACATTTTTTTTGACAACATCGGTTATGCACTCCGGTTGCGTTGCCGGCGCACAAACCAGGCCGGATTGTAAAACAACAGCAGATAAATACAGATAACAAAAGGTATAATCAGGTTAGCATAGACCAAAATCAGAAAGTACAGGCTTTTGGTACAAAGGTTGCCGAAAGCAAGGTCGCCGGCCTGGATCAATACCATGGCGGCAATCGAAAGCGAGATGATTTTTCCCTGTCCGCGGCGGTTAAAGTTGCCGACCAGCAATCCGGTACAGCCGAGCAATGCCAAAACCAAATTATAGAAGGGATTCATTAAGCGGCGGTTGCCTTCCAAAATATAACGGTTGGCTTCCTGTTTGCTTAAGTTGGGGTTGGATCGGGCATCAAGCAGTTCTTCCAAAGTTTTGGAACGGGCGGAAGCGCTGCGCCGACGCGCGGAAGAGGTGGTGCCGAAGTCGATCGAGTAGCGATCGAAAGAGAGGGAAGAGAACTGAGCGGTTTTATTGTCAATTTCCTGACGGACTCCGTTAACCATAATCAGCCGCGGTCCTTTTTCGGTGTAAATGATGACGCCGTGTTCGGCCGAAACCGTTACTTTGGCTTTGGGATTGCGTTCGTCGTTGATCAGAATGCCCTGAACCGAACCGTCTTTTTCGTGAGCGGTAATGAAAACGGTGAGACCGTTTTCCATGGTGGTGAATTCACCTTCACGAAACATCAGATGAGAGACGTCGTTTTTAACCTGCCACTCCAAATCGGCAAAGGACCTTTCGGCCTGCGGAATGGCAAAGTTGTAAACGTAAAGTCCGAAGGCGGACATCACCAGTCCGACAAAAAAAACCGGCTTGGCGTTTTGCCACGGGCTGATCCCCGCCGATTTCATCACCACCAGTTCGCGGTCGGAAAGCATCCGGTTGTAAACGAACAACACCGCCACAAAAAGCGAAATCGGCGACAACAGGGCAAACAGGCGCGGCATCAGGCAAGAAGTCATTTTGATAAACAGGCTGAGCGGCAGGCCTTTGTTGGTAACCAGTTCGACAAAGCGCAAAGACTGAGTAAGCCACAAAATCGACATCAGCGAAAAGGTGACCAGCAAAAACCCGATGAATATCTGACGGGCGATGTAAATGTTTAACTTTTTCATTTGTGGCGATAGTATAAGATATAAATTCAATATGCAATAAAATCCTCAAAATTATGTGCAACTTTGAGGATTTTTATTGCTTAGAAACAGCTTTGGGCTATTTTTGCGTGCTGATCCGCATACGGTAGAACGAACGCCATACGAAGATCAGGCCGATCAGGAAAAAGCTGACGCCAAGTCCGAGCGACAGACAGCGGGGCGCGGCAACCGCCATTTCCACCGCCAACAGTCCGAACAGGGTGGTAAACTTGATGATCGGGTTGAGGGCCACCGACGAAGTGTCTTTATAAGGATCGCCGACGGTATCGCCGACAACGGCGGCGGCGTGCAGAGGCGTTCCTTTTTCTTTCAGATCGACTTCAACCACCTTTTTGGCATTGTCCCAGGCGCCGCCGGCGTTGGCCATATAAAGGGCCTGAAACAGTCCGAAAGCGGCGATGGAGATCAGGTAGCTGGCAAACAGATCGGCGTCAAAGCAGGCAAAAGCAATGGTGAAACAGAAAATCACCATAAAGATGTTGAACATCCCCTTTTGCGCATAGATGGTGCAGATCTTGACCACTTTTTTCGAATCTTCGATCGAAGCGGCCTGGTTGGTATCCAGTTTAATATGGTCTCTGATGTAGGCAACGGCACGATATGCACCGGTCGAAACCGCCTGCATCGAAGCGCCGGAGAACCAGTAGATCACCGAGCCGCCGAGCAGCAATCCGAACAAAACCATCGGGTTCATTAAGTTGAGCTCAAGATTGAGAAGCAGAATGATCGAAAAGATCATGGTGGTGGCGCCGATAACCGCGGTGCCGATCAGAACCGGCTTGGCGGTTGCCTTGAAGGTGTTGCCGGCAGAATCGTTCTTTTCCAGCAGTTCCTTGCCGGTCTCAAAATCGGGTTTGAAACCGTAGTCTTTTTCGATTTCCTGGTCAATTCCCTTAATCTGTTCGATCTGAGAAAGTTCAAACACCGATTGCGCGTTGTCGGTCACCGGGCCGTAGCTGTCGACGGCAATCGTTACCGGACCCATGCCGAGCATACCGAAAGCGACCAGACCGAAAGCGAAGACGCTCGGGTAGACCATATAACCGTCGAGACCGTTGGCGGCCGCGAAGTAAGCGACAGCCATCAGGCCGATCATGACCAGACCTTTCCAAAAGGCGGAAAAGTTTCCGGCGACGATACCGGAGATGATGTTAAGCGATGCTCCGGCTTCGCGGCTGGCGTTGACGATTTCCTGAACATGCTGCGATTTGGACGAAGTAAATATTTTGGTAAACTCGGGGATCAAGGCGGCGGCCAAAGTTCCGCAACTGATGATCACCGACAGTTTCCACCACAGATCCGGTCCCATATTGCCGATCATCACATAAGAAACGGCAAAGGTGACGGCGATTGAAAGCAAAGAGGTAATCCATACCAGCGAAGTCAGCGGTATTTCAAAGTCAAAATCTTTTTTGCCGCCGAAACGGATTTTGGAAATCCAATTGTTGAGGAGATAAGAAATCACCGATGTAACAATCATCAACAAACGCATGGTAAATATCCAGACGATCAGACGGGCCTGAATATCAATACCGTCGGCCATCAAAGCCAGTTGTCCGTCAGCGGTGTAGGCCATGCCGGCCGCAAGAACGATGAAACTGATCAATGCGACCCCGGTGACGCCGTAAGTTTCGAAACCGTCAGCGGTGGGACCGACCGAATCACCGGCGTTGTCACCGGTACAGTCGGCGATCACACCCGGGTTGCGGGCATCGTCTTCATCGATTTTGAAAATGATTTTCATCAAGTCGGCACCGATGTCGGCGATTTTGGTGAAAATGCCGCCGCAAATACGCAGAGCGGAAGCGCCCAAAGATTCACCGATGGCAAAGCCGATAAAGCAGGCACCGGCGTTTTCGCGCGGAATGAACAACAAAATGGTGATCATCATAATCAGTTCAACACAGATCAGCAAAACACCGATCGACATCCCCGAGCGCAGCGGCAGACTCATGACCGGGAACGCCTTGCCTTCCAGAGAGGCAAAAGCGGTGCGGGCGTTGGCATAGGTATTGATCCGCATGCCGAACCAGGCGACCGAGAAAGAACCGAGAATACCCAACACCGACCACAGCAGGATGTTCAAGACCATCGGCAGCGGGGTATGGTTGAGGAAAAAGAAATAGTAGAAGATACAGACGGCGATAAAAGCTTCCAAAATTACCAGCAGCACCGCCTGTTGTTTCATATAGGTTTTGCAGGTCTCATAAATTAAAGATGCCATGTTCAGCATTGATTTGTGAGCAGGCATTTTTTTGATTTTGCAAAATTCGTAAAAGCCGAACAGCAGTCCGAGGACGCAAAGAACCAGACCGTAAAGTAAAATCTGAGAACCGGTAACGGCATATCCGCCGAAATTATACCCGACGTCCAAAAGCGGGATGTTGAGGTCAATTTCCGAAGCGGCGGCGCTGACAGTTCCCAGACACCAGGTCAGCAGGACCGCAACGGCAATGCAACCGTATTTTTTGATAAATTGCATGATTATAATTCCTTAAAATAAATTGGGTTAAACAACTTAATGCAGCCAGCCTATAACTTCTGTTTGATTATTGCAAGTACAAATGACGTTTCTTTGTGTACAGCCTCGTTTAGAGTGGATTAGTCGTAAAGTATATGATATCCTTTTGCGGAGAGGAAAGATAAAATGAGTTGGGAAAAATTGCCTTTTTGCGGCGGCTTGGCAGCGGTGCTGCTGACAATCGCCTTTATCCGCGCCGTTTTTATGGTGCCGGATTTTGACTTTTGGTTTTGGGACGTTTTCTTTTATGTTTTTTTGGCCGTGCTTGACGTTTATCTGGTTGCTTATAAAGAAGCCGTTTGGTGGAAACCTCTCTGTATCGGCATCATTGTTTTTTCTTTGGCGGCGCTGGCCGCAATGCAGTTTTGCCCGCAGCAGGCGGAAACGCTTTTGCAATCGTTGTTTGGTGCGGCGGAGTGATATCGCCGAGCGGTCGATCCGGACGTTAGCCTTGCCGACCGCACTGCTTGATTGACAAAATTTGTTTAATTGGTTACAATTAAGGCAATTTAGAATTATTAAATTTACAATTAAGAATATTAACCAAAAAAACTATAGACTATGTATTACATTGAAAATTTCCTTGAGAAGTATTGGTGGACTCTGCTGATTTTCGCCGTGGTTTTGTCGGTTTTTCTTACACTTAAATATCAGCCTGATTATGATTCTTATCAGCTGTCGGGCAAGTATAAGGTGGAAGCAAAAATGAAACAGCACAAAACGAGAGTGTTGATGACTGCTGTTTCAAACGGCAAAAGCGTAACGATGGTACCGATTGTTACACCTTATACCGAGTATACCTTTAAGGTTAGCAACGGTAAGATCTACCAGCAGGAGAACAATGAAGAAGACTATCTCGGCGTAGCCATAAACGAGGGTGACGAACTTTACGTTTATGTGAGCGACGCTTCGGGATGGGGAGATTCGGATGTCTTGTCTCATCAGGAGATGACGTCTCGGGACTTCATGGATAATACCAGTCTGTTTTGGAATGGTGTTAAGATCTTTCTGCTGATTGTTCTCGGGATGGCCGTACTTGTGGCTGCTGTCCTTCTGATAGGTATGTTTTTTGATTGACACTGTTCTTGTGATAAAACCAAAGGCCGGGCATTTATGTTCGGCCTTTGGTTTTTTAAAAAAGATATCCCCGGTTTAACCGGGGATATCTTTTTTTGTGGTATTCGGTTATTCGGCCGATTTGTTTTCCAAATCTTCGCCGGTTTCCTGATTGACCCGTTTTGCCGACAGTTTGAACTTGCCGCGGTTGTCCATTCCCAGGCATTTAACCCAGATGCTGTCACCTTCTTTGTAGAAGTCGGAGACAGAGGCAATACGTTCGTTCTTAACTTCGGAAATGTGAACCAGTCCTTCGGTGGTGCCGACGAATTTTACAAAAGCGCCGAAATCCATGATTTTGGTGATGACGCCTTTATAGATCTTACCTTCTTCCGGCTCGGCAACGATACCCATAATCCAATCAAGAGCAGCCTGACCGTCGGCACTGTTGACGGTGGCGATACGGATAACGCCGTCGTCGCTGATGTCGATCTTGGAGTTGGTTTTTTCGGTAATTTCGCGGATAACTTTACCGCCCGAACCGATCACTTCGCGGATTTTGTCGACCGGAATCTTCAAAGCGATGATTCTCGGTGCGTTTTCGGCCACATGCGGACGCGGTTCGGCAATTGTCTTGGCCATTTCGCCCAAGATGTGAATACGGCCTTCGTGAGCCTGTGCCAAAGCGTTTTTCATAATGTCCTTGGTGATGGAAGTAATTTTAATATCCATCTGCAAAGCGGTAACGCCGTCTTTGGTGCCGGCAACCTTAAAGTCCATATCGCCGAGGTGGTCTTCGTCACCGAGAATGTCGGTCAAAATGGCAACCCGTCCGTCATTTTCCTTAATCAGACCCATTGCAATACCGGCAACCGGTTTGGCCATCGGAACGCCGGCGGCCATCAACGACATTGTGGTGCCGCAAACGGTGGCCATTGAAGAAGAACCGTTGGATTCGAGAATTTCGGAAACAACCCGGATGGTGTACGGAAAAGCGTCTTTGTCTTTCGGCATCATCGGGTGGATGGCGCGCCAGGCCAGTTTGCCGTGGCCGATTTCGCGACGTCCCGGGCTGCCCATACGGCCGCATTCACCGACCGAGAACGGCGGGAAGTTGTAATTGAGCATAAAGTCTTCTTTATATTCGTTCATCAGGCCGTCAATAATCTGGGCGTCTTCGCCGGTGCCGAGGGTGGTAACCACCAGAGCCTGAGTTTCGCCGCGGGTGAAAATGGCTGAACCGTGAGCCGCCGGCAGAACGTCGACTTCGCACCAGATCGGGCGAACGGTTTTGGTGTCGCGTCCGTCGATGCGGGTACCGGTATTCAAAACTTTTTCACGGACAACCACATGTTTCAATTTTTCGAGGACGTCCAACAGATAGTGATTTTCGATCTCGTTTTCGGGGTCGATGCCGGCTTTGACTTCTTCGTCCAGCTGGCCGACCAGAGTGCCGCGTTTCAGTTTGTCGGTTTCGGTAAAAGCTTCTTCATAGCGGCTGCGGAAAGTTTTGGCGATCCGATCAAACATTTCGTCGAATTCTTTCGGGAAAGCGGGAGCCTGCCACGGTTCTTTGCCGGCTTCTTTTTTGAGGTCTTCGATCATGTCGATCACCGGTTGGAAGCTGTCAAAACCGAACATAACCGCGTTCAGCATCGTTTCTTCCGACAGCTCGTTGGCTTCCGATTCAACCATCAAAACGCCTTCTTTGGTACCGGCAACGGTCAGTTCGAGTTCGGATTCTTTCTGTTCGTCAACGGTGGGGTTCAAAATGAACTGTCCGTCTTTGTAACCGACTTTGGCAGCGCCGATCGGTCCCATGAACGGGATGCCCGAAACGGCAAGGGCCGCGGAGGCGGCAATCATCGCCACAACGTCGGAAGTGGTTTTTTGATCGTGAGAGAGAGTTGTACAGATGATCTGAACTTCGTTCTTAAAAGCATCCGGGAACAACGGGCGAATCGGGCGGTCAATCAAACGCGAAATCAAAACTTCTTGTTCGGAAGGCTTGCCTTCTCTTTTCATAAAACCGCCGGGGATTTTGCCGGTGGCATAATATTTTTCCTGATAGTTTACGGTCAGGGGAAAAAAGTCCTGATCGGCTTTGGCCTCTTTGGCTGCGCATACGGTTGCCAGCACTTTGGTTCCGCCGTAGGTGACAACCACCGAGCCGGTTGCCTGTTTGGCAACTTTGCCGGTTTCGATCACCAGCTTGCGTCCGCCCCATTCCATTTCGCGGGTGGATACTTTTAAATTATTCATATTATCTTACCTTTCTTTACATCTTATATCTACATCTTTAAACATCACCTGCATTTGCGGCAGGATTTTGATAAAAGTATTGCGGAACCTGTGTACTGTTCCGCAATACTTGCAAAACTTATCGTCTAATGTTAAGTTTTTTAATGATTTCCTGATATCTGTTTTCGTCTTTTTTCTTCAGGTAGTCTAACAAGTGACGGCGTTTGCTGACCATCTTCATCAGACCGAGACGAGAGTGCAGGTCCTTGCGGTGAACATTGAAATGCTCAATCAGGTTATTAATACGGGTTGTCCAAATTGCAATCTGAACTTCCGGAGAACCGGTGTCGCCTTCAACCAGGCCATAAGTTTTGGCCAGTTCGTTTTTGGCTTCTTTGGTAATCGACATCTTTATTTTCCTTTTGTTATAAATTAAACACGCGGACCGGGGAAAAACGTTTTTCCTCAACCCGCACCAACGCCGTCAGCTTTCCGTTGCAGACCGCGGCAACAATCTGCCCGGCGGAAAATAAATTTTCGCGCGTTTTGGGCGAAAGTGCCTGTCCGTGAAGGAGTTTGACGGCTTCCGCTTCCGAAACAGCCATAACCGCGATGTCGCGCAGAGAGGTTTCTAACGGAAGCAAAAATTGTTTGCGTTGTTCAACATACACCACATTTTGCAAAGTTTCCAGCAAAATTTTATCGCACTGATCAAAAATTCCCGACCGGGTGCGCCGCAACCGGCACAAATAGCCGAGCGAACCGAGTGTGCGGGCAATGTCGCGTCCCAGGCTGCGTACATAAGTGCCTTTGGAACAACAGACTTTAAAACAACTCTGATTTCCCGGCAGGCTGCCGGTAAATTCCAGTCGGTGAACAGTGACGCGGCGTTCCGGAATTTGCACCTGTTCGCCGTTGCGGGCAAGGTCGTAGGCGCGCCGCCCGTTGATTTTGACTGCGCAAAACGCCGGCGGAATCTGGCTGATTTCACCTTGGAAAAGCGGAAGAACGGCTTTTATTTCTTCATCGGCAGGAATTTTGTCCGTCGTTGCGATAACGGTACCGTCGCTGTCGGCGCTGTCGGTTTCGGCACCCCATTGAACGGTAAATTCATATTCTTTGGTTTCGTCGTCCAAGAAACCGATCAATTTGGTCGCTTCGCCGAAAGCGATCGGCAGAATGCCGCTGGCAAACGGATCCAGAGTGCCGGTGTGACCGTTTTTTTGCGCGTTGAACAGCCGACGGGTGAGCGTGACGATCTGTGTCGAGCCGATGCCCTGCGGTTTGTCGACAATCAGCCAGCCGTTGACGGCTTCGCCTTTGCGATGTTTCATGGTTGTTTTCCTTTTTTCTTATTTATGACAAGGGGTAGCTTAAATTTGAAGCGGTGTCAACCTTGTTTGTCGGTTGCAAAAATCAAAAAAAAGCCCGGGCTGCGCGAGGCAGGCCGGGGAAAATGTGCAATCAGAGACGGCGCAATGCAGATACGGTCTGATGATCCCACAACGGAGAGACGTATTCAAACATTTCGTAAACAATCTTTTGATTGTCCGGGGAGGTCATTTCGACGCGGTTGGGGGACTGCGTGTAGGCCGTAACCGGTGTCCAATGTTCCAAACCGGGGCATACCGCCAGTTTCGGGTAAGGCAGCGGTTTGTTAAAGGTGTCGAACAACAGGACCTGTTCATCTCCCGTCGATGTTTGCAGTATAACCGTCGGTGCGCCGAGGTAGATCAGTTTGCTTTCAAAGTCCAAAAAACCGGCATCATCGGTAAGCAGCAGCCGGTCATCGATGATGTTTAGCTTTTGGGTGGCGCAAACTTTGCAAAAACGGTCTTTTTCTTCATTATAATATCTGACGACAATTCGGTTTTTGTCGGCTCTGATCAACTGGAATTTGCTGATTTCCAGATTGAGAAGTGTTTTGGTGTTCATCGTATAATAGTTTATGGTTAATAAATTTCTTAAGAAAATATGTAACTTTATTCATTTATTTTGTCAAGAGCCTTGCGGACATAAAAACACCGCGTTACCGCGGTGTTTTTATTAATCCAGATCCTGAGAGACCTTCGGGTCGTGGAGAAGTTTTTCAATTTTGTCCACTTCTGCAAACGAGTTGTCGATCCGAAAGCGAATTTCCGGCACATAACGCAGGGTGGTCTTGCTGCCGACCACTTTGCGGAAGTGGCCGGCGGCCAGTTGCAGAGCTTCCAGTACTTCCTGATCGGTTTCGGGGTTGGAAGTGATGAAATAGACGTCGGCATATTTCAGATCAGGCGAAACCTGAGCCTCCATAACCGTGACCAGGGTATTGATTTCTTCAAGATTGCGGACACGTCCCTGATTGATTTCGCCGGCGATGATTTTTTTGATTTCCTGTCCGACGCGGAGCTGCCGCTGAGATTGTTCTTTGATTGCCATTTGTCGTTCCTTGTTCATAAAAAACCGGCAAACCGAAAATCAGGCGGAAAAGCCGAATTTCCGGTTTGCGGCGGTTGATGGATTTATGCCAGTTTGGCAGCGATGGTTTCGATCTCGTAACATTCGATGAAGTCACCGTTTTGAATGTCATTGTAGTTTTCGAAACTCATGCCGCATTCGTAACCTTCTTTAACTTCTTTAACGTCGTCCTTAAAACGTTTTAACTGTCCGAGACTGCCGTCGTGAATAACCACGTTGTCACGCAGCAGACGCACTTTGGCTCCCCGTCTGACCATGCCTTCGGTAATCATACAGCCGGCCACCTTGCCGACGCCGGTGATGTTGAAGACGCTGCGGATTTCGGCGTAGCCGAGGATCTTTTCGCGCAATTCGGGCGACAGCAGGCCTTCGAGACCTTTCTTGACGTCGTCGGCCACATCGTAAATAATCGAATAGTAGCGAATGTCAACCCCGTCACGGCGCGCCATGTCGCGGGCCTGAGGAATTGCGCGGACGTTAAAGCCGATGATCAAAGCGTTGGAAGCTTTGGCCAGAGTGATGTCCGATTCCGAAATCGGACCGACCGCCGAGTGCAGAATCTGAACGCTGACTTCGTTGTTGGACAGTTTGTTCAAAGTTCCCTCGATCGCTTCGATCGAACCTTGGACGTCGGCTTTGATGATAACCGGCAAGTGTTTGGATTCGCCGGACTTGATCTTGTCAAGCATCTGTTCCATCGCGGATTTTGCGCTCTTGACCAACTTGGCGTCGCGTTCTTTCTGAATGCGGTAGTTGGTAATTTCCTTGGCCTGGGATTCGCTTTCCACCATGTTGAAATTGTCACCGGCTGCCGGTGTTCCCTGCAGTCCGATCACTTCGACCGGGGTAGCCGGTCCGGCTTCGAAAATCTTATGGCCGTGTTCGTTGAACATGGCGCGGACGTGTCCCCACTCTTTGCCGGCGATGATAATGTCACCGACTTTCAGGGTACCTTTTTGAACCAGCAGAGTTGCAACCGATCCGCGGCCTTTTTCCATTTTGGCTTCAATTACGGTACCGCTGGCCTTGCAGCCGGGATCGGCTTTAAGGTCCAAAATTTCCGCTTGCAGCAAAATCGCTTCGACCAGTTTGTCGATATTGATCCGCTTTTTGGCCGAAACTTCGGCACACAGGCATTCGCCGCCCATTTCTTCTACCGCAATGCCGTGCTGAAGCAACGATGTTTTGACTTTCATCGGATCGGCACCGGGCAGGTCGATTTTGTTGACCGCAACCACGATCGGAACTTCGGCGGCCTGAGCATGGCGGATTGCTTCAACCGTTTGCGGCATGATACCGTCGTTGGCGGCAACCACCAATACCACGATGTCGGTGACTTTGGCACCGCGGGCACGCATTTCCGAAAAGGCTTCGTGGCCCGGGGTATCGATGAAGGTAATTTTCTGTCCGTCGCCGACCGTAATTTGATAAGCACCGATATGCTGGGTAATGCCGCCGGCTTCTTTGGCGGCAACGTTGGTTTCGCGCAGGGCGTCAAGCAGAGAGGTTTTGCCGTGGTCGACGTGTCCCATGACGGTAACCACCGGTGCCCGGGGCAGCAGGTTTTCGGGACGGCATTCTTCTTCGTTGAGAACCATTTCAACGTCGCTGTCGGCAACCCGTTTCCATTTGTGCCCCATTTCTTCGACCACAATTTGCGCGGTATCGGCGTCAATCGGCTGGTTGATGGTTGCCATAACGCCCAGCGACATCAGTTTTTTGATCACTTCGGCGCTTTTTTCGGCCATTCGCGAAGCCAGTTCCTGCACCGTAATCACTTCGGGGATAATCACTTCTTTGATGATCTTTTCCTGCGGTTGGACAACCGGGGCCGGTTTAGGCTGTTTTTTCTTGTAACGACGGCGCGGCGAAGCAAAGCCGTAATCGTCTTCGTCATCGTCGTTGCTGCCGAAAGTATGGATATTGACTTTCGGGTTGCGACGCTGCGGTTCAAAGCTGCGTTTGGTGATTTTCTTGCGTTCCTGTTCAAAGACGTCGTCTTTGCTTTTGCCTTTTTCAAAAAGCGGCTTGGCCTTTTTGTCGCGCTCGCTGCCATCCTCGTCGTCTTCGTCAAAATCTTTGCCGCGGCGGTCTTTTTCTTTGGCTTTGAAAGCGTGTTCGTCGTCGCTTTTTTCGGCGGGACTGACGGCAGACGCGGCTGCACGAGCTTCTTCTTGGCGGCGTTTTTCTTCTTCGAGGCGTCTTTGTTCTTCCTGTTCTCTCAGCCGTGCTTCCTCTTCTTCTTTTTGTTTGCGGCGGAGGGCTGCTTTTTCTTCTTCTTCCTGCTGACGGCGCGCTTCGTGTTCTTTGGCGTCGGCAATCAATTTGAGTTTGGCGGCGGTTGCCTCGTCAATTTTAACTTCTTTGGCTGCCGTTGCGGCAGGATTGATTACTCTTTTTTT
The DNA here is from genome assembly GCA_910577095.1 of uncultured Alphaproteobacteria bacterium. Classification (GTDB taxonomy): domain Bacteria; phylum Pseudomonadota; class Alphaproteobacteria; order RF32; family CAG-239; genus JAFUYI01. Next base: position 45,513 of record CAJTLY010000010.1, read on the forward strand.
GCGAACTTCGACCTGTACTACTTTTTTGCCGTCGCCTGACGGTCTGGAATCTCCCAGATTCTTAAGGGTGAGGGTCTTTTTTCCCGATAATGTTAATTTTGACTTTGCATTATCTTCTGTCATTATAACTGTTTCTCCATCTTACATAATTTTAGGAATTGAAATTTTGCCATTTTTGCAACTGGTTACGAACCATCTCTGCCATTTTGCCTTTCAGCAAAGCCGCATGTACCGTGTTTACTCTGTTTAATGCCTTGTCCAACTCCTCAACTTCAAACAATGTCAAAATTTCCGTATTCCCGGCGGCGTTTCTGATTTTGGCAGCGCCGTCGCTGCCGGCATCGGTCGCCTCAATAATAAAAGCGACTTTGCCTTTTTGCAGATTTTCCCGCACTTTTTCAAAGCCGGTAATCAGCGATCCGGCTTTCTTAGCCAGATTTATAGCGTCAAGTGCCCGATTTTTCAAGATATTTTCGACGATATCCCCCAAGTTCGGATCGACCTTGGTGTTTTTGCCGAATTTCTTAAAGATATTTTTGGCCACCGCCTGATTAAGAACCGCACGGGAATTGGTAAGATAAAAACCTTTTCCCGGCAGTTTCTTGTTAAAATCGGGGATGACCTGCCGGTCGGGCGTCAGCGTAAAGCGCAAGAGTTCTTCTTTGGCTTTTTCGGCGCCCGTTGCCAGGCAGGTGCGATTTGGGTTAGTTTCTTTCATCCTCGGCTTCTTGTCCTTCGTTTTCAAACCAGTGCTCGCGGGCAGCCATGATAACTTTGTTGGCTTCGACCTGCGAGAGGGCGTTTTCGCCGAGTATTTCGATCAGTTCGTCGGCAGCCAGGTCGGCGAGGTCATCCAACGTTTTGACCCCGTTTTCGGCCAGCGCCAAAATCATATCCTGATCCAAACCGGTAACCGTTTTCAAAGTGTCGTCAATACCGAGGTTTTTGCTCTTTTCGGCAAATTCGGCATTGCGTTTGGCGACAAATTCTTTGGCGCGGTTTTGCAGTTCGGTGGCCACGTCTTCGTCAAATCCTTCGATTTCGGCCAGCTCGTGCAGCGGGACCAACGCCACTTCGTCAACATTGGAAAAGCCTTCCGCAATCAACAGGTGGGCAATCATTTCGTCAACGTCCAAAGCTTCCATAAAGCGTTGGGAACGGACTTTGTTTTCGTTGGAACGGCGTTCGGCTTCCTGTTCTTCGGTCAGAACGTCGATATCACAATTTAACAGCAGCGAAGCCAGTTTGACGTTTTGACCGCGGCGTCCGATTGCAATGGAGAACTGTTCCTGCGGAACGACGGCTTCGATGCGGTTGTTTTCTTCGTCAAGAACCACTTTGGTGACTTCGGCGGGCGCAAGAGCGCTGACCATATACTGGGCGCGGTCTTCCGAATAGGGAATAATGTCGATTTTTTCGCCCTGCAGTTCGGTAACCACAGCCTGAACGCGAATACCGCGCAGACCGACGCAGGCGCCGACGGGGTCGACGGTCACGTCTTCGGCTCTGACGGCGAGTTTGGCTTTGGAACCCGGGTCACGGGCAACCCCCATGATTTTGACAATGCCGTCATAAATTTCGGGAACTTCCTGAGTAAACAGGGCAGCCAGAAATTCCGGGCAGGTGCGTGACAGGAAAATCTGCGGGCCTTTGGTTTCGCGGCGGACGTCGAGAACATAGGCGCGTACGCGGTCGCCGTTTTTGAACTTTTCTCTCGGGATAATTTCGTCGCGGCGCAGTACCGCTTCGGTTTTGCCGATATCGAGCACCACATTGCCGAATTCGATTCTTTTAACGGTTCCGTTAACGATGGTGCCCATTTTTTCTTTATATTCTTCGTATTGACGGTTGCGCTCGGCGTCACGCACTTTCTGAACAATCACCTGTTTGGCGGTTTGGGCAGCGACGCGGCCGAAATCAATCGGCGGCAGGGTGTCGATAATGAAGTCGCCGGCGACAGCGCCTTTTTTATAAGCCTGAGCCTGTTCGACCGTCAGCTGGGTAACTTCGTTTTCGACTTCGTCCACAACTTCGCGGTAACGTTCCAGTGTAATGGCGCCGGTTTTGCGATCGATTTGGGCGCGGATGTCGTGTTCAAAGCCGTAACGGGAACGGGCGGCTTTCTGGATTGCAACTTCCATCGCGACAAAAACGTCTTCCTTGTCAATGTTTTTTTCGCGGGCCACCGTGTCGGCGACTAAGATAATTTCGGGTCTGGGCATATTTTCGATATTTGGCATTTTTCCCTCGTTAAATATTTCAGTTAAGTTTATTCTTCGATCTCAATTTCTTCTTCACCGGCTTCGGCGGCTGCGGCAGCCAGCAGTTCGTCGGTTAAAAGCAGTTTGGCTTTGGCAACGGCGTCGTAAGGAATGGCATATTCTTCCCCGTCCATGGCCAAAATAATGTTGTCCTGTTCATCCACCCTGAGAATCCGTCCCTTGAAGCGTTTGCGCTTTTCGACTTCGGTGTCGGTTTCGATTTTGGCTTCAAATCCGGCGAATCGGACAAAGTTCTCCAATGCCGTCAGCGGGCGGTCCAATCCCGGCGAACTGACTTCAAGATTGTAACGGCCGGCGATCGGGTCTTTTTCATCCATAAGGGCCGATACGGCGCGGCTGACGGCGGCGCAATCGTCAACGACGATATTCTCGCGGTCTTTGCGTTCAATCATAATTTGCAAAGTCGGATTGACGTTGCCGATTGTAATGATGCGGACGACGTCAAAGCCCATTTGATTGACAAGCGGTTCAAGCAGGTCTTGCAGGTGGTGTCTTTTTTGCATTTGTTTTCCTTTTTCATTAACAAAAAAGCGGGGCTTTCGGCCCCACTTTCAACTAATTTTCATGAAAGAATATATGTTATATAGCATAAATTTTTAAAAGATAAAGCTTTTTTTTCTTTTGTTGATCAATCAAACGAATATTTTTTGAAAATTTAAAAAAAGGTGATAGAATAGAACATCTTTTTATTGACGGCCGGAGATATTTTATGACTTATCAGGAAATGCTTGCAAAAGCGGCAACATTGACGCAAAAGGATGACTGCCTGGCGCTGCTTGAGGAAACGACGTATCTGAAATCCGAGGAAATGGTTTCGTTTTGTGAAGCGCTGACCGCAAGTCCGTATTTTGCCGAGGTTTCACCGGATGTTCTGAATCGCATTTACAAAAAAATAACACAGAATAATTATTTTGCGCCGACAAAAAAAGTGGATGTGGTCGAGACGGTTTATGACAGATCAGGCGCTGTTTATGTGCCCGAGTTGGGGGAACTGCTTTCCTTTAACGCCCAGATTGGTTCGAATGTCGGGGATCCGATGCTGCCGTCGTTGGCTTTTTTTGAAAAAATTATCGACAATAAACCGACGCCGGAACAATTTGCAGACATATATCAGAAAATCGATGAGGTGCTGGAGCATCATCCGTATTGGACTGAGCTGCAACAGGAAAGTGTTCTGCATTTGCTGGACAAACTGTCACAGAATGTTCCTGAAGGTATGGCTGCTGATTATACAGAAATGGCTGCCTGGGCCGGAGCCGGTTGTTTGTATTCGGAAGCGCTGCCGTATGTAACGCGCGGCATACAGATGAGCGGCAATAATGAAGGGAGTTACGAAGCGGTTTGTGATTATGTTTGCGAAATGGTGCAGAAAAGACGTGCTGATCCGACCGATTTTTTTGACATTTTGCGAAAGATGGCAACGGAAGGCCATAGGATTCCGCAAGCGGCATTCGGTAAAGAGGGAAGTGTCAAAGACTGTCAAAAGGAGGTTGAAGATTTGCGGCAGCGTTTGCAAACCGGGACGTATGCATATGAATTGTACGATTATGCGCTGTCTGTCACAAAAATGCTCAGCAAATCGCATCTTAAGTATGACAACGATGTCCTTTCAATGATTGAAACCCTGCAAAGCAATCCGCGCCGTCCGTCAAGAATGCTGCCGGTTTTTGAAATCTGTAATACGGTGACTGACCGCAGTCCTTCATTGTCGGAACGCTGTTTGAAAATTGCGACTCAAGAAGCCGCTTACGGTGTGCGGAAAATCGAATCAGGCTTTTGCGATTGTTGCCGCAAAAACGGATTCTCTGCCGTCGGTCGGCAAACATACCGCCGAAGCGAACGCCTTGCTGCAATGTCTGTCAAAAATGACGGCATCGGCCGATATGGGAACACAAATGGCAGATTTGGTTGCAAAGCTGGTTGAACGACCGGATATTTCGGTAAACTCGGCAGTTGCCAAGTTGAGGGAAATTGCCGGAAATGCATTAAAGCGCGATCCGCAGCAGGCAGAGCGTTATTTTGATATTTGGCAGGATTTGCTCACCCGGCGCGGCAGGGAAGTTCATCCGGTTCTGATGATGAAGGAACTGGCCTGTCTTCCGCCCGGTTCGGCGCGGCAGGTTGACCGAATGTTGGCTCTGGCTGATTCCGTGCCGCTGCCCGAAGACACGGAAGAAAAGGCGGAGCTGCTGACAAAATTGCTGAACGTCGCCATTATGAACGATAAAGAGCAGACCGCTAAAGTTATACAATGGGCGGAAGCCAAGGGCCTGACCCCGGCGATGATGTTTGAGGACGAAAAATTTGCCCGCGACGGTTGGAATACCGCCGCTATTATTAAGATCCTGAAACGGTATGAAGAAACCTTGCTGCAATGCCAAGATGCGTCGGCACAAGGGTTAATACGGCTCGAAACGATAAAACGGCTGATTGCCGACTCTTCGTCTTGGAATTCCGATCGGAAAGAAAGTCTGGATCGTATTCCCGGAAAATGGGAACAGATGCGGCGGGCCGCCGAAGCCAGATATGCCGGTTTAGAGGAGGGAGAAAAAAAACAGTTGGAACGGGTATTGACAACCTCCGCCTTAGATGCGGAAGAAAAAGCTCTTTTCTTCCGCGGCGGGCTTGACGGTTGCCTGTCTTGTAACCTTGGCCACTACCTGAAAGTGAAGGATTATATGCAGCAAGAAGCCGGTTCGGATGAGGTAACGAAGCAATGGTTGATTCCGTCCGCTTTTTCATGTGCCAAAATTTACGGCAAAGACTATATGAATTATTTTCGAGTGATTGACAATTATAATAAAGCGTTGCCGAAATGGCAGGAAGAATGTCGGAGCGACGGCAAGGAACAGGCGCGTGACGAAAGGGCGGAAAAGCTTCGTCGGCAGTACAAAGGCTATTCTTTCGTTCTCCAAACTTTGAAAAATTTGCCGGATAACCGGCTGTTGGCCAAAATGGCACTGCAGAAAAATCTGTTGTTGTCGCCGCCGGAAAATGAGGCGGAACTGAAAATCGTGAAACGATGGCAGCAGGAGGTGTTGTCTGATAAGGAATTTTGTCTTCCGAAAGAAAGGCGGCGGCTTGAACTTTATTGCCAGAGTCTGCTCGGCACGCTGTACAGTACGGTTAATTATGTGGAATATCGCAATTTGCGGCCGATCGGCACGGAACGGGCAACGGCCTGGATGGTTAAGGCTGTGGAAAAAGACGGCGACCTGCCGCGAATCCGTCGCTTTTTTGACCGGCATCTCAAGGCGGTGAATGCGGTCGGCGAAACGTTTTTAAGGTTGGATGCACCGCATTGTTCGACGGAGAGGATAAGCGGCCTCGATGATTGCGTCCGTTCGGAAGTGAAATTTTCCGACGACTATTCCCGGATAGTTGACAAATTGTCCTATCTCAGCGACCGCGAACTGGAAACGTTGAAATACGGTGAAATTTACGAACGGCTGGCCAACATAAAATATGGGTATAGGGATTATAATTTTGCCGCAGCCAACTCGGTCTACATTTCGTCGCAAAGTGGTTACAACGAGGCCGAGGAACTTTATCGGCGCGGTCAGGTGACGCCGTCGCGTTTTGCCGATAAGCCGGTTTTGTATAACGATGATCAGACGTTGCGCTGCCGGGTGGCGTCCAAAGACGATCCGCGGATTTTGTTCGCCGGCCAACATACTTCCTGCTGCCAGAGCTTTGGCGACGTCGGCGGCCGTTGTGCCATCGACAGCGTGACCAACCCGCACTCGGGATGCATGATCTGGGAGAAAAAGGAACAGGAAGGCAGCGAATGGCAAATTTGCGGCTGCAGTTGGTTCTATGAAAGCCAGAACGGAAAATACAAAGGATTGACGTTTGATAATGTGGAAATTGAGAATTATTACAAACATAAAGGCGAAGTCAAAAAACTGCTGACGCGGATGGTTGAAGAGTTTGCGGGCGACAATTATCGTTATATTTCTGTGGGACAAAGCAATGACGACATCAGTATGTCGGGCTACCGGAAATTGTCTGCCAAAAATCCGCTGCCGCAGGGATATGAAGGGTACACGGATGCTTCGGAAGAGCAAAAGCTGTTGTACGAGAATCCGAAAGCGACGGCAGAAAACGTAGACGTGCCTGTTATTTGCGCCGGTGATATGCGCGATTGTCAAAAGCTGGAAGCGATAAACCGAAATATACGACGTTTTGATTGGCGCGACGGTGACAAATGCGTGGTTTTGAAAGACGGCGCTCAAGTTTATGCGGCAGCGGTTTGGAAGCATGATGAAAAACTGGCGACACTGGCGGCAGACCCGCAATCCGCCGTCCGGGTGCCGCAGCAGTTGTCGGCTTTTCGTGATTTTGCTTTGGAATGCATCCGTCGTGATATTGACAACCCCGAGATTGATGACGATCTTCGGCTGCCGGCCGCTGCCGGTGAAAAGAAGCACACCGCTCCCAGCTGCCGCAGTATCGGTGCCGAATATGAATAGCCGACTAAAAAAACGTTGATTTTGATGCCGGGTTGTTATACTCTGCCCGGCAGATTTGGTTAAAAACTTGGAGAATGTCGATGCAAAAATATATTACGACCCCGATTTACTATTTGAACGGACTGCCCCATATCGGGCATGCTTACACGTCCATTTTGGGCGATGTTTTTAAAAAATTCGAACAAATGCGCGGCAATGAGGTCTATTATACCACCGGCACCGACGAGCATGGGCAGAAAAACCAGCACAGTATTGAAGCGAGCGGTTTGTCTGCCGACGAGTTTCTGACCCGTCAGAGCGACAATTTCCGTCATTTGTTTGTTGATTTGGGAATCGACTTTGATTATTTTGTCCGTACGTCGCGTCCGGAGCATAAGAAAATTGTGCAGGAAGTTCTGCAAAATATCTTTGACAAGGGACTGATTGTCAAAAAGTCGTATGAAGGCCTTTATTGCGAAGGCTGTGAGCAGTTTAAGAAAAAGACGGATTTGGATGAAAACGGCTGTTGTCCCGATCATAAAACCGCGCCGAAGGCAATCAGCGAAGAGAATTATTTCTTCCGTCTTGAACCCTATCGTCAATGGTTGATCGACCATATTAAGAGTCATCCCGACTGGATCCAGCCGGCCAAATATGCCAACGAAGTTTTGGGTATGCTGAAAGAACCGCTGGAAGATCTGTGTATTTCGCGTCCGAAGTCGCGGGTTTGGCTGGGTGTTGAACTGCCGTTCGATTCCGAATATGTGACCTATATCTGGTTTGATGCGCTGGTCAATTACATCTCGACTCTCAATTACGGCCATAATCCCGATTTTGAAAGCGTATGGGCCAATTCCAACCACCTGATCGCCAAAGACATTTTGAAACCGCATTGCATTTACTGGCCGATCATGCTGCATGCCCTGGGGGCGGCACCGGTAACGCATTGCTTCATCCATGGCTATTGGATTGGCGAAGGCGGCGTCAAAATGTCAAAATCGCTCGGAAATGTGGTTGATCCGGTCGAAGTGGTCAAATTGTTGGGCGTGGATGCGCTGCGCTTTTATCTGATCAACAACATGACTCTCGGCGGCGATTCGCAAATCAGTGTTGCAATGTTAAAGCAAGGCTATAAAATGCTGGCGAACAATATCGGCAATTTGCAGATGCGGGTGTTGAAAATGGTGCAGAAGAGTCTGGACGGCAAAGTGCCTTCGGCAGCGGCGCTGACAGACGAGGACAAAAGACTGATTACCGAGGTTGCCGGACGTTTTGAACGGATTTACAATCAGGAAATGTCGTTGGAAACGGTTAACGAACTGGCGGAAAGCATCATTAAGGCCGGGGATGCCGCCAACGCCTATTTTGCAGCCAACACACCGTGGGTTTTGGCAAAAGACGAAACTCAAAAAACGCGTTTCGAAGCCGTGGTCTACACTACTCTCGAGTTGTTGCGACTGATCGGTATTGCCCTTTATCCGCTGACACCGGCGACAGCTCGTAAAATCGAAGCCTCATTGGGTGTTGAGCCGGAAACGTTTGTTGCCGAGTTTAAGCCTTTCGGGTTGCCGGAAGGCACGGAAATCAAGGTCGGCGATCCGCTGTTTCCGATTATTGAATGATAAAAAAACAAGCCCCGGTTTACCGGGGCTTGTTTTTTGCCGTCGTTAATGCATCGGCAAAGCCTGTTTATCCGGGATGGGATATTTTGGAATAAATTTGGTATTGCAAATAAATGTTTTGCAAGGCATTGAGAAATCCCGGGTCGGTCAACAGTTTGCCGCAATCGGCCGGGTAAGGGTGGTCTGCCAGCTTTTTTACCGGCAGTTTGATCGTCCTTTTGGGCAGGAACCGGCGGCAGAAAGCGTAGGCGGAGGCCGCCGCCGCCTGAGGGGAATCCGTTTTATAGCCGATAGCCGCCAGCATTTTTTGCGGATCGTTTTCGGCGGCAAAGCGGCTGCCGTACCAAATGCCGATATTGTGAGCCGCCAACTCGCGCCAGGGAAAATCCTTGCCCGGATCTGCCTTGCGCTCGGGAGCAATGTCCGAATGACCGACAATTCGTTCCGGCGTGATGCGATGGCGTTTGATAATCTCCTGACATAAACCGATCAGCGCTTCGATCTGCCGGCGGTTAAATCTGCTTTGTCCGAGCGAGCGGTGGCAGACTTCGATGCCGATCGAGCAGGAATTGAGGTCGGTGGTGCCGCGCCAGTAGCTGACGCCGGCATGCCAGGCGCGTTTGTCTTCGCTGACGCATTGATAAATCGTGCCGTCATAATCGACCACATAATGTGAACTCAGCCGCAGCGTTTCCAGTTTTTCAATTCCTTCGGCTGCCGGGTGAGCCATTGAGTGCAGCACCAAAGTGTCTATCGGCAGTTGGCGGTCGTCAAAAAAAGCAAGCGGGCGAAGTAACATGATATCCTCTCTTATCGTCTGATGGTGGAGAGTTGGATCGGAAAATCGGCAGGTTGACGGATTAAGTTCTGATGACAGCAGCGACGGTAGCTGAAATACAGTTCCGGGTTAGCATAAGTGTCAATGCCGGAAAAAGAAACGTTTTGAATGCCAAGCAGGTGCAGGCGGTGATGCACATAAGCCTCGAGGTTGCACAGATAACGGCCGTTGCCGATCGATGCAAAAAAGCGGCCGTTGTTCGGATCCTGATCAACGAACAAAGAACGCATGTCTTCCCGAACTTCAAAAGACTCTTTTTGCAGACACGGCCCTGCCGCGGCGGCGATGTGGTCGGGATCGGCGCCTTTTTCGAGCATGATCTTAACCGTATTTTCAATCACACCTTGCAGAGCGCCGCGCCAACCGGCGTGAACGGCGGCAATGAGACCGTGTTTGTCATCGGCCAGCAGGATCGGCATACAGTCGGCGGTGGTAATGCCGAGAACAATGTCCGGGCGGTCGGTCACCACACCGTCGGCTTCAATCTGATAGCGGGTCGGCGTGTCAATATAAACAGCGGTAGCGGTGTGTCCCTGTTTGGGACGCATAATCCGATTGCCCGGCAGTTGATAGAATTTTCCGATCAGTTCAAGGTTGGTTTCGATATTTTCCGGTTTGTCCTGACTGCGCCAGTTGAAATTAAGACTGGCATAAAGTCCTTCCGATACGCCGCCGTTACGACCGAAAAAGGCGTGTTTGTCCTGCGGCAGGTTGGGAGCCAGATAATAATTGACCATTTTCTCCAGCATCGCTTTATTCCACGGTTTCGGCAATTACCGGTGCCGACTGCGGTTTGCGGTCGGAAACGGTGACGTTGTTTTGCAGTTCGGCGGCAGCCCGGGCAAAATCTTCTTGGTTGGCCGCGTGGACAAAGGCAAGCGGTGTCTGCGAATCGACATAATCGCCGATTTGACAGAAACCGGTATAACCGGTGGAGTAATCTATTGTTTGTCCCGGGGTGGTGCGACCGCCTTTTAATCCGATGATGCTGAGGCCGATGTTACGGGTATTCATGCTTTCCACATAACCGGCGTCGTGCGGAAAAACCGGTCGAATCACCGGCGCCTGCGGAAGATATTTTGCCGGATGATCGGTAAAATCTGCCGGACCGCCCAGTTTGGCAATCATGCGGGCAAAGGTCTCAAGCGCTTTTCCGGAAGCAAGATCCCGTTCCAGCCTTTTCAGAGCGTCGGTCTCGGCGGAAAATTGTCCTGAGATTGTCAGCAAACGGGCTGCCAGGCGCATGGTTACCTCATGCAGGCGCGGGTCGGCGGGCTGCCCTTTCAGGTAATCGACGGCTTCCTGCATTTCAACCGCGTTTCCGGCGGCGGTGCCGAGCACCTGATTCATATCGGTAAGCAAAGCTTGGGTTTTGGTGCCGGTGCGGTTGGCCACTTTGACGATTGAACGCGCCAGTGCCCGTCCGTCTTCAAGATTGTTCATAAAAGCGCCGTTGCCGAATTTGAGGTCCATGATCAGACAGTCAAGGCCGGCCGCCAACTTTTTGGACAATATAGAAGCGGTAATCAGCGGAATGGACTCGACGGTGGCGCAAACGTCGCGAACAGCGTAGATTTTTTTGTCGGCGGGCGCCAGGCTGCCGGTTTGGCCGATAACGGCACAGCCGACTTCTTTGACCGTGGCGCGAAAAAGATCGTTGTCCGGTTGAGTTTGGTAACCGGGGATCGAATCGAATTTGTCGAGTGTTCCTCCGGTGTGTCCGAGACCGCGTCCGGAGATCATCGGCACATACACGCCGGCGGCCGCCAGCATCGGCGCCAGCATCAGGCTTACTTTGTCGCCGACGCCTCCCGAAGAATGTTTGTCTACGACCGGCGCATCAAGTTCCGGCCACTGCAGAACACTGCCGGAATTGCGCATTTTGAGCGTCAGCGCCGTCGTTTCCGCTTCGGAAAAGCCGTTGAGCAACACGGCCATGGTAAAGGCGCCGATCTGACAATCGGCAATGCTGCCGTCGGTAACGCCGTTAACGAAGAAAGCGATTTCTTCGTCAGTGAGTTCCCGCCGGTCGCGTTTTTTGCGAATGATTTCCTGAGGCAGCATATCAGTTTCCCCCTTCAATAACTCGGATCAGGTCGTCCAGCAGCGAACTGGCGCCGATGCGAAAATGGTCGGGATCGGGCCAGTTTTCCCCCATGATTACTTCGGAAAGGGTAAGGTATTTGCGTGCTTCTTCAAAATCGCGAATACCGCCGCTGGCTTTAAAACCGGCGTTTTTACCGCTGTCGCGAATGGTTTCGAGGATGATGTTGGCGGCGCCGACGGTGGCGGAGACTTCGGTTTTGCCGGTGGAGGTTTTGATAAAACCGACGTCGTAGCCCAGACAAAGCCGGGTAGCGGCGGCAATGGCCGATACATGACGGAGGGCGCCGGTTTCCAAAATGATTTTGGATGTTTGTTTGGCGGTTTCGCGACTGACGATTTCGAGAAAACGGCGGCATTCGTCAAGATTGCCGGCCAGAAAATCGCGGTAAGGGAAAACGGCGTCGATTTCGTCGGCACCGCTGCCGAGCGCTTTTTTAATTTCTTCTTTCATTTGTTTGAAGTCGTGTCCGCCGGCGGGAAAATTAACCACGGTGGCAATTTTGACCGGTGTTTTTTTCAAAAGCTTTTTGGCCAAACCAACCCATTCCGGATAGATGCAAACGGCGGCGGTATATCCGTAAGGGGTGCAGGCTTTTTGACAGAGGGCGGTAATTTTGGCTTCGGTGTCGTCGCGGTTGAGCGAGGTCAGGTCGAGACTGCCGATCAGGCGGCGTGCGGTCTGGTTGTCGGTCATTTTAATACTCCTCGAGATAAGCGGTAATTAAAGAAGTGAGGTTGCCGCCGGCGCGGGCAGCGTTGGCAATTGTTTCTTCGTGCGACAAAGGTTGCGTCTGCAGGCCGGTTCCGAAGTTGGTAATTGCCGAAACCGCCAGAACTTTGATGCCGGCATGAACGGCGGCAATCACTTCGGGAACGGTTGACATTCCGACGGCATCGGCGCCGAGAACGCGAAAAGCGCGAATTTCGGCGGCGGTTTCGAAGTTCGGTCCCAGCACCATCAGATAAACCCCTTCCGGCAAAGCGATGCCGTGTTTTGCCGCCAGTTGTTCCAGTTGACGGCGCATTTCGCGGTCGTAAGCGTTGCTCATGTCGGGAAAGCGGGGGCCGATATTATCGTCGTTGGGACCGATCAGCGGATTGCGACCGGAAAAGTTGATGTGGTCCTTAATCAGCATCAGGCTGCCGGGCGTCAGTTCCGGATTGAGCGAGCCGGCGGCGTTGGTGACGATCAACCGCAAAATTCCGAGTTTTTTGAGAGCCTGCACCACTTCGGCGATCACCTGCGGGGCATGTCCTTCGTACAGATGAAAACGTCCCTGCAGGCAAAGGACTTCGTGTCTGCCCAGCCGGCCGACGATTATTTTGCCCGAGTGTCCGGCGACTCCCGGGCGGGGAAAGCCTTCAATATCGGCATAGTCGATAATCAGCGGATTTTCGATGTTATCGGCGACGGCGCCGAGGCCCGAACCGAGAATAATTGCGGTTTGCGGCCGGCGGTCCTGTAACAGGCGTTGCAGTTGAGGGAAATTGATCATCTTAAAATTCCTTAAAAGCGTTGGGGAGAAGTTCTGCCATTTTAAATGTCTGCCGGATCCCCGTGCGGTCGGCAAGCAGAATTTCGGTGTCGGCATCGGCAAACTCGCTGATCCGTTGCAAACAAGCACCGCAGGGCGTGACCGGTGACGAGCCGTCGGAAGTGATTAATATCCGCCGGATCGTTTTGTTGCCGCCGCAAACCATTGCGGCAATGGCACCGGCTTCGGCGCAGGTACCGCACGGGTAAGAAACGTTTTCGACGTTGCAGCCGGTATAGATGCGACCGTCATCGGTTTCGACGGCGGCGCCGACCCTGAAGCGGGAGTAGGGGGCATAGGCGTTTTCGAGCGCGTTGCGGGCAAAAGTGAAAAGTTGATGATAATTTTTCATGTTCGGGCTTGACCTTAAATGTTTTATTTATCAATATAGGGTATATTATGCTAGGATTGCGGTTTTAGCAAAGATTATTTTTGTTTTTTGCATTTTGAAAAGAGGAAGCGCCTATGTGGAAAAAAATTTTGCTGTTGGTTATTGTTCTCGTCCTGATTGCGGTGGCGGGCGTGACAGTCTATCTGAACAATATCGACTGGAATCGTCACAAAGATAAGATATCGCAGCAGTTCTCGGCCGCCACCGGCAAAGAAGTGGTGTTTGACGGGCCGGTTCGCTTCAGCCTTTTCCCTTCTCCGTATTTGGAAGCGGCGGACATCAAAATCTATAATCAGGCCGCCGGCGGCGAGAAGGTGCTTCTGTCCAAGATCGAAAAACTGGTTTCCACGCTCTCGATCCGCTCTTTGATCAGCGGTAATTTCAATGTTGAACGGATGAGCCTGATCGAGCCGGACATTTATGTGGAGGCTTATTCCGACGGCAAACTCAACTGGATGTCTTCCAGCGGCAATCAGCAGAATTTTCAGATTGACAACGTTGAGATTTCTCTCAACAGCGTTACCGTCGAAAAAGCAAAGATGCATCTGATCAGCAATGATTACAACATTAATTCGGTGTTGGATAATCTCAATGCCGAAATTATTGCCCAAAGCCTGTACGGGCCGTACCGGATTGAAGGCAGCTATGTCAAAGACAACAGCCCGGGCGGTTTTGCTGTTTCGCTGGGACAGTTTTCCGACAGTTTTGCCACTTCGGTCAATGCCGTGATCAGCCATCCGCAATCGGAAAGCTATTTGCGTTTTGACGGCACGGTACTGCTGAACAATGATGCCGTTAACGGCAATCTGATTTTTGAATCGCAAAACCCGGTCAACTATATTAATACGAATTTCAAAAACGTCGACGTTTCGGAAGATTATGAATATCCGCTGGCATTGTCAATGGAACTGAAAACCGACAAATCTCAGATCAGTCTCGGCAACATCGTCCTCAAGTACGGCGGCAGCGCCGGCGCGGGAAACATACTGATTCCGCGGCGTGAGCAGAAAATCGGCGACGACGGGACGGAACGCCGCCGTATCGATGCGGTGTTCAACATGACCGAGTTTGAGTTGGAACCGGCACTGCAGGCCGTAAAAGACTGGGTGAAACAATATGACCGCAAAGAAAATTATGTTCCGGAATACGATTTTGACGTGATTGCCGACCTGAAGGCGCTGAAAACCACTTATAACGGCCAGGTTATCCGTGATTTTGACCTAAGCGTCGATTTTATGAACAATGTTCTGAAAATTCAGAATCTGAGCGCCACCATGCCGGGCGAAACCTCTGTCAAACTGAACGGAGAGGCGTTTGCGGTTGAGAAAAAGCTGACTTATAATTTTAACGTCAGCAGCAGCACGCTCGACTTTTCTAAATTTGCCAAATGGCTGAAATTAAACGTCGAACCGCTGTCGCAGGGAACTTACAAAAAAGGCACCCTCAGCGCGACCGTTGAAGGTACAACCGAAATGATCAAAATTGCGCCGTTTGACCTCACGCTGGACAAGAGCGTTGTCAGCGGCAAGATCGGGATTGTTCGCGATGATAAAACCCGTTGGTTCGTGATTGCGGATGCGGACAGTATCAATTTTGACAATTATGTGGCACCGCTGCCGAAAGAAATTGTCGCCAAACCGTGGCAGGACCGTCTGGTTTATCGTTTCGGCAAGCTGGCGTTTTTGAAAGAAGCCGACGTGCAGTTTCGGACCTCGCTGAAAATGGGGATTTTTGAAAAAGTGCCGTTTGAAAATCTGGAAATGGAAGCCACCGTTCGCAACGGCGTGATGAAAATCGTCGATTTGGCGGTGAAGAGCGTTGCCAGCGGCGATTTCACCTTCAAAGGCGAAATGTCGGGTTTCGGTGCGGTTCCGCAGGTTAAAAACCTTAAGTACACCGCTGTCGTCAGCGATATGCCGTCGTTTTTGAATAAGTTCGGAATTGAAATTGCCGCCGCCGACTTCGAAACGATGAAACGTTTTTCGAGTTCGGGTGTGGTTACCGGGGGACTGGAACGTGCCGCCCTCAAAAGCGTGGCGCGTCTCGGTGAAATCGATGCCGCCTATCACGGTGAAATCTCACGACATAACGGTATTTATCGTTTGAACGGCAAAACCGAAATCAAAGCGCCGGACTTTGTCAAAATGCTGAACAACTTTTCGGTTGCCTACGCGCCCGATTATCCGTTGGGCTTGTTTAAAATGAGCGCCGACGTCAAAACCAACGGCAACGTGGCGGTGTTTAACCGGCTCAACGCCAACATCGGCGTCAACAATTTTACCGGCACGCTGGCTTACCAGAATAAAGACGGCCGCAACCAGGTGAAAACAAATCTGAAAATAAACCGTTTTGAATTTGAAAAATTCTTTTATAACGCCAACCTTCAAAAAGACGACAAAACCAACTTCCGCGGATCGGCGGAATCGGCAACGTTTTTGGCCAAGCCGCGTCTCAGTCAGACCAAAATCGATTACGAATGGTTGAAAAACTGGGATATCGCCGCCGTGTTCGAAGCCGGCAGCCTGTCGTTCAACAATAATGCCTTCACCCGCAGTTCGGGAAGTTTGGCTTTGAATAAGGGCGTTTTGAAATTAAGCCGTTTCACCGGCGAAAATGCCAAAGGCGTATTCAGCGGCGAGTTGGAACTGAATATGGTTCAGGAGCCGAGGTTGAACGGCAAGATCAATGTCAGGGGGATGAACCTCAATAAGGAAAACTGGAGCGGCAGCATCTACGGGTTGACCCGCGGCGTTGTTAATTCGGATATTGTGTTCGATACCTCTGCGGTTTCGGAAGACGCCATGCTGTCCAACCTTTCGGGAACGATTAGTTTCACTATTGACAAACCGATTGTCAAAGGATGGGATTTTGGAAAAATCGAAAGCGATTTGGATAAACGCGATGTTTCCGAAGGCTTTGCCACAGTGGCCCGTGACGCTCTCGGCAAAGGAGAAACAATTTTTAATTTGCTGAAGGGAGAGGTGCGGCTTGACAAAGGCAGTTACCAAGTTGCCAACACCAGTTTTGTCAATGAGGACATGGTGATCGACGCTTTGGCCGACGGCAGTCTGAAAAATTGGACCGGCAATGCGTCGTTGCAGGCGGCGTTTAACAATGCACGGGTTCCGGGGTTTGATTTTTCTTACGAAGGAAGTATCGGTACCCCGGTGTTGGAAGTTGACGTCGGCAAAGTGACCCGCGTTTATGATGCCCATTGGGCCAAGCTTGAGGCCGAAGCCAAGGCTCAGGAAAAAGCGCGGACGGAAAAATACCGCGGTCTGATGGACAAGCAACAAGAGCGGGCACACCGGGCGGAAGCCGTGCTTAATGACGAAATCATGCCTGATTACAAACTCTACAGCCGGCTGGCCAAAGATCCCAAAACACGTTCACAATACCAAAACGTCGGCAAACAGATTGAACGTGTTCAGGCCTTGTTGCAGGAAATTTTCGTTAAAGACAATATGGTCAATATCGACGATGACGTTATCAGCCGTCTGGAACAGCAGAACAAGAAGGTTGACGAGCAATTGGCGCAGATCGTTTCCGAATTGAAACGGGTGCATCTGAAGGATGTCAAACTGCGGATCAACGAAAGCTATAATGTAATTTTCAACAATTATAACAGTTCGAAGAAAATTTCCGCCGCGTATATCGACAAGCTGGGCGGGCTGGAAAAACGTTTGGCGGCGATCAATACCGGTTTTTATCCGCAAAAAGACGCAAGTATCATTGAATGGAAAAAACAAATTGAAGCCGGCGTTTTGGCGATTGACGAAATTAACTCGGAAATAGCCAAGGCCAACATCGATTTGCAAAACGTGTCCGATACCGCACGGTTGGAAGAATATTACAAAAAGTTTGATACCGCGCGGCAGAATACGGTGAACGAACTGAGCCGGATGGAGAAGGCCGCGGCTGACCTGGCCGCGTATGCCGAAGAAAAAGTCCGTCTGGAGGAAAAAGCCTATGCCAAGTGGTTGCATGATCAGGAAGTTAAGCGCAAAATGGAAGAAAATACCGGACAGATCTCTACCGCCGGCGGCAAAACGGTGACGGTGGAACGCGATTTGGACGATATTCGCCGGACCGAAGCGGCAGTTAAGGAACAAAAAGTAAAAGTGCTTGATTTTTCCGATGACGGCAACCAAACCGACGAGGGACGACGGGGAAGCGAAGGCGGAGGGCGTTCTTCCGGTGCCGGCTATGTGAAAAGCGGTGGAATAATTGTAAAACAGTAGCAGATAGAACTTGTCGAATCGGTTTTTTGTGTTATATTACCAAGTATTAATGTTGTTGTTATTATTTGGAGATTTTAATGCATAGAAAACCTGAGGTTTGTATCCTCCCCGTGGCCGGATTGTCAACACGCAACCTGCCTGCTACCAAAGTTTTACACAAAGGCTTTTTGACTTTGAACAACCTGCCTATCATCCAATATGCGATCAATGCCTGTGCGGAAATCGGTATTAAGGATATTGTCTTCGTCTACAGCGACCAGTCTTGCAAACACTTGTTCGAAAGCTATTTTTCTCCCTATCCGTGGTTGGAAAAGCATTTGGAAGAAAAAGGCAAGCACGATCTTTTGAAAGCGGTGAGAGATATTATTCCCGAAGGAATGCGTTTTCATTTTGCCGAACAGAGCGAACCGAAGGGTAACGGTCATGCGGTTTTGATGGCCAAAGACATTGTCGGCAAGCGTGACTTTGTGGTCATGTGGCCGGACGATGTTTATCTGAACGTTCGCGGCGGCAAGGGAATTCTGCGTCAGTTGCTGGACGTTTATGAAGAAGAAGGCGGCATGGTCGAAAATATAATGGAATTTCCGCGGGAACAGATGGTTCGATACGGTGCCTTGATCGGTGCGGTTCGCGACGGCAGAATCGTCCGCGCCAAAGGAAAAATCGAAAAACCGGCGTTGGACCAGGTTCCTTCCAACTATGCCAGCATGGGTCCCTATATTCTGCCCAATGAAATTATGGATATTCTGCCGGAGGTCAAAAAAGGGACCAACGGTGAAATCAACCTGGCCGATGCCGCGGGCCTGGCGGCCGAACGCGGAATGAAACTGACCGGGGTGCTTTGCGATACCTTGCGTTTTGATTGCGGAACCAACGCTGATTTGGCCAAGGCCAATTTGAAGCTTTCTTTAATGGAAAATCCGGATCTGCGGGCCTATTGTCGTGAGTTGCTTGATACCATGCTGGTATAAGGCTTGTTAATCGGACTGAAATATATTAATCAACTATAAAATCCGGGGTTTCTCCGGATTTTTTTATTGTCAAAGGCAATGCCGGGAGTTTTTGTTTTGGCTTCATTTTGATGGGAAAAAAGGAGAATTTATGCTGTAGCAAAAAAAGGTTCATTTTTTTGATACGTTTTTAGTGTAGATTCATTTTTTTCTAAAATCAATTGTAACTTATTTGAAATCAACAATTTTATTTATTTTTTTCCAAATCTGACATCGACATTTATCCATAACAAAAAAATGAACGTTTAAATGCATTTTGATAAGGATTGTGTAAATGACTAAACATACTTCTTGGGTAATTGCATTAACGGCGACGACTTTTTTGAGCGCGCCGGCAATTGCCGCCTCTCTAACCCCGACTTTGGGTGAAAACAGCGTATTTTCCTATTCCGAAGGCTCGGAAAACGACTATAACTTCACATTACAGGAACCGGA